>NZ_JBHNYL010000001.1:0-834150 GCF_054960735.1 Pseudoalteromonas sp. RWi3
GGTGCTAGGTGCTAGGTGCTAGGTGCTAGGTGCTAGGTGCTAGGTGCTAGGTGCTAGGTGCTAACAAAATATTGCAATAATTAAGCTGGCAGTGCCAGCTTTATTTAATGGTGCTAACACGCCAGAAAATTATTTATTTACTAAAAGCTACTCCACACCCAATTGATCCATCCTAGCTAACCTTTTGGTAGAAACTTTTAATTTATTAATAACCACGCTTTTGCCAAAATTCAATCTCTGACATGGCTTCTTGTTCAAACACGGCAAATGTTTTATCTGCAATTATTTTACCGTTAAGCTCTATGGTCATACGCCAATCGCCTGTTTTATTACTGATGGGCTCCCACAGCGTATCACCTAAGTAAAAGTCCCAATCATTATCTTTGACGTATTCAACACCTTCAAATGGCTCCATGACGACCCCTTCAGCATCTGGGATTTCTGGATGGTAAATACAATAACGAAGCTTTTCCCCTTTTGCCTTTTTAAAGTTCACGATAAAGCCAAATTCGATATCAAGCTTAGCTGGCACTTTCGTTGTAAACGACTGTATCTGTGGCAAATCTTTTGAAGATGAGTCCCACTGAGTGTAAATGCCAAAGCTTTGCATTGAAGTAATTGGTTTCGCTTTTGCCATAATTGCTCCCTTGCATAAACGGTTTAATTTTAACTAATTTAAATTTGTAGTTTAAGATGAACTTTGGTACTCAAAGCGTTTTGGATCTTTTGGGTAGAAAAAGTCTGCTTGTTTTTCACATAAACTAAACTCACGGGTATTTTTATAAGGCAGTTTCATAAATCCGGCAACACCGACATCAGTAATACTGACTGCGTATTGCATCAGTTTATTGAGTAAACGTTTAAATTCAATTTCTTTACTGGCATCTAACAAACGATAGTAATGGTGAATTTTCATTCTATCAGGCAGAGCTTCAAAAATTATACAACCGGTATGATGAATTTGGTTAAGCTCAAAAACACACTTTATAACTTTCTTTGGTAACTGTAATTGTTCGTCAGGGTCTTTTCCGTCTTCAAAATACGAGTGGGGCCGAGTTACTTCAACATTTTTAATGTCCATCACCTCATAATCAAGTTCAGGTAGATGTTCAAACTTAAAAGCGCCTGTGCCATCTCGCTCTAATTGAATCGTTTTTCTAGCATCGAATAAGCAACATTTAAACAATCCTTTTTGCTTAATGCCTTGAGCAAGCATTACGGTATTATTAACCGCTTGAGTAAATGCAACTCCCAGTGCTTTATCGTGCATGATTAGCGAAGATTCTATATATACAGATTCCTCCTTCCAATGAAAACTCAACCCCCCTACTACCGGGTATTTAGCTAATCGACTAATGGAAGCTAAGAATGCTTTTTCAGTGTCTCCGGTGTCAAATAGAAACTCTTTATAATATCTGTCAAGTTGGGCATCATTTATATCTAGTAATTGTTGTTTATGGTCAGCTTGACGCAAAAATTGTTTACGAGAACTATATACAACTGTATCTGGTGATTCATTACTTTTGCTAAACCAAAAGGGAATTGACGTTTTTTGCTCACCATGAATATTAATATCTGGCAAAAAAGCGTTAGCAATTAAGGGCATATTTCTTATGAAGTAATCACCTGCTTTATCACGGCTAATTTTATCTTTTGACAGCATGCCATCAATTACCTTCGCCAACTCTTTAGGTAGGCCTAAAGAGCTTGCAGGTATAACTTGCGCGCCAAAACGACATGATTGTGCAGAGGCTAATGCATAAAGCGTTGAGGCAACTCCTTGTTCATCGAATCTCGGGGACGACTTTTCTCCAGACATTTGTTCGTCACCAATAAAGTACACATCTCCCATGCGTGCATTGGTAGTACTTAAATCTCCAGACATAAGGTCCATAAAATTACTTGTTACTGGATCACCATAACTATCTACTTGCGCATATACTGAGCTGCCCCAATCAACTAGTGATAGAGCATCTGTTGACTCATCCCAAACAAGGTTAGATGGTTTGATATCTCCATGAACAATTGGCTGCGGGTTTATACCATTTTGCTGGCGCCTTAAATCTATTAATACATTACGTAATTTTAAAGCTAAGCGGGTAATCGCAGCAGCATTAAAACGTCCTTTTTTTAATGATACTTTTTCAAGATCTTCACCTAAAGCACGAGACATCATTAAAATACCCTGCTTTTTTATGCGTTCAAAGCCATAAAACTTAGGTACAAGTGGATTATCAACTTGAGAAAGCATGTATGCTTCATCTTCAAGCCTATCCCTTACACTTTGCGCTAAAGTTATTCGCGAAAACTTAAAAACCCAGGGTTCTTGTTTTTCATCAAGGCCCGCAAAAACAAACCCAAATGCACCAGAGCCAATCATTTCTACATTCGTATAGCCAAGATTAGTAAGCTTTTTTATACATATTGTTAACCATTGGCGATGCTTTTTCGCGTCATGGTGCGATAGCAAATAAACAGATTGCTCTTCGTTAATATAAAAATTTTTTATTTCTTTGGCTTTCACTGCCGAACTCATGATTGAAACGTAGATAAGATTGATTATTCTTTGATTTAACATAGTTTTCAAGAAGTCATGTTAAATTAAAGAATTAGAGGGTTATTATGTAGATTAATAAATGCGAGAAAATTCACAAAGAGGTGATGCAAACACCATTAAGATGAGTTTTCATTTAAGAAGTCGATCACATCTTCTTGTAAATCAAGTTTGTCATCTTCGCTTAAGTGCAGGATATCCAATACGTTGCCTTCAATAACATGCCAGTAAGATAAGGGGCTTCCACGTTTGACAATATTAACAATGTTTTCAGCCATTTTTAGAATAGCTAAACTTAACTGCTCTTCAGTGTCTGTTATATGTTCCAGCATTTTTACATCGTGATGAATTAAAATAATATCACAAATTTCTTTTGGTAAATGCCAGCTATTAGCAAAATAATAACCTATTACCGCATGATTGGTTTTAAACATACGTTCTTCAATTTCAATAATAGTTTCTTTATTTGTCCTATCTGCATGATGCAGTGCTTTTACATAATTATCATATTTGATAGCCATTGGTGGAACACCGCAATCATGAAAAAGCCCAAGAGTATATAGCGATTCAAGTGAAACCTTATTTTTAAACCGTTGCCCAATTATCATGTTTACGTGTGCAATCTCTGTTGAAGTATCCCAAAATCGTTCAAGGCTAATGCAGCTATTGTCTGTTGAAAACATTTGCTTCAATTTTAACCCTTGGACAAGCGAATTCACCCCATCCCAACCAAGGAACATAATGGCTTGTTTTATATCTGAGACAGTTCTAGATAATCCATAAGCAGGAGAATTAATTATTTTTAATATAGCTGCAGATATAGCTAAATCTTTAACAATAATATCTGCGGCTTCAAATAAGGCAGGATCTTCCTTTGCTGCAAGATCTTGCAAGTCACTTAAAATTTGCGGTTTAGGCGGGATGATAAAGTTTCTGTTTATATCTGATAACACTTGTTCTGTTATTTCTATCATTAAGGTTGGATCCCCATATACAGAATACGTAATCTATACTTTTACGAGAAATATAATAATAGAAGGTGTTTAGGGGGTTAGCAATACACAGAGATGTTAAATATGCAATTTAGAAAAGATAAAATGTATTGGGGTGTTCCAAATAAAATGAAACACCCATAGTTTAACATATTTATTTAAAGGCGAATGCCCCCATCAATTTCCACAACTCGACCGGTAAAGAAATCGTTCTCAATAATATACTGAGCAGTGTGAGCAATCTCATCAGCCTCACCAAAGCGCCCTACGGGTGTAACAGCTAACATACGCTGTTTAGCTTCTGGCTTCATTGCATCTGTCATATTTGTGCGTATTACACCAGGGGCAATAGCACCTACTCGAATACCAAATCGACCCAGCTCTTTTGCCCACCCGGTTGTCATTGCAACAACACCCGCTTTTGATGCTGCGTAGTTTGTTTGACCAATATTACCCGCACGGGCAACACTTGACATATTAATGATGACTCCACCTTTACCAGACTCAACCATGTGTGATGCAGCTTCGCGTCCAGCTAAAAAGACACCTGTTAAATTTACATCAATCACTGATTTAAATTGGTCAAGCGCCATTTTAGCAACAACTTTACCTTCTTTCGCTTTTATGAACATACCATCACGCAAAATACCTGCATTATTAATAAGTACACCAATTTGACCAAAATCAGTATTTATCTTATTAAAGGTAGTTTCAACTTCTTCTTCGTTAGTAACGTTTGTAACATAGCCCTTTACGGTAACACCATAGTTACTTAGCTCTTTAACTGCAGCATCTAAAAGTTCTTGTTGCATATCAATCAGCGCTATATTAGCACCTAATCCAGCAAGCTTATGCGCCATAGCAAAGCCTAAGCCTTGAGCACCGCCTGTAATAACAACCGTATTATTTTTAATTTCCACCGATTACTCCTTTGAGAATAGTTTAAAAATGGCACTAAAATCTTCGCTACCAACACCTTGATGTTGCAACATGGTATATAAGTTTTTAGCCATAGAACCCATAGGGGTTGATGAGTTACTTTGCTGAGCGGCTTCCATAGCAAGACCCAAATCTTTAGCCATCAAGTCGACCATAAAGCCAGGCTTGTAATCATTACTTGCTGGGGCCGTATTCATAACACCTGGGCATGGGTTGTAGAGTTCAAGTGTCCAATTTCGTCCCGAACTTGCTGTCATAATGTCACTTAATACTTTAGCGTCTAAACCATTATTGATACCCATTTGAATCGCTTCGCTAGTGCCTGCCATCAAAATACTCAATAACATGTTATTACATATTTTAGCGACTTGACCTGCGCCAATATCACCCGCATGAAAAATATTTTTACCCATGTCACTAAGGACTGGCTGCGCTTTTTCAAAGTGTGACACTGCACCGCCCACTATAAAGGTAAGAGTACCAGCAGTGGCGCCAGCAACACCACCAGAGACCGGGGCATCAACAAAGGCGATATCTTGCTCTGCAAGCTCAGCACCGACCTCTCTAGCTGATGCTGCATCAATTGTTGAGCAATCAATGATTAGTGTTGATTTAGCTAAAATATTAATTAAACCCGTTTCACCTAGGTAAAGTGATTTAACGTGTTTGCTTGCAGGAAGCATACTTATCAATACATCAACATCTGTTGCACAATGTTTTGCATCTTTTGCCGCTGATGCACCTTGCTCAACAAGGTGACTTACTGCTGGCGCACTCAAATCAAACACCTTAACAGCATGCCCTGCTTTGATAAGGTTAGCAGCCATAGGGCCGCCCATATTACCTAAGCCAATAAAGCCAATTGAAAGAGACATAACATTATCCTTGTGTAAGTTGTTTTAATGGATGAGATTTCTCATCCCAGCGTGAGTTAAAAAAGCTATCAATAATATCACTTGGGATTTGCTCAATTGCTTTATACTGCCAATTAGGACTTCCATCCTTGTCAATTAATAGCGCGCGAATGCCTTCTTGAAACTCACCTACTTCACCACAGCGAACGGACATATCTAATTCCATTTGAAAACACTCACCTAGGCTTTTACCTTTTGAATTTTCAAGTTGACGTGCTACCAATTCACAGCTTAGAGGACAACCATGCTTCAATGATTTTTGCGCACGGGTCAGCCATTTATCCTCAGTTTGGAGATTTAAGATATAATCGATTTTCTCTTTTAATAAGGTGAAATCGCCAAGTTTTTGAATTGCTGATAAATTAGCTTTAACATTCCCTTTAGGTAAACGTCCTGATAATTGGTCGAGCTCGTTTAATAAGCCTGTTAATTTTTCATGATTTAATGACGCTGTTTTGCCCCACTTAGTCGTAACTAACTGTTCAAGTAATAAGTTGTATTTTTCGCTATTAACGAAATGATCAGCTAACGAGACAAACATCGCATCTTCACAGTTAATGGAAGCCGCTGTTAAGCCTAAAAATAACCCAATATGTTCTGGCATTTTATGTAAAAAGTAACTGCCGCCAACATCAGGGTATAATCCTATCGTTAATTCAGGCATGGCAATTCGTGATGTCTCAGTGACAACTCGGTGACTAGCACCTGCCATCAAACCTAAGCCACCACCCATAACAATACCATTACCCCACACTAAAAAAGGTTTTTCGTAGCAATGTATCAGGTAATCAAGTCGGTATTCTTGCGTAAAGAAATCTTCAATTAAACTATTAGGCTCATTTGAACTCATAGCGGTATGAAGACTCACTACATCTCCGCCTGCACAAAATGCTTTATCACCTGCACCTTTTAGCATCACCATCGCGATATCATCATCATCTGCCCACGCTTTTAACTGCGGTTCTAACAGTTTGATCATGTCAAAATTAAGGGCATTTAATGATTTAGGAGAATTAAGCGTAGCGATGCCAATTAAAGAACCATTCGTAGCAGTCGCTGTTTCAAACAGCACTGGCGAGTCATGATTATTAAGTTGCACTAAATCAACCATTAGCCATTCACCCAATTTGCTTTTCGTTTTTCTAAAAAGGCGTTAACCCCTTCGCGCTGATCTTCTGTATCAAATAAACTAACAAATAACTCACGCTCTAAAGGGAGAGCATGAGCCATAGGTTGAGTACGGCCTTTTTGAATGAGTAACTTACAGGCGCTTACAGCTACAGGACTTTGATCAGCAACTTGGTTTGCAAGTTTTAAAGCACTCGCAAAGCTTTCGCCTTGTGGTACTACTTCTTCTACTAGCCCAATTTGTAATGCTTTATCTGCTTTTAGGCGCTCACCACATAAAATCATTCGCTTAGCCCAGCCTTCTCCGACTAGCCACGATAGATTTTGTGTTCCACCTGCACAAGGTAATAAACCAACTTTTGCCTCAGGTAGCGCCATTTGAGCTTGTTCTTCAGCAATACGAATATCACATGCTAAAGCTACCTCAAGTCCACCACCCATGGCATAACCATTAATCGCCGCAATAGATACGCCTCGAAAGTCAGATAATGCTTCAAATGCATCACCAAATACTTTTGACATTGTTGCAGCAACACCTTTATCGCCATCCGCGAATACATTTAAATCAGCACCGGCGCTAAAAAATTTCTCACCTTCCCCTGTGATCACCAAGGAATAGATATTTTTATTATCATTAAGCTCGTTTACTTTATTTTTCAAAGCGATTAACGTGTCTTGAGTCCAGGTATTTGCTGGCGGGTTTGACATGGTTAAAATTGCTACGTGACCTTCAATGGTTAAATCAATACTTGGGTTTGACATGATGTGCTCCTTATAAAATATCAGCTGCTGATTGTGCTAAAATACGACGAGCAATGATCACCCGCATAATTTCATTTGTGCCCTCTAGAATTTGGTGAACGCGAACATCTCGAACATGGCGCTCTAGCGGGTATTCTTTAATGTAACCATAGCCACCATGGATTTGCAGCGCTTCATTACAAACAGTAAAGCCAACATCTGTAGCGAACCGTTTAGCCATTGCGCAATACGTAGTTTTTTCACTATCACCAGTATCAAGCTTAAAAGCCGCTAATCGAACCATTTGGCGGGCTGCAACAAGTTCAGTGTTCATGTCTGCAATTTTAAATTGCAGTGCTTGAAATGCAGCCAACGGTTTCCCAAACTGTTCACGTTCTTTTAAATATTCGCGAGCTGTTTCAAGTGCAGCTTGAGCTGTACCAATTGAACATGTCGCAATATTAATGCGTCCACCATCAAGACCCTGCATTGCAAACTTAAAACCTTCACCTTCAGAACCTAGTAAGTTTTCAGCGGGTATACGTACATCTTCAAAACTGATTAAGCGTGTAGGTTGAGCGTTCCAGCCCATTTTTTCTTCAGCTTTACCGTATTCAATTCCTTTAGCATCTGCAGGTACTACGAATGCAGAAATACCTGCTGCACCTTCATCCCCTGTGCGTGCCATAACGACAAGTACTTCAGTTTCACCGGCACCAGAGATAAACATTTTAGAGCCGTTTATAACGTATTCATTGCCTTGTTTTACTGCTTTAGTTTTTAATGAGGCTGCATCCGACCCTGAGCCTGGTTCAGTTAAACAATACGAAGCTAATAACTCACCCATAACGAGCTGTTCGCAATATTGATTCTTAATATACTCTGTGCCAAAACTAGCAATCATCCAAGTTGCCATATTATGAATCGTCAGCATCGCGGTTGTTGCAGTGCAACCCATTGCGAGTTGTTCAAATATAATGCTTGAATCTAGGCGAGATAAACCTAATCCACCAGCTTCCTCTGGTGTATATAGACCACAAAAACCAAGCTCACCTGCTGCTTTGATAGTATCTTTTGGGAATATATGCTCACGGTCCCACTTAGCAGCATTAGGGGCAAGCTCTGACTGTGCAAATTGGCGGGCTGTTTCAGCAAATGCTTGCTGATCTTCTGTTAAATTAAAGTCCATGGAAGACCTCTTTATATTTTATATGTTGTCAAAATAGATAAAAGGGCTACAAAGGCATCATTGTGTGTGAAGTTTCCTTTGCGCCCCTATTTTTATTATTTAAGATTAATACTCATGTTAGGACCTGAAGCAATATCATCTTCAAACCAACGAGATGTAATTGTTTTTGTTTCTGTATAAAAACGAATACCCTGTTTACCATATGTATGTGTGTCACCATAGAAAGAACCTTTCCAACCAGTAAACGAAAAGAAAGGCAGTGGAACAGGAATAGGTACATTAATACCCACTTGACCTACTTCAATCTCATGTTGGAATTTTCGCGCTACCGCACCACTTGAAGTAAATAACGATGTACCGTTTCCGTATGGAGAGTTATTAATAAGTTCGATAGCTTCTTCAAGGGTGTCAACAAACATACACGCCAGTACTGGGCCAAAAATCTCTTCGTTATAAAGATCCATGTCTGTTGTTACATCACTAAATAGTGTTGGACCAACCCAGTTCCCTTTTTCGTAACCCTCAACAGTAAAATCAGAGCCGTCAATTAAGCATGTAGCGCCTTGATCTTTACCACTTTGGATCAGTGATAAAATACGTGCTTTAGCCGCTGCAGATGTTTGCGGGCCGTAAGCGGCGTCTTTGTCATCCCAAGCTCCAGGACGAACATTGGCAAAGCCTGCTTTAATATCTTCAACCCAATCTTTGGCCTGACCAACAAATACAGCAACAGAGATTCCCATACAACGTTGACCAGCAGCACCAACAGAGGCACCAACCAGGTTATTAACAACATGTGAGCGACTGGCATCAGGCATAATAACCATATGGTTTTTAGCACCTACACACGCTTGAACACGTTTAAGATTTGCTGTTCCTTTTGAATAGATATATTCACCAACACCACATGAACCAACAAAAGAAATAGCACGTACCGCATCATCTTCAAGTAGGCGATCAACTTGAGGCTTAGTCCCATGAACAACTTGAAGAACACCTTTTGGAGCTCCTGCTTCAACAAATAATTCAGCCAAACGCATTGGCGTTAGTGGATCTTGCTCTGATGGCTTCAAAATAAACGTGTTTCCACATACGATTGCTAGTGGGAACATCCATAATGGGATCATCGCCGGAAAGTTAAATGGCGTAATGCCTGCACATACACCTAATGGCTGCATATATGAGTAAGTATCAATTTTACGCGCAACGTTTTCAATGGTTTCGCCCATCATTAATGAAGGTGCGTTTGCTGCTTGTTCAACCACTTCGATACCACGCCAAACATCACCTTTAGCATCTTCGAATGTTTTACCGAGCTCATGGCAAATAATGGTAGCAAGCTCATCGTGATGCTCTTTAAGTAATGCTGCATATTTCATCATAATGCGAGCACGCTCAGTTATCGGCACGTCTTTCCATGTTTTAAATGTTGCTTTTGCTGACTCAATTGCAGCATCCATTTCAGCATCGGTGGCACATGGAACATGGGCTAGTACTTCTTGATTTGCAGGGTTAATAACATCAATAAGTTGATCTGATGTTGATTGAATAAATTCGCCGTTAATGAATAATGGTACTTGGTGCATAGTGCACTCCTCCCCAGAGGGTGATAATTAAACCGCAGTAAATTGTTATTAAAATGGCCTGCGGCTATAAGTTTATAAAAATGAGTTGTTAAATTGCTTCAACTGCGAGTGCTACGGCTTCACCGCCACCAATACACAATGAAGCGATACCTTTTTTAAGGCCTCGGTTTTTAAGCGCATGGATAAGTGTAACCAATATACGTGCACCACTTGCACCAATTGGATGACCAAGTGCACAAGCACCACCGTTGACGTTAACTTTTTTTGCATCGAGCTTCATTTCATTGATGGCCAACATAGTGACCATCGCAAATGCTTCATTGATTTCCCAAAGATCGACATCATCAGTTGACCAACCAGCTTTGTTTAACAACGTATTCATTGCGCCAACCGGTGCCATAGTAAATTCGCTGGGTTTTTGTGAGTGCGTGCTGTGCGCAACAATTCTACAAAGTGGTGTTAAACCTTGGGATTTAGCATGCGATTCGCTCATTAAAATTAATGCAGCTCCACCATCTGAAATTGATGATGAGTTAGCAGCGGTAATTGTGCCGTCTTTTTTAAATGCAGCACGCAGACTAGGAATTTTATCAGGACGAGCATTGCCAGGTTGTTCGTCTACACTGATTTTCAAGTCTCCCTTACGAGTTTGCATGGTATGAGGGGCAATTTCAGCATGAAAACTGCCGTTATCTATCGCAGCATTTGCCTTACTTAAAGAAGAGAGTGCAAACTCATCCATCTGTTCACGGCCGATACCGTATTCATCCGCTGTATCTTGCGCAAAACAACCCATAGCTTTGTTATCATATGCATCTTCTAATCCATCAGACATCATATGATCTTTGATTTCGCCATGACCCATTCGCATACCGCCGCGCGCTTTTGGAATAAAGTATGGCGAATTAGTCATGCTTTCCATGCCACCCGCTATGGCACTATTTATTGAGCCTGCTTTAATCAGGTCATGCGCTAACATAGCCGCCTTTAAACCTGAACCACACACTTTATTAATTGTCGTTGCGCCGGTAGTAAGGGCTAAGCCTGCTTTAAGCATTGCTTGGCGTGCAGGTGCTTGTCCTAAACCTGCAGGCAATACACAACCCATGATAACTTCATCAATTGCACTGTCGTTTAAACTAGCTTCAGCTAGTGCACTAGCAATAGCAGTTGCACCTAACTCTGTGGCGTCTGCACCGCTAAGGGCTCCCATAAAACCACCCATTGGGGTGCGTTTAGCTGCTACAATAACAACGGCTTCGGTAGTCATAAAAAGGCTCCATTTAGTAATTGGCACTCTCATTGTGTTTCAAGATAAGCCATACAATACGTTTATAATCTGCATATGAGCATACATAATATTTACGTTTACGCCAACGTAAATCTAAAATCAAGGTTTTTGCGCCCAACAAAAGTGTAAACTTATCTTTATTTTAGTGTAGTAATTAACAAACAACTCGGCTACAGCACCTATAAACAATGCTGTTCTTGCAAACCAACACACTTAACACCTACGTCTAAAGTATAACTTCCACAATCCACTTTACCTTTACGTAAACTTCACTTATATTGGTGTTATTCGAATGAGGTAAAAACACTATGAATCCAGATAATCAAACAAACTTTGCAAGTTCAGCTACTGAGCCTGCGAGTAATGAACAAACATTTAGTATCAGTGAATTAGCTAAAGAGTTTGATATTACTACGCGCTCTATCCGCTTTTATGAAGATCAAGGCTTGATTTCTCCTGAACGCAATGGGCAAACTCGCATTTATTCTAAGCGCGATAAAGTCCGCTTGAAGTTAATTCTACGCGGTAAGCGCCTAGGATTTACACTTGCTGAAACCGGACGTTTGTTTGAACTTTATGACGCTGACAAATCAAGTGCTAAACAACTGGTTACTATGCTTGATTTAATTGCAGACAAAAAAGCCGACCTAAGCCAACAAATGGACGATATTAAAGTTGTCTTGATGGAACTTGTTACGGCAGAACGACGTTGTCGCGATACCTTAAATAATTTAGATGAATAACTAACACTACTACATTATAAAAATTCATTAACAGACTCTCACACAGGAATGAATCATGAGCACTATTTCACTATATAAAGAAATGAACTTTGGCCTTGGCGAAACAGCAGATATGATCCGTGATCACGTTAATAGCTTTTCTAGTCAAGAAATCGCCCCATTAGCTGAAAAAACCGACCTTGATAATGCGTTTCCTAACCAACTTTGGCCACAACTTGGCGAAATGGGTTTATTAGGCATGACAGTACCAGAAGAGTTAGGTGGAGCTGGGCTTGGTTACTTAGAGCATGTAATCGCGATGGAAGAAATAAGCCGAGCAAGTGCATCTATTGGCTTGAGTTACGGTGCGCATTCAAACCTGTGTGTAAACCAAATAAATCGTAATGGGTCTCAAGCCCAAAAAGAGAAATACTTACCGAAATTAATTAGTGGTGAACACATTGGTGCCTTGGCAATGAGTGAACCCAATGCTGGATCTGATGTAGTATCAATGAAACTAAAAGCACAGAAGAAAGGCGATAAATACATTCTGAACGGTAATAAGATGTGGATCACCAATGGCCCAGATGCAGATACCTTAGTTATCTACGCTAAAACAGATTTAAACGCCGGTGCTAAAGGCATTACTGCTTTTATCGTTGAAAGTAGCTTCCCAGGTTTTTCAACTGCACAAAAGCTCGACAAACTCGGTATGCGCGGGTCTAACACCTGCGAATTAGTATTCGAAAACTGCGAAGTCCCAGAGGAAAATATTCTCGGTAATTTAAACGAAGGCGTTAAAGTACTGATGAGCGGTCTTGATTATGAGCGTGTAGTACTTGCAGCAGGCCCTCTTGGAATCATGCAAGCCTGCATGGACATTGTGGTTCCTTACATACATGAACGTAAGCAATTTGACACGCCAATAGGTCAGTTCCAACTCATTCAAGGTAAAGTTGCCGATATGTACACACAAATGAACGCCGCTCGTTCATATGTATATACCGTTGCTAAAGCGTGCGACCGTGGTGAAACAACCCGTAAAGATGCCGCTGGCGCGATTTTATATGCAGCAGAGCTGGCAACCAAAATGGCACTGGACGCAATTCAAATTCTTGGTGGCAATGGCTACATAAACGAATATGCAACGGGCCGCCTACTACGTGATGCAAAACTTTATGAAATTGGTGCCGGGACCTCAGAAATTCGCCGCATGCTTATTGGCCGTGAACTTTTCACTGAAAGCAGATAAGGGCCTACGCGATGACTATTTTAAAATCTAGCGTTAATCCACATGATCCACAGTTTCTACAAAATCAGCAAAACATGGCTGGGTTAGTTGATGATTTACGCACCAAAGTAAAAGAAATAAGCCAAGGTGGTGGCACAGCACTAATAGAGCGCCACGAAGGCCGAGGTAAACTTTTTGTTCGTGATCGTATAAGCACCTTACTAGATGAAGGCTCGCCATTTTTAGAGATATCACAATTTGCAGCTTATGGTGTTTATGATCAAGCCATACCTTGTGCGGGTGTTGTTGCTGGTATTGGCCGCGTAAAAGGTGTTGAGTGTATGATCATAGCCAATGACGCGACAGTTAAAGGCGGCACTTACTTCCCTCTTACAGTTAAAAAGCATTTACGGGCGCAAGACATTGCTGAGCGTTGCCACTTACCATGTATCTATTTAGTGGATTCAGGCGGCGCAAATCTGCCTGAGCAAGACGATGTATTTCCAGATAAACTGCATTTTGGCCGCATATTTTACAATCAAGCAAGAATGTCAGGTAAAGGTATTCCACAAATTGCGGTGGTTATGGGCCTATGTACAGCAGGCGGCGCATATGTACCGGCTATGGCTGATGAAAGTATCATTGTAAAAGAGCAAGGCACCATATTTTTAGCAGGTCCACCTTTGGTTAAAGCCGCGACGGGTGAAGAAGTTACAGCAGAAGAACTCGGTGGAGCAGATGTACACTGTAAAACCTCGGGTGTAGCAGACCATTACGCTGAAAATGATAGCCATGCATTATCAATTGCACGTCAATGTATTGAGCGCATTAATTATCAGCGCCCTACTCAACCTTTACTGAATGAAGTTAAAACACCTCGATACGACATCAACGAGCTATATGGCATTGTAGGTACTGATCTTAAAAAGCCATTTGACGTGCGTGAAGTCATCGCACGAACAGTAGATGATTCATCGTTTGATGAATTCAAACGTTACTTTGGTGACACTCTGGTAACTGGCTTTGCCAAAATATATGGCCACCCTGTGGGCATTGTGGCAAACAACGGCATTTTATTTAGTGAATCAGCACAAAAAGGTGCGCACTTTATACAGCTTTGTGCCCAGCGCAATATCCCTTTAGTATTTTTACAAAATATTACCGGTTTCATGGTGGGTAAAAAGTACGAAGCAGAAGGCATCGCAAAACATGGTGCCAAAATGGTGATGGCCGTGTCTTGTGCTGATGTACCAAAGTTTACCGTATTAATAGGTGGCTCATACGGTGCTGGCAACTACGGTATGTGTGGCCGTGCCTTTGAACCAACCATGATGTGGATGTGGCCTAATGCCCGTATATCAGTAATGGGTGGCGAACAAGCTGCGGGTGTAATGGCGCAAGTCAAACAAGATGGTTTAGCGCGAAAAGGTCATAGTATGACTGATGAACAAATTAGTGAATTTAAAAAACCAATCATTGATCAATACGAGCAGCAAGGCCATCCGTATTATGCAAGCGCTCGTTTATGGGATGACGGTATAATCGACCCTGCTGATACACGTAATGTTCTTGGCTTGGCATTAACTGCAGCGGCTAATGCACCAAAACAAGATTCGCAATTTGGCGTCTTTAGAATGTAAGGAAGTGAGTATGTCAGTAACACTACAAATAACTAAATCAAATGTGGCTGTACTCGTTTTAAGTCGCCCAGAAAAGCGTAATGCTTTTAACGATCATGTTATTCATGAGCTTATCCAATGCATTGAACATGCAAATACGCTAGATGTACGTGCCCTTGTACTTAGAACTGAAGGGGAACATTTTTCAGCCGGTGCCGATCTCAACTGGATGAAATCTATGGCTGGCAACGATTTTGCTGAAAACCTAGCTGATTCAAAACAGCTTGCAAAATTAATGCATGTTTTAGCAACTAGTCCGCTTGTCACCATTTGCGCTGTACAAGGTGCAGCATTTGGCGGCGCACTGGGTTTAATTGCCTGTTGTGACATTGCAATTTGCCAAGATAATGCCCAGTTTTGCCTAAGTGAAGTCAAACTAGGGCTAATACCTGCGGTGATCAGTCCTTACGTTATCAAAGCGATAGGTGAACGTGCAGCACGCAGATACTTTTTAACTGCCGAAATCTTTGATGCCCACACAGCAAAGCAGCTTGGTTTAGTGCATCAAGTTACAGGCAAACTTGATTGTGCCGTTGATCAACTACTTGAAACACTCATTAACAATGGCCCTGTTGCGGTTCGTGCTGCTAAACAGCTAATTAATGATGTCGCAGGTCATGAGATAAATGGCCAAATAATAAACCTAACTGCTGAACGTATTGCACATATTCGGGTATCTGAAGAAGGCCAAGAAGGTTTAACTGCCTTTTTCGAGAAACGTCCACCTAGTTGGCAAGCATAGGATTCACCATGAGCACTCAATCATTACAAAAAATTCTTATTGCTAATCGAGGCGAAATTGCCTGTCGCGTTATGCGTACGGCAAAACAGATGGGCTTAGCCACAGTGGCGGTTTATTCCGATGCAGATAAACATGCTCAGCACGTTAAATTAGCAGATGAAGCTTATCATATCGGTGCAGCACCGAGTAAAGACTCATATTTAGTAGCTGATAAAATTCTTAAAGTTGCCCTTGATGCAAACGTCGACTGCATTCATCCAGGCTATGGATTTTTATCAGAAAACAGTGAATTTGCAAAAGCCTGTGAACAAAACAGCATTGCATTTATAGGCCCACCTGCAAGTAGTATTGAAGCTATGGGGTCTAAAACGCGTGCGAAAGAAATCATGGCTGCGGCAAATGTACCTTTAGTTCCGGGATACTACGGCGATAACCAAGAGCCCGATTTCCTTCAAGCTGAAGCCGATAAAATTGGCTACCCTGTGCTTATTAAAGCTGCTTTTGGCGGCGGTGGTAAGGGCATGCGGATCGTTGAACACGCCAAAGATTTTTTAACAGCATTGCAAGGAGCTCAACGTGAGGCCATTGCGGGTTTTGGTAACGATCTGGTATTACTGGAGCGCTATGTTAATAAGCCTCGCCATGTTGAAGTACAAGTGTTTGCAGATAATCACGGTAACTGCGTGTATTTAGGCGATCGCGATTGCTCATTACAACGTCGTCACCAAAAAGTGATAGAAGAAGCCCCTGCTCCGGGTCTTAGTGATGAACTTCGAAAAGAGATGGGCGAAGCTGCGGTGAGATGTGCATTAGCTATCAATTATCGCGGTGCTGGTACGGTAGAATTTTTACTGTGTGGCGATGAATTCTTCTTTATGGAAATGAATACCCGTTTACAAGTAGAACACCCAGTAACAGAAATGGTCACGGGAGTTGATTTAGTCAATTGGCAAATCAATGTGGCTGCTGGTAACACGCTACCTTTAAAGCAATCTGATATCGTACTGCAAGGCCATAGTTTCGAAGCGCGTATTTATGCAGAAGATCCAAGCAATGACTTTATTCCTTGTTCTGGCACGCTCGATGGCTTGTATATACCAGCTGAATCTGAGTTTGTACGTATAGATACAGGTATAAAACAAGGGGATGAAATAAGCCCGTTTTATGACCCCATGATCGCAAAACTCATCGTCCATGATGATAGCCGTGCTGCTGCGCTTTCGCGTTTAAGTACTGCTCTTGAGCAATTTCATTTATCTGGATTTAGCTGTAACGTCAGCTTTTTACATAACTTAGCCAATCATCAAACCTTTAAACAAGGTGCACCAGATACGCACTTTATTGAAGAGCAAGGCGATGCATTGATTACATATGATGCTAATTTAAATACTTTTAGCAAAGTTATCGCTGCATTTTGCTATTTAGCAGAATTAAATAGCAATGGCGTAAGCCCTTGGGATCAGCTATCGGGCTTTATGCTAAACCGCGACCCAATTATTACTGTACCTTTTAGTGACAATCCTATCTCGGCGACTAAGTTAAATGACGGTTTCACAATTCACTTAGATTCAGTTGACTATACAACCACTGGCACAATTGAAAATAACCTGTGCCAGGTGTTTATAAACGGTGATAAGCATACATGCCATGTTGTTAATACAGCAAACACCATTACGGTGATGTACAAAGCACTACAGACTACGTTTGAATTAACCGATAAGCATTTTATAAGTGAACATGAAAGTGAAGCTCTGCCGCTTGCAGCTCCTCTAAATGGTACTGTGGTTAAGCACCTTGTTGAAGTCGGTAAAGAAATTCAAAAAGGTGATGCAGTTGTTATTATTGAAGCGATGAAGATGGAGTATACCCTCAACGCACCGCACGATGGCATTTTGCAAAGTTATTGTTTTGCTGAAGGTGAATTGGTAAGTCATGGTGCCCTGCTTGCTATCGTAACAGATGAGAGTAACGCAGATGAGTAACACATTGCCTACACAAGTACGAATTGTAGAAGTGGGTGCGCGAGATGGCCTGCAAAATGAAAGCGCTGTTAGCACCCAAGACAAAGTGTCACTTATCAATGCTCTTGCAGCAGCAGGTATTCGCGATATCGAAGCCGGTGCATTTGTATCACCTAAGTGGGTGCCGCAAATGGCTGATTCGCGTGACGTGATTAACTCTCTAAATCTGCCAGATAATAACTTAACCGCCCTCACACCAAATTTAAAAGGGGCACAAGCAGCGCATGAGGTAGGCATAAAAGAGTTTGCTATATTCACAGCAACCAGTGAGTCTTTTTGCCAGAAGAACATCAACTGTTCAATTGAACAAAGCATTGCCCGCTTTGCTGATGTTATGGAATTTGCCAAACAACATAATATACGTGTACGTGGCTACGTAAGCTGTGTACTAGGTTGCCCCTACGAAGGCGACATAAGCCCGCAACGCGTATTAGAAGTGAGTCAAATGTTATTAGACCTTGGCTGCTATGAAATAAGCCTCGGTGACACCATAGGTGTAGGCACAGCTAAAAAGGTGGATGATTTATTTGATGTATTGTTAGCGCATATTGATAAATCATTGTTAGCTGTTCATTTTCACGACACTTACGGCCAAGCGCTCACAAATATTTACACAGCCTTAAACCGAGGAATAGCAACGGTTGACAGTGCAGTAGCAGGGCTTGGCGGCTGTCCCTATGCTAAGGGAGCGTCAGGAAATGTTGCCACTGAAGATGTTGTTTACTTACTGCAAGGGCTTGGCATAGAGCATGGAATTGATTTAGAAAGACTAGTTAACGCTGGTTGGGCTATTTGTAGTGCATTAAACAAACAACCTGTGAGCAAAGTGTCATTAGCTTTAAAAAATCAATCTACTGACCAATAATTAATGTATTGGTTTACGACGTAATCATATTAAGGAGTGGGCCCATGGCCGGTTTCGATAAAGTAGTTTCAAGTTATGAAGCTGCAATGGAAGGTTTAAAGGATGGCGATACAATCATAGCCGGTGGCTTTGGTTTATGTGGCATCCCAGAAGGGCTTATTAACGAAATAAAGCGTAAGCAAACTAAAGATCTAACCGTGGTATCAAATAACTGCGGTGTTGATGATTTTGGTCTTGGAATTTTATTACACGACAAACAAATTAAAAAAATTATCGCATCTTATGTCGGTGAAAACGCATTATTCGAACAGCAGCTGTTAAATGGTGAAATTGATGTAGTTCTTACCCCTCAAGGTACTTTAGCTGAAAAAATGCGTGCCGGTGGTGCAGGCATACCAGCATTTTATACTGCAACAGGTTACGGTACACCGGTAGCGCAAGGTAAAGAAGTAAAGGAGTTTGACGGCCGCCCTTATATTCTTGAAGAATCGATTACGGGTGAGTTTGCTATTGTCAAAGCGTGGAAAGCAGATCGTTATGGCAATCTAGTGTTTCGTCATACCGCAATGAATTTCAATCCTATGGCAGCCACAGCAGGTAAAATTACCATTGCTGAGGTTGAAGAAATTGTTGAACCTGGAGAGCTCGAGCCGAGCCAAATTCACACCCCTGGCATTTTTGTTAACCGTGTTATCAAAGGTAATTTTGAAAAACGCATTGAACGCATCACCACCAGCGATTAGGAGTAACGAGCATGGCATTATCACGTGAACAAGTCGCAATGCGGGTTGCGCAAGAGCTTCAAGATGGTTATTACGTAAATTTAGGCATAGGTATCCCTACCCTTGTTGCTAACTACGTACCTGATGGTATTGAGGTTATGCTACAGTCTGAAAATGGTTTACTAGGTATGGGTCAGTACCCTACAAAAGACCAAGTTGATGCTGATATGATTAACGCGGGTAAAGAAACCGTGACAGCAGCAACAGGTGCTGCCATATTTAATAGTGCAGATAGTTTTGCAATGATCCGTGGTGGTCATGTAGACTTAACGGTATTAGGTGCATTTGAAGTTGACCAGAACGGAAATATCGCGTCGTGGATGATCCCCAAAAAGCTGATTAAAGGCATGGGTGGCGCGATGGACCTTGTTGCTGGTGCAAAGAATATTATTGTTACTATGACCCATGCAAGTAAACATGGTGATTCAAAACTTCTTGAAAGTTGCTCTTTACCACTAACCGGTGTTAACTGTGTAAAGAAAATAGTAACCGATTTAGCCGTTTTAGAAGTTAAAGACGGCGCATTTCATTTATTAGAACGCGCCCCAGGTGTGTCAGTCGATGAAATAATTAGCAAAACAGCAGGTAAATTACTTGTTGATGGTGAAGTCCCTGAGATGGTTTTTTAAACCAGACAGACTCACCCTGTACCGACCTCATTCCCAGTGCCAATGGCGCTGAGTTACCCAAAATCCCTCTTACGAGGGATTTTTTTTGTCTAAAATTCACTGCACCAATTTATAGCATACACATTATTTATTGCCCCAATATAGCTATATCGTTTAAATGTTACTTACGTTACTAATAATGAAATTAAATCATCTTTTAATAATTAAAAACCTTATACACACGAAATTGTATTTTTAATAACCGTAAAATGTTCGTTTTTTACTATTAAATGCAAAAATTAACCTATTAACTAACTAAAAAGGCTAAGTCTTTGCAAATTGGGTTATTTATTGCTTAACTAACCTTATTGAGAATTACTAACATCGACTATGCAAACACCTATCAGAGGGTTACGTTCATTTTGTTTTGCGGCAAGAACGTTAAGCTTTAAAGAAGCCGCCAACCAGCTCTACCTAACGCCATCCGCTGTGAGCCATCAAATTAAACAATTGGAAGAGCAGCTAGGTATTGAGCTTTTTGAGCGTCAAACGCGTTCAATACGGTTAACATCCGCAGGGAAAAACTTTTATGATTCTGTTTCACCTTTGATAAAAGCACTCGAAAAGACCATAACGGAATTTAGTCAACTACAAGAAAATGTAAATATTAGTATCACCTTACCTGAATTTTTTGCCAGTGAACTATTAATGCCAAAACTTAGTGAATGGACCACCGAGCACCCAAATACTAACTTACAATTAAACACCATGAAAACGCGTAAAGAGCTGACTAGACAAAGTGATTTATCAATTGTTTTATCATCCTCTAAGCCAATTGAAGGTGTGGTTCACGAACTATTTTCATTATCATATTCGCCGGCATGTAATAAACAAAACTGGGAGGCTTGGAAAGATGCACCTTTTCAAGCACTCAATGAAGTACCATTAATATTACATAAAGCACGCCCATGGGCTTGGCACCAATGGGCAGAACATGCTGGCATAGAAGATTTTGCGCCTAAACAAATTATTCAAGTAGACAGTATGTTTGGTGTTGCTCGCGCAGCTCAGCAAGGTATGGGAATTGCTCTAATCCCATTGCCTATAAGCCAGACGTGGTTTGAAGAGCAATGGTTATTTAGTTTTACGGACCTACCCTTAAAAACAAAAGATAAATACTATTTAGTCCAGCATGAACCAAGCGAATCAAATGCTTCGTTAGAATTATTCATAAAGTGGATATTAGATACCTTTAAACATCTTAAATAATGCCAGTTCAATAAGTTACTCTTAGAGAATACTTTACTTCTTTAACTTTTATCCTAATATTTAATTTAGTTAGGTATTAAGCAGCGCTATCTATTGATAATTAAACTTGTTGTGTTACCAATCAATTTGAGGGAATAAAGTTGAAAACAGCCCAAATATTGTCTTTTGACATCTGCGGAGTAACGCATGAGTAGAACTGATACCACGTTACTCGAGCAAATGCAGATTAGTGACCTTGAAATTGCCAATAGAATGGAATTACTAAGCTTAACTAAATCTTCCCTTTCGCAAATATCTGAGCACAAGCAACTCATTGAAGATAATATCGATTTAATTGTTGATGATTTTTATGAAAAACAAACTGAAATTGATGAAATATCTTTACTCATTGGTGATGCGGAAACGCTCACGCGTCTTAGAAATGCACAACGTAAATACGTTATTGATTTATTTTCTGGGAGTTACGACAGTAACTACGTAAATAACCGATTACGCATAGGCATGGTTCACAAACGCATAGGTGTTGAGCCAAAACTCTATCTCTCAGCAGTAAAAACACTCAAAGAACTAATTGTTACTGTATTAAAAAATAACATTGATGACCCCTGTGAGTTAGAAGATACATTAACAACACTAGAAAATTTATTTTACTTTGATACAACGCTGGTATTCGACACCTATATTGGAAGCCTACTGGGTGAAATTGAGTCAGCAAAAAGAAAGACTGAGCAATACGCTAAAAGTCTTGAGATGAAAGTAGCTGAGCGAACTTTGCAATTAGAAGAACAAACACGCCTTGACCCGCTTACCCGCATTTACAACCAACGTGCTATGCAAGATGTGCTAAGAAGAGAGCTTGCCGTCGCTAAAAGGCGTGATAGTAACTTATCTTTTATTTACATAGATGTTGATAACTTTAAAGAAATTAACGATCAGGAAGGTCACTTAAAAGGCAACGAGGTACTTAAGTTTATTGCTAATGTATTAACCTGTTGTATTCGAGAGGTTGATCTTGCCTGTCGGTACGGTGGAGATGAATTTTGTATTATTTTACCTGATTGTGCCATCGAACAAACTGAGATTATTTGTAATCGTATCATTGAACAGTTTACTAATAGCTACCCTAAATATGCATTAAGTATGGGGGTTTCTGGCGTTACCCCTGGTAAAAGCTTAGATACTGATGCAATCATAAAACAAGCTGATGACAAAATGTACCTGGCAAAGGAAGAACCAGGTTCATTTGTCTGTTATTGACGCAACTTAAATTATTAATTTTAGCGAGGTATGAATTCTAAAACAGTGGCATTAATGCAGTACCTATCTTGATTATTAGGTCCTTCTTTTGGGAATAAATGACCAAGATGAATACCACTGGATTTAGATCTGATTTCTATTCTTTGCATGCCATAACTATTATCTTCGTGTTCTGTTACCGAGTCTTTTACCGGGTGTGTAAAAGATAACCAACCGGTGCCCGATTTGAATCTATCTTGGGTATCGAATAAAGGTTCACCGCTGAGCTTATCTACAAATTGTCCATCCGGCGTATTTTTAAAAATATCGTATTCCTTACAAAATGGGCTGTCTGTGCGTGAATTAAAAGCAACTTTGTAAGCCTCGCTATCACCTAGCTTAAACGCGCCTAATACTTTATAAAAATCTAGCCTGTTAATAAAACCTTGGTGTGAAAAAACCTCTTTACCATCTTCTAAAAAAATCAACGTTGGCGAAGCCCAAGTAGGCGAAGAAATAGTTAATTTATCGAGTTCGTCTGCTTTACGGTATGTAATTGCAATAGTACCTTTGTAATCATTAGTTACTTCTTTTTTAAGCTTCTCACAATAAGGACAGTAGTCGTTTGAATCAATAATAACTATCTGCTTGCCTATTAACAGCGAGCTATTATCTATTTTTTCTTTATCTACTTTGTCAAACAGCACACCCGTCGAATGATCTGGGCAATATCCATCTGGGTTTTTAGCAATATAGTCTTGATGGTAAGATTCAGCTTTATAGAAAGTACCTAAAGGTTTAATTATGGTTTTAATATCGCCATAGCCAGCTTTAGATAGGTAAGTTTGATATTCCTGTTTTAAATTATTTGCAAGCTCAAGTTGCTCTTCATTGCTCGTCAGAATAGTTGAACGATATTGAGTACCAATATCATTACCTTGACGATTTAGTTGAGTTGGATCGTGACTTTCAAAATATTTTTTTAGCAGCGTTTCAGTAGATATTCGGTTTGTATTGTATGTAACTTGAACAACTTCGGCATAGTTATTTTCATCAAAACGTCTTGATGGAGCCGTTATATTGCTGTAGGTCGCTTTAAAGCCACTACCATCTGCATAACCAGATACAGCATTGACAACACCAGGTAAAGCTTCGTATCGTTTTTCAGCACCCCAAAAACAGCCCGAGCCCAAAACCAACGTTTGTACATGCAGGCTTGCTTGCATTGGACTGTCGTTTTTTGAGTTTAAAGCATACCCCGTTAAGCTCACTGTTATTAAAGATGTACACAGTATTAACTTTGTCATCTTGCCCATAATATTTAGCTCCTTAGACCACAACTACTCAAATAGACCAAATAAGTAATTAAATAATTTCATTAAAGCTTCTAAATACTTTTTACAATAAATCTATACTCGTCGCTTTATATCAAAGCTTCACCGTGAAAAACTTAATATGAAGACCGAAATAAGGTAAAAAGCACTTTTATTTTATATTGGTGTGATCATGAAAAATATATTAAAAACCTCAGCTTTAACGCTAGCCCTAGCATCTAGTACGCAAGTAAGTGCGGCAAAGTTTAAGTTTTCGACAGAAATTGATAGTTCAGCACAAACCGTAGTTGTATTTTTTAGCCAAGATGGCGATAACGTACAATTCAAAGCGGTAGATAAACAATTAAATGAACTCCTTGCTCATACTGTTGACGTTAAAGGCTATAAAGGAAAAGTAGGTGAAGTATTAGAAGTAATTGCCCCTAAAGGTAGTCAGCATGAACGTATTTTGGTTGTTGGTACAGGTGAAATTGAGAAACTTGATAAAGCAGCAATAGCAAAATTAGGTGGAGATGTTCACGCTAAACTTTTAGCAAATAAAATAAATTCTGCCAGTGTTATATTTGATGACGTAAAAGGTACCTCTATTAACGCACAGCTAGCAGCAAACTTTGCCCACGGTGCTAATTTAAGAGATCACCGTTTTGAAAAATATAAAGAAGAGCCCAACAGTGCCACTATAAGCTATGCTTTTGACGTTGCTGATACCGATAAAACCCGTGCACAATACTCTATTTTACAAAGTATTCAAGAAGGTGTTTTTTTAGCGCGTGATTTAACCTCTGAAGTAGCCACTGAAATGACTCCTGTAGATTTTGCCAATGCTGCAAAAGAACTACAAAGTCTTGGCGTGACTGTCTCGGTGTTAGAACCTAAAGAATTAAAAAAGTTAGGAATGGGCGCGCTTGAAGCTGTTGGCCGTGGAAGCCAACAAGGTGCCCGTTTAGTTGTTGCCCATTATAAAGGTTCAAATGACAGCCCTATTGCGTTGGTTGGCAAAGGTATTACGTTTGACTCTGGTGGTTACAGTATAAAAACAGGCGCATCTATTGCCAGAATGAAATCTGACATGGCAGGCGCTGCCGCTGTACTGGGTACAGTAAAAGCAATGGCATTGGCGAAAGCCGATAAAAACGTGGTTGCTGTAATGGGCATGGCTGCTAACATGGTTTCACAATTTGCTGTAGCCCCTGGTGATGTTGTTCGAACCGCAGAAGGTTTAAGCGTTGAAATTGTAAATACAGACGCTGAAGGTCGTTTAGTGTTAAGTGATGCTATGTGGTATGCAAGAAAGCACTTCAGACCAGAAATCATGATTGACGTAGCAACACTTACAGGTTCTAAAATTAGAGCAGTTGGCAATGACTATGCAGCAATATTCTCTGATGATGATTCTCTTATCTCTGAGCTGACATTTGCTGGCAAAGCGGTAAATGAAAACGTATGGCGTTTACCTTTGGGCTATAAAGATGCATTAAGTTCAGACATAGCTGACCTTAAGAACATAGGCTCAAGCGGTCCTGGTGCTACAACAGCAGCAAGCTTTTTAGAACATTTTGCAGGTGAAACGCGTTGGGTTCATATCGATATTGCCGGCAATGCGTTAGCAACAAAAGGTAAAGGAGAAATTTCACCTGGCGGCACTGGCTTCGGAGTTCGATTATTATCTGAATGGTTATTAAATAACTAACCATGCATCAGTAGTTTATACATGCACCAGTAGCTTATATTGGTGCATGCTTTTACTATGTTAGATTGTATGACCGACCGTCCTATTGTTCAATTTTTATTCCTGTAAACATATTGTCTTTATTGTGCTAGTTTAGCAGTATGAATAATTACAGTATCAAAGTAATGAATTTACAGCAAAATGTTAAAATCACTGCTACTAGTTCCCATAGTCTGTTTCTAGATGCTACTCATCTAAAAGATCCCCTTTTATCAGTTCAAAATAAGATATGGACTTTAGCAAAGCGATGCAAAGCAACAACTGCTTTCATTGATATTGTTCCAACAATGAACTCATTAACTTTATACTTAGCTAATTCAGATGATAGTAACCAATGGCAAGAAAAGTTATTACTTTGGTGGGAAACAACAAACATTGAAGAAAATAAAGGCACGCATCATAAGATTATCACTCAGTATGGCGGTAATGTCGGGGCTGATCTTGAGTTTATTGCTCAACATCACGGTATATCAACCCAGCGAGTAATCGAATTACATACCAGTGTTACTTACCACGTTTTATTTTTAGGTTTTCAGCCTGGGTTTACGTATTTACACGGCTTACCTACTGAGCTTGAAACACCTCGACGTTCTGAGCCGAGAACTCATGTACCAAAAGGCTCCGTGGCTATAGGGGCTGATCAAACAGGAATTTACCCAGCTGATTCACCTGGTGGTTGGCATATCATTGGACACACTGAATTTAGTTTATTCGATTGGCAAAAAACTTCTCCTTGTGAGATAGCACCTGGTGATACATTACAATTCATATCCGATGAGGCGTTGTCATGATAGAAGTATTAAAAGCTGGTTTATTAATGAGTATTCAAGACCAAGGTAGATTTGGTTTTCGACATATCGGCGTATCACAGTCAGGTGCAATCGACCCATTCGCAGCAAGAATGGCAAACACCTTATTGAAAAACCACATAGATGATGCAGTGATAGAAATTACACTCGGTCTTGCGAAGTTACTATTTAAATGTGACACAGTAATAGCTTTAATAGGCACGGATATGCAGGCTCAATTAGACGACAAACCAGTCTACCCTGGCTGGACGTATGCTATTAAGCAAGGACAAACTTTAACCTTTAAGACTGCTCGAAATGGTTTTAGAGCCTATGTTGGCGTAAAAGGCGGCGTCTTATGTGAACCCGTAATGGGCTCTCGCTCAACTGACTTGGCAGCAGGGTTTGGTGGCACGACAGGCTTAGCACTCAAAGAAGGCGATAAAATCCCAGTCCAGCCTTATCATAAAGACTGGCCTAAGAGAGGCGCCATATTACCACCAAAACGCCATGTGATTCGCGTTCACCCAAGCATTCATGCCGACTTACTAACGGAACATACTTTACGCTCATTTTGTGAAACTAAATGGCGTGTTAAACCACAAAGCAATCGAATGGGTGTACGACTTTCAAATGAAAATTCAACATTATCACATAGTCACTCCCTGCCATCACTTGCAGTTAACCCAGGCTCTATCCAACTGCCGCCAAATGGTGAGCCGATTGTTTTGCTGAACGATGCACAAACAACTGGGGGTTACCCCTTACTTGGCACTATCATTAGTGCAGATTTGTATCACTTTGCTCAACTAAAACCAGGTGACACTATCCGCTTCGAATACGTAGATATGCAAACAGCGATTAAAGCACAAAAAAAAATTGAAGCACACTTTGCACAGCTTGCTATCGCATTAAATAACGCCTATTAAATTTTTATTAATGCGCACCACCTTGGTGCGCTTACTATACAAAATAGTGAATTAAATATCCCTATAGTTGGCTTGCCGTTCATAAAATGGGCTCATCACAGGCTAGAGTAAAGATTTTTCCCCTCTTTAGTGCATTCACAAATATAGTGGTGCATAAATTATTCTAATAATATTGTAAAAGCTATGTGACTTAGTTATTTATTTCTGATAAAACAAGAGTTCGCGTATAAAACAAATCTGTTTTAAGCGCACACATGATAGGAATGAGGAGTTACTATGTGTTCAATTTTTGGTGTATTAGACATTAAGTCTGATGCCACACAGTTGCGTAGTCAAGCAATTGAAATGTCAAAGTTATTACGTCACCGCGGACCTGATTGGTCTGGCGTGTACTCATCTGATAAAGCAATTTTAGTGCATGAGCGCTTGGCAATTGTTGGTGTAAGCAGTGGCGCACAGCCATTATACAATCCAGAAAAAACAAATATTCTCGCTGTTAATGGAGAAATCTATAACCACAAAGAACTGGCTGCTGACTTAAAGACTGATTTTACTTTTCAAACTCAATCAGATTGCGAAGTTATATTGGCGCTTTACAAAGAGAAAGGCCCTGATTTTTTAGACAATCTTAATGGCATTTTTGCTTTTTGCTTATACGATGAAGAAAATGATGCATACCTTATTGGTCGCGACCATATTGGCATTATACCGCTTTATACAGGACATGATGAACATGGGAATTTCTATGTTGCTTCTGAATTAAAAGCGTTATCTCCTATTTGTAAACATATCGAAGAATTTCCGCCAGGTCACTACTTATACAGTAAAGATGGTGAATTACGCCCATATTATGCGCGTGATTGGCAAACTTTTGATGCCGTGAAAAGCAATGACGCTAAAGCACAAGATGTTAAAGACGCATTAGAAGCAGCCGTTAAACGTCAATTAATGTGTGATGTGCCCTATGGTGTTTTACTCTCTGGTGGTCTTGATTCATCTGTAATCTCTGCAATTACACAACGCTTTGCTGCAAAACGAATTGAAGATAATGACGAAAGTGACGCATGGTGGCCTAAATTACACTCATTTTCAGTCGGTCTTGAAGGCTCGCCTGACTTAGCCGCCGCCCAAAAAGTCGCTGATATGATTGGAACCGTGCATCACCCTATTCATTTCACAATACAAGAAGGCATTGACGCTCTAAAAGAAGTGATTTATCACATAGAAACTTATGATGTAACAACAATTCGAGCCTCAACACCGATGTATTTAATGGCACGACAAATTAAAGCCATGGGAATTAAAATGGTACTTTCAGGTGAAGGTGCTGACGAACTATTCGGTGGATACTTATACTTTCACAAAGCGCCAAATGCACAAGAGTTTCATGAAGAACTTAATCGTAAAGTGTCTAAATTACATATGTTTGATTGCCTACGAGCAAACAAATCTATGGCGGCATGGGGGGTAGAAGCACGTGTGCCATTTTTAGATAAAGAATTTGTTGATGTGGCAATGCGCACCAACCCTGAAGCCAAAATGTGTAAAGACGGTAAAATAGAAAAACATATTTTACGCGAAGGTTTTGACGGCTATTTGCCTGATGATGTTTTATGGCGTCAAAAAGAGCAATTTTCTGATGGTGTTGGTTATAGCTGGATTGATACGCTTAAAGAATATGTCGCTGAACAAGTGAGCGACCAAGATTTGGCAAATGCAAAGTTCAAATACCCTATCAATACTCCTGATTCTAAAGAAGCGTATTTTTACCGCACCATTTTTGAATCACATTTTCCGGGAGATGCTGCAGCTAAATGTGTACCACATGGTAAGTCTGTCGCTTGTTCTACACCTGAGGCGCTTGCTTGGGATGCATCATTTCAAAATAATGCTGACCCATCAGGCCGAGCCGCAGGTATTCACAACGATGCTTATGCGAAATAGCTGTATTCATCAATAATTTTTATAAAGACTGCACAAACTTTTGCATTGTGCAGTCTTTATTCAAAATAACACTCACCTATATTATCCATTAAATTTAAACATTTCGTTAATAAATTATAGTTAATCAAAATAAGAATACTCTCAACACTAAGCAAATTATCATTTAAAAGCAGCTAAAAATCTTAATTGTCGTTTATTTTTGCCCTCCCCATGACAAATTTAACCTACTTCTGTAAGCTATAAGAGTAATAATTAATATAAATTATGATTTTAGGGTTAAATTATTTACATTGACGGATGAACTTCTACACTTAGCCTAGTTCGTTCTTTTTAGTAAAAGGTTTGTATACAAACTTTACTTTTAATCTAATACCTAATTTAACTTAATACAAATCAAAATAAACAAATGGGGTTTTTCATGAGCGATAATCATGACAAATATAGCATTGATAATACTGATTACACTGTCGGTCAGGATAATGTACAGAAATGGGGTTTTGATGTTCATAATCCCGTTTTTGGAACAAGTGCGGGATTAATTTTAATTTTTTTAATCGCTGTTTTAGTCAGTGATCCTCAAACTGCTAAATCTACTTTAGATGGTATTAAATTCGATATTATTAATCATTTTGATAGTTTTTTAATGTGGTCTGCCAATATATTTCTATTGTTTTGTATAGGACTAATCCTTTCTCCCTACGGAAAAATTCGACTAGGCGGTATTAATGCACGCCCAACTCATTCTCGCTTATCTTGGATGGCAATGCTATTTGCAGCCGGTATGGGTATAGGTTTAATGTTTTGGGGCGTTGCTGAACCAGTAGCATATTTTACTGGTTGGTATGAAACACCTTTGAACGTCACACCTAACACCCCTGAGGCTGCAAAGCTAGCGATGGGTGCAACCATGTTCCATTGGGGCTTACACCCATGGGCAATTTATGCTGTTGTAGCATTATCACTTGCCTTTTTTACTTATAATAAAGGCTTACCGCTTTCTATTAGATCTATTTTCTATCCAATACTTGGCGATAAAACATGGGGTTGGCCAGGCCATATCATTGATATTTTAGCGGTATTAGCAACCTTATTCGGTTTAGCTACATCACTTGGGCTTGGTGCACAACAGGCATCAGCTGGTATTAATCATGTTTTCGGTATGGAATCTGGTGTTGGCTTACAAATACTGGTTATTGCTGTTGTTACATTGTTGGCTATCATTTCTGTTGTCCGTGGTATTGATGGCGGTGTGAAACTCCTAAGTAACGTAAACATGCTGATTGCATTTATCTTAATGACTTTTGTATGCCTTGTTGGTTTCGCAGCAGCTGTTGGTAATATACCCAACACCGTAATGGGGTATGTTGAGAATATCATTCCACTGAGCAATCCTCATGGCCGTGAGGATGAAACCTGGATGCATGGTTGGACTGTATTTTACTGGGCTTGGTGGATATCTTGGTCACCGTTTGTTGGTATGTTTATCGCTCGTGTGTCTGAAGGACGTACTATTAGAGAATTTTTAATTGCTGTGTTACTGATCCCAACTTTAGTCACTGTATTGTGGATGTCGATTTATGGTGGTATTGCCATTGATCAAGTTGTCAGTGGCATTGGTAAGCTAGGTACTGACGGTTTAACGCAAGTGCCTCTAGCTATGTTTGAAATGTTTGATGAACTACCTATGGCTAAGTTACTTTCATTTACTGCGGTTGTTTTAGTGTTGGTATTTTTTATCACCTCTTCGGACTCAGGCTCACTTGTAATAGATTCAATCACAGCAGGTGGTAAAGTTGATGCGCCTGTGCCGCAACGTATTTTCTGGGCATCAGTTGAAGGAGCAATTGCGGCTACTCTACTTTGGGTGGGAGGCACGCAGGCAATGGAAGCTTTACAAGCTGCTGCAGTTTCGACCGGTCTGCCCTTTACCGTTGTACTTTTATTAATGTGTGTAAGCTTATTGATGGGTTTAAAGACTGAACCGAGAAGCTAAGTAACACTTACAAATAAGAACGCCGCATTGATTGCGGCGTTTTTTATACCCATAAATCACTTAGTGGTGTATCAGTGCGATAGTGATAGGCCAACTGAGCTTGTAGTAGCTCTGCTGTAGCCAAGGCATCTGTTAATGCATTGTGGTTGTTATAAGCGGGTAAAGAGTAACGTGAACGCGAATCCGCCAACCTCACTGAATCAAGCTTATTATTTAGTACTCTTCCTAGCAGACCTTGTCGTGCTTTTAGTGCCCTTTTTTCCAATTCCATTGTATCAATAACCGCAAACTCAAGCCCTTCATTTAACCGCTCTTTTAATGCATGGTAAAGAAAATGCCGTTCAACGGCAGCAAAGTGGACCACGATTACCTTGCCTGATAAAGCAGTGAGTAAGGGTGTTATAATTTCGGTAAAATCAGGGGCTTGATTTACCTCAGAGTGTGTAATGCCGTGGATTACTATTGAGTCCTCAGCCAGAGTTTGTCGAGGTTTTACTAACCATTGTTGGCTGTCACGGCATCGAATACGCTGTGTATTAAATGGTACTAGTCCAACACTAACAATATCATTATTTAAATAATCTAAACCCGTCGTTTCAAAATCAAGCGCAACCATAGGTACTTCACTAATCGGCATTGTTGGGTTGTCTATCGCGCTTTGATAAAAATCATGAACCGGTTTGGTTTTGCATTGAGTTTGTAGCTGCTTATATCGATTTGGCCAACTTAGCATTTAACCTCCTTCACTATTTAAGAGACACATTTGAAGAATACTTAAATTTAAGAAAATTCTGTGCTTTATCCAAAATTGCAAAAGCTTCTTTTAAATTTCGTTGCTCAAATGGTGATAGCAGATGGGGTTCCAAGTCATTATCAGGTTGTTCATTGAGCTGCTCAATTTGCCACGCTTGATGCCTAATACGGATCATAGCAATGTACTCCAGTGCATCTCTTAAGTCTTGCGCTTTTCCTTGCGGAAGTAATTTAGACTCAATAATATCTTCAAGTCGCTCAAAAGAATTCTGCTTTCTAGAACCGATAGCCAATGCATGCACACGTATCACATCTGATAGCGGTGCTGTACCACGTCGTTTTAAATTCATAGAACGTTTATGTTGGCCGTTATGCTCAAGTACAAAGTCTTTAAAAAAACCAAGTGGAGGGGTTCTATTTCGGGCATTATGCGCCATATTGACAAGAAAACGTTTATTTTTCCGCCCTTCTTGAGAAATAAACCGTTTTAATTCATCTGCCCATTTTAACTTCCCATATACGCCATCTAAGTCAAAGAAAATTGAACTATTTAGTAAGGCTTGAGGTTTAGGCTCTGCAATCCATTGGGCAAACTGTGCTTGCCACTGGGATTTTGTTAAGCGCCACTTTTTAAACGAAGCCATGATCTCACCGTCGCAATACGTATAACCACATTGCGCTAATCCGTCACAGACAAAATCCGCCAGTTTTTGAAAGTATTCATTATGCAACGACTCATCAAAACTGTTATCTAATATGAGTGCATTGTCTTGATCAGTTACGATGAGTTGTTCATCGCGAGCCATAGATCCTAATGCTATAAAGCAGTAAGGAATAGGAGGTGGGCCAAACTTTTCTTCAGCTAATACTAATAATCGCTGCTTAAACGTGCGCCCTATTACCGCCATTGCAGTGCCAATCATATGTGAATTTGCATCTTCATTTACCATACGTACAAAAACATTAGGCAGCTGGCGTGCATAATAAGCTAAGTCTTCAACCGATTGCTGAGCAAGGATGCCACGTACTAGCAGCAAACTGCTTTGTGATTCATAACGTAGAACGTCAGATAACGAAATAACACCAATGGGCTTTTTCTTTACCACAACGGGAAGATGATGAATATTATCCCTAAGCATGGCTAGTACCGCCTCAAATATATAAGCGTTGCTATCAAGTAGGATTAAGTCAGTTTGCATAATTGATTGCGCAGTGAGGGTAAAGCTTTTGCCTTGTGCAATTACTTTAGTCCTTAAGTCCCTATCAGTAATTATACCAACTACTTGACCATCATCGTCTTCAGGATCATCACTTACGAGTTTATCACAGTCGGTTACTAGAACAGATGACACTGACTCACTTGTCATAATTTGCGCTACTGTTTGAATACTGGCATCTTTTGCAACGGTAACAGCTTCACGATGAAGAAGAGATTTAACTTTAGCTGTTGTTAAGTCATTGCTATCAGCCTGCTCTACAATGGCTTGGTGCAATCTAACTGTGCCACTTGCTTCAAAGAAGTCAGCAAACACTTCATATTTATCGCAGTACCTATTAAATACCGACACATCAATACAATACACTAAAGTATCTTCAAGAGCCTTTGCAGGGTAACGCACTTTGCGGTTCATTAATAATCCCATTTGGCCGAAGATTCCACCGACGGTCAAACGATTATATAACTCTCCATCACGGCGATAGATTTCTACCGACCCGCTGCGAATTATATATAAATCATTAATGTCATCACCCAAATTTAAAATTGGGCTACCTGAACGATAGTAAGCAACTTCTATTTCACCTGAAAGTTGATTTAATGCATCGTCAGGTAATTCATCAAATGGTGCATGTTCACGAAGAAACGTGGCTATATCAACATGTTCGGCTTGCATAAACTAATCCTACTGAGTGCTTTACATCTATTGTGAGCCTTAACGACTATTTTTACAAAAATAGCCGTTAAAAATATTTCGGGTCTGTTTACCTTTCAAGGTTAAATTTGCAGTAGTCTGTTTGGTATTTAGGCAGCCAGCGCCTATGTGGTGTGGTATTCCCCATAAATAGGCGATCACGCAGAATCAATGGTAAAAAGGCGCTGCCCTTCGGGTTCAGCCTAGGGGCGATTTACTCTTTGTAGCTCGGTTTTGGCCCACTAGGTTACAAACCTCGCAGCGCGATTAAACCGTCCCTAGTTTAAACAAATTTTAATCCGCAAAGGACAACAGACCCTGATAGATCAAGCTTGCTCTAGCTCTTGTGCAAGTTGATTAGTTTCATCGCCACGAGGTTTAGTAAAACGCGCCAAACCAAGATAGATAACAGGAGTCAGATAAAGGGTGAATAATACCGCTAACCCAAGACCACCGAAAACAACCCACCCAATGGCGTTTCTCGCTTCTGCACCAGCCCCTGTTGACAAGATAAGTGGCAATGCACCTAATAGGGTTGATATCAATGTCATCGTAATCGGACGTAATCGAACCAACGCTGATTGCTCAACGGCTTTTCGTACGCTAAGGCCTTGATCACGTAATTGGTCAGCAAACTCAACAAGTAAAATCGCGTTTTTAGCAATCAATCCAATTAGCATGACGAGTCCAATTTGAGAGTAAATATTTAACGAGGTACCCGTTAAATAAAGTGCTAAAATGGCGGAAGTAATTCCAAATGGGACTGTTATCATAACAACAATTGCACTGTTCACATTTTCAAACTGTGCTGCTAGCACTAAAAACACAATTAAAAATGCCAATATATAGGTCATAAAGACTTCGTTAGACGTTTCTTCAAAGGTAAGTGCTTCACCTTTAAAAGCTAACGTTATCCCATCAGGTAAAGTTTGTTGGGATATATCACGAAGTTGAGTTACAAGTGATGCTATGGTCATCGATTCTGGTAATTCCATACTGAGTTCAATAGCACGACGTTGAGCATGTCTTTCTAATTCGGCTGCCACGCCCTCCTCTGTTATTTTAGCGACACTACTCAAAGGCACCAACTGTCCATTATTAGCGCTCACATAAAGGTTAGCAAGATCGCTGGGATCGCGAATTGTTTGGTTCTGTGATTGCAGCATAATTGGGATAGATTGATCGCCAATATTTAAATCTGCCACATCATCACCATTGATAGCAGCACGAAGAGTAATCGCTATATCGTTTAACGAAACACCTAATTCATCAGCCCGACGTCTGTCGATATTTACACGTAGCTGAGGTTGCGATGGCTGATAAGATACACGCACAGAACCCACACCTGGGATTTGCTGTTCAACCTTTGCTGAAAAATCCTGAGCGGCAGAAAATATCTGCTTATAATCTTGGCCTAATAAAGCCAATTCTATACCGCCACCTTGACCACGAAGGTTTAAACTATTTGAACCATTAGGGTATGCGGGAGCACCAGGGATACCCGTCAGCGGACCACGAATTTTATTGATGATTTCTTGTTGTGTAAAATGGCGTTCGTCCCAATGCTTGAGTGGCACTGTAATAAAAACAATGTTCGGATCCCATTGACCTACCACAGTGTAAATAGATTCTATTTCACCACTTTCAACAAATGGCAGAAGTATATCTTCCATTTTTATGGCTTGCCTATCCATAAAGTTAAGCCCGACACCATCAGGTCCACGGGAAAATATACGTATTTTACCTCTGTCTTCAGTTGGAAGAAGTTCATTTTCCAAATTAAAATACAGCGCACCAGAACCACCTGCCACCAGTAAGCACGTAATGAGTGTTACCCAAGCATGATCAAGTACCCAGTGGATTGTTTTAGTATAAACACCTGCTAGCCAATGGCCTAGTTTTGCAAAAGGATGCCAACCGCCTTGTTTTAATTTTAGTTTTGAAGTTAGCGCGGGCACTAAAGATAACGCCACGAAACTAGAGATAATAACTGCACCGGCTAAAACCCCGCCAAACTCTCTAAACAACCGCCCTGCTGTTGAAGGTAAAAAAGCAATAGGTATAAATACTGCTGCTAACACGGCAGTGGTCGCTATAACAGCAAAAAACACTTCACGAGTACCTATAACAGCTGCTGCACGTCTGCCTAACCCAAGCCCTCGTTGTCGCTGAATATTCTCACTCACTACAATTGCATCATCAACGATTAAACCGGTTGCTAATACCAATGCCAGTAAGGTTAATATATTAATTGAAAAACCAAGTGCCCATATCAACGCAAGAGAGCCAACTAACGCCACAGGGATAGCAAATGCAGGTACCAAGGTTGCGCGCCACGAGCCAATAAACACCCACAACGTAACGATAACCAATAGAATAGTTAAAATAAGAGAGCTAATAACTTCATCGACAGAACTACGAATAAATTGGGCATCATCAGAGGTTAATGTAAATTCTAGTTCAGGAAAACGGGTTCTCATTTTATCAAGTAGGTTAAGTACTTCATCTGATATCTCGATAGTATTAGATTGTGCTTGGCGAATAACTTCCATACCAATCACAGGTTGGCCATTTAAGCGTACCATCGAACGCGGATCTGCAGGACCGAAGTATACTGCAGCAATATCACCTATACGTGTGTTATCACGTATTATCATATCGCTCACTTGCTCCGCTGTAATAGATGTTGCATCAGCACGCACAATAACTTGCTGATCGGTTGACTTTAAACTCCCTGCTGGCACATCAAACGGAGCTTGACGAAGTACTTGTGCAACATCAGGGACTGTTAGGTTAAAGCTGGCTAATTTAAGAGGATCTAATCTTACGCGCAATACACGTTGACGATCACCATTTAGGCGAACATCAGCAACACCTGGAATGGTTAAAAATTGCGGCGCTAAATCAACTTCAACAAGTTCAGTTAATTCCTCAAGTGCAATGCTATTACTTGATACTGTTAACGATACAACAGCTTCAGCATCATTATCTGCTTTAATGATTGATACTCGTTCAACTTCTTCTGGTAATTCGCGCTGCACACGCGCTACAGATTCACGCGTTTCGTTAGCTGCATCATCTAAATTAATACCGGGTCTAAATTGCACAACTATTCGCGCGTTGCCCTCTTCACTTTGTGCACGAATTGTTTTAACGCCACTTACGCGAGCAACAGCACCTTCTAGTTTACTGGTCACTTCAGTGTCGACAGTTTCTGGTGAACCTCCTGGGAAAGACGCTGAAACAGTAATTCGGGGTTGATCCACGTCAGGTAGTTCTCGCACTTCGACACCTGCGATTGCTGCAATACCCGCGATAATTATTAATAGATTCAGAACAACAATAAGGATAGGTCTACGGATTGCCATCGATGGCAAATCTTGCATCAGCGGTTGCTGTTTCATACCTACTCCTTAGCGCTTACTATAGGTGATAAAAAAGTGAGCTCTTGCTGTGGACGCAGTCTTTGCACACCTTCTACAACCAAGGTGTCATTTTCATCCAGGCCACCTGACACTAACAACCTACCTGCAAGGCGTTGCTGTATTTTAACATCGACTCGGGTTGCTTTATTGTCCTTACTAACCCATACATAAGGACCGGTCGCGCCCCAGAGTAATGCAGCTTCAGGTACTGCTGCATAATTATTACCTAAAACTTCAATGTAAACTCTAAAACTCATTCCTGGAATGTAAGCATTATTATCGTTATTTAACTTAGCTTTTACACGCATGGTACGTGATTGCGGGTTAATTCTTGAATCTAGGTACGCAATTTCAGCATTGACCTTTTTACTACCTTGCCACGGGATAACCGATACACTGGCGTCATTACGTAACATTTGAATTGCAGATTCAGGGGCATCAAAATTAATATATAGAGATTGTGTGTCATCAATACTTGCAATAGCGGTTTGTGACGTGATTCTATCTCCCACTTCAATATCAGTCAGTCCCATCACACCGTCAAATGGCGCTCTAACTTGCCTATCTTCGTACTCTGTCTCAGCTTGAGTTAAGGTAACTTTAGCAAGCTGTGTCACAGTTTTAGCATCATCTAAATCGCTTTGCGGAACAGCGCCTTTAGCGTGGCTTTGCATTAAGCGCTTTTGAATTCTCTGGCTGTCAGCTAATTTGATTTTAGCCTCTTCAAGTGCCGCTTTTTGTCTGCGAGAATCAAGCTCCAACAATACTTGGCCTGCTGTTACTTTATCACCCGGCTTAAAATGCACCGCAGTCACACGGTCCCCTACGGCCGGGTATAAAATGACAGAGCGGATTGCTTCTGTATTACCCACAGCCTGAACCTGTTCTTTTGCACGTTCCATTTCAACCGCTTTAACGATGACATTGGCAGCTACAGCGTGCTTGCTCAGGCTACTTAAAATACCAATAAGAATGAATAAAAGAACACGATGTTTCAAAGTAATACCTAATTAATAATTATTTTCATTATGGTACGCAGTGTAACAGCTAATTGATCAATAAAAAGGCGAGTACGATTAACTGGCTAAACAATAAGATGAATGTGTTCTGATTATGAGTAAATTAGTTATTTTATGTCATGCATAGTTATTAAAAGTGTCGTTTTAACGTCATGATATTTATTTAACGTGGTAATTATTACACCGCGAGTAACTGAAATGGATAAAAAAGAAAATACGTCAAATGTGTATTACCCTGCAGTATGGATATCGGATGTACACCTAGGTTATAAAGATTGCCAAGCCAATTACCTATTAGACTTTTTAAACCGAATCGATTGTGGCACGCTTTATTTAGTCGGTGATATTGTTGATTTATGGTCAATGAAACGACAGTTTTATTGGCACCAAAGTCACTATGAAGTATTAGCGTACATTCAACGTAAAGCCCAATCGGGTACACGCGTGATTTATATACCCGGTAATCATGATGAAACTTTTCGTTATTATGTCAACAACACATTATTTGGTGTAGAAGTTCATCAGCAATTTATTCACACCACAGCGGCAAACAAACGCTTTCTACTGCTCCATGGTGATGATTTTGATTCTGCTACACGGTATAACAAATTTATTAGCCTAGTTGGTGATGCAGGCTATGACTTACTGTTATTTTTAAACCGTTGGACTAATCGAACTCGTCGGCTATTTGGTGGACACTATTGGTCACTCGCCTCATGGATAAAGGCACGTGTCCATAAAGCTAGAGAAGCAATAGAGGCTTTTGAAAAGGCAGCGGTTCATGAAGCTAAGCGCCAAGGAGTGGATGGCATAATTTGTGGTCATATACATCACCCACAGCTGAAAGTTGTTGATGGTATTGTCTACTGTAATGATGGTGATTGGATAGAGAACTGCACCGCCCTAGTCGAAAATGATAATGGCCGAATAGAATTAATTCATTGGTCAGAAAAACAAACTGTGCTCGAATCCGCAGACATTACTGATCTACAAGATACTAAATCAGCGGCTTAGGCTCATTGTTTACTCAATTTTAAGTGGTGAGCTTACCCCACCACTTAAAATCAAATTAGAATAGGATCTGTTTATCTTTGCGGATTAAAATTTGTTCAAGCTAGGGACGGTTTAATCGCGGCGCGAGGTTTGCAACCTAGTGAACTAAGTCAAAACCGAGCAAAGCTTGCGCGTCCTGCTCACGCCCCTTACCACCATCCATGTAGGCGACAAAGCGTAAATCGGCCTTAGGCAGAACCCGAAGGGCAGCGCCTGTTTAGGGGGAATAACCACACTAAACAGACTGCTGCAAATTTAACCTTGAAAAGTAAACACACCCTAAACTTCAAATATCATCTTCGTTAGCACATAGCGATATTCGCGTTCAGCCACGGTTACCTAAACAGCACTTCTTCTTTGTTAAACCACTTAACACAAAAAGCAAGTAGCGCACCTGCCACAATAACGGTGGCTAAGAATATTAAACCCAATAATGTATAATCTATCGTTCCTTTAATGATTTCTTTTATAGCTAGCGCAACATTAGTAACAGGCACAAACGCTGTTTTTGTCGTAAGTTCTACATTTGGTAATAAAGCAATAATGATTGGGAATATCACCCCCATTGTTAATGGTGTCATGTAGTTTTGCGCTTCTTTGAACGATCTGGCATAAATAGAGATTGCTAACGCAAGCGAGGAAAAGATAGCTGCGATAGGTAAAAGGAGTATAAATATTAATGCCAAATCAATCACTTTGAGTGAACTAAACGCCGTTTTAATGACAGCCAAATCAATAAAGGTAATTGCGATACTTATCCAAACTCCCATACTGAGCACGGTTATTGTGGTGGTCGCTATAGATGCAGCCAATAAAGTAACAAACTTACCTAGCACAAGCTGAGTGCGTGTAATTGGGGTAAGTAATAGAGTTTCTAATGTACCCCGCTCCTTTTCGCCTGCACCTAAATCAATAGCCGGGTACGTCGCACCCATTAATACTAAAGGAATGAGTAAATAAGGTATAAATCCGCCTATCTTTTCACCTAGATTCTCACGTTTATCTGCGGTATCAACTTTAACAACTTCAATGGGGTTTAAAACCGCAGCCTGTTGTTCTTCACTAATACCAAATGATAAAAGCTTTTGCTGTTGAAGCTTATTGCCAAAATCATTTGCCAGCTCTGACACTCTATCAAACAAAAAATTGATGGCTTTTGCATCATTGTAAACGACTTCCCATTTACTTTGCTTAGACTCATCTAAGGCTTTTTTAGCATCAGTGGGAAGGTATATACCCATGTCAATAGTACCCGCTTTTACAGCTGCTGTTAGGTCTTCAACACTAGTAAAGGTTTCTTCACCTTTATAAAGCTCAAAGCTTTTATGGTAAAACACTTTATCTGTGAATTCTTGTGCGTAATGACCGTTTATAATTGCGTAGGTGTGAACTTTTTGTTCAGCCTCAAGCGCAGCTTGTGAGCTCATAAACGCCATAACACCAAACAAAAGCGGGAAAATAAGCACCGGGAGTGCCACGATAAATATAAGTGTTTTTTTATCGCGTAAAAGCTCTCTAAGTTCCTTTTTAAATACTTCAAACATCTGCTTGCTCCATTAAAATATTCATAAATGCTTGATTGAGCTCATCACTTTTACCTGCCTGCTTAAATTCTTCCAAACTACCATCAAAGCAACTTACACCTTCGTTAATTACCGCGACACGATCGCAAAGCAACGCAACTTCATCTAAGTGGTGGGTAGAGAAAATAACTGGCGTGCCTTGCTCTTTAAGTCCCTTTATAAATTTGATAACCGTTTGGGTTGTCATAATATCAAGGCCAGTTGTTGGCTCATCGAGTACTACAACCTCAGGGTGATGAACAACAGCACGAGCAATATTCGCCTTTTGCTTCATACCTGTTGATAGGTTTTCAGCGCGTTTATCAATAAAACTGTGCATATCCAGTAAATCGAATAGCTCTTCACAGCGAACTTTAATATCAGCTTTATTCATGCCATGTAACTTAGCAAAATATTCGATATTTTCTTTAACAGTCAAACGGCCATAAAGACCTGTACTACCTGACAAAAAACCTATTGATTTACGCCCTAGTAAAGGTTTTTTCACTATATCTGCATCCGCAATATGAATACTTCCTTCATCTGGCTTTAGTGCAGTTGAAATCATTCGTAAAGTAGTCGTTTTACCTGCCCCATTGGGACCTAAAAGACCGAGAACTTCACCTTTTGAACAGCTAAAACTAACGTCACGTACAGAGTGAAAGAAGTCTTTATCTTCCCGCGGGTCGACTTTATCGAGCTTATTTTTTTTGTGATCCTTGGTTAGCTTAAATTTTTTCTTAAGCCCTATGACTTCAATCATTAGCGTGTCCTTCGTTTAGGTCTAAAGTAATCAGTGTTACTGTAGAATTCACTGTTTTTATTATCATCATGCCAACCTGGTACGCCCAGTAATGGTAGAGGTGATAACAAGCTGTTATCTTGCAGACAATCTTTACTTTCAATCATCTCACAAAGCACTGTATCTAGGTACGCATATTGTGCAACTAAATCTTTACAAAATGTGTCATCTGGTACTTTTACGAATAAGGCCTTTCCTGTCAGTCCTATATACGGTTTAGTAAGCATTTCATAATTAGCGTGACCAAACATAAATGGAGAAATACTTTTCCCCCACTCATCTCTTAAATCAACGAATGCTTCTTGCCACTGATGATTACGTAAACGTATTGGCCAACTATCATCAGTGACTGCCAGAATAACGCCACATTCATCAAAAAGCGTTAACGCGTTACGGTGCTTACTTCTTTGTTTTGTACCATGCAATTTTATCTCTTGCACATGACGTTTATTTAACAATGACTTAGTTTTAGGAAATAAACACCAGATAAAACCACCGAATAAGTCATGCCAATTTTTTTGTCTAGTAGGGACTAAACCCGTATCGAAAATTATTTGCTCATAGTACCGCTCTTCTTCACTAAAGGAATCATCCTCTTTAAAAACGATCGGTCTATTATTGGCATTTGTTGCATTCAAAAAACCATCAAACCAACTACAACTAGGCCAATCTAATTGTTCATTTAATTTAAACAACTTATTGAGATGATCAAACGCACCTGAGCTGACTAATTCATAATGCCATTGCTCATAAGGGGTAAACCGCTTCATGAGTACCTTTTGCTTTACAACTATGTTTATTCAGTTTACCGCAAAAACTGGTTCTCTTTAATAGTTCTTCATATACTGGAGAAACTTAAAACAAAAAAAGAGTGACTATGAATCGTTATTTTTCTCTTACATTGCTTGCAAGTGCTGTGCTTGCAGGGTGTGCAACAACAAGTCTCACTTCTGAAGATGTTGAAAAAGGCTATCAATCAATCAATGCGGAACAATTAGCTGAGCATGTTAAAGTATTGGCATCAGATGAGTTTGGTGGCAGAGCCCCTTCTTCTAAAGGTGAAGAACTGACGCTTGCTTATTTAACTGACCAATTTAAAAAAGTTGGTTTTGAACCAGGTAACGGCGATAGCTTTTTACAAGAAGTACCGTTAGTTTCACTTGAAGCTGACTCTGACATGGTTTTAACCATTGGTGGCAAAGACTACCAGTATAAAAAAGACATGGTAATGGGCAGTAGCCGTATCAGCGAAAGTGAAGGAATCAAAGATTCTGAACTTGTGTTCGTAGGTTATGGTGTAAATGCACCAGAATACGACTGGAATGATTATGAAGGCCTGGATGTAACAGGTAAAACAGTTGTAATGCTGGTTAATGATCCTGGTTTTGCTACTAAAGACCCTGCTTTGTTCACCGGTGATGCAATGACCTATTATGGTCGTTGGACATACAAGTATGAAGAAGCGAGCCGTCAAGGTGCTGCTGGTGCAATTATAATCCATGAAACTGCGCCAGCCTCTTACCCTTGGTCTGTTGTTGAAAATTCTTGGAGTGGTGAGCAGTTTGGATTCCAAAAAGAAAATAACAACATGGACCGTGTAGCTGTTGAAGGTTGGGTCACGACAGACGTAGCAAAAGAGCTGTTTGCTAAGGCCGGTCTTGATTTTGATAGTGCTAAAGCGAATGCAGCTAAAGGGGCTTATCACGTAGACATGGGTGATTTAACAGCATCTGTTGCGGTTAAAAACACCATTAAAACCTCGATTTCATATAATTTTATCGCTACTTTACCTGGCAGCGAAAAGCCGGATGAGCATATTATCTATTCTGCTCACTGGGACCACCTTGGCACTGATAAAAACCGTAAAGGGGATCAAATTTATAACGGCGCTCACGATAATGCGACCGGAACAGGCGGCATGATTGAAGTAGCCGAAGCATTTTCAATGTTGCCTAAAAACCCTAGCCGTTCAATTACCTTTTTAGCCGTTACGGCTGAGGAACAAGGTCTTTTAGGCTCGAAGTATTACGCAGCTAACCCTGTAATACCAGCTACAAAAACAGTGGCTAATATCAATATGGATAGCTTAAATTTATTAGGAAAAGTAAAAGATATCAGTGTTGTTGGTATCGGAAAGTCTGAAATGGACGTACTTTTAGAAAACGCAGCTAAAAAACAAGGCCGTGTTGTATCGGGCGATCCTAAACCATCATCGGGTGGATATTACCGCTCTGATCACTTTGCTTTTGCAAACATGGGTGTACCTGCCATGTATGCTGGTGGAGGGAGCGAAGCGTTTGACGAAGAAACAGCAAATTATCGTAAACGTATGAGCTTGGTTTTACGTGGTTGTTACCATCAACCTTGTGATAGGTACCGCGATGAGTGGGATTTATCGGGTGCAGTTCAAGACTTACAATTGTTCTATCAAGTAGGCTTTGATATCTCTGAACAGCCTCAATGGCCTAAATGGAATGAAACATCTGAGTTCCAAAGAACTAAATGATATTGATTTTTATTTAGATTAATTATAAAGTGCAACCTACAGAATTTTTAGGTTGCACTTATGATTACCCACACACTGCCAAAGATTATTACTTCTCTTAATAGACAACCTATCTTTTCAAACAAACGTTTTGTACTGCCGATCATTTTATTGATTTGTTTGCTTTACCCTCCTCTTCGCAACATATCAATGGCAGCAATGAGCGATGCTTTTTTCCAAGTAAGTGTATTTGTTGCGGCAACTTTGTTTATTTATTATTTTGCGATCGAAAAACTACCACAACTGGAACTTGCTTACTTAAACGCAAAATCCCCCTTGTTAGAACTTAGCTTTGCAGCTTTTCTAGGCGCATTACCTGGGTGTGGAGGTGCAATTATAGTGGTGACACAGTTTACTAAAGGACAAGCCAGTTTTGGCTCCGTAGTCGCAGTTTTGACTGCTACTATGGGAGATGCGGCATTTTTATTAATAGCCACACACCCATTGGATGGACTCAAAATGATGTGTATCGGCTTGATTGTTGGTGTATTAAGTGGCTATTTAGTCAACATTATACACAAACGCGATTTTTTAGTGCCGCCAGTAAAACAATCTCAGCAGACATGTAATTTACAGTACAACAAGGCAATTGTATTTAGTAAGTCTGTCTGGAAAGTCACTTTGCTGCCCAGCATTATTATTGCGCTGCTTATGGCGTTCAATATCGATTTGAATCAATTTGGTATAACAGCTAACGACGCAATAACCGCTTTTGGAGCTGGCATGGCTTTATTTGCAGTAGTCACTTGGGCTTTGTCATCCAAAGGAAAAAGTTATCAACAAATAACCAGCGAAGAAGAATCTCCAAAGCCTCCTTCTAAGCTCTACAAAGTATTGCAAGATACTCACTTTGTCACAGCGTGGGTTGTTGCCTCATTTATGCTATTTGAAATACTGTTAGAGTTTACAGGTATTGAATTAAAAGAGTGGTTTTTACACTTTGCCTATTTAGCCCCTTTGATTGCAGTAATCATTGGTTTTTTACCTGGTTGTGGGCCGCAAATAGTGGTTACAACATTGTATATACAAGGTATTATTCCATTTAGCGCACTAGCAGCTAATGCTATATCAAACGATGGAGATGCGCTTTTTCCAGCAATAGCAATGGCACCTAAGGCTGCATTTATTGCAACACTGTACTCTGCTATACCCGCTTTATTTATCGGGTATGGATTGTACTTTTATGGCATGTAAGGCCTAAACAAAACAGCATAGGCGTTCAGTGTCGAAATATCAGTTACCCAACACTTTTGCAGGGTCAACTCTTGTCGCTTGCCAGGCAGGATAAATCGTGGCTAAAACAGCCAGTGCAAAAGTGACAATAATTGTAACTATAATATCTTGCCAGACTAATTTACTGGGTAAAAACTCTATAAAATACACACCTTGTAAAGGATTAGCCCCTGCTAGTTGGCTTAGCCAAGTAAACAAACTGCTAATATTAAGTGCTAAAAATATCCCTATAACACTGCCCAAAACAACACCTACAAAAGCTTGTGTCAGCCCTTGCATTACAAAGGTAGCTAAAATAGTGCTGTCTTTAGCACCCATGGTTTTAAGTATTGCTATGTTAGATTGTTTTTCGCGTACTTCCATGACTAATGAAGAGACAATATTAAAGCTAGCTACAGCAATAATAAGAAATACAACAATGTAGACAATGGTACGCACCATTTGAATATCTTGATACAAGCTTCCTTGCGTCCTAAACCAGCTAGAAATATACACATAGTCCGGAATGGTTTGCCCTACTCGTAAGGCAATTTGATGAGCATAAAACACATCATTGACTTGCAGTCTCAATCCAGTGACCTGTTGTTTATCAAAGCCCAATAAGCCCTGTGCTTTTTCAAGGTGAATAAATGCTGCTGAACTGTCTATTGGACCACCCATTTTGACGATACCAGCAAGTGTTAATGTTGCACGCTTAGGAGCTAGAATATCATTACTTGTTTGATTTACTTGTGGGATCAACAGTGTGACAGAGTCACCACGCTGTAACGCCAGTTGTTCAACAATTTGTGAGCCAAGAATGACTTCTTCGGTACTTATTTGATCAATGAGTTTACCTTCGATGAACTGGTTTATTGAAGAAACGTTTTTTTCAAGCTCAGGACTTACTCCCCGAACCTCAACCGCCTTTAATTCACTTTTGTACTGCGCCATGCCATTTACACTAATGAAAGGAGCGGCACCGGTAACACCTGCTTGTTTTTGTAAGTTTTCAACTTTACTTGACCACTGCTCAATAGGTCGACTCGGCGCAACATATTCAACTTGCGGCACTACACTCAATAAGCGGTGAACTAACTGTTGCTCAAAGCCATTTATGACAGACAACGCAACGATTAACACTGCCACACCCAGTAAAATACCAATGGTAGAAGCTTTAGCAATAAATGTGACAAAGCCATTTTGTCGTTCACCGACACCTGCTTGCGTTCTAAATCGTTTACTTAAGTATGCACTAAGCAACATGGCTACTCTCTTTTATCGCTATTTTACCTTCGTCTAAATAGGCAATCTTGCCAAGCTTGTCAGCTAGTTCTAAATCGTGTGTAACGACAACAAAGCTTGTATTGAGCGTGCTATTGAGCTCTTTAATTAAATCGTAAATCTTAATCGCATTTTGTTTATCAAGGTTCCCCGTAGGCTCATCTGCCAACACCAATGCAGGGTTAGTTACCAATGCACGCGCGATTGCAACCCGCTGTCTTTCTCCGCCTGAAAGCGCGGAGGGTTTGTGCAAGCTACGATGTGATAATCCAACTTTTTCCAACATGGCGAGTGCTTGCGTATTAGCATTTTTTGCACTGTGGCCTTTTATTAACAGTGGCATGGCGACATTTTCTACTGCATTAAATTCCATTAACAAATGATGAAATTGATAAATGAAACCTAAATTTTCGTTCCTAAACTTAGCCTGCTCTTTTCTTGAAAGATCAGCAACGCGTTGCCCTTTAATTTTTGCAATACCATCAGTTTGGCCATCCAAAGTTCCAAGGATATGCAGTAACGTGCTCTTCCCAGAGCCTGAGCTGCCTACTATTGCAAGCATTTCACCTTGAGTAAGCCTTAGGTTAACGCCTTTTAAGACTTCCACTTGGCTCTCACCATCTTGATAAGATTTACTTAATTTTTCACACTCAATCACAAAATCATTCATAACGTAGTACCTCTGCTGGGCTTACCTTGGCGGCCTTCATTGCCGGGTATAAAGTCGCTAAAAAACTCATAACAATACTACCCAGTGCAATCATTATTAAACTCGAAACATCAAAGATGACGGGTAATCGAATACCAGTAAGTACATTTAATCCAATAGCAGATAATATCTCGTTTATATTTGCACTGAGTAATATTCCCAGTACGGCTCCTATACTGGTACCTATAAGCCCGTTGTATAGTCCTTGAATCATAAATACATGTTGAACTTGGTTAGGTGTTAAACCTAATGTCTGTAAAATCGCCACTTCACTTTGCTTTTCACTCACCATCATAGTTAAGGCAGAGACGATATTAAACACAGCCACTAATACAATTAGCGCCAGCAACATAGACATAATGCGCTTTTCCATTGCCACAGCAGCAAATAATGTCCCTTGAGATTGGCGCCAATCGGTTATTTTATTGTCTTTAAACAAGTTGGTACTTTCAGTGAAGTCATCAATTAAAAAAGGGTCTTTTAATGAAATACTTAAATTAGGAGCAACTGAATTTGCTTGTTTTAGAACACGTTGTAAAGATTCGCCGCTGGTAAACGCAAGGCCCATATCAATTTCAGACCCCGTCTCGTATATGGCGGCCACTGTAAATAAACGCTGGCTTGGTACACGTCCAAGTGGTGTGTATGTGCTAGCATTGGGCATGATCACACGCAATTTATTACCCAAAGAAATACCTAATTTGCGTGCTAGATAGCGACTAACCGCAATATTATAGCGAACAGATAAAACTTGTTCCCATTGCCCCTGTACAATTTTGTCGCTGATTTTGTAGAGCGAGGCATTATCGTCGTAAAGACCCTGTAATAAAACACCATGTAAATCTTTGTTGGTTTGCAATATTGCTTCACCGTGGCGATATAAACTGACGTTTTTAACAAATTTGGATGACAAAATGTCAGCCTGTAAGCGTTGTATTTGGTCGTGTGTTTTGTCATCTGATGACACTTCAATATGAGGTATTAGGCCCAGCATATTTGATTTTAAATTATTTTCAAAACCATTCATAACAGAGCTAACGGTATAAAGAGCCATTAAACCAATTGCAATGCCGGCAATAGAAAAAAACGAAATAAATGAGATAAACGCGTTCCCTTTGGAGGAGCGACTATATCTGAGCCCAATAAATAGGCTAACAGGTTGAAACATAAGTTATAGAGACACACGTAATGCTAATAGAGCGGCCATACTAGCAAATTCAATTTTATTTGGGTATGAACAAAAGTGTAAAAAATAATTAAAAATCTGATACTTGATTAAGTCATTTTGGGTTAAAATGCGCCAAATATCTAGATGAGGGCCCAATTTTGTCTTTACAGCGATTTAAACATGTCAATTTAAAGGGTGATTTATTCGGGGGTGTTACAACCGCGATTATATCATTGCCACTTGCACTTGCGTTTGGGGTTGCATCGGGTGCGGGTGCTGAAGCAGGTATGTGGGGCGCTATTTTAGTTGGTTTGTTTGCCGCATTGTTTGGCGGCTCTACTTCATTAATTTCTGAGCCCACCGGGCCTATGACTGTCATCATGACCGCTATTCTCACAACCATGTTAGCAAGCTACCCTGAACAAGGTTTAGCGATGGGCTTTACCGTCGTAATGATGGCTGGCGCGTTTCAGATAATGTTGGGTACGCTAAAGCTCGGTAAATACATAACACTCATGCCATACAGTGTTATTTCTGGGTTTATGTCTGGTATTGGTGTTATTTTAATCATTTTACAACTTGCGCCATTATTGGGACACTCATCTCCAGGGGGGGGCGTAATTGGTACATTGTCAGCATTACCCGAATTAATTACGTCGTTACATTTTTCTGAATTATTTTTAGGCTTGTGTACGTTAGGGATTTTGTTTTACCTGCCACAAAAATACCGCCAATATGTCCCTGCTCAATTGGTAGCACTTGTTGCTGTTACATTAGTTTCAATTATATTTTTTACCAGCGAAGATATTCGCCGTATTGGCGAAATACCTAGCGGTTTACCAAGCTTTATTTTCCCAACTTTTTCAGCGGATTTGTTCACTGAAATGGTTATTGATGCATTAGTATTAGGTACTTTAGGCTGCATAGACACGTTGCTAACGGCTGTTATTGGCGACAGTTTAACGCGAACAGAGCATGACTCAGATAAAGAGCTACGGGGCCAAGGCATCGCAAATATGGTCGCGGGTTTGTTTGGCGCACTGCCCGGCGCAGGCGCGACTATGGGTACTGTGGTAAATGTTCAAGTTGGCGCCCGTTCGCCACTTGCTGGCATTTTGCGGGCTGTCATTTTAATGGCTGTCGTATTTGTAGCAGGTAGCTTAACAGAGCCCATTCCCATGGCGGTATTAGCTGGTATTGCGGTGTATGTTGGTATAAATATTCTTGATTGGAGTTTTATTCAACGCGCGCACAAACTCAGTATTTTACAAATGTCGATTATGTATGGCGTGATGATGCTCACAGTATTCGTCGATTTGATTGTTGCGGTGGGTTTGGGTGTTTTCATATCAAACATCATTGTGATAGAACGATTAAGCCGAGAACAAGCAAAGCATGTAAAAGCAATCAGTGATGCAGATGACGATGACGTGCCGCTAACAGATGATGAAAGAGCGTTATTAGACCAAGCACAAGGCAAGTTATTATTCTTTTATTTATCTGGCCCAATGATATTCAGTGTTTCTAAAGCAATTGCGCGACAGCATCGCCATATCGGTGAATACCAATCAATGTTACTTGATTTATCTGGGGTGCAGATGCTCGACGTAACTGTTTCTTTGGCAATAGAAAATGCAATTACAGATGCAATTGAAGCTAATTGTGACGTGTATATCTATTCACCAAATAGTGAAACAAGTGATCAATTAAAACGTCTTAGAATTAAAGATAAATTGCCCACTGACTCGTTCTGTGAAAGCCGTATCGAAGCACTCAATAAAGCACTTAAAAGAATGGATGAAAACACCGCTGAAATGATTTAATTGAGTGCATCTGCTAAATGATCAAGTAATGCTTTTACATTCGTTGCTACAAATTGCCGAGGTGGGTATACACCCCATACCCCCTCGGGTTTTGGCTGATAATGAGTCAGTATGGGCACTAAACTACCCGCCTCTAAATCTTTCTCTATATAATAGTTAGGTAGTTGTACAATACCTAACCCCTTTTTTGCAGCATCAACCAGTGCCCAACCACTATTGCATTGAAGCCGCCCTGCAATTTTAATATGTTTGTCTCGTCCTTGCTCACACACTCGCCAATAACTACTATTGCCTATTAAGCATTGGTGATTATGTAACTCAGTTACTGTATGTGGCTCACCAAAGTTATTTAAGTAATCAGGCGAGCAACAAATAACAAAATGTCGCGCACTTAAACGCCGTGCTTTTAGGCTTGAATCTTTTAGATGACCAAGGCGAATCGCTAAATCAAAACCGCCCTCGACCAAATTTTCTTGTTGATTGCTTAGCGCCATAACGACTTCTACATCGGGATATTGCTGCATAAATGTATGTACTGCTGGCATGATAAATGTTTCACCGAACATCACCGGAGCAGTTAGTTTAATTTTACCCTTTGGCGTACTTTGCTGCTGTGCCAGTAAGGCAGTTGCATCATCCATAGCATGTTGTAAATGCTTAATTTGATGTAAAAACGCCTCACCTTCTTTTGTTAGAACCACACTGCGTGTTGTCCGCGTTAGCAGTTGCGAATTAAGCCGATGCTCAAGCTGCGTTACTTGGCGGCTTATATGTGCAACCGATACATTTAAACTAACAGCAGCTTTTGTGAAGCTGCCCTCTTCACCCACTGCAATAAATTCATCTATTCCTGCCCAACGACTCATTATTACCATACTGTAAAAGTGTTTTATTAAATTAAAGATTAACATTGTTTGAGAAACAAATAAAATAGCGCTATTGTTTTTATATCATTTTGTATCTAACAAGAAGAGAATCACACTATGTCAGAATTTATTAAATCAAAAGCCGCGGTTGCGTGGGGCCCAAAACAACCGCTCTCAATTGAAGAAGTTGACGTAATGATGCCTAAAAAAGGCGAAGTAATGGTAAAAATTACTGCTACAGGTGTTTGCCATACAGATGCTTTTACCCTATCAGGTGAAGATCCAGAAGGTATCTTCCCGGCTATTTTGGGTCATGAAGGTGCTGGTGTGGTTTATGCGGTTGGCGATGACGTTACAAGCGTTGCGGTTGGCGATCATGTTATACCGCTTTACACTGCAGAGTGTGGCGTATGTAAAATGTGTACCTCAGGAAAAACAAATTTGTGCTCCGCGGTACGCGAAACCCAAGGCAAAGGCCTTATGCCTGACGGCACAACTCGTTTCTATAAAGATGGTCAACCAATTTATCATTACATGGGCACATCTACTTTCTCTGAGTACACAGTACTACCTGAAATCTCACTCGCTAAAGTAAACAAAGAAGCGCCACTTGAAGAGGTCTGCTTGCTAGGCTGTGGCGTAACTACAGGTATGGGTGCTGTGACAAAAACAGCAAAAGTACAAGCTGGCGATACTGTAGCTATCTTTGGTTTAGGCGGGATTGGCTTGTCCGCTATCATTGGCGCAAAAATGGCAGGTGCAAGTCGAATTATTGGTATCGATATTAATACTTCTAAATTTGATCTAGCCACTAAACTAGGCGCTACTGATTTAATAAATCCAAAAGATTTTGATAAGCCTATTCAAGAAGTAATAGTAGAGATGACAGACGGCGGTGTTGATTTCTCGTTTGAGTGTATCGGCAATGTGGATGTTATGCGCTCTGCTCTTGAGTGTTGTCATAAAGGCTGGGGAGAGTCTGTGATTATCGGTGTTGCAGGGGCTGGTCAAGAAATAGCAACTCGTCCGTTCCAATTAGTTACAGGTCGAGTATGGCGCGGTAGTGCATTTGGTGGTGTAAAAGGTCGTTCTGAGTTACCTGAAATTGTAGAGCGTTACATGGCCGGTGAGTTTGCTTTAAATGACTTCATCACGCATACCATGGAACTTGACGGTATTAACGAAGCTTTTGATTTAATGCACGAAGGCAAAAGTATTCGTACTGTAATTCACTACTAATAACTTTGTAATAAAATGCCATGAACATAAGTTCATGGCATTTTGTGAGGACAACATGCTAGATAATATAACGACAGCAAAAGTCAGTGGTGGCTGGCATAAGCAATACAGCCATGAATCAACCAGTACCCATTGCAAAATGCGTTTTGCAGTATTTTTACCTCCCGGTGCCAGTCAAACTAATAAAGTGCCTGTACTTTATTGGTTATCGGGTTTGACATGTACTGATGAGAACTTTATGCAAAAAGCGGGCGTATTTAAAAAAGCAGCAGAGTTAGGCATTGCCATTGTTGCCCCTGATACCAGCCCGCGTGGGGATAATGTACCTGATGAAGACAGCTATGATTTTGGTCAGGGTGCAGGGTTTTATGTTAATGCAACACAAGCGCCCTACAATACTCACTATAATATGTACGATTACGTTGTTGAAGAGCTTCCAACGTTAATTGAACAGCACTTCCCTGTATCTGATAAAAGAGCAATAAGTGGTCATTCAATGGGCGGCCATGGTGCGTTAATGATTGCACTTCGCAACCCTGATCGTTACACCAGTGCATCTGCGTTTAGCCCTATAACAAACCCTATTAATTGTCCTTGGGGTAAAAAGGCTTTGAGTCTCTACCTCGGTGAGGACAAAAAAACATGGGCTAAATACGACACTTGTGAACTAATGAATAATGCAAAACCTGAAAACTTTGTGCCAATGCGCGTTGATCAAGGTGAAGCAGACAACTTTTTAGTTGAACAGCTAAAAATTGAAGCCTTATTCAAAAGTGTAAACGAAACGGACTACCCAGCTGAAATCAACATGCACCCAGGGTATGATCACAGTTATTATTTTATAAGTAGTTTTATTGACGAACACCTATTATTTCATCAACAGTTTTTTGTTCGTTAGTTTTTTTATCTTTTGTGAGGATGTTGGGGTCAACCTCCTCGCAGACTTTCAGTGATTTAGATACTTGCTTACACACGACATCTGGCTCATTTTGCTCAAGTATAAGACCAACTAAGTAGCTATCGACTTCAAAGCCTAAATTACTAAACGAAACTGTGTCTTCCCCTCTTATTAAATGTGTACTTTTAGGTGTTTCACTTGGGTGAGATAATGCTAGATCCGCATCATAGTTTTCATCTGCTTTACTGTAAATGCTACTATCAAGAATTACACCAGCAAAAGTACAGCCAGAAAGAGAGAAACTAATGAATAATATTATAAATGACTTAACCATCACCTGTGTTTCCTTTTTAAATGCACTAAAAGTCAATAACAAGGATTATATGCGCCCCCTAAAATATAGTAATTAAAAAAACTGTAATAAACTGTAGATGCCACATCCCTCCTTGTAAAATATACATATTTTTAGAAAACAACTCTCTTATATAATTATAATGCATTGAAAGTAAATGATATTTAATCTTGTATGTTTGGTTTGATTTTTGCTGTTCATAGTTACAGTAAAATAATTGGAATTGCTAATATGGAATTGGACTTACAGTGGAATGAAATAGTAAAGAATTTAATGCACTTGGGGATCGCCTATATTCTCTCGCTCCCGATGGCCTTTGATCGTGAAAGTTCCAACCATGGCGCGGGGCTTAGAACATTTCCGCTAGTAGCTGTAGCATCGTGTGGTTATGCATTAGTAGGCATGTCTGTATTAACATCATCCGAAGCTGAATCGAAGGTGCTAGAGGGGATTATCACCGGAATTGGCTTTATCGGGGGTGGAGCAATTTTGAAAAATAAAAATTCAACATATGGTACTGCCACAGCAGCGAGTATATGGAACATGGGGTTAATAGGTATTGCCGTTGCATTTAGCCGTTATGAAATTGCACTTTTAATGGCAATTATTAACTTTGTCACCCTAAGATACGTCAAACGGTTTAAATCATCGGCTAAGTAAAAGAGCTGGCAAATGCCAGCTCTATAACTAAAATTTTATTGCATTGACTCAGCTTGACTGGCCATAAATTCATTAAATGTACCGTGAAAATTAACTACTTTTTTATCACGAATATCAATGATGCGCGTCGCCAATGATGAGACAAACTCTCGGTCATGACTGACAAAAATGAGTGTACCTTCAAAATCTTTTAATGCATTATTGAGTGCTTCAATGGCTTCCATATCCATGTGGTTTGTGGGTTCATCCATAACCAGTACATTGACATCTTGCATCATTAATTTACCAAACAATAGACGGTTCTTCTCACCACCTGAGCAATTTTTAGCTTTTTTATTTGCATCATCTGCAGTGAATAATAAACGCCCTAACATGCCACGTACCATCAAATCATTATGCTTAGCTGTACGCCATTGTGACATCCAATCAAACAAGGTTAAGTCATTGTCAAAATCTTTGCTGCTATCTTGTGGACAGTAACCTATTGATGCATTTTCAGACCACTTAATAACACCATTATTTGGCTCAAGTTGATTAACTAGACAGCGAATAAAGGTAGATTTACCCACCCCATTCTCACCTATTATCGCAAGTTTTGATCCGGCTTCTAAAATTAACTCGCCACCTTCAAATAAAACGTCACCGTCAAACCCATGGCCAAAGTTCTCTAGAATTAATGCTTGGCGATGCATTCTTTTACCTTCATCAAAATATAGTGAAGGAGCCATACGGCTAGAAGATTTAACTTCGTCCAAGCTAATTTTATCCATGCGTTTAGCCCGTGAACTTGCCTGTTTTGCTTTTGAGGCATTTGCACCAAAGCGATTTACGAAGTCTTGTAATTCATCAATCTCTGATTGTTTTTTTGCATTTCCAGCAAGTAATTGTTCACGAATAAGTGATGAAGCTTCAATGTATTTCTCATAGTTACCTGGGTAGATTCGAAGCTCACCATAATCAATGTCAGCCATATGCGTACATACCGCGTTAAGAAAATAGCGGTCATGGGATATGATAATCATGGTGCACTTACGTTGATTAAGCTCATGCTCTAACCAATTAATCGTATGAATATCTAAGTTATTGGTAGGTTCGTCCAATAGTAGAATATCTGGGTTTGCAAATAATGCCTGAGCTAGAAGAACACGTAGCTTCCACCCTGGTGCAACCTGAGACATTAAGCCAAAGTGAAACTCTTCTTCTATTCCCGCTTTTAACAAAATATCGCCAGCGCGGCTTTCTGCACTATAGCCATCCATTTCTGCAAAGATACTTTCAAGTTCAGCAACTTTCATTCCTTCTGCTTCACTCATCTCGAGCAATGAATAGATACGATCACGCTCCTGCTTAATTTCCCAAAGAGCAACATCACCCATAATTACTGTATCAACGACAGTGAATTGCTCAAAAGCAAATTGATCTTGGCTTAAGTTACCCACTTTTAACCCAGGGGTAATAGATACATTTCCTGATGTCGGCGTTAGCGCTCCACTTAGGATTTTCATAAACGTTGATTTACCACAACCGTTTGCCCCTATCAGGCCATAACGATTTCCGTTACCAAATTTAGCGGAAATGTTTTCAAATAAAGGTTCTGCACCAAACTGCATGGTGATGTTAGCGGTAGAGATCAAGATGAATTCCTAAGCATTTAAGAGCACGTAAACTCATCGGCAAGAGAAGAGTTAATACAAGCAATATACAATATATAAAGAGGGCGCGAATTATACAGCTGTGGTGAGTAACAGTCGAGCTTTGTCGTAGTTAGTTAAGCATTTAAGATTTTATATAGCGCTTTATGCTCAGCCCAACAGATAAATTCTTATAGCAATAAAAGTTATTAAACTATTGTGTAAGAGTAATTAAATAACAAAAAAGCGAAGGCTGCCACCTTCGCTTTTTAGAATCAGCGTTTAAATTAAGCTAATTTATCAGATGCAACTTTATACGTTGGATCTTCTATAACATTCACTTCAACTAAATCACGTGCTTTATGCAATAACTGAGTACAATCCTTACTCAAATGACGTAAATGCAGCTGTTTACCCGCCTTTGTATATTTATCAGCAAGTGTATCAATTGCTTCTATAGCACTGTGATCAGCTACGCGGCTGTATTTAAATTCAATAATGACGTCTTTGGGATCATTTTTTACATCAAACAATTCTGAAAAGCCTTTAACTGAACCAAAGAATAACGGACCATGTAGTTCATACACTTTAGCACCGGATTCATCAATGTAGTTTGTAGTATAAATCTGCTTAGCATGTTGCCATGCAAATACCAGAGCAGACACGATAACACCAACACAAACCGCGATTGCCAGATCTGTAATTACAGTAACACCGGATACTAATACAATTACAAATGCATCAGACTTTGGTACGCGTTTCATCATTTTAAATGAGGCCCATTCAAATGTACCTAACACCACCATAAACATCACACCAACAAGCGCAGCAAGTGGAATCATTTCAATCAAGCCTGCGGCAAAGATAATAAAACCAAGTAACATAAGCGCAGCGGTAATACCTGATAGACGAGAACGACCACCTGAATTAATATTGATCATAGATTGACCAATCATCGCACAGCCACCCATAGCACCAAAAAAGCCACACGTTACATTTGCAGCACCTTGGCCAATACACTCTTTGTTTGAATGGCCACGTGTTTCTGTAATTTCATCAATTAAGCTTAGTGTTAACAGTGATTCAATCAAACCAATCGCAGCCAGAATTAAGGCATATGGAAAGATAATCTGAAAAGTTTCAAGGGTAAACGGTACCATAGGAACGTGAAACTCTGGTAATCCACCAGCAATGGTAGCTGCACTATCACCAGTCATATCTTTTAGAAAATCAAGTACTGTACGTGCTTCTAAATCTAATCCCATGACAATTAGCGTCACCGTAACAATAGCAACCAAGGTAGAAGGCACAGCGGTGGTTAACTTTGGTAAAAAATGAATGATAGCCATAGTCAATGCAACTAAGCCAAGCATGATCATCATTGGCTCACCTGTCATCCACTGCATTGTGCCGTCTTCACCAGGTGACTTAAACTGACCAAGCTGCGCGAGAAAGATTACTATGGCTAACCCGTTTACAAAGCCTAGCATAACGGGATGCGGTACCATTCGTATAAACTTACCAAGCTTGAAAACCCCTGCCAATATTTGCAGTATTCCCATCAGCAATACTGTTGCAAACAGGTATTCAACACCATGGTCAAGTACTAAACTTACCATTACAACAGCAAGTGCACCTGTTGCGCCTGAGATCATGCCTGGGCGACCACCAAAAATAGCGGTGATCAAGCCAACAATAAATGCTGCATATAAACCAACTAAAGGCTCTACGTTTGCTACAAATGCAAAGGCAACAGCTTCAGGTACGAGAGCTAGTGCTACCGTCAAACCTGACAATATATCGTTTTTAGCAGAGCTTGGCGCTTTGCTGAGTAAGTTAAACATTGAGTTCCTCATGGATGTAGGGATCAAAAAAAGCGCTGAATTCTAACAAATTAAGCAAAAGTTAACAATTGGTTATTCTAAATGCACTATTGAGTATAGTGCATTTAATAGGTTTGAAGCGAAAGCCAAAATCTAATATTGGAGGGAGTTAACTTACAAGGGTAAAGAAGTACTACGTTTAACACACGTCATCGTTACGTTTGAATGAACTTCTTGAACAAACTCTAAGTTCAACAGATTGTCACGAACAAACTGCTCATAACCTTCAATGCCTTTTGAGATAATACGTAACATAAAGTCCATAGTGCCCGCCATACTGTAGCATTCTGTAACTTCGTCATAGCTTAGTATTAAACGCTCAAACTCAGCAAGGTTAGTTCTACCATGATTTGAAAGACGAACATGCGCGTACACTAGCATATCAAAACCAAGCTTTTTCTCATCGAGTAAAGCTACTTTACCTTTGATATAACCATCTTGTTCTAACTTGGCAATTCTACGCCAGCACGGCGATTGCGAAAGCCCTACTTTATCAGCAATATCTGCGGTTGAAAGGCTTGCGTCTTGTTGTAATAGTGCCAAAATTTGGCGGTCAACTTGATTTAGAGACATTTTATTTCTTTATTTTTTTACTAAATTGTTTAAATTATACATCGCTTTTATAGCTGCGTCTTGTGTTTTTATGCATTTTTTATGCGTGATTAGCCAAAGTTACCGCTTATAAATGGATTCGATATGCGTTCTTGCGCTACTTTAGTGTCTGGTCCGTGCCCAGATAAAATTAGTGTTTCATCTGGTAAAGTTAATACTTGGCTTTTAATGGAATCAATTAATTGTGCAGCATCACCTTTAGGAAAGTCTGTGCGCCCTACAGAGCCTTTAAAAATAACATCCCCGACTAATACTACTTGGTGTGTTTGTTCATAAAAAATAATATGACCGGGGGTATGGCCTGGGCAATGAAGGACTGCAAAATTTAAATTACCTACTTTACAAACATCCCCATGTTTAAGCCACACATCAGGATAAAATGGCTCAATAACCTGTAAACCAAACATTTGAGCCTGCATAGGTAATGCATCAAACCAAAAGCGTTCATCTTCGTGAGGGCCTATAATATTAATCTCAAAATGCTGTGCTAATTGCTTAGCAGCACCAACATGATCAAGATGACCATGCGTAAGTAATACACCTTTTAGTTCTATATTATGGCTTTGTATTTCTTCAATTAATTTATCTACATCTCCACCTGGGTCAACTATCGCAGCGTGGCGTGTTGTCTGGCAGATTATGATACGACAATTTTGAGAAAATGCAGTAACAGGTAAAGTAATGATATCCATTATTGTGCACTTTCGACTTTCTGAGTATTGAACGACATTAGAATCGGATACTTTAAATAGGCTTGATCATAAAATGGAGTGCGTTGATATAACCAATCAAGACGCGCTTGAGCATCATTAGCAAACGAAGCGTCTTCTCTAATTTTCTTATCAAACTCAAGCGCTAATGCAGGTTTATCTTTTAGCATTTTTCTAGCATACGGGGCTAGTGCATAGTTTTCCATATACTCAGTTCGCTGAAATATAGTATTAAATTCCCCCCAAGCAAAAAACGAGTCTGGCGCTTCAGGATGTAGTAAATGCGTTGCAAGTTCACCCAGCGGTTGTGTTGTTTTAACTTTAGACCATCCGGTCATTAATTGATTATCTAAATCAAGATAATCAAATTTAGCCGTCACTCTAAACCGTCCTTCAAATGGCGCATTAGCAAATTGGTGTTGTGTTACTTTAGCAACGTGTAGATCAGTCACTACTTCACTCTGAGCCACTGTTTCAACTTCAACGCCATGCAATTTCAACTTTTCGATAATATGCGGATATGCTGGAGGTATGTAAAATGCGGCAGGAACCTTTACTGTTTTTTCAACGTCTTTTTGCCAAAATATAGGTAATGCATCGTAATGTTGTTTTTCACCAATGTATTTGACTTCAGTTTGACCACTCAGCGCGCTCTTATTTTTACTGTATTTTATGCCTTTAAACTCTAAAGTATTTGGTTCTTTGGAATAAGCACGTTTAACAATAAGTTCAGTCGGAATGAATGTGCGCTCTTTATTAACGGCTTGAGAGAGCTGTTCGCTGTGCTTTGATAAAGCGTTGATTGCTCCATCTAAAAATACATACGTTCCTAAAACACGTTGTTTGTATGGTTTTAATGAATGGTTTTCAACTAAGATTGTTGGCAAAGAACGTAAGTCCCCCCAGCCGTTGGAGTAACGTGGTGTTGCAACCCAACCAGCTAACCCTGTTTTAAATTCACGTTTATCCATAACAAATACAAGTGGCCCTGGAATGTGGCCCTGTTTTGATAATGTTTCATCAATAACTGGTTTAAAGTATTGATCAAGCGCCTCTGAAACACTTGGAGACTCACTTGCAAAAACAGGATTATAGCCATACGTAACATCATATTGGTAATCTGCACCATCAGTAACATGCACATCAACATAAAGGTCTGGAGAATATTGATTTATAATCCTCATTACACCCCGAACTTCCGGCGTATCGAGTTTAGTATAATCTCGATTTAGGTTTAAGTTATTAGCATTAGTCCTAAACCCCATTTCAACTGGTCCACGTTGATTAATGCGATTAAATTGGCTTCGACGCTCATGACCATCAACATTTAATATTGGAATAAACAAGATATTTACTTTGCTTAAGATATCACGGCGCTTTCCTGTAGCTATATCTCTGAGCAACATAAATGTTGCATCTTTACCATCGATTTCACCGGCATGAATACCCGCTTGTATAAAAATAGTCGGTTTTGAATTGTTGTTTAGCTGCTGAGCTGAAAACGAACCATCTTCGCTTGCAACAAGCATTTTTATTTCTCGTCCAGCATTACTTTTAGCAATAGTTTGCACTTGAAACTGAGTAGGGTTAGCTGCGACTAAACGATCAACAAAGGCCATTGTTTGTTCGTAATTCGGTGAATTTAACCCTTCACTGAGTTCAAAGTCTGTTGTTAAAGGACCATTAGATTGCATTAGTTGTATACTTTGGCCTTGCCATGGCAAAAGCGGGGGAAGATGACTATCTAAGGTAGCAGTGGCACTGAGCAATAGTAAGCTGGCGATCATAGGTTTCTCTAACATTAGCCTTTGTAATAGCGTGAAATTATAACAAGGAAATTGTACCGGTCGCGTAAAGTGCGGTGATTCAACAAAAAAATGCAGCCAACGACAAAGTACGATTATGTTTAGGCATTAAAAAAGGCGCTATAGAAGCGCCTTGCCACTCAAGAATGTGCTTAAAACATGTCTCGATAAGGATTAGATTTACTGAATGCAATCGCTTTTTCAAAGCCAGGAATTTGCATATCTTCGTCGGTAATAACAATTTCGTTTTCATCGATCATGCCATCACCAAAGCGATAGATAAGCTCATACTTCCCTAAATCAGCTTGCTGCTGGTACTCTGATTGAGCACTTTGAACAGACTTATTCGCTTTGGCATAATCACTCATAATTTGCTCACCATGACGTTTTGAGAGCATCTGCATAGTGACTGAGGGCGCAATCACTGTGGCTGTTGCATTATTTCCGCCAAAGCCTTTGGAGTTTATAAATGCAATATCCATGTCATCACATTTATAATGTTCAGTACGAATATCGAGTCGTTCAGCGTGCACATCATCAGCAACTTTATCAATTGTAGTGATACCCGGCATAATATTGTGACTAAACACACCAAGAGCCATGGCGAGTTGATCACCGCTTGCAGGTGCAATAGTGTGACCTACATATGCTTTAGGGGCTGCCACCTTCCAATTATCAATAGCGAATGTTTGCGCTAAACGATGGTAAATTAAAGATTCTGTCACCCGGTTTTGTGGTGTACTTGAACCATGTGCCAAAATAAAACTGCGTTTTTGTACTGACTCTTGTCCTAATATACTTGATGCAAGTGCGACAGATTTGGCCATCGTAATGTAATTACCAGGACCAGGCGCAGTAATTGACTTTTTAACACCGTCAGCATTAACAAAAACGTCTGGCACTGCACCCATGATATCTGCGCCAAGTGATAATGCTAATTCGTCATCCATTAAAATGGCGACTTGAGCACCCTCTCCTATTGTAAAACCACAGTTTTCACCAAACGGGCGGCTTGTGCGGCGATGATCAACAACGTCAGTATTGTCTAAGCGCTTTAAACCTTCTTCATTAGCTAATGCACTCATATTACCAAACCCTTCGATTATCTCAGGGGTCAGCGCACACTCAGATGAAGCCACAACAGCAACACGCGTGCGCCCTGCTTGAATATCGTTAACGGCAGCACGTAGGTTATATAAAAATGTGGCACACGCACCAGACGTGGTAAAAGTCGTTCCGACATTACCTGTGACATAGGCATTAATGAAATCTGTCGACATAGTATTTAAACCCAATGCCAACTGTTTTGTGCTAACACGCTCCCCCTGCTGACGAGATCGAATTAGGCCACCAAACCCTTCATCATTTACTTGTCCTGCAACGGAAGCTGAGTAAGTACCAATCTGATCGGGTTGCACACTATTCATAATATGCTGCCAATCAAGCCCTGTTGAACGAATGGCATCAGTAGCGGCAAAGATCGTTGCTTGTAAACCTCGTGGCTGATAACGGCTATTGTACATTGTCGCAGGATCAAAACCTGTTGGTAGTTGACCCGCAGCCTTTATCGGATTGTCACGTGTACTGTTATGTTTAACTTCTAAATCAGCGGCAATAGTTACTTTTACTTTTTTACCTTCAAGCTGCTCTACCTGCCAAGATGCAGGAACAGGCTGTGGTAAATCACGTGCGCGAGTTTCAAATACAATTTTTTCATCATTTGACACACTGAGGGTCATTTTTTGTTGCCAAGGTGTGGCATCTACATCAAAGTGATTTTTCTCAATTTTTCTGATCAATGTACCTGCAATTATTTGCTCGCCAAACGTTGACTCAATCTGAGACTTTTCAATTATGTGCCCCTGTTGATCGACTAATTGCCCTTGTTCTAATTTAACAAGGTTCATTATAGTGGCAAGGCCTAAAAATGTTTCTTGGCGTGCTTTTGCATCTAAACTGTCTAACACGATACGGCGATAACCTTGGTGAAAAGAGGTGCGGCCTGCGGCATTGATTCCGCCCATACCGACAATAACGGGTAATGCTGTCATATTTTACCTTGAAGAAAACGTGTTAATGGATATATCTTCAGTTTAGTTGGATACCCACATTTAAATTGTGCTTTAATAGCCAAATATCAGGCTTAAAATGCCAAAACAAACTGGTCGGAGCAATTAAGTGGACAAAAAAATAGCAACCACCCCATTAAAAATTAGTTTATTGGTTTATCAGCACTTATTAATCACTAGTTTAACACTGCCAATTGAAATGCTTAGAGCGGGCGAGGCATTTGCAAAGAGCCATTTAAATAAATGTGAATTTCGACCATTGGAAATTTACTTGGTGGCAGAAGACCCCCAGCCAATTACAAATCGCACCGGTTTATCAATCGTACCTGATTGTACTTATGACACTGCGCCTAACAGTGATCTCATTATTGTTCCGGGAATTTGGCGAAACCCACGCCCTGTTGTCAAAAAAAATAATGGTTTAGTAAATTGGCTTGATCAAAGCTGGCAAGACAACAGTCAAGTTATCGGGGTTGGTACCGGTAACTGCTTGCTAGCACAGGCAGGATTACTTGATGGTCATCCTGCAACAACTCACTGGCACTATGCTGAGCAATTCAAACGAGACTACCCTAAAGTGTTGCTAAAGCCCGATTTCTTCATCACACAGTCTGAGCGATTATACAGTGTAGCGAGCTTAAATGCGCTTGCAGATGTTATTGTTCATATTATAAACCAATATTACGGTCAACAGGCTGCACAACACGTGGAGCGTAACTTTTCTCATGAAATTAGGAAGCCTTATGAAGATCAACGTTACCTTGAAGGGGCTGTTGATAAACACCCTGATGAATTGATTGCGCAAATACAATTTTGGCTAAAAAATAATTTGGCTGGTGAGCATACATTAGCAAAAGTGGCAGAATTATTTGGTTTGAGTTACCGTACATTTACTCGCCGTTTTCGAAATGCAACTAATCAAAATCCGGTTGAGTATTGGCAGCAATTACGAGTACAAACGGCTAAAGAGCTGTTGGCTTCATCTAATCTTACAATCCAAGAAGTTGCTTTAGAGGTTGGTTATAACGATCAAGGGCATTTAACTCGAGTTTTTAGGAAATATTTATCGCAAACCCCTACTGACTATCGTGCCATAGTAAGACGTAAGTTATTTGGCTAAATAAATTAAGGATACATATGATAATTCAAGGAACAGGTAAACCAATTGTTTTACTTCATGGGGTCACTTCGTCTTGTTTCGCTTGGCAAGATGTTATTCCTTATTTAAGTACTGATTATAAAGTATACGCGTTCACTGCATTAGGCCACAATGGTGGAAACAAACCCACTGGTAAAATTGAGATTAACGATCTTGTGGATGACATAGAACAATTACTTGATCAGCACAATTTAACATCCCCCTATATTGTTGGTAACTCTATGGGTGGCTGGGTAGCCATTGAACTTGCTAAACGTGGTCGAGCGTGCGGTGTTTGTGCCATATCACCTGCTGGGGTATGGCAAGTAAACGGCAGTGAGCAAAGACATGCACTTAAACAAATTAAATACTTATCTAGGTTATCTGCTCTTTGCCTGCCTTTTGTATCCATTTTGTCTAAAAGTGCAATATTACGCCATTTTTCGTTAAAGAAAGTAGCCGTAAAAGATGAAAAGCTTACACCAAAACAGTTCAAGCAAGCGGTAAAAGATGTGTGCATGTAGCGTTAAACACGACTTTCTCACTTCCCAAAAAGCTTTATCTGCAGCAAAACTAGGTTGCCCTATGACATTGCTTTGGCCCGCTCAAGATAAATTATTCCCAATTGATACAACGGCTAAGTCAGCTCAAAAAATGTTCCCAACTGCGAAATTTGTCACTTTGCCAAATTTAGGTCATGTTCCCATGATTGATGACCCTGAACTAGTAGCTCAAGAAATTATTTCAGCCATGGGAGATTATAAATAGATATACGTTAGCTTTTCGGCGGCTTCGGTGGTTCAGCGTGTCTGTAATATCGCTTGGTATAAATTTTAACATGACGGTGAACGCCTTTACTCAAGCTTTTAAACTGAGCCTCAAGCACATCAACACCATACAAAATACCAACAACGAACACAGATAATTTAATAGCAGAACCAGTATGCTTTGTTGCTATCATTACGCCGATAGCAGCAAGTACCCAAATGGTTGCAGCCGAGGTTACGCCAACAACAGCGCCATCCTTCGCTAACATAACACCCGCACCTAAAAAGCCAATTCCTGTAATTATTTGCCCAACAACGCGTGAATGATCAATTACATCACCCTGTAACATAAATGCAGATGCAAGAAACAAATAGGTGCCTAAAATAATCAGTACTGAGGTACGTATACCAACAGGCTTTCCCCGCAGTTGACGCTCTGCACCAATAATAGTACCACAAAACGCAGCTGTGCCGATTGCAGTCCATGAATAAGGAGTTATATCTACAAGTTCATAAATTGTCATTATAGCTAATTGCCAATGCTGTTTTTAATCTACTTACACCAAATGCTGCCATTTTACTGAAGTCGGCTGTTGAAACTGGTACATGCTGACAATCTATCGCTAGTTGTTTCTGCGTTTCACAAAATGGGTCATGAACATATAAACAATGTTCATCTAGGTGCGTTACACATACCCAATGCGGTGACTTTTTGCCGTCAAAGCGATAAGTACTGATCAAAAGTAACACCGCCCTGCCCTGACTAAGCCAAAACTCAATATCAGTAAGCTCAACATCTTGATAGCTAATATCAATATTTTGCTGTGCTATTTGCTGTGAAAATTGATTGTGGACAGTGTGCAAAATAGCTTTTTTGCTTTCACTTCGTACTCCATCAACGAACAAAGCGTTTTGGGTATTTAACATTACAGATACAGTATATCCGCGTTTATTTGCAGCTAATGCCAACCCCAATGGGTGGCATCCACCATGCCCAGAGGTCATAAAAATAGTAGTCGCCTCTCGCCATAAATCTAACTCTAACTGCTGAGATTGCTGTTGTGCCTGATTAACGCGTGCCATTGCCATTAATAATGCCGCCGGACCACACGTAAATTCAGTTGTTTGCTGATACCAGGGTGTAGGCGCTAACAATACCTGCGGCTGAGTACCTCTAATATTTTTTTGCATTCGCAATGCATCGCTATGATCATCATAGTAATCACTGTATTGACCAAATACACGGTAACCTTCACTTTCATACAGAGCAATTGCTGCTTTGTTGTTTACAGCAACTTCTAGGCGCATATATATTCGTCCACGCATAGCTGTGCTTTTCTCAAGCTCAGTTAAAAGATATTTAGCAACGCCTTTACCCCGAGCACTTGGTTTAATCGCCAGTGAATACAAACGGGCTAAGCGCGTGCCTTTATGGCACCAAACTAAACCATAGCCTAGTAATTCTTCGTTGTGCTCAACCACCAGCATTATGCCATGCTTTGCCAATATCCAACGTTTTAAGCTTCGCGCACTCAACCTATCTAAATTAAAACACTGTTGCTCTATATTAATTAATTCAGCCAAATCACTCTCAATTGCTACTCGCGCTGACATTGAAATACCGTCCATTAACCGCGACCTCGTGACTCTAAGCGTTGTCTAAATTCATCCATAATGATCATATAAAGCTCATCACCAAGGTAAGCATCTTCTACTTTATGATCAATGCTTGGGTTGTCGTTTACCTCAAGAACATAAGCACGTCCTTGTTGTTCTTTAACATCAACACCGTATAGACCTTTACCGACGACTTTACAGGCTTTCAACGCAGCATCTAACACCACTTTAGGTAATTCAAATGTCGGTAATGTTTCAAAACCACCAGAGAAAAATCGCTTAGCGTCATGGTTATAAATCTGCCAATGATTACGAGCCATTAAGTAACGACATGCATAAATTGCACGTCCATTTAACACGCCTACTCGCCAATCATATTCGGTATACATGTATTCCTGTGCTAAAACTAATGCACTAAATGCAAATAACTCAGCCAATTTGGACTCAAGCTCTAGCCTATTACTTACTTTATAAACACCCTTTGAAAATGATCCCTCAGGCATTTTTAATACCAACGGATAGGTAAAATTTTGCTCAAGTTGTTCAATCGTCTCTTTAGTTTGTTCTGCCACTACGAGAGTTTTTAAGCTCGGTACTTTTTGATAATTAAAGGCATCATGTAAATATACTTTGTTACAACAACGTAAAATTGAATCAGCATCATCCATTACAACTAAACCTAAGTTTTGTGCTTTGAAGGCTAGCCGATAGGTAGGGTGATCTATCGCTGTTGTTTGACGGATAAATAGCGCGTCAAATTGCGCGATGTTGCTAATTTCTTCAATGCTTAATGCCTGTGCATAAATACCATGTTTAGCGGCTGCTTTAATAAAGCGGGTAATCGCATCTTTATCACTTGGTGGCACCTTTTCATCATGATCAACTAAGATAGCCATATCCCATCTATAACGACGTTTAGAGCCACTAATTCGCCATTGAGTTTGGGTAAATTGAGTTAGCTTATTTACAAATGCAGTTTGTTGTTCACTCGTTAATGATGATAACGATCCTTGCTTAAGCTCACCCAAATCGCTTACAAATAAAATAGGTGCAGGAAACAAAGTAAATAGTGCTTTTACCGATTTTGCTTGCAACTCATTATCCGTTTCACCGAAATATATAACGTCTGTTACACCTCTATGTTCAACAGGTACAACGTGCCCATTTCGCAACGCATTTATTGTTTTTACACTTGGCAGCACTTGATGTTTACGTGCTTCAGCTAGCAAAGAGCAATAATAGCCTTTGCTCAAATACTGGCTTGAATCACACAAATTTATGATGCGTGTTTTTAGTTCGTTATGTTTTGGGTATTCACGTAAATAAGTATTAAAAGATATGACATTTTCGAATGATTGAGCCAAAAATTGCTCATTGTTATCAACCACAATTAAGGTTTTAAACACGACTTTTCCTAAAAGTAAGTCAAAATAATAATTTATAAATAGAAACACCCATCATGTTAAGTTTAGGTTAGATCACACTATCACTTAACAAGATGGGTGCTTTAGCTGTTGCTATTGGCTATTTATAAATGGTTTTAAATCAACTGACCAGCAAGATATTTTTCACCTTAGGATAAGTAAATTTTATCGATGACTACAGTATTTCATCAATCACTAATAGCTGGGACTCACCGGCTATAGTGAAAGTAACCTCATCATTTATTTGTCTATTCATCAGGTCATTACCTAAAGGAGATTGCGGTGTTAATACGTAAACCAATTCCCCTTTAACAGTAACCGATAAACCACCAGACATGGGGCCTAAAAAATACCATTTTCTATCTTCATTTTCATCACACACAGCCACAAGCGAGCCCAGAGACACTTTATCTTTAATAGACTCTTTGAATACTTTTTCAAACTCAACAAGGCTTAAATGACAATCATTCACTCGCTGAGCTTGCCCTTGTGCTAAATAAGCGGCTTCAAGTCCTAATGTATCGTACTTGTTCTCAGCAATATTCTCTTCATGAGTAGCTGCATCATGGGCCGTTTTAGCTGCAACTTGTGCAGTTGTAAGCTGCGCTTGAAGAGCAAAGCGCAAATGCTCAATAATATGTGATTTATTCATTAATATTAGAAATTCGATATGTTTAATGTAGGAGTAAATTAGACAATGCTAATGAATTGACTGTTTTTAAAAGTAATGCATTGAAAATCAATGCATTACTTATCAGCCCATTTTTTATTTAGTGATCCAGGGAGTCACTTTCAACAAAGGAGATGTAGTATTAAAGGCAGTATTATCATCCTCCCAGTCATCTGGTATAGCAACATGGCAAACAGCGTCTTTACAATTAAATGCTTTGTCATCTATGTTTACTGTTTGTGCAAAAGTGAGAACAAGACCCTTTTGATCTGGTAATAAAAAGCTCATTAATTTACTAATAAAAAAACCTGACAAATCTGATAGTAAATCATCAAACTCTGCATTTAATTGAAACATTTGGTGCTTATTCAAGTCGCCATTAGCAAACTCTCGTGCCTCTATTTGTAGTTTCAATTGACAATCATGTTGTTCATTAATTGGTTCAATAACAATAACAGCTTTATCTTTATCTAATTGTTGATCATAAGGTAACAACAACTGTGCTTGATCTGTATAATTAAGTGCAAATTCCTGTCGCTCCGTAATAATTCGCCCTGTTTTAATCAAACACTCATCGCCAGTTGCAATATCAGTGATATAAAAATTCACTTGGGCAAATTGGAAATCCCCTTTGTTAACCACTTTTAATCGATCATAAAATCCGTCGTATGAAACAACAAACTCCTTAGAGTGAGCGCCAGTGCTAAGCAGCGTGAAAATAACAGTGAAGGCGAAAAATATTGCCTTAAAATTATTCATTAAAATATGCCTTATTATGTTTAATCATTTGGTTTAATTCTTTTATATACTCTTCGCCTCGCTCTGAATAAGACATCAAACCATAGGTTAGTTTATTAGCGTCGAGCGGTTTTTGCTGGCGACGTAAATCAGCACGTATAGTACGAAGACCTTTGTAGGCTGCATGTGTATTGAGGTTTTTAAAATATGAAGCAACACCTTGACGCACAGACTGAAAAGCAGCAACTTCATGAGCAGCGCCTGTGTTGCGCCTACTCGGTACCATGCCACAACCTTTTTTATAGCACCACTGGCCAAAAAAGTTTAAACCTATACGTGCAAAACGCGATGTTCCCCAGGCAGATTCATTCGCAGCTTGCATTAGTGCCATTTCTTTTGGAATGATATCAACCCGTCTTAGTGCCTGTGTTAATGAAATTGTATTAATTAGGTCGGGTAACTTATATTGATTAAGAATTGCTTTGACTTGCTTAGTCTGCTTTTTATTAATCGGTTCATCATACTGTAGCATCATCAAAGCAATTTCCAGCGTTGCGCGTTGCTGTAATATTTTCTTATTTTCCGCTTCTACATGTGGACGAATGAAATCAAAGAAGGCTTGCTTCTTTTCTTTTACATCAGTAAAAGCACTAAATATTGGTAAATCGACGTTGTGCAGAGGTTTTTCTTTTTTCTTCACTGAAGGTTCGGTTTGTGCTTCTACCTCGGGCTCAGAAACTGGCCCCGTTGTCTGAATAAATGGGTAAAGTAACGCCCAAATAAAAAACAAACTTAGTAAAAAACTAATTATGTGCTTTAGCATGTATTCTCCAAGAGATCTGACTCCGATGCATGGTTTATCCCCATGCATGCATTCTATCTATTATACCTAAGGCACTAAATAAAGGCTAATTTGTAAAATTTTGTTTTCTTTCTATATGAAAAATATAACCTATTGGGGGATTTTTAATTTGAATAAATCCGCTACAATCGATATATAAAACCAACGCGGTAAGTGGGATGTATTAATGGAATTAGAGTGGCAAAGCAGGATCATTAATCAGAATAAATCAAGACCAAATGACAACCGTTCACCATGGCAAGTTGACCGCTCCCGTATAATACATGCCGCAGCATTTAGACGCCTACAAGCTAAAACCCAAATAATGGGAATAGGACTAAATGACTTTCATCGTACACGTTTAACTCACTCTCTAGAAGTATCGCAAATTGGTAGTGGTTTGTTACGCCACCTAGAAAAACAGCATCCTGATTTTAAATACTTTCCTGATCAAAGCTTACTCGAAACATTATGTTTGGCACATGATATTGGCCATCCGCCTTATGGCCATGGCGGTGAAATAGCACTTAATTATATGATGAGAGAGCATGGTGGGTTTGAAGGTAACGCACAAACGCTTCGGATCGTATCGCACTTAGAGCCATATAGTGACGGTCATGGCATGAATTTAACACGGCGAACATTATTGGGTTTTATTAAATACCCTGCGTTTATCGCCGATTTATGGCACACCATACCTGAGCACAATCCTAAAAGAGCGTTTATAAAAGCGGATGATTGGCGCCCAGCTAAAGGGCTATATCAAGATGACAAAGAAACATTTCATTGGATAGTTGCCCCATTGTCAGCAAAAGATAAAAGCAACTTAAGCCAATTTAGTAAGCTTGACTCGTTTAGGTCAAAAACACGTTTTAAATCACTTGATGCTGCTATTATGGAATTAGCTGATGATATTGCTTATGCCGTACATGATTTAGAGGATGCGATTACAACAGAGCAAATTACATTAAAGGAATGGGAAAGTTATGCATTGCCTGCTCTTAAAAAAGTAAATTGCCCATGGCTAGAAACCAGTCAATTAACCGAGCGATTATTTTTAAACTCTGAAGCACAACGAAAAGATGTAATTGGTGAGTTAGTAAATTTATTTATAACACAATCATGTATTACCCCAACAGAGGTTACATTCGACTGCCCTATTCTAAATTTTACTGTTGAACTATCAAGTGAATATCAAAGCCTGCTAGACACATTAAAATCTTTTATATACCAGCGTTTAATACGCGCCTCACACATGCAGCAAATAGAGTTTAAAGGTCAAAAATTGATTATTGAGTTATTTGAAGCCTTCTCATGTGATCCTCTTCGGTTATTACCAGAAACAACAGCAAATGCTTATCAACAAGCTCTTGATAATGGATTGAATACACACCGTGTTATTTGTGATTACCTAAGTGGAATGACAGATGAATATGCGTTTAAAACACACCAGCGTCTTTTTTCAAGCAGTAACTGAGATAATGACATGTCAGCGATGTTAATTCGGAATTATTAAATCTGAAGCGAGCTTAAAATAGCTTAATAAACGCCGAAGTATTACTTCGGCGTTTTTTATAATATTACAGTGACTTTATTCCCATATTGTATAAGGTAAAGCCATAAATATCAGCATATTGATCAATGATCTTGCTTGTTGGTGTTCCAGCGCCATGACCCGCATTTGTTTCAATGCGAATAAGGTATGGATTACTACCCGCTCCTTTGGCTTGTAGCTCTGCAGCAAACTTATAAGAATGCGCAGGAACAACTCGGTCATCGTGATCACCCGTTGTAACTAATGTTGCAGGATAAGACACACCTTCTTTTACGTTGTGTACTGGCGAATAGCCCTTAAGATAGTTGAACATCTCTTGGCTTTGTTCACTTGTACCATAATCATACGCCCAGCCTGCACCAGCAGTAAACGTATGATAACGTAGCATATCAAGTACACCTACCGCAGGAAGCGCTACTTTAAATAGCTCTGGGCGTTGTGTCATGACAGCGCCAACCAATAAACCACCGTTTGAGCCACCACGCACTGCTAAATAGTCACTAGATGTATATTTTTTCTCATTTAAGTATTCAGCTGCAGCGATGAAGTCATCAAACACGTTTTGTTTTTTCAGCTGGGTACCCGCATCGTGCCACGCTTTACCGTATTCACCACCGCCACGAATATTTGCCACTGCATAGACACCACCTTGTTCAAGCCATGCGGCAATCGCAGAGCTAAACCCAGGTGTCATGCTTGCGTTAAAACCGCCGTAGCCATATAAGATTGTCGGATTTTTACCGTTAAGTTTAGTGTCTTTTTTATACGAGATAATCATCGGTACTTTTGTACCGTCTTTTGATGTATAAAATACTTGCTCAGATGTATAAGCATCAGAATCAAATTTAGCACCTGATTTGCGATACACATCAGACTCACCTGTGTTTACATCAAAAGCAAAAGTGGTGCCAGGCGTGATATAATTTGCAAACGAATAATAAAGCGTTTCGCTTTCTTTTTTACCACTAAAACCACGTGCAGTCCCTACGCCTGGCAGGCTAATTTCACGCACTAACTTACCAGACTTATCAAATTGCTGAACTTTAGAAATTGCATCAACCATATATTTAGCAAAGAAATAGTTGCCACCTTTTGACATGCTTAACACATTATCAGTTTGTGCAATTAAATCTTGCCATTGATCAGGTGTAGGATTTGCTGCATCAACAGTGACCACTTTTTTGTTTGGTGCGTTTAAATTGGTAACAAGGAATAATTTACTTCCTTCATTATCAAGCAAGTAGGTATCTGACTCAGTGTGCCCTACAATTGTTTTAAGCTCACTATCAGGTTGGGTAAGGTCTTTTATAAACAGTTTATTGCCTGAAGTAGACACGCTAGCTGAAATAATTAAATAACGGTTATCAGAAGTTACAGATGCACCAATGTAACGGTGTTTCTCAGTGTCAGAGCCGCCAAAGACTAACTCGTCCTCACTCTGCGCTGTGCCCAGTTTATGGAAGTACACCTTGTGTTGATCTGTTTTAGCGGATAATTCACTGCCCTTAGGTTTGTCATAACTAGAGTAGTAAAACCCTTCATTTGCAAGCCACGAAATACCACTGAATTTAACATCCACTAGGTTTTTTTCGATTGGTTGTTTGGTTTCAGTATCAATAATAATGATTTTTCGCCAATCACTGCCACCTTCTGAAATTTGATACGCAGCTAACGAGCCATCTTCAGAAAATGTAAGACCTGACATTGACGTTGTACCATCTTCACTAAACGTATTTGGGTCTAAGAAAACCTCAGCTTCAGCGTCGCCTAACTTACGATAAAGCACATATTGATTTTGCAAACCATCGTTTTTGTAAAAGTACGTGTATTTACCTTCTACGAAAGGTGCAGTGACCTTTTCATAATTCATTAATTTTTCAAGGCTTGCTTTCAATTTGTCACGATAAGGGATATTTTCAAGATATGAAAAAGTCAGCTCGTTTTGGGTTTTAACCCATTGTGCGGTTTCTTCACTCATATCATCTTCTAACCACCGATATGGATCAGCTACTTTCTCATCAAAATAAACGTCTACAACGCTTCCTTTTTTAGTTTTAGGGTACATTAATGACTGTTCAGCAGGTGTTTCAGTTTTGGCATTATTTTCAGTTGAAGTAGTAGGTGCATCAGTACACCCTCCAAGCGCTATGATGACTGCGCAAGCTAAGACGTTTTTTAACATGATATCTTCTTTTTTGATTATTAACTTAATCAGGTACGTTATTTAGTAACGCAAGCGTTGTCTAGTCTAATGCGACAAATACACCTTTATACTGTAAAAATATGTAAACCTTTACAAATAAAACGTTACACTGTTGTTTTGTATATTAAGGAATAAATATGGATAACAACAATACGTCCACTTCTTTTACTTCATTTAAAGAGTTTTATCCTTATTACTTGTCTGAACATACAAATAAAATATGTAGACGACTTCATTTTATTGGCAGTGTGCTTGTTTTATGTTTACTTAGTTATTCAATTTTAAGCAAGCAGTTTTATTTACTCTGGTTCATCCCTGTTATTGGTTATGGTTTTGCATGGATTGGCCATTTTTATTTTGAAAAAAATCGCCCTGCAACTTTCAAACACCCTTTTTATAGTTTATGGGGAGATTGGGTGATGTTTAAAGATATACTTGTTAGGAAAATCCCATGGTAATGTCCCTGTAATTAATCGACCACAGTGCTATAGTAGCGGTAATTTTTGCTATTTAAGATATTAAAATGTATCGATTATTTGAGCGGATGACCAAGCCGTTTCCAGACCACAAACCGACTCAACCTCCAGCCAGTTTATTTGCGTTTTGTAGACATTACACTAAAGGGATGGAGATATCCCTTTTCTTCATGTCAATCAGTGCCGCGATGCTGGCTATTTTAGAAGTTTCATTATTTAGCTATATGGGCCAGCTTGTTGATTGGTTGGCTATCTATACCCCAGAAACGTTATTTACAGAACAAAAGTCTGAACTCATTAAAATGGCTTTGGTGCTATTAGTGGTTCTACCTTTAGTGGTATTTTTTCACTCTGCTATATTACACCAAGCACTTTTGGGGAATTACCCAATGTCAATACGTTGGCTTGCCCATAGATATTTACTGCGTCAAAGTGTTAGTTTTTATCAAAATGAGTTCGCTGGACGAATAGCAACGAAAGTAATGCAAACCTCTCTTGCTGTTCGAGAGTCAGTAATGAAACTACTTGATGTGCTTATGTATATTGTTGTTTATTTTGGTGCGATGGTATTTTTAGTAGCGGAAGCTGACTGGCGCTTGATGATCCCGCTGCTTACCTGGCTTGCATGTTATAGCGCTATTCAGATGTACTTTGTTCCTAAATTAAAACGTATTGCCAGCTCTCAAGCTGATGCTCGCTCAGAAATGACAGGCAGAATAGTCGACAGTTACACAAATATTTCGACTATTAAACTCTTCTCATACACGCAGCGCGAAGAACACTATGCGAAAGAAAGTATGGATGTATTCTTACAGCCTGTTTATAAGCAGATGCGATTAGTTACCAGTTTAAATTTATGCATCAATAGCCTCAATTATCTTCTAGTTTTCAGTGTGGCTGCGCTTTCACTGTACTTGTGGTCTTTGAGCGCAATCAGCGCTGGTGCGATAGCAATCGCAGTCAGTTTATCTTTACGATTAAACGGTATGGCACAATGGATCATGTGGGAAATAAGCAGCCTTTTTGAAAATATAGGTACTGTCAGTGATGGCATGAAAACACTCTCAACGCCTATTGATGTTGATGATAAACCTGATGCCACATCACTAAAAATAGATACCGGACAAATTAGTTTTACGGATGTCCATTTTAATTATGGTAAAGCAGCTAACGAGACCAACCGTGGGCCTGTAATCAATGGTCTTAATTTGACAATTAAGCCGGGGGAAAAAATAGGTTTAGTTGGTCGTTCTGGTGCGGGTAAATCAACATTAGTTAATCTTTTATTACGATTCTATGATGTTGATAAAGGTACTATTCATATCGATGGACAAGATATCTCCACTGTGACACAAGAGAGCTTGCGACAGCATATAGCCATGGTTACGCAAGACACCTCTTTGTTACATCGCTCTGTTAAAGAAAATATTCTGTATGGTCGACCAGATGCAACCGCAGAAGAAATGCTCAACGTAACAAAGCAAGCCAAAGCGCTCGAGTTCATTGAGGATTTAGAAGACAGTAAAGGCAACAAAGGCTTTGCCGCACAAGTTGGCGAGCGTGGTGTAAAACTCTCAGGTGGTCAACGACAACGCATTGCAATTGCGCGTGTGTTACTAAAAAATGCCCCTATACTTATTTTAGACGAGGCAACGAGTGCACTTGACTCAGAAGTTGAAGCAGCAATACAGGCAAGTTTAGATGATTTAATGATGGGGAAAACCGTTATCGCCATTGCTCATAGACTCTCTACGATTGCTCAAATGGACAGACTAATTGTTCTAGATGAAGGCGGTATTGTTGAGCAAGGTAGTCATCAGGAGTTATTATTTCAAAATGGTATTTATGCTGCACTTTGGGCGCATCAGACGGGTGGCTTTATCGGTGTTGAATAAAGTTTAACAAACTCACATGCTCTTAGTGTTATTGCTTGGTTACAAGAGCATGTGAAATAGTTTAATCCTACATTATTATAACTTTATCCGCTTTTTTAACCAATAATCTGTACTCACTACACGACCGCCACCGCTGAAAAATAAACTGAGTAGCATTGCAAAATATATCGCTGAAAATTCGATACCATTGTTTAAAATAACCGGTTTGCCTTTTTCGTATAAGTAATCGGGGTATCCATGGTTTTCTACCAGTTCACGTATTGTATCAATACGCATTTTGGCTTCAACTGAATTCTCTAAGCTTGCATTTGCACCCGGTAGAGCTAACCAATCTAACACTTTAGCAGCACTAGTGCTGGGATCTGTTGGTGTGATTGCAAACCACCCATTATCCCAATGCACCGTTGTAGCAGCCACAACCATGGTAAACATAAGCGGAATTGTCACCAGTCTTGTTAATAAACCAATCAGTAATAACCAACCACCAATAAACTCTGTCCAGCCTGCTAAAAAAGCGAGTAAATCAGGAAATGGTAGGCCTAGACCCCACTGTTCATTACCAAACCAATTAACAACATCGCTTGATGCTAAAAAAAATTCGGAGAAACTTGACACATCTTGGCTGATATTTAGCTTGTTATATCCTGCAATGATCATAACTGGGGCAAGCATTAACCTAAAAATAAGCGCAGGAATGCCATCAGCAATGGATAGGCGTTTTATAATGAGAGAGTAAGTATTAAAAAGAGATGAAATCATAGCAGTCCTGTAATTTTGCTGTTCTAAATTACAAGACCGCTACTGGTAGAAACTTATTTCAGTTAAATTTTACGTGCAACTTGCAGAGCCTCAAAAATAGCACGTTTAGCATCTATTGCTGCAGCTAGTTTTGCGCCGCCTATTACATGCACTTTAGGGTTTTGCTCTAATGTACTAATTACTTCATTATTTGACACTTGCCCGATACATGCAATTACCGTATCAACAGGTAAAACTTGCTCCTCTCCAGCCACATTGATTGTTAGGCCTTGATTATCAAACTTTATATATTCACAACCTGCCACTTGTTTTACGCCATGTTGTTTTGCTACTTGACGATGGATCCAACCTGTAGTTTTGCCTAAATCACTGCCAAAACGTCCTGCACTTCGCTTAAGCATATATAACTGACGACTATCTTTGTGTGGTGTGGCATCACACTCAATTCCCCACTGAGATTTAAAGTCATTTATTGATTGTTTTGGGTTTTCACTTAAAAAAGCAACCATATCAAAACCAATTCCACCTGCGCCTAAAATTGCAATCGAGTTACCAAGCTCAACTTCACCTCTTATAACTTCATCATAGGCAAAAACACGTTTACCATCTTCACACTGGAACGACGCTTCTCTTGGTCTAACGCCTGTAGCAAATACAATATCATCATAGCTATCAAGCATTGATTCAGCGTAGTCTTTTCCAAGCTCTATTTTTACATTTAAACGAGCTAATTCGTTGATAAAGTACGTTAGTGTGTAGTTAAAATCTTCTTTGCCGGGTATACGCATTGCCAAATTAAATTGCCCGCCCATATCTTGCTTTTTGTCAATTAGAGTAACCTTATGGCCTTTTTGTGCTAAGTAACAACTGGCAGAAAGCCCAGCCGGACCTGCTCCTACAACCAATACATTTTTAGCCTTTTCTGCTTGCACTAAAGGATAATCTAATTCAAAACCGGCTTGAGGATTCACCAAACATGTAGCACGCTTACCTTTGAATACGTGATCTAAACATCCTTGGTTACAGCCAATACACACATTGATATGTTTACTTTGCTCTGCTTGATATTTATTAAATAACTCAGGGTCAGCCAATAAAGGTCGAGCCATTGAGATGAGGTCAGCTTCACCGGCCTGTAAAATATCGTTGGCTATTTGCGGTGTATTGATACGGTTTACAGCAATCACAGGAACTGATACTACATCTTTTAATCGTTTTGATGCTTCTTTAAATGCACCCGGTGGGACCATACTTGCAATCGTAGGCACTCTTGCTTCGTGCCAACCTATGCCTGTATTGAAAATATCCACTCCCGCTTTTTCAAGTGCTTTGGCTTGAATCGTCACTTCATCGGGCGTAGAACCATTTGGAATTAAATCCATCACAGACAACCTAAATATAATGATAAAGCTGTCACTGACATTCGCACGCACAGCTTCAACAATTTCAATCGCTAAACGCATTCGATTTTCTGTGCTACCACCGTACTGATCATCACGTTTATTTGTGTGCTCAGCCATAAATTCATTAATAAGGTAACCTTCAGACCCCATGATTTCAACACCATCGTAGCCTGCTTTTTGCGCAAGCTTAGCTGAATGGGCAAAATCTTTAATGGTCTTTTTAATCGAACTAATTGACATCGACTTAGGTTTGTAAGGATTTATAGGTGCTTGAATAGCGCTCGGGGCTTGATTAAATGGATGATAAGCATAGCGGCCAGCATGTAACAATTGTAAGCAAATTTTACCGCCATTTTCATGCACTACATCAGTGTAAGCTCGGTGTTTTATCACATCATAAAAATTATTAAACGATGATGAAATAGGCGTTAACTTACCACGTATATTTGGGCTGTAACCTCCTGTAATAATCATACCCGTGCCACCTTTTGCACGTGCTTGATAAAATGCTTTTAAGCGCTTTCTATTGTGCCAGCCCTCTTCAAGCCCGGTATGCATTGATCCCATTACTAAGCGGTTACGTAAATGTGTGTGTTTTAGTTGTAATTGTTGTTCTAACATTTTGTGCCCCATTCAACTGGTCTAACCTCTAACTTTAGCTAATTCTGCTGGATTGGCAAGCATTAAGCAATAAGTGAATAACAAAAACATAAAATAAGCCAGTTAAGGTGAGGATTTATTTAAATATAAACACTTAGTTACGATTTAACAGTTAAGTTTATTTTCGTTCTGGGCTACTATAAGCTGAGTAATAAGGTGTACCAAATTAAGGATTTATTTTGATAGCAAAGATATTTAAAGGTCTTTGGGCAGGGTTAAACTTCTCTCGCCGCTTAGTTCTAAACTTTTTATTCGTACTGCTAGTTATTTTATTTTTTGTTTCTATAACCAGTGACGAAGATGAAATAACAGTGGCTGACAAATCTGTGCTTAGGCTTAATCTTAACGGACCCATTGTTGAGGAAAAAACCTACGTAGATCCTGTTGAAGCGGCCATTAATGATGCAACGATGGGCAATGAAGTCCCAGCTGAAATATTGCTCGACGATATTATCACTGTTATCGATGAGGCTGCCAATGATGATCGTATCAGCATAATCTTACTCGATCTTCAAAAAATGCCTAATGCGCATCTAAACAAGCTCAAACAAATAACACAGGCTATTGAGCGTTTTAAAGCTACCGGCAAAAAAGTGATCTCTACAGGCTACTATTATACTCAAGCGCAATACTACCTTGCCGCCCATGCTGACGAAGTAACAATGCACCCATACGGCGGTGTTTCTATTGAAGGTTATGGAATGTTTCCATTGTACTTTAAAGACGCCTTAGAAAAACTTGCTGTTACGCAACATATTTTTAGAGTAGGGACATTCAAGTCAGCAGTTGAACCTTTTATTCGTAATGACATGTCTGATGCAGCGAAAGAAGCAAACAGAGTATGGTTAGGTGCACTATGGCAAGAATATAAACGAGATGTAGCCGCTGTTCGCCCATTTGATGAATCAAACTTTGATGAAACAATGGATGAGTTGTTAGTTAAAATGCAAGCCGTCAATGGTGATTCAGGTAAATACTCGTTAGAAAATCAATGGGTCGATTCACTCAAATCTAACCAACAAATAAGACAGCAGTTGATTGATTTAGTTGGCGCTGAAGAAACTGGGAAAACATTCAATCAAGTTTCTTTTTACGATTATCTGACTCTTGTTAAGCCCCCTGTTCAATTTGATAATCCAATCACTGAAAAAGTGGCTGTGGTTGTGGCAAGAGGCACGATTGTTGATGGCGAACGACGTGCTGGAGAGATTGGTGGTGATTCAACCGCAGCATTATTACGTAAAGCGCGTTTAGATGACAAAGTAAAAGCGGTTGTATTACGCATTGATTCAGGTGGCGGCAGTATGTTCGCATCAGAAGTAATTCGTGCCGAAGTACTTGCAATTAAAGCCGCTGGTAAACCGGTTATTGCGTCAATGAGTTCAGTTGCAGCATCTGGTGGTTATTGGATTGCCTCTGCTGCAAATGAGATTTGGGCAGCACCGAGTACAATTACTGGTTCTATTGGTGTATTTGGTAGCTTTATGACTTTCGAAAACACCATGGCTAAACTGGGTATATACTCTGATGGCATTGCAACCACTGAAATGGCAGGCTTATCAATTACGCGTCCACTTAATGAAAAGATGGCGCAGGTAATCCAACTGAGTGTTGAAGATGCATACAGACGCTTTTTGGATGTTGTTGCTGATGCCCGTGATATGACACCAGAGCAAGTAGACAAAATCGCACAAGGGCGTGTATGGATAGCCTCACAAGCACTTGAACTTGGTTTAGTAGATAAACTAGGCAACAAACAAGATGCAATTGATGCGGCAGCTGCGTTAGCTAAATTAGATTTTTACGAGGTTAAAACAATTAAACAAAGCCTTTCTCCTCAAGAACAAATGTTGCAAGACATCTTTGGCAGCGCGATGGTTAAATCGTTTATCGGAAATACTACAGGCAGTGTTTTTGCTGATAAGGTTGGCGTTAACTCACTTATCAATCAATTTAGCACTGAGGTAAATAACCTTAAAGATTACAATGATCCTCAGAATATATATTCTCGTTGTATTGTGTGTGATGTGATCAAGTAATTTAGCTAACTACACCTGTATTCTTTAACCTCACAGGTTATACTAAGCCCAGTTTTTTTACTGGGCTTTTTTATGAAACGTAAACGCATATACATCGCATACACTGGTGGTACCATCGGCATGAAAAAATCAAGTCGCGGCTATATCCCGGCGGAAGGTTTTTTAACACAAACAGTGGTCAGCAACGCAGAATTTAACCGTGATGAAATGCCGCTATTTGATATTCACGAATATTCTCCATTAATTGATTCATCAGATATGTCACCTACTCATTGGCAACTAATCGCAGATGATATTAAAAGTAAATACCACGATTACGATGGGTTTGTTGTCCTTCATGGCACGGATACCATGGCTTATACAGCATCTGCACTCTCTTTTATGTTTGAAAACCTTACCAAACCAGTAATAGTGACAGGATCACAAATCCCTTTATCTCAACTACGCTCTGATGGCCAAGTTAACTTATTAAATGCAATGTATCTCGCTGCTAACTACCCAATTGCAGAAGTAAGTTTATTCTTTAATAACCAGTTGTTCAGGGGTAATAGAGCGACAAAAGCTCATGCAGATGGTTTTGATGCATTTGCATCACCAAACCTAGATCCTCTAGCTCTCTCAGGAATCAATATTCAATTATTGAAAGGACAGCTTAGCCCTTATGTTGAAAACGAGCTACAAGTTACCAATATCACACCCCAACCTATCGGTGTTCTTTATCTATACCCCGGGATTAGCCACGACGTTGTCAAAAGCTTAGTTAACGACAACATTAAAGCATTGGTTTTGTTAAGCTTTGGGGTGGGCAATGCACCTCAAGATCCTGTTTTTTTAGAGATTTTATCAACCGCGAGTAAACGTGGTATCGTAATTATTAACCTTACGCAGTGCTTAAAAGGACATGTGAACATGGGTGGGTATGCAACAGGCAATGCACTATTAAACAGTGGTGTCATTAGTGGTTATGATATGACACTTGAAGCCTGCCTAACCAAGTTACATTATTTATTAAGTCAGAGCCTTGAAGTGGAAACTATCCGCCACCTTATGCAAGACAACCTGCGTGGTGAGCTAAGTCGGTAAACAGGTATACAGTTCAATTGAAATAATAAAGGCACGCATGTATGCGTGCCTTTGATTTATTTGACGTATTAATTATCGTAATAAGCGGCGTAAACCAACAAGTGGTAATAATAATAAGCTGTACCATGGAAAGCTTGCAGATTGACGCTCATACGTTTCAGTCTCTTCGTCTGAACATTTGTCAATCTCACCCTCAACTGGGGTTAGCTTTACTGCAACCACAACACTTTCATATTCAATATTGCCATTAATATCTGTAACGACTCCACCTAGGCTATCTGTTTTTTCAACCGTTTTAGTTGCAACACCAAATATTTCATTATCGTTATTAATGGCTTTGGCTTCAGACATAAGGTATTTGTAACGCGTTTCACCATCACTCTCATAACATGGGAGTAAATCATTGATATTCGTTATCTTATCATCACCAATTTGGTACATAAACGCTTCACGGCGGCGAGAACCAACATTAAATACGTCTGTTTCACCTTCACCAACAATAATACCATTATCATTTATATCATTTGCGAATGAACTTGAGCTTCCAAAAAAATCAGTTGGAAAAACAGTAGAACCAGTAGCTATATCGTGATAGAAAAACTTGTAGCGATTAGCCCCTTCAATTGGTCTAAGTGCATAACCCGTGACTACGTTATTATTATTGATAGCCGTTGACTTACCATCAAACCAATCATCATCTTGATCCACTATTTCTTCAACTTTACCGTCTTTATAGTACACCGGAAGTGATCGAATTGTGCTAGAGCGGCTATTATCACGGATATCTGATGTGCCTGCAGCAATGCCGTTACTATTAATAGCTAATGCATTACTTACGAAAGCGAAGTTTTCATCATCTTCTGGTGTAACACCAACACCTAATTTCTCAGTATTTGTAATGTTAAAGCTTGTGTCTAACGTCCATTTTACAGCGCGAAGATCGAAAAGGCGCGTAGATGAAGAACGATATAAATTTTCTATACAAACGCTGACAGGTAAATTTAAACCATCACAGTCATCGTCAATATCTTCTTGCCTATCACTAGGAATACCAACTGAAGTTTGTCCAACAACAATGTACCCGTCATCGGTTTTAACAATGTCATTAGCTGCACTGATACCACCAAACTCATCAAATTCAGGGAGTATTTCAAAGACTACACCTGAGTCAGATATAATAGCCGCGCGATTTATAAAATCGCGAACAAAGTGAGTTTCCTCTTCAGTTTCACCATCCGGTGTAAATTGCAGCTTTTCATAGGGTGCACTTCCCCAACCTACAGAGGTGCCGTCTTCAGTAATGCCATTATAAAATGCATTTACAGAACGAGTGACTCCATCATAATCAACAGATGCAACATCAAAAAATGTTTGCTCCTGAGCTGGTTGTTGATTACCTGGGTACCTAAGAGCTGCTAAATTACCGACATTTTGATATTGGCTATTATTATTTGCTCTGTCGCTTCTCAAAAGCGAATGCATAAATGCATGCGCATCTGGGTTTGTCGCAGCTGCGTTATTGTTCTCAATGTCATCTAGTGTAAATGTAATTTCTTTATCGATAAGCTCAAAATTAGTTTCAGCCAGCTTATAGGCATCTGTGACTATACTATCTTTGAAATCTATGTAACTGATATCAATTGGAAGATTGTATAAACCATTTGCAAGTCCAATTACATGACCACTTTCACTAACGTCAGTCACATAAGTATGTTTAGCTTCGTCAAATGAACCCAGCTCGGTCAATTTATAGGTAGCACTTAATGCTGTTGTACTCATCGTTGCTAATATACTAGCAGCGAGTAATTTATATTTCATTTTAGTCCTTACTACTGATTCTTTAAATCTTCTAATTCTTCCCAGCGCTCTAACGCAGCTTCAAGGTCTGACTCTAGTTGCGCTAAATGGTTCAATGCTTGTGAAGTGATTGCAGCATCTTGTTTGAAAAAATCAGCGTCGTTTACAAGTACTTGCTGATCTTCAATTGCTTTTTCAATTTGCTCAAGCTTACTGGGTAATTGCTCTAATTCAAGTTTTAATTTGTAAGAGAGTTTATTCGCTTTGCTCTCTGTTTTACTTTGTGATTTTGCAACTTGTTTTTCAACTGCTTTTACAGGGGCCGCAGTTTGTTTTTTTTGTTCATCAGCAAGGTAGCGTATATAAGCTTCATAATCACTGTAACCCCCTACTATATCGGTGATCTTGCCATTACCTTCAAATGCCCAAACACTCGTACACGTATTATCAATAAACTCACGGTCATGGCTTACAATTAACACTGTTCCCTGGTATTGATTAATTATATCTTCCAATAACTCAAGCGTTTCGATATCCAAGTCATTAGTCGGCTCATCCAGTACTAAAATGTTTGATGGTTTTAAGAATAACTTAGCAAGCAACAACCGATTTTTTTCACCACCTGACAATGCTTTAACGGGTGTACGAGCACGTGCAGGTGGGAATAAAAAGTCTTGCAGGTAGCCAAGCACATGACGTGAACGGCCACCCATCATCACTTCTTGCTTACCTTCAGCAACGTTATCTTGCACGGTTGCTTCTTCATCAAGCTTTTGACGGTACTGGTCAAAATAGGCAAACTCTAAGTTTACGCCTTGTTTAATATCACCACTGTCCGCTTTTAAATCACCAAACAATAATTTGAGCAATGTAGTTTTACCAATACCATTTGGACCTACTAGTCCAATTCTATCGCCACGCATTACTAATGTTGAAAAATCATCAGCAATCACTTTAGTTTTAAAGGCATGGTGAATATGTTTTGCTTCAAATACAAGCTTGCCTGATCTATCAGCAGTTTCGATGTTAAAGTCAGTCTTGCCTACCTGCTCTACTCGTTGTTTACGTTCTACGCGAAGTTGTTTAAGTTCTCTTACACGCCCTTCATTACGTGTGCGTCGTGCTTTTACCCCTTGGCGTATCCACGCTTCTTCTTCAGCTAACCGCTTATCAAAAAGTGCATTTTGTGTTTCTTCGACTTTTAAATCATGGGCTTTTTGCTCAAGATAAGTCGCATAGTCACCTGGGTAAGAAATTAATTTACCACGGTCTAAATCTAGGATGCGAGTCGCAACAGCGCGAATAAATGCACGGTCATGAGAAATGAAAACGATGCCGCCTTTAAACTCTTTTAAAAATTGTTCTAGCCACATTACACTGTCCATATCTAAGTGGTTAGTGGGCTCATCAAGTAAAAGAAGATCGGGCTCACTAACCAGCGCACGGGCTAATGCAACTTTGCGTAACCAACCGCCTGAAAGCGATTCAAGTTTTGCCTCAGGTGAAAGCTCTAAACGAGTGAGGACAAGCTGGATCCGGCTATCAAAACGCCAACCATCCGCCGCTTCTAACTGATTTGATAAACGCTCAAGTTGATTAAGTAATTTATCAGTGCAATCAGTTTGAAGTTGCGTGCTCACATGGTGGTAATCAATCAGTAAGTTTGCGATATCTGGCATACCTTGGGCAACATAGTCGAAAATAGTGCCACTAGCGCCTTTTGGCGGATCTTGCTCTAAACGAGAAATCTTGATGCCACCAAGCTGGTTAATTTCGCCATCATCTAAAATGACCTGACCATCAAGTACCTTTAAAAGTGTTGATTTACCCGCGCCATTTCGACCAACAATACACACTCGCTCTCCAGTTTCGATGACTGCATCTGCGTCGTCTAATAGAGGGTGTGTACCATAAGCTAACTGCGCTTTTGAAATTCTAATTAAATCCATGTTGTCTCTTTACTCTAATTCTGATTGCGTAAAACACTGCTGCACTTGTAACGCAGTAAACGGCCAATTTAACTGTTGACCGCGTTCGCTTTTTAAAACGGGGATTGTTAGTTGGAATTCAGCAATAAGCTGTTCACTACTCATGATGTCAACACGTTGCAATGAGACTGAATCGGTTGTCAGTGGCTCAATAAGTTCAAACGCTTCTTCGCACAAGTGACAGCCATCGGTATGATAGAGGGTCCAATTAACCATGGGTTATTAACCAACTATTATGGATTTGTTTGTTACGTTTGAAATCTGGTGATAATGTCTTTTCAGATATATTAACTGCTTTTAAGCCAAGGCCAATTAAACCAACTTCATCCATTGTAAAACCACGTTTGTTGTTAGAAAAGATTAGCGTACCAGACGGACTTAAGATCTTTTTAACCCACGTTAATAATTTAATATGGTCACGTTGCACATCAAACGCGTCTTTCATCCGTTTTGAGTTTGAAAAAGTCGGTGGATCTAAAAATATCAAATCATATTGGCTTGTTGCATATTCTAACCATTTCAAACAATCTGCTTGCTCAAAACGGTAGCGCGTATTACTAATATTGTTCAGTTCAAAATTATCCTGACCCCACTTTAAGTAGGTTTTAGATAAATCAACGGTCGTAATTGCTTTAGCGCCACCAAGGGCTGCATGCACGGATGCTGTGCCAGTATAGGCAAATAAATTTAAAAAGCGTTTATCTTTGGCATTTTGTTGAATATAGCGACGTGCTAGGCGGTGATCTAAAAATAAGCCTGTATCTAGATAATCAAATAAATTTACTTTAAATTTAGCGCCAAACTCTTCAATCACTTGTGTCCGGTTTTGCTTAGCCATTGGGGTGTATTGCTCTTCCCCTTTTTGCTTTTTACGTACTTTTACGGCGATATTTTCAGGTGCAATATTAAGCTGCTGAGCAGTTAAAGTAATTACATCTTGTAGGCGTTTATGCGCTGTAGCATCATCTATTTCTTTTGGCGCTGCATACTCAAAGATAACTGCTGAATCACCGTATACGTCAACAGCCACGTTATATTCTGGGATATCGGCATCGTAAACGCGGTACGCTTGCACATCATTTTGCTTGAGCCAGTTTTTTAAACCTTGTTTGTTCTTTTTAACACGGTTTGCAAAAGACATTGAACCTTCAAAATTTAAAGCTGGCTTATCTTCTGTTGTTTGACTGACTTGCTTATCATCTAACTGGTATAAATTTAATACCACATCAAGCGGCCCATTTTTAAATTTATAGCGCTTAAGCTTCACGAGCTTTAACAACTTAAATAGGCTTTCATCCATGCCTAACAGCGCAAGCTTCCAATTATTAAAGTGCTTTTTAAACCCTGTGCCTAAACTACGATGTAAATCAACCAACTCTGCCATTGAACCTATTCGTTCACCGTAAGGTAGGTTCGAAATCACGACACCTGGCAGTTTCGCAACGGATGTCAGCTTTGTGGCATCACTTTGCTTAAATTTAATTATGTCACCGAGTTCTGCACGCTTTGCGTTATCAACAGCTTTACTTAACACTTGTCCGTCGTAATCATGACCGATTAGCCATAATTTAGGATCTGTAATTTGAGCAATAAGCTCTTCTCTTAATGCGTTAAATTTCGCAACACGAAAACTGGGTAATCTTTCAAAGGCAAACCCTTCACGAAATAAACCAGGCGCTTCATTACGTGCCATACCTGCAGCTTCGATTAAAATGGTGCCTGCACCACAACATGGGTCAAATAAAGGTTGTTGTACGTTATCAAGCCAACCACTGCGCTTAATAAGTGCTGCGGCTAAGTGCTCTTTAATTGGTGCTTTACCTTGCCCTTCACGGTAACCACGTTCAGACAAACGCGGGCCAGAATAGTCGATGTACATTGCCACACCTTGGCGAGATAAACGCGCAACTACACGTACATTAGCATCTTGCTTATCAACATTAGGGCGCTGTTCATATAAATCATTAAAATAATCAACAATCGCATCTTTGATAACAAGACCAGAGAATTGCGTGTTTTTTAACGAATCATTAGTACCGTTAAAATCCACAGCAAAGGTTTGAGTTGGACCGAACCACTCTTGCCAAGGTTGAAAGCGGGCAAATTTATAAAGGCTATCTTTGTCGTTCACGCCTTCTTTTTCTTCAATCAACATCATGACACGAGTCGCAAAACGACTCATTAAGCACACTTTTTGTGCTAGTGTTGTATCCGCGTCAAAACGCACAGAACCCACTGTTTGTTTGGTAACTGTTGCCCCAATTTCAGTAAGTTCATCAACCAATAAATTTTCGATTCCGATAGAAGTAAGCGCGATAAATTGCAAAGTAAAAACCCTTAGTAGCTAATTGCGCGGGATTATAACATAGGTTGGCAGACAAACACGTGATTATGGGATGAAGGAATGAAATTTACTTAAGCAGTTATGCTGCTTTGGGCTTGTGTATAAATTGGATATACACGATTGTTCAGCACCTTGATCACCTCAAATTGATTCAAACTAAGGTTTTCATCTAATTGAAAGTGCTCCGATAAACTAATACACAAAGATGCATCTTCGTTGTGATCAATAATTAAGAATTCACCACACTGTTGGCGGGACTGTAACTTAATTATTGCCTCGACGCTTGGCTCAGTACCTGCGTATATATCAAAAAACCAACTTTTGGCTAGTACTGGTTTTAAATGGTATTTTGCCGCAGTTGCATTTAACGCTATTTGACAAATTTCTGCGGCATGCCATAGATTAAAAGAGTCAAGATATTGATAAACTTGTTGATAAAAAGCAGCGTCTTCAAGGCTAAATTCTGAATGCTGTAATACAGAATCTGTTAGTTGACGGAGTTTATAAGGCGTGCACAACTGCATCTCTTGGTTTAGGTCAACCAACAAACGATTTCGTTTCGGACAAGCTATCCATTTCCATTGTTTTGATGCTTGTAACATGCGCTCCTAATGACTCCTTTTATGCTGTGGTTTTTAATTATAGTTGCTTTTGACCATTAAATACAAATTCTATTAGAACATTTATCGAACGATCAAAAGCTTACATAACTGATCCTTATAAGCCTGAAAGGATCGTTTTTACCAATTGTGGCCCTTTATATATAAAACCAGTATAAACTTGAACTAAATCTGCACCATTATTCAACTTTTCTTTGGCGCTAGCTGCATCATCAATACCACCTACACCAATAATAGGTAATTTACCTTGAGTGAGGCGTTTGAGCTCTTTAACAACATGAGTTGAACGTTCTCGTACAGGGAGTCCTGATAACCCGCCCGCTTCATCAGCGTATTGCTGGCCTTGTACTGCACCTCGCTCTAACGTAGTGTTCGTTGCGATAACACCATCAATATTATTGTTAATTAAAGACTCACTCACCTGACCAATTTGAACCTCATCCAAATCTGGTGCAATTTTAACCAGCATTGGGACTTGTTTGCTATGTTTAGCAATTAGATCTAGCTGCTCGTTTTTAAGACTTTGCAAAAGATCATCTAATGCTTCGCCGTATTGTAAATCTCGAAGCCCGGGTGTATTAGGAGATGAAATATTAACTGTTATGTAAGATGCATGTTCAAACACCTTGCGCATACAATGAATGTAATCGTCTTTACCTTGCTCGTTTGGGGTATCTTTATTCTTACCGATATTAATCCCCAAAATACCATCGTACTTTGCTGCTTTTACATTATTAACTAAATTATCTACGCCTTTGTTGTTAAAGCCCATGCGATTAATTATTGCATTCGATTCAGGTAAACGAAATATACGCGGCTTGTCGTTACCTGCTTGCGGCCTAGGTGTTACAGTTCCCACCTCGATAAAGCCAAAGCCCATTTGAGCAAAGGCGTCTATACACTCAGCATTTTTATCTAGACCAGCTGCTAAACCAACTGGGTTTTTAAAGTTTAAACCTAAGAACTCTACAGGGTGATCTGCTACTGATTGTGACCATGCTGCACTAAATGGTGTATTTGTAAATCGACGCAAATTATGTAATGCAAATTCATGGGCCCATTCCGCATCACGGGTGAACATAAAACGGCGAGCAAGATCATAAAACATTAAAAAATCCTCTATATAAAAAAATACCCCAGACTAGGCTGGGGTATTGTAAGCTATTAACTTATTATTTTCACGTTAGAAACTACTAAGCGTGCAAAAAGGGTTATTTAGCTGACGTATCACAGTTATGGCTAAGTAGCATTAACTCACGTAAAGCCACAGAGAACTTAGCAAAGTCATGACTTTGAGATGTTTTAAACTCTGCAAGCATTTGCTTCCAACGTTGAAGTAGTAATTCTTGGCTATCCATCCATTGATCAATTTGACTATCAACATTTTTATCATCACCTTCAAAGCAGTTCAGCACAACTTCCGATAATGTACGTTGTTGCCAATCAAGCTCTTCGCGATAAGAAGCTCTTGCAAGAGCTTGCCAATGATTAGCAACAGGTTGATTGGTAATTTGGTCAAGGAACCAATGAAGACCCATGCGAGCACCAAGCTTAAAGTATGTGTTAGATACCATGTCGATACTACGGCCAGAATTATTAGCCACTTCAGCTAAGTCCATTACTGAGAATAGACTTGAAAGAGCAACAATTCGTTTAGCCAAATCGGCTGGCGCACCGTTTTCAATTAGTTTGTCTGCCGCTTGAACTAAGCGCTCGCCTTCTTTCTCGACCATGTAGCTATTTAAATTAGCACTTAGGTCGCTGAATGTAGGCGCGAAGAACGCAATTGTTTGTTCAATGTTCTGTGACTTATTACGATGACGTAAGAACCATCGCGTTGCACGACGAACAGTACGACGAAGTTGGTATAACATTTCTGTTTGTACTGCCGCAGGGATCTTATTATCAAGCGCAACAATTGATTCCCACGTCTCATCCATTTCAAACACTTCGTTTGCAACTGAGTAGCAAAGTGCAACTTCTGCTTCATTTGCACCTGTTTCTTCTTGCATACGAATCATAAAGTTCAAGCCCATATCATTAACAATATTATTTGCTAATTTAGTGGCAATAATTTCTTTACGCAGTGGATGATTATCCATTGCATCGTTAAACTTCTCACGTAATGGAACCGGGAATGAGTTAACTAACAATTGACGGTAATAAGGGTTCTCGGTAATTTCTTCAGATACTAATGATTCCTTAAGAACCATTTTTGAATAAGACACTAAAACTGAAAGCTCAGGACGCGTCAAATCTTTACCCGCAGCTGCACGCTCTGCTAGCTCTTCGTCTGTTGGGATAAATTCGATAGCACGATTAAGCTTGCCTTCTTTTTCGAGCGCATGAATAAAACGTACTTTTTCTTTCAGTGTTGAAGAACCTTTAGACTGAGTGATAGAAAGTGTATGTGTTTGGCGATAACAGTCATCTAAAACTAATTCAGATACTTCATCAGTCATTGAATATAATAGCTCATCTCGTTGTTTGCGCGTCAAATCACCCGCAGTTACTAAGCCATTTAATAGAATCTTGATATTTACTTCGTTATCAGAACACGCAACACCACCTACGTTATCGATAAAGTCTGTATTTACACGACCGCCTTTAGCAGCAAACTCGATACGACCTAATTGAGTTGCACCTAAATTACCACCTTCACCTAATACTTTAGCGCCTAAATCGGCACCATTAATGCGTAATGCATCATTTGCGCGGTCGCCAACATCAGCATCACTTTCATCGCTACTCTTAATGTATGTGCCGATACCACCATTCCAAAGTAAATCAAATTCCATCATTAGTGATGCTTTGATTAATTCATTAGGCGTCATGCTCGCTTTTTTAGTACCAAGCATTTTCTTCATTTCAGGACTTAAGCTAATTGATTTAGCTGCGCGAGAGAAAATGCCACCACCGGCAGAAATTAAGTCTTTATTATAGTCTTCCCAAGATGAGCGAGGTAAATTAAATAAACGCTCACGCTCTGGGTATGAAGTCGCAGAGTCTGGTGTAGGGTCAACAAAAATGTGCATGTGGTTAAAGGCTACTTGTAAACGAATATGCTTTGATAAAAGCATACCATTACCAAATACATCACCTGCCATATCACCTACAGCAACCACTGTGAAATCGGTTGATTGACAATCTATATCCATTTCACGGAAGTGACGTTTAACTGACTCCCATGCACCTTTTGCGGTTATACCCATTTTCTTGTGGTCATAACCGACTGAACCACCTGATGCAAACGCATCCCCTAGCCAGAAGTTATACTCATTGGCAATGCCATTGGCAATATCTGAGAAGGTTGCAGTTCCTTTATCGGCAGCGACAACAAGGTAGGCATCATCTTCGTCATGACGAGTAACATCTTTAGGAGGAACAATCTCACCCTGAATAATGTTATCTGTAATATCTAATAAACCGCGAATGAAAATTTTGTAACACTCTTGGCCTTCTTTAAAGAACGCATCGCGCTCACTTGGTAGTTGTTTACAAACAAAACCACCTTTAGAACCAACCGGCACAATAACAGTATTTTTAACTTGTTGTGCTTTAACTAAACCCAGTACCTCAGTACGGAAGTCTTCACGACGGTCAGACCAACGTAAACCACCACGCGCTACTTTACCACCACGTAAATGGACACCTTCTACGCGTGGCGAGTAAACAAATATTTCAAATGCCGGTAATGGTAAAGGCATATCTGGAATTAAGCTTGGCTGTACTTTAAATGATACGTAAGACTTAAACGTGCCAGTATCATCTTTTTGGAAGTAGTTAGTACGAAGCGTTGCAATTATCATGTCAACGTATAGTCGAATGATACGGTCATCATCCAAATTAGCAACGTTTTCAAGTTCAAGATAAATTTGTGAGATTAGTTTATCCAGTGTCTTGCTACTTGCAGGGCTTTTAACTGAGAATTTTTTCGCAAATAAATTGACGATCTGTGTGGCAATATGCGGATAGTTTGCGAATGTACTTTCAATATAAGTTTGCGAGAAAGTAACACCTATTTGACGCATATATTTAGCATAAGCACGTAAAATCGATGCTTCACGGCCTGTTAACCCACCCATCAGAACTAGACGGTTAAAACCATCGTTCTCAAGTCGGTTGCCCCAAACATTGGTTAATGCGGCACGAAAACGCGCAGATACTTTATCAAAGTCAGCGACACCTTGATTATCAAGCAACATTGAAAAGTCCATGATCCAATTGATGCGACCATCATTAGTCTTAACAGAGTAAGGAGTTTCACCTATAACGCGTAAGCCAAAGTTTTCAAGCATTGGCATAACATCTGATAAGTGGATTGGCTCGTCTTTATGGAATAAGCTTAGGCGTACAATATTTGTATTAGCTTCTTCTTGTGGACGGTAAAACAACATTTCAAGCTTGTTTTCGTCATTGAGCATCTCAAGCTTTTCAATATCAACAACCGCTGCACTAGGCAACACTTCATCTTTGTATGAACGGGCAAATGAGTTGCTGTATTTACGGTTAAGATCATTACCTCGTGACTCACCTGCCGACTCAAGGAGTGCAGATTGGAGTTTATCTTCCCATGTGCGGGCCGCTTCGATTAAATTATTTTCTATGTCTTTCACTTTAAATTCGATATCGTTGTTGGTTACACGCACAGTGTAATGAGTACGGGCTAAGGTAGACTCCGAGAAGAAAGTAGTAAATTCAACTTTTTCATCAGAATTAAATGCATTAGCTAAGATAGTTTGTGTTTCACGGCGAAGTGCGGTGTTATATCGCTCACGCGGCACATAAACCATGCATGAGAAAAAGCGACCATAGGCATCTTTACGAACAAACAAGCGACACATGTCGCGCTCTTGCACTTGTAAAACACCCATAGCAACTTCAAGCAACTCGTTCTCACGTGCTTGTACTAATTCATCACGTGGGTATGTTTCTAAAATATTCAATACCGCTTTGTACGCGTGTGTGCCTTTAGCAAAATCACACATTTCCATAATGCGGTTTATTTTACTCTTTAATACAGGAACATCAGCAGCACTATTGTTATAAAAGCTAGATGAGAATAAACCAATAAAGCGATCTTCACCGATCACATTGCCTTCATCATCAAAGCGTTTTACACCAACATAATCTATATAAGCTGGACGGTGTACACGTGACAGTGAATTAGTTTTAGTTAAAATGAGTAAATTACTGCTACGTGCTTCCTGACGAGCAACTTCTGGTAACTCAGACAATAAACGAGTGTGGTCATCGGTTACGTTTTTCATCAAGCCTAAGCTTGTGTCCATTTTACCTTTTAATTGGTAATCACCTTGAACGGGTTGCAAATCATATTGGCGATAACCCATTAATGTAAAGTTATCTTTTACAAGCCAATCTAAAAATTCAACTGTTTCCGCCACTTCTAGTTCATTGGTTGCGTGCTTTCTGGTAGGTAATTCTTTGCTTACCGCAATAAGCTTTTCACGAATTGGCTGCCAATCTTCAACGGCAGTAGACACATCGACTAAAACCGATTCTAGTTCTTGTTTAAACGAATTAATTACGCCAGAGTCTGTTTGACGGTCAATCTCAATAAAGAAAACAGTTTTAGTAGAAGTTGATTCTTGTTCTGCTTTAAGGTTTGAGATTGCAGATATTTGACCTTCATTATTGCGTTTAACTTTTAATGGAGAATGCAGAAGTAAGTGAGATGCAATATTTGCACGGCTCATAGCCATACGAACAGAATCAACTAAAAACGGCATGTCTTTAGCAATGATTTCAACGATTGTATGCGATGACTGCCAACCATCTTTAGCTACTTCAGGGTTGAAAACACGGATGACCGCATTATCAGAGGTATTTTTTTCTAGCGAATTCCATAGGCTTAGTGCAGCGCCATATAAGTCACTATCATTGCGATTTGCCAAATCCTCTTTAGACATATTGCTGTACAAGGCTTTGGCGAATTTCTCAACGAGTAACACATTATCAGCGTGAACTTTTTTCTGGATCAGCTTGCAGACATTATCTAAGATAACCGAGGCTTGCCCTTCATTTCGTGTCATTGTATGTTCCTTAATCTATTACTATCCTTACTGGATAGAATATGTGTACAGCAATTTAATTGTGTGGAGTCAGGTAAATTCTAACCCTTTTGCAGCTAATAAACAGCCCTTTCGATGAAAACATTTTAAGCATTTCAGCTATTTGGTCATCTATTCACAAATTATAGATATAAATGGCCGATAACGGCCATTTAGGAGCAAAAGTATTCACATTATTTTTTCTGGTCGGTCCAGAGCAGACTGCCTATCGCTGGTAATAACAGCACAGCACCGAGCATATTCACCAAGAACATAAAGGTCAGAAGAATACCCATATCTACTTGGAACTTAAGATCAGAGAAAATCCATGTACTTACACCAATCGCTAAGGTAATACCAGTGAACAATACTGCACTTCCTCTTTCTATCAATGCATTACGATAAGCTATTGGTAGAGAAATACCCTGCTTAAGTTGTCCCATCATTGATGACAAAATATAAATCCCATAATCAACACCGATACCCACACCTAATGCTATTACCGGTAATGTTGAGACAGTTAACCCTATTTGCAGTTGTACCATCAGGGCCTGTGCAAGTGTTGATACGATATAAAGCGGTAACACAACGGCAACAGTCGCTTTTACACTCTTGAAACTGATCAGGCATAAAATAATTACAGCCCCATATACATATATCATCATAGGTAATTGCGCAGCTGCGACTGATTCATTGGTTGCAGCCATAACACCCACAGGACCAGATGCTAACTTGAACTGTAGTTTATCGGTTTGCTCTTGCACAGCAAAATCCTTCACACTACTAATAACATTATCGATAGTTTCAGCTTTATGATCATCTAAGAATATAATCACAGGCATTACCGAGCAGTCACCATTGAGCAAGCCAGTGCTAGTTTCAACTCGTGCACTTGCTTGTACTAAACTTGCCGTATTACGCGGCAATGTTTGCCACTTCAAATTGCCCTCGTTGTACCCGGCATTAACGGATTGTGCGACTGAACTTAAGCTAACCGCAGATTGCACGCCTGCTAAATTTTCAACCTTATATTGAAAACGACTAATACGCTCCATCACGTCATGATCTGTACATGCAGCAGGATAAGCTTCAACCAACACCTTTAGAATATCTGAAGAAATTGTGTATTTGTCCGATATTAAAAAAGTATCTTGGTTATAGCGAGCATCTTGGTGTAATGAAGGTGCACCTGCGTGTAAATCGCCAATGCGCATCTTATCTGCTTGCCAGTAACCTAATGCAAAAAGTACCAACGTTAATGCGATGATGATTTTTGCAATTTTAGGATCAGTTGCCTTAACCAGTAACTCACGTAGTTTATCTAACGTATTGGGTTTGTCAGTACTGCCTGATTGAATGTGTACTGTGTTTTCAAAACGCATGTATGACGCCCACACAGGAAGTAGTATTAAATTTGTAAAAATGATAACCGCGACACCTAAACTAGCAGTAATAGCAAGCTCTCGGATGATACCAATATCAATCGTCAACAAGGTTAAGAAACCGACGGTATCTGAAAGTAATGCAATACCACCTGGGACAAGTAACGCTCTAAAGCTTGACTGACAGCAAACACGCGTTGCTTTACCCTGTGCCACTTTTTTACCAATTGCATTAATCATTTGCACACCATGGCTTACACCAATAGCAAAGACTAAAAACGGCACCAAAATTGACATTGGATCAAGGCCAAAACCTAGACTTGACAATAAACCTAACTGCCAAACAACCGCAATGATCGAGCAAGCAATAGGTAATACCGTCAGTTTGAGACTGCCACAAAATAACCACACCATAATGAAAGTAAAGGCAATAGCAATTGCAAAAAACAGTACAACCCCTTTAGCACCTTCAGCAATATCACCAGCCATTTTAGCAAAGCCAATAATATGAATACTGACATTCTCAGTACTTAGTGGTTCACGAATTTGAGACTCTAGTTTTTGAGCGAAAGCCAAAGTATCTAGCTTCTCTTGTGTCTGTGGATCTGTTTCTAATAACTGCGCACTTACCATAGCGCACGAATAATCAGACGCGATCATTCGACCAACGACTTTTGCTTTCTCAATATTTTGCTTAACAATAGCTAAGCCTTGTTGATCTGCTTTAAAGTTAGCGGGAATAATCGGGCCACCCGCAAAACCATCTTCAACAACTTCAACAAAACGCGCACTTGGCGAGAATATAGAGTTCACAAGAGGACGATTTACCCCTGGTATAAAATAAAGCTGATCGTGGACTGCTTTCAACTGCGTGAAAAAGTCAGGGTTAAATATATTGCCACTATCATCACAAACAGAAATTAAAATGCTATTTGCACCACCGAATTGCTTCTCATGTTTCAAATACACTTTCATGTAGTCATGATTCAATGGTATGTTTTTATTAAAAGAAGCATCTAGTTGAATATGAGTTGCTTTAAAGGCAAGTATGCATGTCAACAGTACAAAACTAATGAGCATTATTAATCGATGACGAAACACCGCTTTTTCTAAGAAATCTAATATCCCTTGCATTACGGAGTAATCCCCTTCACTTTAATCCCATCTTCAGATGCCATAATAAGTTGATCTTTAAAGATAACTGCATCTAGTATTGATTTACCATTTGGTAATTGTTCAACTTGTAGCTTGTTATTTTTATAGTGAAAAATAACACCACTATTGGCAAGTAGTAACCAACCTTGTTGACCCATGTCTAAAATACTGTTCACTGTAGCTGTTTTATTATTTTTTAAATGCACCCACGGCTCTGTCGATGTTCGGGTAAAAATATTACCTCTCAAGCCTGCTACTAATGCCTGCTCTTTATCATTTTTTTCATAGGCGAAAAATGAACCTGGGTAGATCTCGTCGTCGCGATGCCAAGTTTTTCCATTATCTAAACTACGCGCCATCAAGCCCATTTCGCCAACAATAATAAGTTCATCATCAGAAGCTACTATTCTATTGAAATGCGGCAAAATAGAGCTTGTTTCAATCTCATAACCTTCTGGATCAGTTTCTTTAAGCTCAGCAAGATAATCTCTATCATCTTCATACAATAGTGACGCTAAAAATCGTTTGTTCCACTGTTTACCGCCATCTGATGTTTCATAAAACATGCCATAGGCGCCAACTGCATAACCATTTAAATTGTCAGTAAACATAATATCTAAACACGGTTTATCTAATTGCTGATTTACTTGTTGTAATTGCCAGTTAGCCCCTCCATCCAGTGACTGAATAATGGTGGCATCATGGCCACAAGCCCAGCCAACCTGAGCGTCAATAAAATCAACAGCAGTGAGTAATACTTGGGTAGGTACAAAAGCTTGGTCCCATTTAATTGCATCTGCGCTGGTAACAATTGTGCCATGCTTACCAACTGCGACGATTTTTTCGCCATTGAATTCAATATCAGTTAAAAGCGTTTCTTGTGCTTTTTCCGCACTAATAGCAGGACGTGGCGTTGCTGCCGAAACAATAAATGTAAGAAAGGCCAAGGTGGTTAACCCCGCATAAAGCAAATACTTCATATATTAAAATCGCCTTGAGGAGAGTAAGTTTGTCATCAATCGTGCAAATGGAAAAACCAGTGTGTGTCAGAAAGACAAACGTGAATTGATAATAAAAGGCACCTAAAAAACATTAGGTGCCTGTCTTTTATTTAACGACCAGCGCGGCGTAATGCGTTAGACGTAAACTCGTTGTCGTTGAATGATTTTGAGAAATCATACATTTTTTCTTGGTTGTCTAAACCAATTGCAAGGTAACGACGTGAGTTAAGATCGTGATAAACATCTAGCGTACTCCAGTTTGTAAGCGCATCATAGTAATTTAAACCATGTGCCATACCAACTCGATACATTTGATCACGATTATCATAAATATCGGTTACGTGTATTTGCCAGCTGTCTTCATCAATATAAAAAACACGCTTTTTATAAATATGTCGAGTGTCTTCTTTTAAGTTTGCTTCAACAACCCAAACACGGTGTTTTTCATAACGAACGTGTTCAGGATTAATATGACCAGCCATCAGAATATCATCGTACTCTAGCTTATCACTGTGCAGCTTATAACTGTTGTACGGAATATAAAGTTCTTGCTTACCTTTTAGCGTCCAAGTGTAACGGTTTGGTGAACCATTAAACATATCAAAGTCATCAGTTGTACGAAGGCTATCAGCAGCTGTCCCCGGTGCATCATAAGCAACATTAGGTGCGCGACGAACACGGCGTTGTCCTGAATTGTATGTCCATGCCTGACGAGGAGTTAATATTTGGTCCATAGTTTCATGTACAAGTAATGCAGTACCTGCCAAGCGTGCTGGTTGCGTTACTTTTTGTTTAAACTTGAACAAAATATTAGATTCTTGCAATTCTGCTGGGGTCGCTTCTGGATCAGAATACTTAACAAGCAATTGCTCATCGAAGCCAACCATGTTGTAGGAACCTGAAGCAGTCGGTGCAGCTTGACCACCAAAACGTTCAATCGATAATCCGCGATAACGAAGTAAGTGATTCCAAATAGCTTCTAAACCATCTTTTGGAATTGGAAACGGAATACCAATTGCCGTATTCTTAATACCATTACCGCCTTCAATTAACTCGGCTGTAGGTGCATATTCTTTGGTAGCATCATACACAAATTGTGGGTTTGAAGCGCTACGGTGCGTTTTATATATATTCATTTTGAAGGTATCAGGATACGCTTCGAATAATGCAACTTGGCCTGGGCTAAGATGTTCTTTGTACTTAGCTAGATTTGATTTATCGATTGTAAATAATACTTTATCGTCTGCAAACGGATCAATGTGGTGCATACCCGGCGAATAACCTGCTGGGGCCTTTGTTATTCCGCCAGTCCATGCTGGAATAGAACCATCAGCATTACCTGCCTTTTCTGCGCCAACTGGCGTCAAATCATTGCCTAAACGAGCAACTTCTTCACTTGTCATTTTAGCAAAAGAAGCGTTTGTAGCGAACAAGCCACACACTGCTAGTGCGATGAGGGTAGGTTTTTTTATCATGATGATACCCTTATATTGAATATTTAATATTGAAAGAAACATAATCACGGTCAGAGAAAGTATTTGTTTGACCGCCACCCCAGAACGTATTGTAACTAAAGTCAAATGACCACGCATTTTGATAGTTAAAGTTCATAGTCATACCCAATGATTTACGATCTTCAATAAATAAAAACATAGGATCAGGGGTAATACCATTTACGTCATGAGAAAATACAAAACGTGGTGAAAAATTCACACCTTTGAAAAAGTTATAATAATCGCCTTTTGCGATTAAACGATAACCCCAAGCAGAGGCTGTTGGGAACGGGTTGGTTTCAGGCCCATTTGAAAGCCCGAGGTGCAAAGTAGAATAATCAACAGAACCTGGGCCAGTAATTACACCGCTTCGTCCAGTACCTGATACATTCAGACGTAGCTCATCGTATTCTGGCATGTCATTAATTCTAACACCGCCTACTTCACCCACCACAGCCCAACTGTCAGCACCCAGTGACGGGCCAAACAAATGTGTTGCGGTAAATTGAATTTGTGCTGTATTACGCTCAATATAACCTTGGGCTGTTTCACCAGGGCCTACAACGCTTGTTGCATCGCCTTGACTCATTTGTGAGATGCCAGCAAGGTCTGGACGAATTCCCGCAACAGCCAATTGCTCAGGCATACCCGCATACAGTAACTCTACATCATCAATCTGTAGTGGCTCATCTTCACGGAACGTAAACTCACCAGCAAATGCAGTTTCACCCAAAGAGGTGTTAAAGCTAAGACCATATAACTTAATATCTTCAGGATATACTAATTGACCTTGAGTAAACGCGTTTAGATCAGTCACATTGTCTTCTGTAATTGTTACATCAGGAGACAAAATCATTGCTAAATCAGCGCCAATTGCTTCACCTGTAAAGTTTGAAACTTTACCCGAAATAAGTGGACGACGACTGTGATAGTTGATGTGGTATAGTGCCACTTCTGTGTCGTTAAGCTCTGGCAGGAACATACCTAGACGCAAGCCATATTGACCACCATTTTCAGGATCAGTTTTACCAGCGTTACCTTTACCCTTTAGAGCAACTTTTGTAGGGTAAGCCAAATACATGTTTGCAAGTAGCGCTTGACCTTCAGCACTTTGCGGATTAATACCCTGCGCAGTGGCTGCAGCAACCCAATTTTGTTGCAATGAATTAAGACTGTTTGTCAAAAACTCAAGATCAATATCAGGATTAGAAGTAAAACCTAATTGGATATTCTGTTGGTAACCATTTTCTGATGCGAAATCATTGGTAGAAAAATAACTGCCGGCTACAGGTAAACGAGTCTCGTGCCACTGATACTGATAAAAAGCTTCGAGGTTTATATTTTCAGTAATTCCTAAAGAAGCCCAAAGCATGCCTACAGGAATAAATGCTTCTTTGAGCTCAGAGCCTGGTGCTTTTAAACGGTCAATATCAACAGGGTTTACATTGATACCATGAGATATCAGTGTACTTTCCCCCCAGTTAACCACTTGTTGGCCTAAACGAATTGAAAGTGGGTTATTGCCATCATTCAAGTCAAAATTAGCCCAAACGTATGCATCTAGTAAACGTACATCTGAACAAACTTGCTCTTTAGTATTGTCATCATCACATGGGTCAACACCAGAACCAGAAGTCGGATTGATGTAAGCACGATCACCGTCCATCAATTCAAAATCATAAAAATACATGAAGCGGGTAAAGAAACCGTAATTATCTTTACTTATTGATAGATCATGTGTTCCTTTTAATAATTTAGAGAACGACTCACCGCTATCAAAATTAAGGTTTCCAGCATCGCCGTTATTCGAATAAGCGCCGTCTTGCGCCCAAACATCTGCTGATGAGTAAATTGGATTAAGTGCAGAGTTATAACCTGTCCAATTAAATGCAGGATTATTACTTTTACCTATATGAGAAAAGTCACGGTCTTCGACACGTATACTTTGCCCATATGAAAAATTTGAATCAAACGTTACGTCAAAGCCACCAACGTCAAAATTAGCAGCATTAACTGAACTGGCAGATAAACCAAGCGTTGCAGCAGCTAGGCCTAAAACTATTTTGTTTTTAACAAAAAGCGATCTTCTTATCATTGTGTGTTCCCCTTGTCGCGGGCATTTTGTGATCAAGTTGTTGTTTTTAGTGTAGTAGTAACGATAGAACCGAAACATAAAAATTACAAACAGAACGCGTTCAAACGACTATAAATTTACAATTTAATTGGCGTTTACGTAATGGTAAGACGTCCTACCAGATAATTTATACACGTAAATTAACAATAGGACAAATTGAATTAACAAAAATACAATATAAATATGAAATTTTTTAGAAAATACTTAGCTAACACGCTCTAAGCGAACAAACTTATTATCTAATGTTAACAATAAACGAAAGCGCCCTCTTACTCCTAAAGAAGAAATAAAAGGACGTAAATGGTGGGCATCAAAGCGAACTTTTTTGCCCCCATCTTCAATAACCTGGACTGATCTATATTTACCATCGTAGTAATCTAAGCACTGGTTGTAAGTCAGGTTTAAAAAAAAGTAATACTCACGCATAGGTCATTTTAACGCTTTTTCAACTTTTTCAAATAAGTCATCACTTAAATTTTCTAATGAAGCTAATCGCATTAATTGAGCTTTCATTCCTTGCGCCCGTTTAGTGTCATAGCGCCTCCACGACATAAATGGTGTTAACATACGAGATGCATTTTGGGGATTGATTGAATTGAGCTTAATAAGTAAATCCCCCAAAAGCGCATAACCTGCGCCATCTTGACGGTGGAACTGTGCAGTATTAAAGTGGCTAAAGCTACCAACAAGTGCACGAACTCGATTTGGATTAGAAAAGTCAAAACATGGGTGATCATATAAGCGTTTTACATGCTCAATTGCCCCTTCTTTGGATTGCATAGCTTGTAAAGCAAACCATTTATCCATTACGAGCACATCATGTCGCCATTGGCTGTCAAATCGAGCAAGTAACTCATCGCACAGCGGGTGTTGAGCTTTTACAACGGCGCTAAGACTCGCCAAAGCATTCGTCATGTTAGTTGATTTTGCACTAAGGGCTAGGCAATCTGCTGCATCATTAGTGTCAGACTTAGCTAAATAATGTAAACACTGTCCTTTTAAAGCACGTATTGCTACAGCACTAGCATTAAGCGAGCCATCATCTATAAGGCTGTTATAGCATGACAAAATTGGCTGGTAGAGTTGTTGCGCAATTTGTTGTTCAAAACATGCGATAACATCAACGATCTCATCAACAGGTACTATTTCAAACTCAGCTGCAAGTGTATCAAACGTTGGAAGTTTCAATAATTCAGCAGTGAGTGCTAAATCGCCAGCTCTATCTGTCACAAGCTCGGACAGAGTATCTATTACAGCGTCACTTAGTACAGCATTTTCAGATTCAATAATGGCGTTTTTCACAGCATTAATGAACAAGGTTTGCTGAGCATCCCAACGAGAAAAATCACTACGTGCGTAGCGTATAATATGCAAAAGTTGGCTTTCGTTAATCTCATGATCAAGAATGCATGGTGCTGAGAAGTCCTCTAGTAGCACAGCAACGGGCTGAGTTGTAAAGCCATCAAAGGTAAATTCCTGATATGTTTCTGTCACATTCAATACTGAATCAATGCAGACATTCTGATATTTTAAATCGAGACTTCCACCTTTTTCATCAAGCAATTCAATTGCAAACGGAATATGCAGCGGTTTATGCCCGGGGTAATTACTAGGAGGGTGCTGCTCAATCGCTATTTTTAATGTTCCGGTATTTTTATCAAACGATTGCTTAACAGTTAACCTTGGTGTGCCTGGTTGGCTATACCAATACTTAAACTGAGTAAGATCAATTCCTGATGCATCACTCATTGCGCAAACAAAGTCATCACATGTAACGGCTTGACCATCATGACGTTCAAAATACAGCGCCATGCCTTGTTGAAATTTCTGCTCACCCAAAAGGGTATGCATCATACGAATAACTTCTGCACCTTTGTCATACACAGTCACAGTATAAAAGTTATTCATTTCAATGACTTTTTCTGGCCTAATTGCATGTGACATTGGGCCTGCATCTTCACTAAATTGATGTGTACGCATCACTTTTACCGCATCAATACGGTTGAGCGCTCGCGACCCTAAATCACTACTAAACTCCTGATCACGAAACACAGTCAGCCCCTCTTTTAATGAGAGCTGAAACCAGTCACGGCAAGTAACACGATTACCAGTCCAATTATGGAAGTATTCATGTCCTACAATCGATTCAATCGTGTGGTAGTCTTTATCTGTTGCAGTTTCTTGGTTTGCTAAAACACATTTAGAGTTAAAAATATTTAACCCTTTATTTTCCATTGCACCCATATTGAAAAAATCAACTGCAACGATCATATATATATCAAGATCATATTCAAGATTGAAGCGTTCTTCATCCCATTGCATTGATTTCTTTAAAGAGGCTATAGCATGCGGTGTTTTAGATAAATTTCCTTTATCAACAAATAATGCCAGATCCACACTGCGACCACTTTTAGTAATGTACTTATCTGTTAGTACATCAAAAGAGCCTGCTACTAGTGCAAATAAATAACTCGGCTTTTTAAATGGATCCTGCCATTTAGCATAATGAAGCCCATTATCTAATTGACCTTCTGCAGTCTTATTACCATTTGATAGTAAGTGTTCAAATTTTTGTTCAGCTATTATCGTCACATCAAAGCTGGCCAACACATCAGGTCTATCTAAAAAGTAGGTAATCTTTCTAAATCCCTGTGCTTCGCACTGCGTACAATAGGCTCCTCCTGAAAGGTATAAGCCCTCTAATGAAGAGTTGGTATCAGGAGACGTCTCAGTAACAATAGTTAGCTGGCAGCTATCGGGTAAATTCTTTACAATTAATTGTTCTTTTTCTACTTGGTAGTCAGCATGCTTTGAGCCGTTTAACTCTACTGAGATAAGTGTTAAATCAACCCCGTCCAAAATTAAATCTGTATTAGATTTATCTACTCTTTCTAATTGTAAAACAGCACTAACACGCGTATTTAATGGTTTTAGCTCAAAAGTTAAATCAACATGTTCAATTGTGAATTCTGGGGCTTTGTAGTCTTTAAGATATTGCGCTTTGGGCTTATTAATTGCAGTCATAAGGTAACTCCAAATTAGCTCCTCCTTCAAGGAGGAGCATTTATTTTATGCGTGTTGCTTTGGCTTGATACGTAGAATTTTAATGCCTAAATAAGCATAAACAACGGCCAAAAATGGATTTATTAAATTGAAGAAAGCATAGAATAGATAATCTAATGGGTTTACATGTAAAACACTTTGCATATATGCGCCACACGTATTCCAAGGGATTAATGGGCTGGTAATAGTACCGCCATCTTCCAATGTTCTTGATAAGTTAACAGGCTTCAAACCACGCTTTTCATATTCGTCTTTGTACATGCGACCAGGCACAACAATAGCAATATACTGATCAGCTGCAATTACGTTGGTACCTATACAAGTTGCAATAGTGGCTGTAATTAATGAACCAGTGCTCTTTGCTATTTTTAAGATGCTCTTTACAAATATATCTAATAAACCCGTTTTTTCCATAATTGCGCCAAACATCAGCGCAGTCATGATCAACCAAGTTGTAGTTAACATACCAGCCATGCCACCACCGCTTAGTAATGAATCCATTTTTTCATCACCAGTGATTATATTAAACCCGTCGAAAAAAGTGGCCCAGATAAGTTTAAAATAACCAACTAACTGTCCTTGAGAAACGTCAATTTGGCTCGCTATTAAATCCGATTGAAACAACATTGCCCAAACAGCACCAATAACTGCACCTATTGAAATTGCAGGGAATGCCGGCATTTTCCTAATAGCTAAAACAAGTAGCACAATCAAAGGAACCAACATTTCTAAACCAATATTAAAATTTTGTTCAAGAATAAGTGTGATTTCATCAATACGCCCAGCTTCATTGGCTGCACTAGCATTAAATCCCATTACAATAAAAATAATCAACGCAATGATAAAGCTAGGTACGGTTGTCCAAAGCATGTGGTGTATATGTTCAAATAAATCTGCACCAACAACCGCAGGTGCCAGATTAGTGGTTTCTGAAAGTGGACTTAATTTATCACCAAAATAAGCACCTGAAATAACAGCGCCTGCGGTAACCACCGGATCTAAGCCTAAACCAGTAGCAACCCCGAGCAATGCAGTACCAATAGTCGCAGCGGTTGTCCACGAGCTGCCAATGCTCATAGCTACAATACCGCAAATTAAGCAACTTGCGGCATAAAACCAACTAGGATCAATAACCTGCAATCCGTAATAAATCAAGGTGGGCACTGTGCCTGAAAGCAACCAAGTACCAATTAAAGCACCAACCATAAGTAATATTAAAATCGCACCTAGCGACAAAGTAATCCCTTCAATCATGGCATCTTCTAACTTTTTCCATGTGTAGCCATTTTTTAGCCCGATCAATGCCGCTGTAAACGTTGCAAATAATAGTGCAATTTGGTTTGGGCCTGATGATGAACTATCACCGAATAAATATACAGCAGCACCTAATAAACAGATGAGCACAGAAATAGGTATTAGCGCGTCAAAGAAACTCGCTTTGTTGATTGGTTTTTCTTCTACTGGATTCAAAATTGAAACTCCCACGTGTTGTTGTCTACACGCTTAATTATTATTTTTTAGCACAGAAACGATACAATAATACATCATCTCGTTCTGGGTTTAATCGTCGATTATATCAATTTCATATGCTTTAGGCAGCAAAAAAGGCGCTTAAGCGCCTTTTTCGTAGTTTTAAATCGCTACTATTTCTTAGCAATACGTCCAAACTTTATGTAATCTTGCGTGATTAATGCCGCCTCTTCTAAAAATGGGTCTAAATCATCAAGAACGTCAGGAACATCTTCTAAGTCTTTCACTGGCTGTTCACCAAGACGAACTAAGCGCTCATTTGTACGCTTGAGGGCTAGAGCATCATTCTCTTCTTTTTCTTTAATACGATTAGCTTCAACTAAAGAAATTGTTTTACGATCTTTTTCTTCGTTATACCTAGCGATATCTTCAAACACATAACCAAATTCAGGCTCTTTCTTAATTCTATCAATGTGTTGTTGCGATATATGGTTAATAGCAGATTTTAAATTGTCAACAGAATTATATTTAGCTCTAATAATGCTATCCCATGGTAATGCATTATCTTCTTGGCTTTCACCCCACTCTGCCGGGTCAATCGCTGACGGGAATGAAATATCCGGGATCACACCTTTATGCTGAGTGCTTCCTCCATTGATGCGGTAAAATTTTGCAATAGTATATTGTACGCTACCTAAAGGATTATCATAAAGATCATAAGCACGGCCAAGGCCTTTATGTTGCTGAACAGTCCCTTTACCAAAGGTTTGCTCTCCTATCACAATTGCTCGGCCATAATCTTGCATAGCAGCAGCAAAGATTTCAGAGGCTGACGCACTGTAACGGTCAACTAAAACAGTTAATGGGCCATCGTAAAACGTTATGCCGTCTCTGTCTTTTTGTTCTTCAATTCGGTTGTTAAGTGTGTGAATTTGTACCACTGGACCTTGATCAAAAAATAGCCCTGAAAGTTGCGTTGCTTCGTATAACGAACCACCGCCATTTTGTCTAAGGTCTATAATAATGCCGTCAACTTTAGCTTCTTTTAATTTCGCAAGCTCAACTTTGACATCTTTCGATAGATTATTATAAAAACCAGGAATTTCAATTACACCAATTTTACTGGTTAGATCAGAGTATTTAGCCTCGAATACTTCAGATTTGGCTGCGCGATCTTCTAACCTAATTTTATCACGAACGATCTCAACGACCTTAGGAGTACCGTGGGTATCAGCGCCTTTAAGATATTGTAAGCGAACTTTGGTGCCTTTAGGGCCTTTGATTAGGTCAACTACATCATCTAAACGCCAACCAATAATATCAACAAACTCTTCACCATCTTGCGCTACACCAATAATACGATCATCCGACTTAATTTGTTCAGATTTATCCGCTGGACCACCAGGTACTAAACTACGTATTACAGTGTAATCTTCATCGTAGCCTAAAACAGCACCAATCCCTTCTAATTCGAGATCCATGTCCATTTTAAACTGTTCGGCTCGGCGTGGTGAAAGGTAAGAAGTGTGAGCCTCGATACTTCTAGCGAATGAATTCATTACAATTTGGAACGCATCTTCACTTTTAGTTTGTACTAAACGTTTTTGTGCGTTTTGGTAACGCTTGGTAAGTACTTTTTTAATACCAGGCCAATCTTTACCGGTCATTTTTAATCGTAACGCATCATATTTAACACGCTCTCGCCACAGCTCATCAAGCTCAGCTTGAGATGATGCCCATTGTGCATCTTCACGATCAAAATAATATTCATCGTCTTTATCAAATGTCATTTCAGTTTCAAGCAATTGTAATGAGTAATCATATCGCTCGAACCGTCTTTTCATACTCAAATTGAATATATCAAACGTAAAATCAAGTTTGCCAGTCGTTAATGCATTATCAAGTTGGTTGCGGTATTGCTCAAAAGACGCAACATCCGCAGCCAAAAAGACGCTTTTATTAAAATCAAGGGATTCGATATAACGGTCAAATACTTTACTAGAAAGCACGTCATTAAAACGAATTGGTTTGTAGTGTGCACGAGTAAATAAGTTCGCCACCCGTTTGCTAGCCGTACTATGCTGACTTTCTTGCTCCAAAACAGGCAAGTCTTTTACTGTCAAAACATCAGTAACGTCTGTAGATGCAAATAAAGACCCAGTATAGAGGGCCGCGACTAACGGAATGAGCGTAAACTTCTGACTCATACACAACTCCTTAATTTATATACAGCTTAAACTACGTAAAGGCTGTCTGCTTTTGTTTTAACTTGCATGCCCGTTACTAACTCAACATGAACATCATCTTTGTTCACTTCAGTGATAGTCGCATTTACAAGTGCTTGGCCAAGTTTAACTTTAACCTTGTTATTAACCTTGACCTCACTTGATGGTAAAGGTTCAATTTTACCTGAACGCTTAGCAGGTGCTGCTTTAGCATTAGTATTGTTAACCTTAGCGTTTTTATCACCATTTTTAACGAACTGACCCGGTTTCTTTTTGTAAGATTTTGTGTCTGAATCATTACGAGGACGCTGTGCTTTTTTGCGTTTTGCCATTTTTGCACGGCTTTCTTCAAGCGCTTTTTGAGCATGATCAATATGCTCTTGCTCTACTTTTTCACCCTGATTCCCATCTAAATCAATACGAAATTCAGACTTAGTAACGGCTTCTAAATAACGCCAGTTCGATGTGTATTTTCTTAAAGCTTGACGTACCTGAGTTTTACTTACTTTCTCAGATCCTTCAATACGCTCAGCAATATCTTTAAAGATACCTACTTTAAGCGGTTTGATGCCGTCTTTTTGTTTAAAACATTCTGGAAATTCTTGATATAAAAAATCCAGTACTTCATTGATATCTTTTAGCTTGTTTGTGGTTTCCATTTTAGAACCTTTTGTTACATCTTTTCGTCAATTGACGAATCGACATAGTGTGTTACCCAGTCGGTCAACTCTTCGAACTCAGCCTCAACCAGCGCCATATCGCCACGAAGGTGTTCCCAAATACCATTAATAATTTCATCGATTAATTCACACTCAAGGTCATCTGGAAGACGTTCCCAAGCAATATGAATCAAATCGTTTAGCGTTTCCGCTACGTGTTCTTCATCCCCTTCCCAATCACCAACATCAGCAATGGCAAACAGATAATCCTGTACATTTAATAAATCTTTCATGCAAGCGTTGCCTCAAAACAGGCAGCTAATGCTTCAAGACCTTTTTGATCGTCGCTACTGAAGCGAGCAATACTCGGGCTGTCAATATCTAAAACAGCAAACACTTTACCGTTTTTAAGGATCGGTATTACTATTTCAGAGTTTGAAGCAGCATCACAGGCTATATGACCTGCAAATGCATGCACATCTTCAACAAGTTGAGTTTTTGCAGTCGCAGCAGCTGTTCCACAGACCCCTTTTCCTACAGGAATACGTATACACGCTGGATTGCCTTGGAACGGACCGAGTACTAATTCTGATGGAGAATCCATTAGATAAAAGCCCGCCCAATTTACATCGTCTAATGATGTAAAAAGTAACGCACTTATGTTAGCCATATTAGCTATAATGTTTGTCTCACCAGTAATTAGCGACTCAGTTTGTTTAACTAATGACTGGTAAAATTCTTGCTTTTGCATACCAAACTACTTCTTATCAAACATACAGTAGTTAAAGGTACTCTTTGTGGCCAATAATTGAAACCTTTTCAAGTCAAAAAAAGACAATTTACGCTAATTTTCAGCAGGCTTGGTTATTATTTCCACTATTGTTACTCAGTCTTTTTTAAACTTGCTTTTCTTAATCCATATAAAAATAAACCAGCGGCAACAGCAGACATTGAGGTATTAACTAAAAACACCATTCCTTGTGTTGCACTAAGCAAATAGCTAAAAATAGCACCACCTAGCAAACCAAGCGTTAGCACACCCGAATAATTCACTTTGGCGTATTTAAACATCAATAAATATCCAGGTACAACAAATGCTGCCATCGTTAAGCCGACGATATGGGCATTGGCAATTGCACTCATAAGCAAATTAAAAAAGATTGTGATCGAATCACCATTTAAGGTTAGTGCGTAATAAGCACCTAACAAACTACCAATGATAATGGGAGAAAGTAGCGACAACGCAACGCTCTTTGCAAGCCTGTGTTTCATTAAGCGTCCTAGATATAAAAAGTATTTAGCTTAATCATGCATGATGTTTTGCTACTTCGAAACAGAGACTATGGTCGTAATTATTATTCACCAGACACAAAAAAACCCGCTGAAAGCGGGTTTTTTTATATGGTGGAGAGATAGGGATTTGAACCCTAGAGGGGCTACAAACCCCTGCCGGTTTTCAAGACCGGTGCATTCGGCCACTCTGCCATCTCTCCGAAACTGCTATAAGTTACAAGTAAGAGTGTACTCATAACTATTTTAAATTAGGTGGTGGAGAGATAGGGATTTGAACCCTAGAGGGGCTACAAACCCCTGCCGGTTTTCAAGACCGGTGCATTCGACCACTCTGCCATCTCTCCGACGGCGTGCATAATAGATAAACCCGTGCTCTTTGTGAAGCTTTTTTTGCAAAAAACTTTTCAAGTGCTTAAAAAACAATTAATTTGCGCACTCTTCACACAAACCGGTCTAATAATCAAACAAATGGGAACTTTTATATTTATTTTATGGTCTATTGAACTACAATCATTTGCCCAAATATATAACTCTTGATAATCTAACTCTAGTTAATTATCGGAACTACAATAAGTTTCACTTAAAGGAGCTCTACAATGGCATTTAATCATTCGTACAATACCGCTAAACCGGTTATGTCGACCATTGAAACAAACAAGGTACTTAAAAATACCTATTTCTTACTGGCCATGACATTAGCATTTAGTGCAGTGACGGCTGGTATCTCAATGGCATTACAACTACCTTATTTTATGGGGTTAGTATTCACACTTATTTCGTTTGGCTTACTATTTGTAGTCAACAAAAAAGCGGATAGCGCATCAGGTGTAGCTTGGGTATTTGCTTTTACGGGTTTAATGGGTGCCGGTTTAGGGCCACTTTTAAACCACTATGCGGCAATGCCTAATGGCCCTATGCTAATTATGCAAGCGCTAGGTTCTACAGCTCTAATTTTCCTTGGCCTTTCAGCTTATGCTCTGAATACCAAAAAAGATTTTTCTTTTATGGGTGGGTTTTTAACTGTTGGCTTACTCGTTGTTATAGTTGCAAGTATTGTTAATATTTTTATCGGCAGCTCTTTAATGTTTATGGTGCTTAATGCAGCTGTAGTATTAATTATGTCTGGACTTATTTTGTTTGATACTAGCCGTATTATTAACGGCGGCGAAACAAATTACATCCGCGCAACTGTTTCTTTATACTTAAGCGTATATAACTTATTTACTTCATTGCTTGCTCTACTTGGCGCAAATAATGACTAATTAAAAAGTTCTGTTAAAATAGCCCCTCTTTAGGGGCTTTTTTATTGGATATGTTTTGGCACGATTTGTACTTTCATTACACTGCGCACCGTCAGATCACGACACCACTCAACGACTATTCAAATTCGCAACCACTTGTCTAGAACAAGGGCATAGCGTTGATACTATTTTTTTATATCAACAAGGCGTGTACCATGCCAGCAAAGACATTAATTTAGCAACAGATGAGCTTGCTATTGCATCGCTTTGGCAAACGCTACACAAGCGCGGTATTAAACTGATGCTGTGTATTACTGCCGCTGAAAAGCGTGGTCTTAATATTGATGCCACGAATTTATTTACCGTTGCAGGCCTTGCCGAATTTGCGATGCTCGCCAGTGAAGCTGATAAATGGGTGCAATTTAAATGATCAACGTCCTTGTCTTAAGTCAACATAGTCCTTTTGATGATATGCATATTAGAGATGCTCTCGACATGACACTCATATTTGCAGCTATCGAGCAAAATATAAGCTGGTTGTTTACTGGCCCAGCTGTACTGGCATTAAAAGAAAATCAAAATCCTGAATCACTAGGGCTGAAAAATTATTTTAAAAGTATAAAGACTTTAGAAATTTATGACGTTGAAAACATCTATGTATGTGAGAAGTCTTTACTTGACTATAATTTGAGTAAAAATGATCTGATAATCAATGTAAAACCTTTAAACTTTAAAGCTCAAAGTCAATTAATTAGTGCGCAACAACAGGTTGTTAATTTATGAGCACATTACACATTTTTTCTAAACCTATTAGTTATTACGACAACGAACGACTCGTTAACTTAATACAACAAAACGACACTGTTTTATTGGTCGGGGATGCTTGCTACTCACAAAAGCTTTATGGCCAGCTCTGTGACAAACTTTTACTTTTATCGGATGATGCTAAAGCCCGTAACATTGAAATTATGCTACAAAATACCGCGATCGATTATGAAATGTTTGTAGCAAAAACCCTATCTTCCTCTCAGTCTATAACTTGGTAACTCATGCTAGAATTTAATAACCAACAAATCGAAACAGATAAACAAGGCTACCTCCTTGATCATCAACTCTGGACACCTGAGCTTGCACCAATATTAGCCGAACAAGAAAGTATTGATCTTACTAAGCAGCATTGGGAGGTTATAAACTTTGTCCGCGATTTTTATCTTGAATACAATACCAGCCCAGCCATCAGAATGTTAGTTAAAGCCATGGCTAAAGCGCTTGGTGAAGACAAAGGCAACAGCATTTACCTTTATAAGCTTTTCCCGAAAGGCCCGGCTAAGCAAGCCACTAAAATTGCAGGACTGCCAAAACCAGCACGGTGCATATAACTATGACAACAAATACACCCAAAAACAGGCGCAGCAGCGGGCGAAGTTTTAGTCGAGATTTAACGTCTCGTAATAAAAAGCCGCGACACACAAGCAATAAAAGAGAAGTCAAAGAACAAATTCCTTTAAGTGAGCGAAAAATTGTTTTGTTTAACAAACCATTTGATGTGTTATGTCAATTTACTGATGACAGTAATCGTCAAACACTCGCTAACTTTATTGATATTAAAAACGTTTATGCTGCAGGACGCTTAGATAGAGACAGCGAAGGGTTATTACTTTTGACTAATTGCGGTAAATTGCAAAACACACTTACTGCACCAAATAAAAAAACCAGTAAAACATACTGGGTACAAGTTGAAGGTGAGCCGTCAGACGAGGCAATTGAAGCGCTACGCAAAGGCGTACATTTAAAAGATGGTATGACACTCCCTGCAGATGTTGAACGTCTCCAGCCACCGCATTTATGGCCGCGCAATCCCCCCGTGAGAGATCGCAAAAATATTCCTACCAGCTGGTTGAGTATCAGTTTAACTGAAGGCAGAAACCGCCAAGTTAGACGCATGACAGCCCATATTGGACACCCAACATTAAGGTTAATTCGTTATCAAATTGGCCAATACACCTTAGATAATATTAAAAATGGCGAGTATAAATTACTTCAAGGTGAGTAATTCCCCTTAGGCAGAACGCAAGCGCTCTGGTAAATCCCGCGCCATTTTTAAGCCCTCCGCCTATCACTAATTAGTGTTTTTTAGGCAAGACAAAACTGATATTTTGGGTGGCTTGCCTTCTATTTTACATGCTATAATCGCGGCCTTTCATACGCCATAAGCTATGTGGGTGTTTAAAATTTCACACTCTTCTTCTCTCTTATGGTTAGTAGTATAAAATGACAGCAACCTGTATAAGCGAAAATATCCATGAGCGAAAATAGTCACATTAAAGTCATTGTTGGCATGTCCGGCGGTGTTGATTCTTCTGTATCAGCTTATTTATTAAAACAACAAGGCTATCAAGTTGAAGGCTTGTTTATGAAAAACTGGGAAGAAGACGATAATGATGAATATTGCGCTGCTGCTGAGGATTTAAAAGACGCACAGGCTGTCTGCGATAAGCTCGGTATAGAACTGCACACAGTGAATTTTGCCGCTGAGTATTGGGATAATGTTTTTGAGTATTTTCTAGCCGAATACAAAGCCGGGCGTACGCCAAACCCTGACATCATGTGTAATAAAGAAATCAAATTCAAAGCATTTCTTGAATTTGCAGCCGGCGCACTTGGTGCTGATTACATCGCCACAGGTCACTATGTACGCCGAGAATTACGTGATGATAAATATGTGATGTGCCGTGGTCTTGATGACAATAAAGATCAAAGCTACTTCCTATATACCCTAAGCCATGAGCACATTGGCCAAACTCTGTTCCCTGTTGGTGATATTGCTAAACCTGAAGTTCGCCGTATTGCCGAAGAGCAAGACCTAATTACACACGATAAAAAAGACAGTACAGGTATCTGTTTTATCGGTGAACGTAAATTTAAAGACTTTTTACAAAAATTCTTACCAGCACAGCCGGGTGTAATTGAAGACACCGAGGGTAATAATGTCGGCGAGCATGAAGGGCTAATGTACCATACGCTTGGTCAACGCAAAGGTTTGCTGATTGGTGGCATGAAAGAAGGCTCTGGCGAGCCTTGGTACGTTGTTGACAAAGATATTGAACGCAATGTGCTTGTGGTTGGACAAGGTAAGGACCACCCTCGCCTTTATAGCAATGGCTTAAATGCAAACCAATTACACTGGGTTGATAGAGTTGGGCCTAAAGGCACAACACGTTGCACAGTTAAAACGCGTTACAGACAAGAAGATATTAGCTGTACACTACTTGTAGGTGATGATGGCTTGGCCCGCGTGTTATTTGATGACCCACAAAAAGCAGTCACACCAGGTCAATCGGCTGTATTTTATGCAAAAGAAGTATGCCTCGGTGGCGGAATCATCGACTCGGTGATCAAATAATGACAGAAAATCAAGTAATGGCGTTGGCCGCAATGTGTCAAATAGCCAAGCAAGTCCAAAAAATTGCTCAGTATGGCAGTAGCAATGATTATGACCTTGAAAAGTTACTTTCAAGTATTGTTGTCACCAATCCCGATTCACCAGAAGACGTGTATCAAGGAACTGAAAATCTTAGAGCAGGCTATCAATGCTTACTTGAACAGCTCAGTGCTGGCGAAAAGAAAGATGTTGAAATCGTCAAATATGTAGGCGGTCTAATGCAACTTGAGCGCGCGCTTAGTGCAAAATCAAGTAGCTTAGCCGAACTTGGAAAAGGCATTGATGACATAAAACGACGTTTAGATCATTTTACGATTACTGATGCAACATTAATTGCTGCTCTTGCAGATATATATTCAAAGGTGCTTAGCCCCCTAGGGCACCGTATTCAGGTTTATGGCAAACCTGTTTTATTAAAACAGCAGTTAGTACAACACAAGATACGCGCATTATTATTAGCAGGTATTCGAAGTGCGGTACTTTGGCGACAAATGGGCGGTAAACGCCGTCATTTTTTCTTTGCAAAAAGAAAAATTATCGCCATTGCGAAAAACCATATTTAATTATCGTTCAAAACTAAAATTTAGGAGTTATTATGGAGCTTTCAGCGTTAACCGCTATCTCTCCGGTGGATGGTCGCTACGGCAGCAAAACCACTGAACTACGCAGTATTTTCAGCGAATTTGGCTTAATCAAATACCGTGTTACCGTTGAAGTACGTTGGTTGCAAGCACTTGCTGCTGCTGATGCCATCAAAGAAGTACCGGCATTTAGTGATGAAGCGAATGCTTTATTAAACGCGATTGTAGATAACTTCAGTGAAGCTGATGCACAACGTGTAAAAGACATTGAACGCACCACTAACCATGATGTTAAAGCGGTTGAGTACTTATTAAAAGAAAAAGTAGCTGATAACGCAGAGCTTCATGCAATCAATGAATTCATTCACTTTGCATGTACCTCAGAAGACATTAACAACCTGTCGCATGGTTTAATGTTAACTGAAGCACGTGACAGTGTATTACTTCCCTACTGTGATCAATTACTTAATGCGATTAAAGAAAAAGCAATTGAGTACAAAGCAGTACCAATGATGACCCGTACCCATGGTCAACCTGCAACACCTTCAACGATGGGTAAAGAATTTGCTAACGTTTATATGCGCCTTAAGCGTCAACGTGATCAAATAGCACAGGTTGAAATGCTAGGTAAAATTAATGGTGCTGTTGGTAACTACAACGCACACCTTAGTGCATACCCTGATTATGATTGGCATAATCATGCAGAGCAATTCGTAACAAGTCTTGGCTTAACATTCAATCCATTCACGACTCAGATTGAGCCACATGATTACATTGCTGAGCTATTTGATGCGATTGCACGTTTTAATACTGTATTACTTGATTTTGACCGTGATGCATGGGGCTATATTGCGCTTAATCACTTTAAACAAAAAACCATTGCAGGTGAAATTGGTTCATCTACAATGCCACATAAAGTTAATCCTATTGATTTTGAAAACTCAGAAGGTAACCTAGGTCTTGCTAATGCAATTTTTGGCCATTTAGCGCAAAAATTACCTGTTTCACGTTGGCAGCGTGACCTTACTGACTCAACAGTACTTCGTAACTTAGGTGTGGGCATGGGCTATGCCTTAATCGCATACCAATCAACACTTAAAGGTGTTAGCAAGTTAGAAGTGAACGAGCAGCGTTTACTTGAAGAGCTTGACCAAAACTGGGAGCTTCTAGCTGAGCCAATTCAAACTGTTATGCGTAAATACGGCATTGAAAAACCTTATGAAAAGCTTAAAGATTTAACTCGTGGTAAGCGTGTTAATCAAGAAATTATGGCTGAATTTATAGATGGTTTAGATTTACCAGAAGAAGCTAAAGTAGAAATGAAAAAACTGACGCCAGCTAACTATATCGGCCGTGCAGTAGAGTTCATCGACAATTTAGCGTAAGCATAAAGCTAAAAAATTTAAAAAGCGAAAGGCATCCCTTTCGCTTTTTTTATCTCTATTCGTTTGTAAATGGTGAAAAATATGTATCAACTAACGATTAACTCTCTATCAGAGCAAGAATTTTTAAATCAATATTGGCAAAAAAAACCTTTGTTAATTAAACACGGCTTTCGCGATTTTCAAGACCCTCTTGATGCCAATGAGCTTGCAGGCCTTGCGATGGAAGAAAGTATTGAATCACGTATTATCACTAACCAAAATAACGACTGGCGAGCTTACCATGGCCCGTTTGAAGATTTCGAGTTATTAACAGAGCAACACTCTACCTTGCTCGTTCAAGCAGTAGACCATTGGCATCCTGATGCTGCACAACTACTTGAGCCTTTTAGATTTATTCCTAATTGGCGTATTGATGACTTAATGATCAGCTATTCAACACCAGGTGGTGGTGTGGGTCCACATTTAGATCAGTATGATGTTTTCATTATTCAAGGTGAAGGCAAAAGACATTGGCGTGTAGGTATGCCTGACAGCAATTTAAAACAGTTTGCACAAAATAAATCGCTATTACAGGTAGAACAGTTCTCAGCCGTTATTGATTGCATTTTAGAGCCAGGTGATATTTTATATATCCCACCAGGTTGCCCTCATGAAGGCTATGCGGTTGAAAACGCGATTAACTATTCTGTTGGATTTAGAGCCCCAAATCAGCAAGATTTACTATCGAATTTTGCCGATTACGTGATTGACAAAGAAGTTGGTAACACCCGTTATGCCGACCCACTGCTTGAAATCAGGGATTCAAAGGGCCTTCTGAACAATGCAGAAGCTGATAAGGTTAAGCAATTACTCAGCTCATTATTACAAGACGATAGCTTATTTAAATCATGGTTGGGCCAAACAACTAGTGAACCTAAGCATGAAATGGATTTAATGCCGCCAGAAGATCTGTATACACCTGATCAAGTAGCCCAGTTAATAGATGAGTCTGACGAGGTTTTTGAACGTTTAGGTGGCACGAGAGCAATATATCAACACACTGATAATGAGCTTATTTTAAGCGTAAACGGGCAAAATTTCTTACTGCCAAAAACGGACCTAGCAGTGGTTAGGTTATTAACTGATGACATTAGCGTGACCGCTGAACAAATTAAAAGTTCAAAAAATAGTTTAAAATTTACTCAATCCTTTACTACACTACTAAATGAAGGTATTTGGTTTTGTTAGAGGTAGGATGCAATGAGTTATCATATCGACAAGGTAGAGTGGAATACACGAAAGGACTTATTACAACATATCAGAGAGCGTGTATTTGTATGTGAATTACATATACCAAAGCATGTAGAATTCGACAATTTAGATGATAAAGCACTACATGTACTCGTTACCGATGATACTCAATCGCCAGTTGCCACAGCTAGATTATGCAATGACGGTTTAATTGGCAGAATTGCGGTTTTACCTGAGCACCGTAATCGCTCGGTTTATAAGTCATTGTTAAACTATTTGGTTAAATTGGCTCAACAACAGGGCATTAATAATATAAGTATAAATTGCATTTTAAACGAGGTTGAACGTTTTAGACGTAATGGTTTTACTCAACAAGGTATAGTATTTATGGAGGCTGGTATTGCGCGCCAACGTATGCAGTGCCCCATTAGCCAGTTTGATACTAAACCATTTACATTAGTGCATTAAAAAGCGAGCTACTGAGCTCGCTTGATTTTTCTACAACTGTGAACTGAGTTAGCTGGCTTCGTTAACCCATAGGTGGTCTCTTTCGTACATTTCATAAAGACCATGAGCACGATTGACAAGTAAGTTTGCAAAATCAACCTGTGTTTTATCCAAATTTCCAGACTGCATGATTTGGTCTGCTTTTAATTGCCATTGCAGAGAAAAGTATCTCAATGCATCACGCGGGTTTTCAGCTGCACTTTCATCGGCATGATCTGTCGGTAAACGCCCTGTTACCACCCAGTAATTTTTACCCGTTTGTGCTTTAAATTTCCACAGTGCGCATAAAGGGGCAATAAAACGGCTCTCTTTTTCAATTAATGTTTTAGGGAGAATACCTTTCTCAGCTAAATGCTTTTGCGCACTTTGAAAACACTCACGCTGCCATATTGCACTTTGTTGCTGTGCTTGAGCATGCTCTTCAGGTGTTAATTCTTTAGATTGTTCAGGTTGAATTTGTTCTTGTGTCATTTTTAATTACTCTTTTACAACTTGTAGACACTTTAAGTGCTATAACCCCAGCGTGCAAGCACAAATACAGTATTATTGGCCGCCATTACTGTAAACACAGCAATACAAAACGCACGACAAGCGATCAGAATCTAAAAGCCTCACCTGTAATTTGTTTTTGCTGTTAAGCGATTAAATAGACCAGGAAAAAACCGTTTAATTGTTGGTGCAAGCCCGCTTAAACCTTTTCCTACGATAACTTCGTCTTTTTGTTTAGCGATCGCATTTATCATTTTTTTAACTGCAACCGACACATCCATGCCATTTTCAATTGAGTGCTCTGGCTTATTTTGCGCAACGCCATGCTCATCAAGTGAATTATGCGCAATAGCTGTTTTTATGGAGCCCGGACATATTGTTAAACAATGTATATTTTTATCAGCTACTTCCGCCCTTAGGCAATCCATAAAACCAACCACAGCATACTTACTTCCTGAGTACCCGGTGCGAAATTTAGATCCAACTTTCCCTGCAACACTACTTATAGATACAATAGAGCCACCACCGCGTTCAACCATTGAGGGTAAGACCGCTTTAGTCAGTGCAATTAATCCAAAATAGTTTACTTCCATTAACTGTCGATAAACCGAAAAGTCATTTTCTAAAAACAAACTTCTTTGCGATACACCGCCATTATTAATTAAAATATCAACGCGCCCTATTTCATCCATTCTTGATTTAACGTGATCAAAAACATGCTCAGGCTTTGCTAAATCCAACGGAATCACTGAGTGATTATCGCCGTCTAAAGTCGCTTTAATTTGTTCTAATTTACCGGTGCTCCTCGCTGATAAAATAATAGTTGCACCTAAATGTGCCAACTGAACTGCTAACTCTTGCCCGATACCTGATGATGCACCGGTGATCCACACTGTTTTATTTTTAAAATTCATCATAACTCTTATTAATGTTTAGTTATTAAGGTTTAGTTGGGCCCGCGATAACTTCAATTTTTTGTTCTAAATCACGATATAAACCAAGCATAAATAACGCTTCCGCAAGAACATACAAAGGACCAATAATTAAACCAACAATATCATCCACAAACGCAGGTTTTTTCCCCTCAAAATAATGACCAATGAATTGCATTATCCACCCGAGTACAAATATTCCAATACTCATCGACAGCCACTCAAACACACTCAATTGTGAGACCAGTGAAGCCGGCAAAGCCATCAAGACTAAAATAACAGCCATTAACGTTCCAAGTGAAAAACTTAACATCAGGTAATAAATTACACTCGCTAGAACAGCAATGTGCGCGCCAGTTATTACATAACTTGCAAGCGGGATTTCAATTCGCCCAAGTAAACAAAGCACTGCAAACACAATCAGTGGAATACCAAAAAAATGAGTTAGCACATTTCTTTTTGATCTATGATATAGCCCATAATTACCTAACTGTTGTTCAAGTGTTTTCATGATTTTTCTTTTTTTATTATGCGTCAATCCACTCTAACAAATTAAATAACGAAAGAATGTCGGGTAAATGACATTCTTCTTTAAACCAGCGCACTGATGATTTTCCCCTTTTCATGCTCAGGTAATGAATCCATGCGCTCTCTGCCCTTTTGAAACTCTTGCTCTAACATGTTTTGTAAAGCATCCATCTGCGCGCTCAAGTCTTTGTCATCATTGGATTGCATTTTTTTGGCAAGATCTTCTATTGCCGCTTTTAACTCATCAATTTTCTCTTTATCAACGCCTAAACGTTGATAAACCAAAGCTTCTTTAGCTTCTTCCAAAAACCTTTTATCATAATCGGGAGACTTTAACTGTGCGGCAATATCAGGTTGGCTATTTTTGGCCGCTTCATTGATAGATGCAACCGGTTTTGGAGGTACTTGAATATCCATAGCATTTGGCGCTGTGTAAGGCTTTACTCGGTATTGATTATTAAATATATGACCCACCATAGCAAAACTTCCCTGTGGTATTTTTTAAAACAAAATACAAAGCAAATTTTACACCAAGTGTCATTTATTGGTTCAGGTTTGATATTGCTACTAACCCTGATTTATCAATAATGTCGATTCGTTGATAATGTAACTCAATCACCTTTCGCTGGCGTAAATGTTGTAATATTTGATTAACCGTTTGCCTCGTAAGATAAGTCATATCTGCAAGTTGTTGCTGCGACATCACTATGGAATAAGATGATTTATCGTAAGAGGCGGCTAACAACAAACGTTTACATATTTTTTGTTTCGCAGTTAACAATACATGATCCTCCAACGATGAAAAGACTAACCGCATTTTTTGTGATAAAAGCACCCCAAAGTCTCGCCAAAAAATGGGGGATTGATCTACAAGCCGTGATACACAGCGCACAGTAATATGCACGAGTCGAAGCGGTGTTTGTGCATGCACATCATGCGTGCGCGTGCCGCCATCAAAAAGTGCCACTTCTCCAAACCAAACACCTTGGGGAATAAAACTCAATACAGCCTCTTTTCCTTCACCATTAATACCACTTACACGAGCGACCCCCTGTATAACGCAATATAAACCGCAGTTAGCATCACCGCGTAAAAATAATGCCTCTCCCGCATTTTTATTAACAATTTTTGCGTTTTCTAGGAGTCCAGCTTGTAAATCTAAAGCGCAGTTATTAAACCATTCTCCTTGGTTTATTATCGCCTTATCCTGTTCATTCAGCATAAGTTACTCTACATTGAATTTAATAAATCAATAATAAAAGGGAATCACATGTCACACAAAGTAATTTATGTCAGTGTATTTTTTTGCTTCACAAAAAGCACCTAGTTATTAATAGAGTAATCACAATGAATACTTGATGCGTATTACACTGATGTTTCTTTAGGTACTCTAAAATCTGTTAACAAGGGCATGCATGCAACATATTAATTTAGATTTCAGCCAACAGGTTGTAATAAACAGCGAAAACCAAACATGGCAACCTAGCCCGCTTCAAGGTGTCACACGTAAAATCCTTGCCCGTGAGGAAGCTGAAAGCGGCCATGCCACCAGCATTGTAAAATATGAGCCTGGTTCTCACTTTAAAAGCCACAATCACCCCCTTGGTGAAGAAATTTTCGTCCTTGAAGGTATTTTTAGCGATGAGCATGGTGACTACCCTGCAGGAACCTATATTCGTAACCCCCCTGGTAGCGCCCATCAACCTTTTAGTGAATCAGGATGTACCTTATTTGTTAAGCTGAACCAGTTTCTACCTGATGATGGCGTTACTGTGAGAATTAATACTCTTGAGACACCTTGGCAACAAGGTCAAGGCGGGTTGCAAGTTATGCCATTACATCAACATGATGTTGAGCACACGGCGTTAGTTAAGTGGCCCGCAGGTGAAGTTTTTGTCCCCCATAGGCACTTTGGTGGTGAAGAGATTTTAGTCTTATCTGGTATATTTTACGATGAACATGGACAGTATCCAAAAGGCACATGGATACGAAGTCCACATATGAGCGAGCACAACCCTTTTGTTGAGCAAGAAACGGTTATTCTAGTAAAAGTAGGTCATTTAGGCACCGCTAGTTGATGCGCATAATTTGGAAAACCATTGCTAATACCCATTAGATGAGCTTTTCGCAGCGAATATAACGAGGCATTGCTCGTGTGTACGCTGCATCTGCTCCTAATTAATCAGCATATTAGCTGCCATAACAAACAACAGCAGTGAAAATACCTTCTTGATTGTTTTGACTGGAAGATAATGTGTTACCCGGGCGCCAAAGGGTGCCGTAAACCATGAAGTACTAATAATGCCTATTAAAGCCGGTATATATACAAAGCCTGCAAAGCCATCATTTAAAGACAAATACGCACTCCCTGAACTGATATACCCAACCGAGCCAAATAAGGCGATGACAATCCCGCATGCAGAAGCGCAACCGATCGCTTTTTTCATATCGATTGAGAAAAAAGTCAGTAAGGGAACAAGTACAGCTCCTCCACCTATCCCAATCATCGCCGACAGTCCACCTGTAAGCATTGTATAAACGCTAAGAAGCCATTTATTGGGTATTCTGTGCGAACTCGATGAATCTGCATTACCGCCAAACAACATTTTCAGTCCAATTAAAACCACACTGACAGCAAATACCCAGCGTACAAGCTGTTCAGGCAACAGTGCAGCCATAAAGCCACTAAGTAGTGCACCAAGCGCAACTCCTGACATGATCCAGGGTGCTATGTCCCATGGCACATTCCCATTCTTGTGATGTGCAATAGCTGAAGATGTTGACGTAAATAAAATAGACGCAAGAGACGTCGCAATCGCAACCAACACGACTTGTTCAGTAGGTAGTACTTGCCAGTAAAGCAAAATACTACTCAGGATAGGCACAATAACTAACCCCCCGCCAATCCCCAATAACCCTGCTAAAAACCCAACAAAACTGCCTAATAAAGCACAAGCAACTACTATCGATACTAATTCATGCATTCCATTCGTCTCTTTCTATTATTGGATACTATCACACCACCCAAAGCATAAAGTTAATTATCATTGGGTAACTGCCCATGATCTCAAGTAAGAGTATACCAATACAGCTAGCCTTAACTGGCATTAATAGTGACGATAACAGACGAATAATCCTCATGTTTTAAATGAAATTATTGCATATCAAAAATCCCCAACATAAACGTCTAGCCGTCTATGTGATTTACTTAAGTATAATCCTTATAAAAAACGATAAATACCTACCACATCACAGTCCAGAACAAAAAATTATGAATATGACTCATGTTTGATGTGAAATTATACCGTTTTTATTCATGTACCGATCCACGTATAAATAATGCAACTTTCAACGCCACACAGTGACGATTGAACCATTACATTCGTAGAAAACACAATATTGGATACACACATTATGAGTACAGATTTTTCATTTACATTAAAGCGTATCAATCTCGATGAGCATTATGAACCCTCAGACAATACACGTATTACCACCAACTTTGCTAACTTAGCCCGAGGACACCATCGTCAAGCAAATTTACGCAATGCCTTAAAAATGATAAATAATCGTTTTAATGCGTTAGCTAATTGGGATAACAGCACAGGAGAGCGCTATTCAGTTGAGCTTGAAATTATATCGGTCAATATTGATGTGGCAGGCAGCGGTCATACGTTTCCATCAATTGAAGTTTTAAAGACCAATATTATTGATCATACAACCAATAAACGAATCGAAGGCATTGTAGGCAATAACTTTTCGTCTTATGTACGTGATTATGATTTTAGTATTTTATTGCAAGATTATAATAAAAATCAGCCAACTTTTAGCATCCCGGATAATTTTGGTGAACTGCATGGCAAGCTGTTTCAATCATTTGTTAATTCATCAGTTTATAAGCAAAACTTCTCTAAGCCGCCAGTTATTTGCTTAAGCGTGTCTGATAATAAAACCTATCATCGCTCTGAAAATCAGCACCCTGTATTGGGCGTTGAGTATCAACCTAACGACACCTCATTAACTGAACAATACTTTAAAAAAATGGGCTTAAATGTACGTTATTTCATGCCCCCAAATACCGTCGCACCGCTGGCATTTTATTTTGTTGGTGACTTACTTAATGACTACACCAGCCTTGAGCTTATAAGCACGATTAGTACTATGGAGACATTTCAAAAGATTTATCGTCCAGAGATATATAACGCCAATGCAGCTGCAGGTAAAGCGTATCGGCCAAGTTTAAAAAACCAAGATCATTCGCTAACACAAATAGTGTATGACCGACAAGAGCGCAGTCAATTAGCAACAGAGCAAGGTAAGTTTGCTCATGAGCACTTTATTAAGCCCTATCAAAATGTGCTTGAGCAGTGGTCCGCTAATTTTTCACAGCCATAGTTGGCGAATACCTTCGGGTTAATCTATTTTTGAGAAACAAGTATGAATACACTATTACCTACTTCAACTGCTGGTAGCTTACCAAAACCATTGTGGCTAGGGGAGCCTGAGACTCTGTGGTCACCATGGAAGTTACATGATGACGAATTAGCACAAGGAAAACTCGATGCATTGCGCTTATCGCTTCTAGATCAGCAGCAAGCTGGCATTGATATTGTCAGTGATGGGGAACAAACACGACAGCATTTTGTTACCACATTTATTGAGCATCTCAATGGTGTTGACTTTGAAAAACGCCAAATCGTTAAAATTCGTGATCGCTATGATGCCAATGTACCAACGGTTGTAGGTCCCGTTAGCCGGCAAAAACCGGTGTTTGTTGAAGACGCCAAATTTTTGCGTAAACACACAAATCAACCAATAAAATGGGCGCTACCAGGCCCAATGACCATGATTGATACTCTCTATGACGCGCATTATAAAAGTCGTGAAAAACTTGCATGGGAATTTGCCAAAATTCTAAACCAAGAAGCCAAAGAGCTTGAGGCTGCAGGTGTCGATATCATCCAATTTGATGAACCCGCATTTAATGTATTTTTTGATGAGGTAAATGCGTGGGGCATTGCTTGTTTGGAAAGAGCTATTGAAGGACTAAAATGCGAAACCGCAGTGCATATTTGTTATGGCTATGGCATTAAAGCCAATACCGATTGGAAAAAAACACTGGGCTCTGAATGGCGACAATACGAAGAAGCCTTCCCTAAATTACAACAGTCAAGTATTGATATCATTTCGCTTGAGTGCCACAACTCACACGTGCCGATGGAGTTACTCGAACTCATTCGGGGCAAAAAAGTAATGGTCGGTGCCATTGATGTTGCAACGCACCACATTGAAACACCTGAAGAAGTGGCTGATACCCTTCGTAAAGCATTGCAATATGTTGATGCAGATAAACTCTACCCTTGTACCAACTGTGGCATGACTCCCCTGCCCCAGCAGATTGCTAACGCGAAACTCAATGCGCTCAGCGCAGGTGCCGCAATTGTAAGAAAAGAGCTTTTAGCCTAGCCTAAATAGCCCTTTACCTTATCTCCCCAAGGTAAAGGGCTAAATAATTTCAGGGAATTAACGTCTCAAGTAAAAATTAATTACTGGCTGTCACTCTGTTGATTAGGAATACACTATCAAAATGATTACGCCACCTATTGACAGGAATTGACATCGCCGATAAATATTCGTGCCCTGACAAAAGAAGCCCATGTTGCTTTGCGGTAGTAAACTGTTTGGGTTGTATAAAAATAGCCTGAGGCGCGTCTGAAAATGTATCGTTAAATGTATAAGCCAGATGTTGATCATTGAGTGGCGGTATTTTCTTTATTGTGCCATCTCTAAATTCACGATACTCCCCTGACATGGCGGCAAAATTCACAATATAACTTTCCTGACCATAGGCTTTATCCAAAGCAGTGGTCACATTATTTGATCGAGAGTCTAAATAGCCTTGACGATTAACATGCACATAATGACCCCATATAATTACTTTTTTATCTTCATAAATGTTTTGTAACAACCAATGTATGTTATTTGCCATTACTAAATCATGTTCATCAAACCGACGTACATCATAGTTAACTTCAAACAAACGGATCACGCCTTCTAATAACCTTGCATAATAACTTGGCGAGTCTAATGCGGGATTATTATCTGCCCTATTTAGCGCATCCATGTATTGATACCCAGTTTGGATATGTTGGTTAATTTCAACTTTATCAAGTGCGACAAAATGACGTGAGAGTGTTGCCTGTAATTGCATTGAAAATTTAGGCCACTCAGCCAAAAGAGAGGCTGAGACGGGTATCGATTTTACTTGTTTCTCAAGCTGTCTTACAAAACGTGTTAGCGAAAATTCACCGCTCAACCTCCCATCAAATCCTGACAACGCTAACGGATTTAGCGTTTTACGCTGCGCATCAATGTAGCCCAATAAACCTAAGAAAGCAGGATCCTTTGCGTATGAAAAAAATATATTTCCAGCAGCCATATCAGCAGTTCGTTTATCCTTTGAGTGACGAGCTGTCTTGTTTATTTCATTTACATCGAACAAACCACTTTCTAAAATTAATGCATCAAAATCATGGTGCTGATGCAAATACTTTACTAAGCGAGACTTCAGTGCAAACACCTCATGTTCGCCATGAGTCAGTTCATCTAAATAAACAATGCGTTTATCTGCTATTGCATCGCCAAAATGTGCCAAATCACTAAAATCATCAGTGTCAGTTAAATCGATTTTAACATGCGCTTGCCCATTGACTGTGCAAGTGAAAAGTAATCCACACCACAGCAATACTCTAAAAATCCAACTAACTTTACTGTTATCGTACATCATAAAAATTCCTTGTTATTTTAGTGAGTGCTTTTTGCTTTTATCATAGCGCTAAGCGTATTGTCTTTATCAATAAAATGATGCTTAAGAGCAGCTAACACATGAATAATGACTAGCGCTGTCATTAGATACCCTACGTAATAATGTACTGTTTTGCCTATATCGCTGCCAGCTTGATTGAACGCGAGCACTTGCCCATTTTCGTTATAGCGATGTGGAATAACTTCAATACCAAAAACATCAACGCCAAAGCCACCTAATCCAGAGTAAATAAGCCCAGATACCGGCATTAAAACACATGCAGTTAACAGATACTGATGCATAAGCTGAACATATTTTTCGTTTTGAGTCCCCTTTGCTGAGGATTGCCAAGGGTGATTTTTACGGTGATAAAGGCGAATGATCACTAGCAATAATGCAATAACACCAAATGCTTTATGCCAGTCATACAATACATAATCATGACCATCAGCCATATATACACCTGATCCGAGTAAACCAATAATAAAAAATGCACTTAACCAATGCAAAACACGTGTAACCTGCTGAGTTTGATATGCCATAATTTGTACCTATAAGTTTTAATTCGAAGTGCAGTGTATGCGCTACAGCCCACAAAAACAGTGACTTTGGTACGAATGAACATTTTAAGGGGCCAATGAACTGAGTTATTAGACAAAGTGATAAATGCCCACTTGCTGATGGGTTAGCTCGCTTTTATTGGGTAGTCTGTTAACTGCTCTTTAATGCTATTTTTATAGCGTTTACTTATATTAATCTCAGCACCATTACTTAACGTAGCTATCGCGTGTCCAGAGGCTTGATTACTCAGAGCAGTAATATGTTTTAAGTTTACAAGGGTACTTCGGTGGCATTGGCAAAAGTACGAAGGTGTATAGAGCTGTATTTTTTTCAAGCTGCTTCTTTTTAAAAACTGCCCATGTATACTTTCTATTTCAATATAATTACCTGCAGATTTTATAAACCAGATAGACTCCATATCTAGTTTATAAGGGCGGCCTTTATGCTCTAGGTCAATATAGTCGCTTTTAGTAGTAGTTTCATCATAGGCATTAATTGCGACATTTTTATCGTCCATTACAAATAAATACCAATACGAACAGGTGATTATAAAAATCCCTATTTGCTTGGGCAAATACAGCACAAAATGACCAAAAAGATCCGCTTTTAAATAGCTATAATCAAAGCTAATTTGCAAAATAACAGCAATCAAAACCATAGGAAAACCTATAGTCAAAAAGCAATTGATGAGGGATTGACGCCCAGAGTAATAAGAAAAATAGACTAAGCATATTGGCGCAAAAACGTACCATACTCCGGTGCTTTTTAACCACCACAAAACATGATCTACAAAATCAGTGCTGAGTTTAGATACAAACTGCCAGTAAAATACGCTATATATAAAAATGAAGGCTAAATAAATAACACCAAATAAACAGAGGTATTTTAATCCATTAGTGAGCTTTGGCTGAGCTGAAAAATTGAAGATGGGTGCAGTTCTATCCATGTGTAACTCTTTATCTTCGCGCTGTTTAAATAAAACCACGCTTATTATTTTCGTATAATGACCTTGAAATAATATCGACAAGACAAATGAACCACAACCCGACTCTAAATTTATAACCAATTATTATGGATGAACTTAGTCAGTTTAGTTATAAAAAACACTTGTTTGACTAGGACTCTGTTGCCCTTTCCGGCTTAATATTCTTTCAAACTAGGGGGGGTAATCGCGGCACGAGGTTTACATCCTTGTGAAAATAAGTGCCATCACTAGCTGAACTCTGTAATGTGCCAAAGCTCACCAGCAGGCCCCCACAAATAAATTACTTTTCCCCAGGGCTCTGTTTTAATTGGCTCGAATTTAATTTAATATTAAGCTTATGTAGTTTTTTAATCTCTTCAAAAACCACGTTGATGTCAGTAACTGATAATTGCAGCATTAAGTTTTTTGCAAATTGTTCATTGTAAAATCGCTGTAGGAAAAAAGCACATCCGCCGTTTTCAAACAACGATAAATCATCTGTCACATAATCCATTTTAAAGCCGAGTGCCTGATAAAAAGACTGCGAAGTTCCATAATCCTTACTGGGTATAAACACGCGTATATCATCTACATTCATAACATTTCCCTAGTTATTGTCGTTTAAAAATTCTTAGCTGTTAGAGGTTATTTAGCCGCTGAGATTTTGATATACACTTAAAAATCCACAACCAAAAAAAGCAAAATCAATATTTCTAAAAACACACCAATTGAACCAAGCACTCCAGTAAAAACAATACCTTTGATAAATACCATCTGAACCTATCCATTAAATCAATATAAATTAGTAGTCTAACAACTGTTAGCAAACTTATTACATACATTTCGATTAAATAATGGACTCTCTAACATATAACAAGCCCAGGTCACGTCGATAATTCAATAGCACAGCTAAAGTATCATTATGTCAAACCATTAGGATTAATAATTTAATGTTTTTTCAATATTACTTGACGTGTGAAGTGTGTGTTGCGCTAAGTGAGCACGATAATTTTTTACTACATCTTTACTTTGATGTTGCAAAATTGAATTACCAGCTTTAATACCCACCCAGGCATTTCTTTGATTTTCTTTTGCTAAATATAAACCACCATCTGCCAATTCGATAATTTGCTCCCAATTGTATAAGTGTGGTTGTGTCGCTAACAATGGGTAACAAGCAAACCCTGTTGAGCACGTTACGTTTAGGCTTTCGTCGTTATTTAACTTAAATACGTGACTGGCAACTTCACAGCGCAGCGTTTCTGCTATTTGTTCGGCTTCACTATAACTGACATTTTTAATGACAAGTAGAAACTCTTCTCCTCCCCAGCGAATGAGTAGATCTTCGCTGCGAATTTGTTGCCTTAAAATATTAGAAAACTGCTCCAATACTTGATCACCAACATTATGACCAAAGGTATCATTTATGTTTTTAAATTTATCAATATCAATTAAGGTAAATACTAAACGCTGACGCTTAGTGTTAATTGGTGAAGAATTAAAATCGATTAGCAATTTATCTATAACACTAAAAAAGTAATGACGATTGTGTAACTCAGTTAAACTATCAGTAAAACTCATTGCCTTTAATCGCTCATTACTTTTTGCTAATTCCTGTGTTCGCTCGTTAACACGCTGTTTTAATACCACTAAATAACGCTGGTTTTGCCACCGCCAATATACGAAACCAACTATACTCAACAATAATATGGCACCTAAGACCCAACGCTGTTGTTGCAATCGATGATTAGTAAAGGCTTGTTCTTGTTGTACTAAACGTTGCTCTTTTAACGTATTATCTTTACCGAGCAGTTCAAGCTTCTGGTTTTGTAAATCAAACTTATAATGCGATTCAAGTTGAAGTACCTTATTGTTTCGGCGCTGCAAACTAAGCGCGTCATTACTTAATGAATAACGTTTTAAATATTTATAGGCTAATTTGTGCTCTCCCAGCTGGCTATATCCTACAGCGATTAAATATTGTAATTGCGCTTGTTCATCTAAAAAGCGAAGACTAGTTGGTTTTTCCAATTGTATTAGTGCAATTTCTATTGCTTGGTTAAATTCACCTGTTTGTAAATAACTATTTGCCAAAGCTAAATAATATTGCAGTTTGAGGCGCTCTTTTGAACCATTTAGTTTATTTAAGTTAACCAAACCTAATGCTGCTTTTGCAGCCTTTGTATTACCAAGCTTAAGTTCAATTTGAGCTAGATTTACAGCTAAATCTAAATGAATACCCATAGAAGGTGTTGTAATCTGCAGAGCGTCTTTATTTGCTTTGAGAGCTTGATAATAACTCCCCATTGTTAAATATATTTTGCTTTGCCAAAGGTACATTAGAGCAGCACGTTCCGCATTTTTATTTACATAAAAATTAATTGGGTGCTGGATATAATCGAGTGCCAGTGTATAACGTTCTAACTCAAGCTCTAAATGCGCTAAATGGTAGTATGCCCTTGCAATATATTCCTCATTACCAACTGATTTAGCCAATTCAAGTGCATAATGGTTTAGTTTTACACCGTCTGCGTAAGCACCATACCGGCGCTTGATCATAGCTTCTATAAAGTAGCTTTCTATTTCAACCTCTTTGGCATTTTGACTTTTAGCGAGTGCTCGTAGCTCTGTTAAATAACTCATAGTTTGAAGCGTATTACCAAGATTTACATCCGTTTTAAGCTTCGCAAAATACAAATCTAATTCTTTTTTTTCATCCGAGCCAACCGCAGCAATCAACACGCTTGTGTGCAACATAAAAAACAAGCCAAAACTAAAAAAATACACTGTTTTTATCATCGCTCAGACACTACCATTTGTTGGTTAATTACCTGCCAATCACTCGTTTTATGGTTGATAAAACCAGATTGTTGCATTGCCTTTTTGATTAGCCCTCGCTCAGATAACACCGCTAAACCGCGCTGTAATGCTTGAGCAACTTGCTTACCTTGAGGGTGCGCTTTACTGACAGCAAAATGACGTGTGTCAGGTAGGATCACTTTCAAGTTTTTTAGAGGTGTGAATAGTTTACCTTCAAAATTAAGATCTAAATTATCGCTTACACTAAAGTTAATCATCATAGCATCAACAACTTGGGCCTCAACCATGGCCAACATATCTTCCCAAGGTCCGATGTAGCTAATGACGCTTACAGGCGTGTTAACCAATGCACGCCAATCAACATGCCAACGAGGGTTAACCACAACTGTCAATTGATTTAACTGTGAATGTTTCAACACCTGAGCTTTTTGATTATCAACTGACACATATAAGCCAGCTTCATACTGGCCAAACTCTATAACCGCATCACTGACGTAAAGAGATCCTCTATAGTCCAGCAAGTCTTCATGCCACATAGTACGTGCAAGCATTAAGCTGCTCCCGTCGATTAAAGAATCAAATTCAGTTGTATTTATCCAATTCCGTGGGCGAAACTCCACTTTTTTGGTTTCCCCCCCTAAATATAGCGCTTGCTGAAGAAGTATCATCTCAATAATTTCAAGGTGTGACCCATCAGTACTAGGACTAAAATCAGTGATGTCCATAATATCGCGGCCATTAACAAAAGCTGAATAGCGTTCACTAAAATTTTCACTGCTGATAATATCAATAATTAGTGTTTGATGTGCCTCCATATCACTACTAATAAGCAAAAATAAGAGTAGAAAACGCTTCATTAACAAAATCCTTAGTTAAAAACTATAAGAGATGAATACCCAATATAGTTTTATTATACGGTAACAACCAAGCAATGTTAACGAAGCTTAAAATTTGCAATTAAAAAGTATTGATACTGTTAATTTTTATAAGGCTAAACACTTATTTTGAACTCTCTGAGGGGGCTTGTTGGAAAGGTTTTACTTAATTACGGCACGCTAAAAATTCATTCGCTTTTTAGCGTGCTATGTCATTTGCAAAATATAGTAAAAGCTAATAAGAGTACAAAGCTTTAATTTTATTGCTGGTTGCTAAAGCATAAACTTGAGCCTACAAGTAACTTAGTTTAAAAATGATGTATTAAAAAGCAAAATCTAAACCCAGTGATAAAGGGTTTGCAGCCTGACTATTTACCTTACTTTCAAGGTATTCAACCTTAATACTAAAGCTTTGGGTAATGTTGTAACTCATACCAACACCATAGATTAAATCACTTACTGTGTTTTTGATTTGTACTGTAGGCGCTGCTTCTTTCCACCAGTGTGTTCTCTCTCCTTTTTCAGTCCACCACATATTGCCTAATTTTGCATAAATTGAAAAATCATTCACAGGATATTTGGCTAGCACTTCCGCTGAAAAAGCGTCAGCTTGTAACACGCCAGAGCCATCAAATGGAGAACTTTCACCTAAATTAAGGTAATTAAGCTCAAAAGAAAAGTGTCTATTTATTATATAGCCTGAATTAACTTTATACGTGTTGCTGTTTGCATCGTCATACCCAACAATACTTTTTGAAGCACCTACATAAATCGTTTTATCATCAGTTGCATTAACATTACAAGAAATGAGCAAAGCACTCGTTAAAACTATACCCGTTCGAACAATCATTCGTATCCCTGATTTTTGAAATCAATTAAAAAACATTAAAAAGTCTGTTACACAAATTAATGAAATAAACGCATAATTATAACCATGAAATACAGTCTAAGTAATAGTTGTATTAGCTCTGTAAGCTATTAATTTATATATATTTAAAACTAATACTAGCTTTGTTCAAATACTGACCACCATTCATCCACCTAATAAATTTAAAAACAAAACAATCCAGGCCTTTAAAACCGGAGACTACCTCTTAGCGACACTATTTGTTAAGGAAATAGCGAACTCAGCTTAGCTATTAACTAAACGTACAAATGCCCTTTGCCAGATTCCAACTGGGTCAGGTAATTAGTGTGCTTAATGTATCGTGCAACACATCCACTAATAATAGTTATACAAAACTGGAGCAAGCCTCACTTAAAGTGCAGTTATATTTTTATACAAAACTCAATTGCGAATATAAAAGAACAATCAAGCACTTTGATTTTATCGAAATACTAGGCTATCTCTTAATACTGCATCTTTATCGGTACAATCAGGAAGCTCAGCATGGATACTGACATTCATTCAATGAATATTTTCAAATCACTTAAGGCTAAACTCACCTCAGCCTTCACAATTATCTTACTCATTCTAGCTGGAATAGGATTGACGGCTTATCTTGCGTTAACATCCGCGGATGAAGGTTTTAAAGGCTATCGAGAGTTAGCTAGAGATTCTAACCTTGCAAGCACGTTACAGTCCAACATGCTGATGGTCCGTATGAACGTAAAAGACTTTCTACTTACTGGCAGTGATAAAGATATTAATGAATATAATCAGTATTTCAATAAAGTAGACATATTACTGAGTAAAGCTAAAAGCGAAATAAACAAACCTGAACGCGCGCAAATGATAGCTCTGCTAATTCAAGAGATTGATCAATATAATACTGCCTTTGAGGCAATAAAAGCATACCGAGTACAACGTAATGAATTGGTCTTAAATAGGCTAAACATTACAGGCCCTAAAATGGAACAAAAGTTAACACAGATCATGCAAAATGCTGAAAAGTCAAACAATATCCAACTCGCTTATTTTGCGGGCGAGGCAATGCGTAATCTGTTATTAGGCCGTCTTTATGTAACTAAATATTTAGAAAGTAATGATCTTTCTGCCTTTGATAGAGTTATTCAAGAGTTTTCGTTATTTGATGACAAACTTGTCGCGATAAACACCTCCAATATTAGCAAAACCAATCAAGTTCAACTAGATAATATAAAAAGTTTGCAAGCTGATTACGTACAAACTTTTAATAAAGTGCAAGATATAATCGTTGATAGGAACAATAAAGTAACAAATGTGTTAGATGTCATTGGGCCTCGTTTTGCATCCATTGTAAGAGATTTAAGTAATTCAGTAAAAACTGACCAAGATATTCTAGGACCACAACTAAAAGCTACCAATGAGAAAGCTGTTTCGAACATATTTATGATGTTTATAACAGCACTTCTCATCAGCTTCGCCATTGTCTTTTTCTTACTTAGAATCGTGATGAAACAATTGGGTAAAGACCCCAGCGAATTAGATAATATTGCTACAGCCATCTCTGAGGGAAATCTGGATCAAGAATATGATGAACATGCACCTCAAGGTGTATTCAAATCTATGCTTGAAATGCGAGAAAATCTTAAACTAATTAGAGAGAAAGAACAGCAAGATAGACGTGTTGCACGTGTTAATGCACGTATAAAAAGCGCTCTTGATAACGCCAACTCCAATGTCATGATCACAGACAAAAGCCATAAAATCATTTACTTGAATGGTGCTATTCAAACTATGTTTATGCAAATTGAGTCTCAACTTCAAAGCGAACTACCCAATTTTAGTGCCGCGCATATAATTGACACAAATATCGCCTCCTTAATGCCCTACTTTGAGCAAAAATTAAATCAAATTGAAAACTTAACAGATACCATTGAAGAACAATTTATTGTAGCTGATAGAACCTTCTATTTAGTAGCCAGTGCTGTAATTGTTGATCAACAGCGAGTAGGCACAGTGTTTGAATGGCAAGATAAGACAGAAGAGCTCGCTGAAGCGGCAGAAAAAGCACGCGTCGCATCAGAAAATGCGCGAGTAAAATATGCATTAGATGGCTCTTCTGGTCAGGTTATGATTGCTGATACTCAATTAAATGTTATCTACCTTAACGACTCTCTCATCAATATGTTTTCAATTGCGAGTGAAGACATCAAACGGGCAAACCCTCAATTTAATCCAAATGCAATTGTGAATAATAAAGTGGATACTTTTTTTGCACATTTCACAAATCAATTAAATAAGTTTAAATCTCTAACCGCCAGTGTTGAAACAGAATTTGAACTTGCAGGTAGAACTTTTGCAGTGATCGTAAGCCCAGTCAGTGTGGACAATGAACGTGTAGGCACTGTTTTAGAATGGCAAGATAAAACTCAATGGCTTGCCCAAGAAAGAGATAAAGCACGTATCGCGGCTGAGAATGCCCGTGTCCGATATGCATTAGATAGTGTGTCTGGCAACGTTATGATTGCAAATAAAAATCTTGAGGTCATTTATGCAAACCAAGCTTTAGAAAATACCATGCGAAGTGCTGAACAAGATATACAAGAGCGTACCAAACAATTTACTGCTGATAGCCTCATCGGTTTTCCTGTCGTTGAATTTTACCTTGAACCAAAGCAACAACAAGATTTATTTAATAACCTAACTCATGCTGACAATAGCACCGAGTTTATGGGTAAACGAGTCTTCTTGGTCACCTCAAACCCTATCTTCGTTGATGATGTAAGAATTGGAACGGTATTAGAATGGGTAGATAGGACTGCTGAAGTAACTATCGAAAAAGAAATCGATAACCTTGTGCAGTCAGCAGCACAAGGCGACTTGAGCCAAAAGCTATCACTACAAGGAAAGTCAGGATTCTTTGAAAAACTAAGTCACGGATTGAATGGCTTAGTCTCTACTGTTGAAGTTGCCCTTGATGATGTAACTAAAGTTTTAAGTGCATTAGCTAAAGGTGACTTAAGTAAGCGTATTACAAATGATTATGCGGGCTCATTCGGTCAGCTCAAGCAAGACACCAACAGCACCGCCGATAAATTGACCGAAGTAATTAAAAACATTACTCATGCTTCTGGAAGTATTTCTCAAGGCGCAAATGAAATTGCTCAGGGCAATGCCGATTTGAGTCAACGAACAGAAGAACAAGCCAGTAGCCTAGAAGAAACCTCTGCCAGCATGGATGAGGTAACCGAAATTGTTAAGCAAAGTTCAACAAAAGCAGAACAGGCAAATGCACTATCAATGACCGCTGAAGATAAAGCAAGTCATGGTGGTGAAGTTGTCGAGCTGGCTGTTGAAGCAATGCGTGAAATAAATGAGTCTAGTAAGCAAGTCACCGAGATCATCAGTGTGATTGACGAGATTGCTTTTCAAACTAACTTATTAGCATTAAACGCTGCAGTAGAGGCCGCCAGAGCCGGTGAGCAAGGCCGTGGTTTTGCAGTTGTAGCCGGAGAGGTCAGAAATTTAGCCCAGCGCTCCTCCAATGCTGCACGTCAAATTAAAGACCTTATAAGAGATAGTCAAACTAAAGTAGAAGAAGGTACAAACTTAGTGAATCGCTCGGGTAACACGCTTAGTGAAATAATAGAAGCCACTAGTAAAGTACGACTTATGATGGCTGAAATTGCGCAATCAGCAAGAGACCAATCAGAAAGCATCATGCAAATTAACACTGCAATAACACAAATGGATCAGATGACACAGCAAAATGCGGCATTGGTTGAAGAAGCAGCCGCCGCAGGCGAAGCTATGGCTGAGCAAGCACAAATGATGAACCAGACAGTCGATTTTTTCTCATCATCAGCCTCTATTGATCATAATCAATAACATCACCCTACTCGCTTAGTAACGGATGCTCAGCTTGACTTGATACTAACCCAGTCAATAGGCTGCATTTGCAGCCTATTTCTTTGAGACTAAGGTGTAAAAGCATACATATTTATGGCTAGCTGTATATTTAGCGTACAACCTTATACCAGCCATCTAGGTCTTGGCGGTACAGCAAAACCGTCTTTTGAAAATGATATCTTGCCAATTTGATAACAGTAAAAAGTTACTATAGGTTAAAAGCGAGATAAAGTGTAACGTCAATACCTAAAAAGAATAACTCGACGGTCTCATCGCCTAACTAACCAGTGAGATTTGCTAGCACCTCGTTTTGCGTGTTTATGCAAAAGCTTGACTAAAGTCGCGCCAAGAAAGGTATATCATTGTATAAACTCTTAACAAGCCGTGCGTTACTAGTTAGTGTCATCAAGATTACTCTGCTCATCTGATGACAAAATATCGCGTACTTTTGTGCTATCATAGAAAGACTGAATCTCCTTGATTTTGTCATCCTCGACACTAATCCAGTCACAGGAAGCGATTACTCCTTTAGGCGTTAGATTTTCAAACCAGATTGCCGCTTGAGTATCACCTGCAACAACCTCTTTAATCTTAAGTTTTTGCACGCTTTTTCGGGCCATAGGTTCCACAATTTCAAGGTAATGGTCACGTCCCACAAGACGGCCAAAGGGGCTCGTGTGCACAAAGTCAGTGGCAAGGTTAACCCTCAGCCACTGAATATCCATTCTGATCCACGCTTCGAGCCAACCTATGGCCAGCTTTTTAGTTTGTGTTTTCATGGGCATCAACGCCTTTTTCTATATCGCCTCTGCTAGCTATTGGTCTCGGCTAATGCGAGCGATTCCAAGTCCTGCCAGCGTATTCATGGGGACTCCTGCTTTGTTAGTATTGCTATATATGCGACCGATAAAATAGGATTACCATCTAGGTAAGTAATCGAAAAGCTAGATAGGCCTTTTTACCCAGCGATATGTTATTTATTTCAATACCTTGCGGCTCCCACTACTCAATTAGCTGGCGTACATCATCATACGAAGCAACATCTTCAGCATTCTGCTCACATCCAGGATTAAATGTTAGTATGTTCTTTTCAAACATACCGTGGAACAAACTAACATTTGTATCCCCCACATTTAATTATCAAAAAACATGAAATTAACTACCAGAAAATGCTTTAAATCCTATTTTTTGTAAAAGGCTTTTGGGTTTTTCACAGACAAACTTACTGAAAAAACCTAATTTCATAAATTTTCCATAGCCACAGTATTGAATACCAAGACCTGGTAATTATATAGAAAGCTTCTCGAGTTTTTCGATACAGTTGTGTTGACCAAAACATAAACAGTATCATAAGGAGCTTAGTATGAAACTATAGGGTGGAATTGACTTAGATTCAAATAATAGTGTTTACGCTAACATTAATAAATAAGCCTCAACGCTTGTAGCAAAGCATTTAAATAATGACTTGTCATTTTATCTTTAATAACCCTTTTATAGGGGGAAGTTAAAAGAGATTGTTGTTGAATTACCCCTTGTTAGTATTGGTTTGTCGATTCTTAAATGAATATTGCATTCAAACTTTATTTAGCAAATCCCACTGCAATTGCACAACATTCAATATTAAAAAAAGTTGATGACCTTAGCAACGTATGTCCAACAAATGAAGTGAAACCATATATTAAAAAGACGCAATATTAGTGGACCGATTATTAAGTATTAGCAATTAAATAGTGAGTCAAATAAAGGATAATAAACCGATAAACATAACAAGCAGACAAGAAATTTCTTGCCTATTTATTATACCCATGCCACCTCAAGAGCATTAATTCTGCATTTCACAAGTGTAAGTGCCTGTGAAGCGCCCTGGGTTGGTTTAAAATACGCTCGCATTTTGAGGTAACTGGGTATATTTACTAGAAACGATATGTGACTGAAGCACCAAACGTTTGTGGATTTACAACGGCTACATAACCTGTAGGATACCAATTACTTGCGGGTTCAACAGTTGTATAGCCGTTTTCGTCAAAAGCATTGTTAATATATGCACTGATTAACCAGTTTTCAGTGTCATAACTTATAGTTGCACGAGTGATGGTGTAATCGCCAGCAATACGCTCTTCAGTGTTGCTTAAGTCTCCATAATATTCATCTACGTAGTTTGCACTAATATTCACTTTAAAGTTATCGGTGAACCAATGAGACACCCCTAAGCTTGCTGTAAATGCAGGCGCAGAGTTAAGCTCATTTCCCACGGCTTCAGCATAATTTTGCGATGTATCTATTTTTGTTTTCAAAAGACCCAAAGCACCATGCAGCTGCCATTGATCTGTCAACATGCTGTAAGCTTCAACCTCTAAACCATAGCTATGTGCATCATCAATATTTGTAATTTTACGCTGTGAACTTAATGCTTGATAGCCATCAAAATTATTATAGAACACGTTAGCACTAATATTAATATCACCATTATCTAATACACTTCGCGCGCCAACTTCATATGTATTAACTGTTTCTTCGTCATAGTAATAATATGCTTGTCCAGTGAAATCAAGCGCGCCACCACCAGCGTTATAACCTCGGCGAACACTAGCAGATAATGTTGTTTGTTCACTTGCTCTATATTGCACTGCTAAGGTGGGTAACCTTAGAGTATTTGAGTTATCTAATTGCTCAACGAGCGTATCACCGCGAAACGCCATGCTAAAGTTTCGAATCTGTTCCTCGCGCTCAATACGTAGACCGCCTGTTAGTGTTAATTTGTCAGTTAAATTAAAGTTTACTTCGCTATATATTGCTGAAGAATCACTGCTGTCATCTCCAAAATAGTTTGTTGATCCAACACTCATAAAATCTTGATCACGGTCAAAATAAGCCAAACCAACAAAGCCAGAATAGAAATCACTCGTTAAACCAAAGTTTAATTTCCCGTCTATTGTGATATTTTTTTCTTTCATATCAACATCAGATTCATCTGCTTTGAGTGGTTCGTATGCGTCAACACTCCACTCATAGTCCATATACGCGACAAGTAAATCAACCGAGAAATTAGGGTTAATTTTATATTCTAAATCTACTTGCGTCGTATCAGAGCGTGTATTCATAATTCGCTGAAATACTGGGGTGTATTCTGTTGGTTCATCAGCTTCAAAATACTTTCGTCCTGAGTTACCTTTCTCACTATAATTTGAATAACTTAACTCTACTGACAAGTCCTCAAAAGGGGTATAAAGTAGTTTTGCTCTGGTACTCGATGTGTTTAGTTGATTCAACTCATCTTCTGTGGGGTTTGTGTTATGCACTTTCGGGTTACTGAACGACTCACCATCAATGTACTGGGTAGATAAACGAAATGCCAGCACGTCCTCAACAAGTGCACCGGAAACAGCAGCGGCTGTATCTAGGTAGCTATCCTGGTTGCGATAACCGACACGAACTGCTCCTTCAAAGTCTTGGGTCGGAGCCTTGGTTGTCATGTATACTGCACCGGCTATACTATTACGGCCATTACTTGTTGATTGAGGGCCTCGATATACCGCGATTTGCTCCATATCCCATAAACCTGAGTCGCCAGTTAAATCAGCAACAAAAGGCTGGCTAACACCATCAATTAAGGTTGAAACTCGCGCTTTTGCCCCTCCTGTGAATGAGTTAAACCCCGTCGCACCACCGTTCCCCGAAACTCCGCGCATGTCAGGTACAGAGCCTGTTAATACGACTACATTCGCCATATCTGCTATTGCATCTGAAATAGAAGAAAGTTGCCCATTTTCCAATAAGGACTGGTCAACCACTGCCACAGAAGTAAGTGTATCTTTAAGTGATTTGTCTACTTTCTCGCCTGTAACAACAATGGTTTCCATGGATTTTCGATTACTTTCGTCATCATCAGCAAATACTTGCGAGTGAGTTAACATAAGCGATGTTGCAATAAATAAAGAAAGTTTGTTGAGTCTAAGTGATGCCGCCAAAGGTATTTCCTTTTTTTTGAACAGTTATAAATTGCGCGAAAAAGTAGCACAGCAAATAACTTATTGCAATTGCATTTGATTATCATTTAGAATATCACAACCATTTCCTTTTAGTTATTTGATATGCTTCAACTTACCGTCATAATTATTTTACTTATTGCTGTAGTCTTACTTTATGGCAGTAATAAGCATCAGCGTTTATTAAATAAAAAAGCGCCTACATCAGTAAGACACTTTGCTTGGCTGCTTATTCTAATTTCATTGATCATTGCTTTTTATGCTTTAGACACCACTGCAGCGATTTTCTTTAGTATTTTCATTTTGATGCTCACGCTAATGATTATTCCATTTATTAGTTTATTAAATACCAAGGAGAATAATAAATGACTGATAGCTTGAGAAATAAACAACAACCCACGTGGTTAGGTAAAAGTTTAGCTGGCGCAATACTAGGGTTATTACTCGCATTTATTTTAATGGCGCTATTTGCCTGGTATGGGCCTGACGGTATAGATGCTAGAGATAAAGTGCAATTTAACATGTGGATGATCCCACTTCTGTGGTTAACAATATTCAGTTTTACCTACTTATTTAATTCAAGTAAACAAGCTTGGGCTGTATTAGGCAGCTTAAATATTGTTTTATACACCTTATTCTATTTTTTGCGGGGCGGGTTATGAAAGTAAGATCGGATATTTTACGCACCTATCAAGGGGTACACACATGGACCGGTATTATCGCTGGTTTAGTTTTATTCATCGGCTTTTATGCTGGTAGCTTAACAATGTTTAAGTATGAGATTCAACAATGGGCTGAACCAACAAAGATGCCTGTTACTATCCCCTCTGTAGCTAACTACCAAAGCCTAGTAAACAAAGCGGTTGAACAATACCCTGAACAGATGAGTGCTGGATTTGAGCTAGATTTGCTCACTCATGATTCGCCTTTATCTTGGTATACACAAGGCCAAGCAAGGGGCATGCATTTAGATAATCAAATACAAAATGTTCATTTAGATGAACAAAACAAATTAATAATTACCGAGCAAACAGAACATAAGCTTGCCGACTTAATTGATTACTTGCACCGCACGGCAGGGTTTGTAGGTGAGATTGGCCATGATCAGTCTGGAGTCTATATTTTAGGTATTGCTGCAGGGCTCTATTTTTTAGCCCTTGTTTCAGGCGTTATTATTTTACTGCCTACCTTGGTCAAAACATTTTTTGCACTACGTAAAGAAAAAGGGCCCAGCCGCTTTTGGCTAGACAGCCATAATTTAGTTGGTATAGCTAGTTTGCCGTTCCATTTGATTATAGCATTCACTGTTGTGGTATTTGCTTTTCATGATTTTATTTACGATGGATTAGCGCAGTTTTATGGTGATAAACCCTTGTTTGAACGTACGCCACCCGCTGCACAGGCTTATAATATTAGTGATCTTAAAACTATTGATACACAAATTATTGCTGCTAAAAATTATGCGTCTGGCTATCAACCAATTCATATTAGCTACAGCCGACTAAACACAGCAACACCTTCAGCGGTCTTTAAAATGAGTAACGATTCTGCTGTAGTTCGTGGGCCAGATACTGACTATTTATTTATGAATCCATACACGTTAGAGATTGATGGCTCGACTTACCCTCAAGGTGAAGACAGCTTTTATGGCAACCTTGTATCAAGTATTTTCTCGCTACACTTTGGTACTTATGGCGGTGAATGGGGGCGTTGGGGCTATTTTATCATGGGTTTGTTTGGTGCATTCCTTTTTTATTCAGGTAACCTACTATGGCTAGACAAACGGATGAAAAAAGATGCAAATAAAACCAGTACTCTGGTTATGGCAAAATTAACCATCGGTGTTTGTTTAGGTTCAATACTTGCGGTTACTGCGGTGTTATTATTAGCGAAATGGTCACACTTATTGACTGGTAATATTAATAACCATTATATGCTTTGCTATTACTTGGTATTTTTTATCACGCTTGCTTATACCTTTAAACAAGGCACAAACAAAGCGAGTTACAGCATTCTGACTTGCTTGGCCTTTATTACAGCATGTTTACCTGTATCAAGTATCATTCAAGGTATTAATAAATTAGAGCTACTACCTTACTATGAAGGTTATATTGTTGATATTACAGCAGCTGTGTTTGCGATTGTATTTTCTTTAATGTCTAAACACTTTAAGCATAAGCCCACAAAAAACAAAGTGATTGTTGATAAAAATAATTTAGAATTAATCAATTAGCCTTATACTTAGACTACCTCAATAAAAATACTCTACTTTGGGTAGTCTAAATTTAAAACTAAGTCTTACCAAACACTAATAAAAAAGAATTTTAGCAAGACACCCACTTCAATTTAAATAAATGGCGCTACAAAATTAAGTTTATAAACTAAATCTTTACGCTCATCCCTTTGTAAAACTAACTTATGTTTAAAAATAAATAAATTTCATTACTAAATAAACAAGACAGCCATTTTAATAAAGGTAAATGTGTGCTTTCACTATACCCGCGTTTGCCTTCTCGTAAACAACGCCCTGTTAATTCAACTAGTTCAAGGTAGGACTTGAGCTCAAACGGCAGCCCTTTTAGCATGATTTGGCGTGGTAAGCCTGCAAAACGTAATAAACTTTTAGGGTGCTGGCTACCTTAGCTCTAATCGGATGTAAATCTACATACGCCATGCAAGCAGCTAGTGAGGATTCGTCTAGCAAGGCCTGTGATTTAAAGCGCCCTTCCCACAAAATTGTAAGTAACAACTTTGAACGCCTTAGGCGGCCCGAAGGGTGAGCGCCATGGATGGCAGCGAATAAAACCTGCCTGTGCAGTTATCTTCTTTATTCGCTTTACGGGCAATATCTTCATTTAGCAACCGCATAAACCAGCTAATACTTGATAAGCGTTCGCGATACTGTTTGACCGTTAGATTAAAAAAGATAAGTTCTGATTTACTTAGCTTTTCACCTTGTACGTATTTTTGCGTTAGCAAGGTGCCTTTACACAGTTTATGCCAGCGAATAACATCGCTTTGTCATTTAGCCGAATCGCTTTTTTATCATCTACATACAGGACTAAATGGGTGTACTTCAGGCGTCCTGCCTTTCGCCCTTCTGGCCAGCTGCGCTGTTGTTAAATGTTCCTAACATTTTGCTGGTTACTCATTACAGCATAAGCACACACTTCAATACAAAATACCTTGGCTAACTCTAACACTTTATCTTCAACCCAAGATCTACAGTACTCGTAGGATTGGCCTATATAGTGGTCTTCGCCACATAAAAATGCGCGCCGAACGCAACGTGAAATACAGTGACCAAATTTTAGGGATAAATTTGGAACAGCTAATGCTGGGCCGAAGGCTAAAAACCAAGGAGGGTTTTTATAAAGTATTTTGTATCTGCCAAACTTACTTGACGTTTTCTTGCAGTAGCCATATTCCACCTGTTTAATGTTGATACTAATAAAACGTTAGTAAAAAATTGAGGAAGTTCAAACTTTATGATGAGTGTCTTCTTTATTTCTCTCTAACTGGATATAAGGCTGAACATTAATCAATAGGGTGAGTTAATAGCCAACAAGGTTTAACCTGATTATATGCCTACAGACCTAAGCCACTTGCCTTGATTAGACGCTCAGTACGCGTGCATTAATACAATAAACAAAGTCACTTACACCTGACTTGATAACTGCGTTACGCACCTAAATCTAACTGGAGCACAATGATGAAGCCAGCCGCCTTGAATAGTGCCATGATTAGGTTAACCGATGAATGTCTCGGCTCTGGCATCCTGCTTCGCTCTACCTTCTAAATCCATTTAGTCGTAGCGCCCAGCAACCCCAAAAGGATATGGGAAAAAACTGGCTGCGATGAGATCGCAATAAGAGATTACTGCGTAACGCACCCTAAATGTGTTTGCCGTAAGCTACTTGCTTAACAGCCGCATCGACAAACGAAGTAAACGAATTTGTTTATTGATTTAGAATTGACCGTCAATGTATAAAAACGGTCAAAAAGAATACTAGTGCCTATTGACAGAGTTAAGGCTCATATGTGTTATAAGCCCTTAACACATTGAATCAAAGAATATTTCAGAGTAGCACTCACTTGAAATACCTAATGTGAAGTTACCGAATTCAGTTTGATTAGTATCATTTTCTTCGACCCACAATCTATCCGCTTCTAACAAGTCACTGATGTTATCAGTATCACGTATGCCCTTGAGTACAACATTTAGATTCTCAGCTTCATCATTGAATGAAAACGTAATCTCGAATTCGCTTCCAACTCTTTTTACGTGTACTTCATTTACAATGACATTTTGATACGTATGGTTAAGTTTCACCGAATTCCCTTTGGGTTTATAACGAGGCTGTAGAATAACTCCAACAGCCAAATTCAATTAAAAAACGAGCTCCTGTAATTAACTCTAAGCGCTTTTAAAGCATTAGGTAATGCATTTGGAACCCATAAAACAGGCTGATTTTCTTTAAAAAGAGCAATTCTACAGCCTCAACGCCGCATTCAGCGGCTTGTCCGCTGAAATGCTTTGTTAGTTTTCATGTCTGGCAACTGTTTTAATTATTTCAGGAATGTCATCATAATTTTCATACCAAATAATTGTAACGCCCAACTCCTTCATTAGCTCTTCGTTTAGGGTATGGTGGCGCTCTAAAAACTTTTCAGCAGAATCAATGTTATCTATAACTTTAGACTTTTTACCTGCCACAGTTTCATAACAGAACTCGCTTGAAGAAAGCCTTTTCATAAAAGCGAAGTGTTTGCTTCGCTCAATATTCTTTGAAGAAATATCTAGCAATCGTCTAAGGTTAGGGTCAGTCATCGACAAGCCTACCATTAAACAGTTACTTTCTCTGAAGGAATTCAACTGCACAAGATTTGACCAGTGATATGAATCGGAATAAATCTGGTGATAACCCTCTTCGGAAAATACTAATGTTGAATTATCTAAACCATCATAGGACTTTCGATCTTCTGGTAAGAATCCGTGGACGTGATAAACAGGAAGCTCATCTGGATCATAACTCTCATTATCGGTGTATATACATCTATACATGATTGAGTTATTACTCAGCTGTCTCTCTAGTAAATCATCAAAGTTATAAGTTACTACCGATTTTACTTTGGCCCCTGTCCGTCGAGGCAAACACATTGACGCAATTGACTTAATAAGCTCTGAGTCTATAGGAAACTTAGTATTACGTAGCTTATATAGGTTTTTGGTAACAGCATCTATAAAGTCCCTAGCTTCACCGTCACTTTTTGACAGCCCTTTCCGAAGATATCTAGCAGCCATTAAGGCCGAAGGCTCATCTATGCTGTTAAGTCTAGCAACTAAATCACTTATATCTTTATCGCCCATTGCACCATCACCATCGAACTCCTGTGTTAGATAAGTGACGAATAAAGAATTTAGGAGGGTATTCCAATCAGGCATTCCTGCACTACTTGATACGCCTGCACCAAGAAATAAAGAGAATTGTCCCTTTTTATAACAAGATTTTAAGTTATCAATTATTTCTTCTCGATCTTGCCTCCAGTCTCTTACTGGTTTGGATATTGCTGAAGAAAGCCTTAAGGCGAATAGATTGTTCGCTATTTTATTTACTAATTTTCTATGTTTTGAGGCAATCCGATTTAAGTCTGACGGCCCCCAAATTAAAACTTTAAAAGGAAATTGATTTCGTTCTATTTCTTCATAGAATCTATGTAAAAATTTATCGGGAATTGGCTTAGCAGAAATTATCAGAACATACTCGAATTTATTTTCAGTATATTCATTTATAAATCTATACAACGACCTCTCAACAAACTGCCGAATTGGAAGCCTTGATAGATTAAATTTTATTTCAATTAATGTTGCACCATCAAACTGATCAAAGCCCTCAGGTGCAAACGCATCGCCAAATCGTGCTAATTCAGTCGATAATAGAAATTGCTTACCTTGATTTTCGATGTGGTATTTTAATAGATGCTGCACAAAGGTCTCGAAAGAGTAATAACTCTTTGGTCCGCCTTCATCTATCCCTGCAATTATGTCATCGATTATCATTTTCACTCAGATCCTTAGGAAAACTAACGCTTTGCTAAGCGGCAATAAAATAGCTGGCTAAAATTAGCGAGGAACGAGCAAAAGCCAGCTGTTTTTTGTCCGTTTAAGCAACTTGTTAGAGCACCATTACGCCGCATTTTCAGCCGCTTCTTCTTCAATATTGTCCTTTGCTACACTCTCATAATATTTCTTAGTTAATTCAGATTGTAAGAAATCGTCGTTTAATAGTTTAAGAAATAAATTTTGAGATTTTTTAGTTTTCAAATCAAACTGGGAGCCGTCGGTACTATATTTAAACTTACCTTTTAACGCAGGGTGAGTATTGGTAAAAGATAATATTTCACGATTAGGTATTACTGATAAAACAGGTGATTGACTAGCCGATTTAACCAGCTTTCGCGAAAAAGTTATATCATCAAGACGAGATTCAAATACACCGCAATCCATTACTAAATCAGATGATTTAATATTCTCTACACCCTGTGTAGCAATGTTTTTAATGGCATCATGGAAACCGAAAAATCTCTCTAATGCCTTAATGTCGAGGATGTAATATATACCATTCAATTTGATAAACTGAAACTTGGGATCAATTTTAAGAATATCTTGATCTAGTTTCTGAAATCTATTTGAACCTCGCATCTTAGTAAGGCTAAAGCCGCTATCTTTTTGTAATAATGTTATAGGGTAGTGGTGTTTATAAATGGCAAGTTGAACGTCTTGATTACCAATTAAAATAAGCACACCTTCAAGTTGTTTTAATGAGTCATCACTAAATGAAAAAGGATCAAATTTCTCACTTTCAATTATTTTTTTTAAATTCGACAGTTCATCAGGAATATCATCTAAATCATACTCGTATAAAGCATTTTTTCTGTCATCTGCACTTGATATTGGAATCAGTGAAAGATCATCATTAAGGAGAATATTATTACTCAATGACTCCGTAAACATTTCTGCCAATTTAGTCTGATCTTCTTCATTAATATCAACAGACTTAACACACATGCCTTCATCGCCATCTAACAGAAAGAAAAATTCAGCAGAACATCCTTTCGCTGTTATAACCGATGAAATTTCTTCCTTTAAGTTTTCAATAGTCATTCGACTTTCCTCGCAAAATATACTTTATTATCTAATTCTAATGTTTTTAATTGATCAAGTTCACTTAACCTATCTTTTGTAATTACAACAATATTTTCTTTTATGCCGGTTCTTGTCTTAACTGTCACTTTGTATAATCTAAAACCTAAAACGGCAAGAGTCGGGTTGGCATAAAATTTATCTGTTTTTACATAAATAATACCGATGACAATTAATAAAAAGGCTAGAGCTATCAAATACCTTGTACTTGTTAGGTTAAAACAAATTAAAGGGATTATATAAGTAGTTAGGAATGTAAGATGCTCGTAATTCAGGTCTTCAATATCTGTAATTTCAACGGGTAATTTCTTACTACCTGAAACTCTGTAATCAAAGCGATAATAAAAAATAACCCCGAATAAAACCAACAGCAAAGAAATAGCAGGAACTATGTTCTTTTTAATAACGTCCCAAAACCCAATGAATTGGCAGTTATCACCAAAGCACATAGGAATATCTACAGTGATCACAATGATTAAGAAAAACAGGAACCAAAGTGACATTATGTATAATTCGAATTTGTCCCAAATCTCGCCAAACTTCATATGTTCATCCATGCTTGATTACTGGTGCTCTAACGACACGTTAAGCGGCAAAAAGTTGTTGGCTAAAATTGTGAACGGAGTGAAACAGCCAACTGTTTTTTGTCCGTTTGAACGCCTTGTTAGCAGCAAATTAATGCCAAGTACATTACTAGCAGTAACTTAACTAACCATTTTATATAAGAAAAATACAAAACCTACAAACGCTGAGAGAAAAATCGTTACCATTATTGTTAAAGTTTTAGATTTACGCATTGAGTTTAATAATGCTAATTCGGTATGTGGTGTGAATAAGTCAATAACTCCATAAGAATGACGACCCTTTGATGGCTTTTTTTCCATGTAGATTTAAATATCCTATACGTTTGATTGTGCTGCTAACAACTTATTGAACACCATTTTGGTGGTTTATAACACCCCAAAACGGCGTATATTACATTGCTCCATAATTCCACTAAACTAATCCAATGTAAACAGACAATTACGCATGTTATAAAATTACCGCTGCTAAAATACACCAAAACGACTTTTAATAATGTTATTGGACAAAACACAAACAACTGTCTATACACACAGTGTAATTTGAAAAATTAAATATTATTTATGAAATCTCTTTTTTTAAGCATGATTAAAGATCATATGTATAGCAAGCGGTATGCAAAGAGCACTATTGAAGCTTATCTGTTTTGGATAGCTGCCTATACCCGTTTTAATAATATGCAACATCCAAGCACTATGGGAGACACTCAAGTGGAATTATATTTAAACCATTTAGTAAACTCGCAAAATGTAGCGCAAGGCACACAAGCACAGGCATTGAATGCGCTAAGTTTCTTATATAAATTTTACGCACTAAAGCACGCCTACAGATGAGCTTGATCCATCATGGCAAACATTATCTCCATATCAGCGTCGGCAAATCATGGCTAAAGCCTATTCCTACGCAGTGAGCTTCACACCGAGTTAATCTCACTGCTCGCTAACTTTACTCTCGCTAACTTGCTAACTTGCTAACTTGCTAACTAAAAAACCCTAAATAAAAAAAGCCGCTGTATGTAACAAACAGCGGCTTTTCTTCTTAAAGCTTAAAACTTACAGCTCTATAGCTTAAATGAACTTATTTAATCACTTCAAGTCCACCCATGTAAGGGCGAAGTACTTCTGGAACTACAACTGAACCGTCGGCTTGTTGGTAGTTTTCAAGTATTGCTACTAGCGTACGACCAACCGCTAAACCTGAGCCGTTTAATGTGTGCAGTAATTCTGGCTTTTTCTCACCTTCGCGGCGAAAACGTGCCTGCATACGGCGCGCTTGGAAATCATGCATGTTAGAACAAGATGAGATTTCACGGTACGTATCTTGTGCCGGTAACCATACTTCTAAATCGTAGGTTTTTGCAGAGCCAAAGCCCATATCGCCCATGCATAAAATCACTTTACGGTATGGCAATTCTAATGCTTGTAAGATTTGCTCAGCGTGACCTGTTAACTCTTCGAGTGCTTGCATTGAATCTTCAGGTTTTACTAGTTGTACAAGCTCTACTTTATCAAACTGATGCTGACGGATAAGACCACGGGTATCACGGCCGTAACTGCCCGCTTCACTTCTAAAACATGGCGTGTGCGCGGTTAAACGAATTGGTAAGTCTTTTTCGTCGTAAATTTCATCACGAGCACTGTTCGTCAGCGGTACTTCTGCAGTTGGAATTAAGCTAAAGCCTTCTTGCTCTTCGCCATCATCGTTTACAAGACCTTTAGTGTGGAATAAGTCTGCAGCGAATTTAGGTAATTGGCCTGTGCCGTAAAGGCTGTCGCGGTTAACTAAGTACGGCACGTACATTTCTGTGTAGCCGTTTTTATCCGTGTGGGTGTCTAGCATAAATTGTACTAACGCACGGTGCATGCGAGCAGTTGCGCCGCGCATAACCGTAAAGCGAGAACCGGTGATCTTAACACCCATTTCAAAATCTAGGCCGTTTAGGTCTTGGCCTAAATCAACGTGATCTTTAACTGCAAAATCGTACTTTTTAGGTTCGCCCCATGTTGAAATTTCAACATTTTCAGACTCATCGCTTCCCGCTGGTACTGATTCATCAGGCAAATTAGGGATAGCTAATGAGATTTGCTTAAGCTGCTCTAATATTTCATCTTGCTCAGCTTTAACGCTATCGAGCTGGGCACCTAGGCTGCTTACTGCATCAAGTAATGGTTGTGCGTCTTCGCCTTTTGCTTTTGCTTGGCCAATCGCTTTGGAGCGGCTGTTACGCTCACTTTGTAGTTCTTGTGTTTTTACTTGCAGTGTTTTGCGTTTTTCTTCAAGTGCGCTGACAGTCGCTGTATCAAGCTCGTAGCCACGTGCTGCTAAGCGCGCTGCTGTTTGTTCGATATCTTGACGTAATAATTTAGAATCTAACATGTTAGTTTTTTAACCTTTTTGCATTACCAGCTGAAGGCCCAGCCAAGCCATAAAAATACACACCGTCACATTTAAGACGATATTGAGGGCCATTTTTAAAAAGTGGCCTTGTTGCAATAGCAACAACGAATCCATTGAGAATGTCGAAAAGGTGGTCAAAGCACCTAAAAAGCCAATTCCGATAAGGGATTTAGCGGGGCTGACGGTGATAATTTCGCGCTCTATCAAACCGTATAATACACCCATCAACAATGAACCCAGAATATTAACCGTCAACGTGCCAAAAGGGAATCCCCTACCCAGCAGTTTTAGCATGGTTTCGCTAATAAAAAAGCGTAAACAAGCTCCAGATGCCCCACCCGCTGCAATCATGAGATAGAGTTTAAGTGTTGTCATAGCGCTTTATATCACTTTGCTGATCACGCTCTTTGAGGTAATCAAGCTTTTGCTTAATTTTTTGCTCAAGCCCGCGCTCTGTTGGAAAATAATATTGGGTGTCGGCAATTTGCTCAGGAAAGTAATTTTCTCCGGCTGCAAACGCGCCGTCTTCATTATGCGCATAACGATATTCTGCGCCATAACCTAAGTCTTTCATCAAATTAGTGGGCGCATTACGTAAATGTTCCGGCACAGGGTAACTCGGGGCATTTTGCGCATCTGCTTTGGCTTTATTAAACGCCATGTAAACAGCATTACTTTTTGGTGCACTGGCTAAATATAACGTCGCTTGGGCAATCGCTCGTTCGCCTTCACTTGGCCCTACACGCTGAAAAATATCCCACGCATTAAGGGCCACTTCCATAGCGCGTGGATCGGCGTTACCAATATCTTCTGTTGCTATCGCTAATAAGCGCCTTGCCACATAAAGCGGATCGCCACCACCGGCCAATATTCTGCAATACCAATACAAGGCACCATCTGGAGAACTACCGCGCACTGACTTATGAAAGGCTGAGATCAAATCGTAAAACTCGTCGCCACCTTTATCATATTTGGCTAAATGTGTGGGCAGTACTTGGCTCAATACATGTTCATCTACTAAATATTGGCCATGTTGCTCTGTGGTTAAATCAATGGCTTGTTCGAGTAAATTAAGCACTTTACGGGCGTCACCGTCGCTTGCTTGGCACAGTGCTTTTTTTGCATTATCGGCAAGGGTAATGGTTTTTGTGCTGAGTTCATCATCGCTTTCAAGGGCGCGCTCAATAACTAAATGTAAATCAGCCTCTTGTAATGATTTAAGCACATACACTCGGGCACGAGATAGAATCGCGTTATTTAACGCAAACGACGGGTTCTCTGTGGTTGCGCCAACAAATATAAAGGTGCCATCTTCAATATGCGGTAAAAAAGCATCTTGCTGAGATTTGTTAAAACGGTGTACTTCATCAACAAACAATAAAGTACGTTGGCCGCGACCTTCAAGGTTATTACGCGCCTCACTAACTGCATCGCGAATATCTTTAATACCAGCCGTTACAGCCGACATTTGTATCAAGGCGGCATCTGCGTGGTTCGCTATAATTTGCGCAAGGGTGGTTTTACCCACACCCGGTGGGCCCCATAAAATAAGGCTGTGACAACGCCCTGCTAAAATAGCTTGATATAGCGGTTTGTCTTGGCTTAATAGATGCTGCTGCCCTATGTATTGCTCAAGATTTGTTGGGCGCATACGCGCCGCAAGCGGGCGCACATCCGGAGCAAAATTAAAGCCTAAATTACTCACTGTAATTATTCGCCTTGGCTTTGGTCGTCTATTTCAACGTTTTCGGGAATGGTAAATTCAAACGTTGCGTTGGCTAATTTCTCATTTACTTTGGTGTCACTAAAGGTAAAGGTAGATGATTGCCCTGAGCTGTCTTTAACCAGTAGTTTTTCAAGTCCTGTTTGGTCTTGTGCAAATACAATATCGAGCTGTTCAACTTGGCTTTCAACACCTTTGTTTGGTGTAACGCTAAAGCCAGCTTCAGTTGCTTTGACTTGGTACTTTTGCCATTGTGCTGGGTCTTTAGAGGTTAACAACACGAACGGAGTTGAATCAATCAAGCTGTTTGTGTTCATGATAGTCACTTGCTCAGCAAAGCTGTCGAAGTAATAGGTTTTATCACCATTCGATATAAATAAAGTATCGTCTGGGCTGGCTTGTTGCCAGCGGATCATCATAGGTTGTTGTAAGGCAATATTGCCCTTCCCTTGCATGATTGACTCACCTTGCTCGTCGTTTACCTGCTGTACAAACTGCGCTTGAAAGCTTTTTAATTCGGCAAGTTTGTCTTGTAGTGCTTGGCTGTCACTGGCAATCGCAGTTGTCGATAAAACACAACTCATTGCCAGTACTAAATATTTAAATTTCTTCATTTAATTTGCTCCACTATTGGGCACTAAAACATCGCGAGCGCCGTTATGTCCTGGTGCGCTCACAATACCCGACGTTTCCATTTGCTCGACTAAACGCGCTGCGCGGTTATACCCTACACGCAACTTACGTTGTACACTTGAAACCGACACTTTGCCGGTTTCAATCACAAATGATACGGCTTCATCATAAAGCGGATCTGATTCTTCATCCGCGTTTTCGCTGGCTTCGCCCGGCAGTAATATTTCTTCTGTGGCATCGCCGTTAAGTATTTCGTCTACGTAGTTTGGTTTACCACGTTTCTTCCAATCATCAACCACCGCATGTACTTCGTGGTCATCTACAAATGCACCGTGTACACGCACAGGTACGCTGGTCCCTGGCGGTAAGTACAGCATGTCACCCATACCGAGTAGGTTCTCTGCGCCTTGTTGGTCTAATATGGTACGCGAGTCAATTTTACTTGATACCTGAAACGCCATACGCGTTGGTATATTAGCTTTTATTAAACCGGTAATTACATCAACTGATGGACGCTGCGTTGCCAGTACTAAGTGAATACCCGCAGCACGGGCTTTTTGTGCAATACGTGCAATCAGCTCTTCCACTTTTTTACCAACAATCATCATCATGTCGGCAAATTCATCAATCACTACAACAATGCTTGGCAGTTTATCAAGCTCATCTGGGCCTTCTTTCATGCCGTCGGTGTCTTTAAATAATGGGTCTAGAATTGGGTAACCCGCTTCTTTGGCTTCCATTACCTTTTGGTTATAACCTTTTAAATTACGTACACCTAACGCTGACATTAATTTGTAGCGACGCTCCATCTCGCCTACACACCAACGTAACGCATTGGCGGCTTCTTTCATGTCGGTGACAACTTCACACAATAAATGTGGGATACCTTCGTACACTGAAAGTTCCAACATCTTTGGGTCAATCATGATCATACGTACATCATCAGGGCCTGATTTATACAGTAAGCTTAATATCATTACATTAACGCCCACTGACTTTCCTGACCCCGTTGTACCAGCTACAAGTAAATGCGGCATTTTGCCTAAGTCGGCACACATTGGCTCACCCGCGATGTCTTTACCAAGTACCATAGTTAGCGGTGATGGGTTTTGCTCAAACTTTGGTGCGTCAATCACTTCAGATAAACGCACTATTTCACGGTGTTTATTTGGCAGCTCAATCCCCACGTAGGTTTTACCTGGAATAACTTCAACAACACGCACGCTCACAGCTGATAATGAACGGGCTAAATCTTTAGCAAGACCGGTAATTTTAGAGACCTTTATGCCTGGCGCTAAATCAAGCTCAAAACGAGTCACTACAGGGCCTGGGTATACGCCGACAACCGCTGCTTGTACGTTAAAATCAAGTAATTTGGTTTCAACTAGCCGTGATACAGCTTCAAGCTCTTCAGGCGAAATTGGGTTTTTCGCTTTGTCTGGCCTGTCGAGTAAATCAAGGGTTGGCAATGGTGCACTTGGTGGCTTTTCATCAAGTAACTGCTCAAACTTTTCTTTCGCTGTAGGTGGCGGCTGATAGGTACTTTTTGGCTTTGGCATAGGTCTCGCTGGTGAGACAACCGTTGTTACTGGTTTTTCAGGCTCAGCCACATGGCTTTGATCCAGTGCATTTAATGCAGCAGCGGTGTCCATTGGCTCATCATCAATGGCACTAAAGTTGATTTCTTGATCAAGAATGTCATCAAGTTCATCAAACGCATTATGCTGTGGTTGGCTCTGCATTTGATCTGCGGTAAAACGCTTTGGTGGTTGTTCTGTTTTGGGAGCATCATTGAATGTAATTGCGTTGGTTTGCGCTTGAGATTCATCAGTAATTACTTCGCCGCCTGTTTCTATGGCTTCACGCTCACGATTTAGCCAACCACTGATTTTAGCAACGATATACTTATATAAACGAACGACCCAGTCGCCTAAAAAGTCGACGAACTGCACCCAAGATACGCCCGTAAGCAATGTTAAACCTGCAAAAAAGAAGCACAGTAACAATATAGATGTACCGGTAAAGTTAAACGCTGGCATCATTGCACCTGCAATCACATCCCCTACTACCCCACCGGATGAAAAGTTATAGATATCGTCAAAATTTATGCTGCTAATAGCAGTCGCAGAGGTAATAAATAGTGCAAAACCAATCACTCTTAAGGCAAGCGTGGTGTAATCAAGCTGAAAAATTTTGTGGGGTTGTTTAAATAATAAATAACCAAATACTTGAATTGCAGCAGGCACTAAATAAGCCAACCAACCAAAGGTGAGTAATAAAATATCAGCTATCCAAGCACCTGCGGCGCCTGTTACATTATTTACTTGATGAAATTCACCTGTTTGAGACCACGAAGGATCAGCAGGATCAAAACTAATTAACGCACATAATATGAATATGGCAGCAAAACTGCTTATAATTAGCCCTGTTTCTAATAGCCTTTGCACACCGTTTAGGCGCATAATTCCCTATTCCTCATTTTTCTTATTTCAGTGTCTTCATTGCCCAGCAATAGAATACCTTAGCAGGAAAAACTTTTTGTTGCACTTTATCATATACACTAACTGCTTAGCCGATTATGAACAAAATTTTACAGTTTATGCAATATAAGGGCGAATGATTACGCCTTGCTCACCTTTTACTTCTTCCATCACAACATATGTACGACTTTCACTGACATTAGGTAACTTCAAAAGTATATCACCAAGCACTCCACGGTATTCTGACATATCGTTCACTCGTGTTTTGAGCAAAAAGTCGAAATTACCTGACACCAAATGACATTCAATAATTTCATCGTGCTTTTTAACCGCCGCGCTAAACTCATCAAATACATCTGGCGATGTTTTAGTAATAGTCACTTCAACATACACCGATAAGCCTTGCCCTAACTTGGCTGGGTCAACTACTGCTTTATAACCTACAATATAACCTTCGCGTTCAAGTTTTTTTACACGTTCTAGGCAGGGCGTGGCACTGAGGCCAACTCGTCGGGCCAGTTCAACATTTGAAATACGTCCATCGTGTTGTAATTCCATCAAAATTTTACGGTCAATTCGGTCTAATAACTCATGCATAAGGCCAACTAGTTTTTTACACTATTTAAAGTTTATATTTAGATTATATCACTAGATTATAGCTTAAAAAAGGTGAGACACACTGGCTTTTGATGAATATAATAGTGAAAAATTTTATCCCGTTCTATAAAGGCGAATTTTATGATTATTGGTGTACCTAAAGAAATTAAAAACCATGAATACCGTGTAGGTATGGTTCCTGCGAGTGTTCGTGAATTAGTAAATCACGGCCACCAAGTGATTGTTGAAACTAATGCAGGTATGGGCATTGGTTTTACTAATGAAGACTACACCCTTGCAGGTGCTGAAATTTTACCTACAGCTGCTGATGTTTTCGCAAAAGCAGAAATGATCGTAAAAGTAAAAGAGCCACAAGCTGTTGAACGTGCGATGCTTCGTGAAGACCAAATTCTTTTCACTTACCTTCACCTTGCACCGGATCTTCCACAAACTGAAGACCTTGTTAAGAGCAAATCAATCTGTATCGCTTATGAAACAGTCACTGATTCACGCGGCGGTTTACCACTATTAGCTCCTATGAGTGAAGTAGCGGGTCGTATGTCTATTCAAGCTGGCGCACAAGCACTTGAAAAATCAAACCACGGCCGTGGCATGTTATTAGGTGGCGTACCGGGTGTTGAGCCAGCTAAAGTTGTTGTAATTGGCGGCGGCATGGTTGGTCGTAGCGCAGCACAAATGGCTGTAGGCCTTGGTGCTGATGTTGTAGTACTTGATCGTAATATTGATGTACTTCGTGCACTAGACGCACAGTTTGGTAATAAAGTTAAAGCTATTTACTCAACAGCTGATGCACTTGAAAAGCACGTGTTAGAAGCTGACTTAGTAATCGGTGGCGTGCTTATCCCAGGTGCTGCTGCGCCTAAGCTTGTAACAGCAGAGCACATCAAAGCAATGAAGCCTGGCGCTGCAATTGTTGACGTTGCAATCGACCAAGGTGGTTGTATCGCAACATCTAAGGCAACAACTCATGCTGATCCTACTTACATCGTTGATGAAGTTGTTCACTACTGTGTTGCTAACATGCCGGGTGCTGTTCCTCGTACATCTACATTTGCACTTAACAATGCAACATTACCTTTCATCATTAACCTTGCTAACAAAGGTTATAAGAAAGCATTATTAGATGACGCAAACTTCCTTGAAGGTCTTAACGTAATCAAAGGCCAAGTTACTTATAAAGAAGTAGCTGAAGCGTTCAACATGGAATACGTGGACCCACGTACTGCAGTAGAAAACGCATAAATTTAATGTTAAAGCTTATACCTGAGTAATAGCTTGGGTATAAACATTAAAAAAGCAGCTAATTTAGCTGCTTTTTTATTTATGCCTCGAAAAGCTAGGTTAGATAAAGCGCTTAATTATAAAGTCAACTTTTACCCGCTTAGCTTGCCCTAACAGCTTTCTAACTGGTTGGGGGTAGTCATCCATTGTCTCTAAATCTTCAGGCCCGTTAAGGCGCCTACAATGTTTAAGTATTTCTGCTTTTTCATTATCAATCGCCGGCATCAAAGATTGCTGTGGATCATCTAAGAAAATCCCATTTTCGATATCTAAGCCCCAAGCACGCGGGTTTAGGTTATGCCCACTTAGCAAATGATATTGACGATCAGCACAAATGCCTTTCAAATGAAATGAGTTACTTTCATGCTTCCACAAATAGACGTTTAAATTACCATTTGTAATATGACGCTTCTGAGATTTTAAAAACTTAAGTAATATAGTCTCATACAAATAAGGTAATGCCCCAATCTTACTAAAAGGCTCACTAGGCGGCAGATAAAAATCGTTCGCAGTTTTATCGCCTACCACTATAGTGACTTGTTTGCCTTGTTTCAGTAAACGCCTTAGGGAGCGCATTAATGGTGCCGGAAAGTTAAAATATGGCGTATAAAGCACAAGCTCTCGCTCAGCTGTATCAAATATTGATTTGATTACTCTATTAAGTTCATTGTTACGACGCCCTAACCCCAAAAATAATCTTACACCAAGTGGTTGATCATTTTCTTTTTCAGCATGGTCATAATGTGTTTGCTTTAAGGCGCGCATAAGTTGCTTTTGCGCGAGTTTAATATCATTAAATTTAGTCAGTGGCCGTGTATCAATTCGCGGCACTGCTTCAGAGCTAAGCAATTCCTGTTCAATAAAATCGACAACTGCATTACACAATGAAGCTTGATTCACCAAAAAATAACGGTCTAACCTATATCGCTCGCTATGTTGTAAGTACACATTATTTAAGCTTGCGCCGCTGTAAAGCAGTGTGTCGTCAATAACAAAGCCTTTTAAGTGCAATACTCCGAATAATTCTTTGGCCTTTACTGGTACGCCATAGACTTGTACGTTCGATTGATACTTTTGTTGGTAATCACAATATAAACTCGCATTACCGTCAGATTTCGCAGCACCAATTAATCCTCGTTGGGCACGATGAAAATCAACCAATACTTTTATTTCAAGTTCTGGTTTTGCTAGTGATGCTTGGTGCAATGCCTCAAGGACTTCGCGTCCTGCTTCGTCGTCTTGTAAGTAAAGCGCAGTAATATAAATACGAGTTTGTGCGCTCGCGATTAAAGCAAGTAATTGTGTGCGATACTGCTGTGCATTGGTTAAGACGTTAACGTCTTTTGAAGTCAACCCAAATGCGGGTTTTTCCTGCCAAAATAACATAGTTGCCTATTCATTTAGGTCACCCTACTTAAGGGCCACAAATCAAAATTAGCTAAAACATACCAAAAAAAATCAATTTGGTCATGAATTAACGATGATAGTTAGATTAATAGTGGTTTAATAGTATGCATTTCATACAAAACCGTCATTTTGTACACACCTAGTACACAATATTTGACAGCTGTGTGATTTGCTCAAAAAAATAATCAGCGCTTTTATTTACTTCCCCCTTGTTTCTCTTAAAATCGGGCACATTAATACGCTATAAAAACGTTTAGGATATAAAACATGAGTGAAGCAAAACATTGTAAGTTATTAATTTTAGGCTCTGGCCCTGCTGGGTACACTGCAGCGGTATACGCAGCCCGTGCTAATTTAAACCCTGTACTTATTACCGGTATGCAGCAAGGTGGACAACTTACAACAACAACTGAAGTTGAAAACTGGCCTGGCGATGCTCATGGTTTAACAGGTCCTGCACTTATGGATCGTATGAAAGAGCATGCTGAACGTTTTGAAACAGAAATTGTTTTTGACCACATTAATAAAGTAGATGTGTCAAAGCGTCCATTTACCTTAACAGGTGATCAAGGTACGTATACGTGTGATGCACTAATCATCGCTACTGGTGCCTCAGCAAAATATCTAGGGTTAGAATCTGAAACAAACTTCCAAGGTCGTGGTGTTTCAGCCTGCGCTACTTGTGACGGCTTTTTCTATAAAGGCCAAAAAGTAGCGGTCGTTGGCGGTGGTAATACAGCCGTTGAAGAAGCGCTTTATTTATCAAACATTGCGGATGAAGTACATGTTATCCACCGTCGCGATAGCTTTCGTAGTGAAAAAATCTTGGCTGACCGTTTAGCAGAAAAAGCAGCAAACGGTAACGTGGTTCTGCATTATAACCGCACATTAGACGAAGTACTTGGGGATCAAATGGGTGTGACGGGTATTCGTATTAAAGATGCCAATTCAGATGCCACTGAAGAACTTGATTTAGCAGGTGTATTCATTGCAATCGGTCATAAACCAAATACTGACATGTTTGTTGACCAACTGGAAATGAAAGACGGCTATTTAGTTGTCGAATCAGGCTTAAACGGCAACGCAACTCAAACAAGCGTACCGGGTGTTTTTGCCGCTGGTGATGTGTCTGATCATATTTATCGCCAAGCAATTACCTCTGCTGGTACCGGCTGCATGGCAGCATTAGACGCAGAACGCTTTTTAGATAATCTATAATTTAGACTCTAAATTTACTAAAGGCTGATTTTTCAGCCTTTTTTATTTCTAAATAAAAATTTTAATTGCCACGTTAATTTCACGATTGATCACTATGTATATAGTTCAATATACATATTGTAACCTTTTGGCATTCACGAGATTTATAGTGAAGATTCATTTTATATAATATAATTAATGGTGGAAGTACGGTAGGATCTAAAGCCGTGCAATGATTACCGTCAAAGTAATGCAAGTAAAACGAACTATAATTATAGTTGGGCATAAAAGCTTTGTTCATTTGAGCATTACTCGTAACTGAAAATCAGTTAAAATGCTCAGCTTCATATCAAGTAAATATACCGAGAGTTTTCTATGAGTTTGTATACACAATATATGGAAGAAATCCAAACCCGTAAAACGGAACTTGGATTAAACCCAAAACCAATCGACAGCGCAGATTTAGTATCTGAATTAATTGCTCAAATAAAAGATACCAATAATGAGCACCGTAAAGATTCTTTGCATTTCTTTATTTTCAATACATTACCAGGAACAACAAGTGCAGCGGGCGTTAAAGCACAGTTTTTAAAAGAAATCATTCTTGGTGAAGAGCAAGTAAAAGAAATCACTCCAGACTTTGCTTTTGAACTTCTTTCGCACATGAAAGGCGGCCCTTCAATTGAAATGCTACTTGATTTAGCATTTGGTGATGACGCTAAAATCGCAGCTCAAGCTGCTGAAGTTCTTAAAACACAAGTATTTTTATACGATGCAGATATGGCGCGCATTAAAGCGGCATACGAAGCAGGCAATGCAATTGCTAAAGAGTTATTAGAAAGCTTTGCAAAGGCTGAGTTCTTTACAAAACTACCTGATATCGAAGAAAAAATTGAAATTGTTACGTACATCGCTGGTGAAGGTGACATCTCAACAGATTTACTGTCTCCTGGTAACCAAGCGCACTCTCGTGCTGACCGTGAATTACATGGTAAATGCATGATTACACCTGAAGCACAACAAGAAATTGTTGAGCTTCAAAAGAAACACCCAAATGCTAAAGTAATGCTGATTGCTGAAAAAGGCACAATGGGTGTTGGTTCATCGCGTATGTCAGGTGTTAATAACGTAGCATTATGGGCTGGTAAACAAGCAAGTCCTTATGTTCCTTTCATCAACATTGCACCTGTTGTTGCGGGTACTAATGGTATTGCACCAATCTTTTTAACCACGGTTGATGTTACAGGTGGTATTGGTCTTGACCTTAAAAACTGGGTTAAGAAAGTCGATGCTGACGGTAATACAGTGACTGATGCAAATGGTGATGCAGTTCTTGAAGAAGCATACTCTGTTGCAACTGGTACTGTTTTAACAATCGATACTAAAGAGAAAAAGCTTTATAACGGTGATAAAGAACTTGTTGATGTGTCATCTGCATTTACACCACAAAAAGTTGAGTTTATGCGAGCGGGTGGTTCTTACGCGGTTGTATTCGGTAAGAAAATCCAAACATTTGCAGCTGAAACACTTGGCATTGATACACCGCTTGTGTATGCACCTTCAAAAGAGATTTCACATGAAGGTCAAGGCTTAACAGCGGTTGAAAAAATCTTTAACCGTAATGCGGTAGGTGTACTATCTGATACACCACTTCACGCAGGTTCAAATGTTCGCGTTAAAGTAAACATCGTTGGTTCGCAAGATACAACGGGCCCAATGACATCTCAAGAGCTTGAGGCGATGGCTGCTTCAACGATTTCGCCACTTGTTGATGGTGCATATCAGTCTGGTTGTCATACTGCATCAGTATGGGATAGCAAAGCGCAAGCAAATATTCCAAAACTAATGGCGTTTATGAATAAGTTTGGTCTTATTACAGCACGTGACCCGAAAGGCGTTTACCATGCAATGACTGACGTTATCCATAAAGTATTGAACGACATTACAATTGACGACCGCGCAATCATCATTGGTGGTGACTCACATACTCGTATGTCAAAAGGTGTTGCATTTGGTGCCGACTCTGGAACTGTGGCTGTTGCACTAGCAACGGGTGAATCAGCGATGCCAATTCCTGATTCAGTTAAAGTAACCTTTAAAGGCAAAATGGCTAAGCACATGGATTTTCGCGACGTTGTACATGCAACGCAAGCGCAAATGCTTAAGCAATTTGGTGGCGAGAACGTGTTCCAAGGCCGTATCATCGAAGTACACATAGGTACCTTGATGGCTGACCAAGCGTTTACCTTCACTGACTGGACTGCAGAAATGAAAGCGAAAGCGTCAATCTGTATTTCAAATGACGAAACACTGATCAAGTCAATTGAACTTGCTAAAACACGCATTCAAATCATGATCAACAAAGGCATGGATAACGAAGCACAAACACTGCAAGGTCTTATTGACTTAGCTGACAAGCGTATCGCGGGAATCCAATCTGGTGAAGAGCCTGCTCTATCTCCAGATGACAACGCTAAATACCACGCTGAAGTTGTGGTTGATTTAGACCAAATCGTTGAACCAATGATTGCCGATCCAGACGTAAATAACGATGATGTATCTAAGCGTTATACGCACGATGTGATCCGCCCTGTTTCATTCTACAATGACAAGCCTGTTGATTTAGGCTTTGTTGGTTCTTGTATGGTGCACAAAGGCGATATGAAAATTATTGCTCACATGCTACGTAACCTAGAAAAGAAAAACGGTTCAATTGAATTTAAAGCACCATTGGTTGTTGCGCCACCAACATATAACATTGTTGATGAGCTTAAAGCTGAAGGCGATTGGGATATCCTAGCTAAGTACGCTGGTTTTGAGTTTGACGATGCAAAACCTAAAACAGCGGCACGTACTAAGTATGAGAACATCTTATACCTAGAACGCCCTGGCTGTAACTTATGTATGGGTAACCAAGAGAAAGCTGAACCAGGCGATACTGTTATTGCTACTTCAACACGTCTTTTCCAAGGCCGTGTAGTAGCCGATACATCTGAGAAAAAAGGTGAATCACTACTAGGTTCTACACCACTGGTAGTACTTTCTACTGTACTTGGTCGCTTCCCGACTATGGAAGAGTATAAGTCTTCAGTTGAAGGCATTGATCTGACATCATTCACACCAGTAGAAGAAGCAATGACAACTAAATATGATGCTGCGCAAGCAGTACCAGTGAAAGTTGTTAGCTAACTAGATTGAGTTAATGGTTCAAATAAGCGCGTTTTTATAACGCGCTTTTTTTTGCCTAGAATTTGTTGTTTGTGATTTTAAAGCAACAAGTTACAATTTATCTGCTCGCGTAGTAACAAGAAACGGTGTGATGACAAAACAACTTTATCAATTATCCCAAGACCATTTTAATTTTCCTGATCCGCAGCATGCTCTCGATGATCCTGATGGGCTGCTTGCTGTAGGTGGCTGTTTATCTGTTGCGCGGTTAAGAAACGCTTACAGTCAGGGAATTTTTCCTTGGTTTAGTGAATACGAGCCGATTATGTGGTGGTCGCCGAGTGAGCGTGGCATTATTGATTTTGCTGATTTTCATGTCAGTAAAAGTTTGCGTAAGCATTTACGTAAAAACCCCGTGACGGTTACGATTAATACCGCTTTTGATGAAGTGATTGAAGCATGTCAACAACAACGTATTGACGCAGAAGGTACTTGGATCACAGAAGAAATGCTCAATGCCTATAAACAAGCTCATTTAGACTCTCTGGCTCACAGTGTCGAAGTGTGGGATAACGGTATGCTGGTAGGCGGTTTGTACGGCATAATGCAAGCTGGGGTGTTTTGTGGTGAGTCTATGTTTCATCATCAGGCCAACTGCTCAAAGCTTGCGATGTGGGCGTTGGTTAATTGGCTTAAACGCCACAATGCTCATTTTATTGATTGCCAACTAGAAAACCCTTATTTAGTTACTTTAGGTGAAAAAGTTGTACCTAGAGCTGATTTTTTAACTAGACTTGAACAAGCAGCAAGTTACAAAATCCCAGCCACTATGTGGCAAGCTCAGGAGCTTACGGCAATTTATGACTGAACATCTTCCAGCACGTTTAGGCTTGAGCCAACAATTTGGTTGCAGCTATTTAGGCGACCGCCAAGAGCAATTACTGGTTATTTTAGACCCAAGTTGTTACAGCAGTAGTAAGTTTGAATCGTTACTTGGTTTAGGCTTTCGTCGCAGTGGTGATCAAATATACCGCCCTCACTGCCCTGCATGTAGTGCTTGCAAATCTGTGCGTGTTTTAGCTCAGGACTTTTCGCCATCAAAATCGCAAAAACGTAAACTTAATAAAGCAAAAATACGCTTTACAATAAAATATTCAGAGCATGAGCGCCCTGAATATTACCCTCTCTATAGCAAATACATAACCGAGCGCCATCAGGATGGTTCGATGTTTCCACCTGAACAATCACAGTATCAAAGCTTTTTATTTTGTCATTGGCTGCCAATTACCTTTATTGAGCTTTGGGATGATAAGACACTGGTTGCGGTTGCTGTAACTGATTGTATGAACAACGCTATATCTGCAATTTATACTTTTTTTGATCCAGACTATGAGCACTTCAGTGTAGGCACTTTAATGATCTTAGAACAAATAAAGTTCGCACAAACGTTTAATAAAGAATATGTCTATTTAGGTTATCAAATAGACGAATGCGCTAAAATGCGATACAAAACACAGTTTTTACCTGCCGAAAATAGAGTTGGAGACATCTGGCTGGCCATTTAATTTACAAAAATAGCCGCTGTAGCTTTACTTATTGGTGTATTTTGGGCAAAATCTGCATCGTTTAACTATTAAAGAGGTGTTACGCTAAACATGGCGAAAGAAGACGTAATCGAAATGCAAGGAACGGTCCTTGATACTTTACCAAATACAATGTTCCGAGTTGAGCTTGAAAATGGTCACGTAGTAGTGGCTCACATTTCAGGTAAAATGCGTAAAAATTATATTCGTATTTTAACCGGCGATAAAGTTACCGTAGAAATGACCCCATACGATTTATCGAAAGGTCGCATCGTATTCCGTGCTCGCTAAGTTAGTGCGTTAACGAAATATCAAGTTTTTAGCTAAGTTGATTAAGTAACTTAGTTACTTGCTACATTAGCTTTAAGCGTTTATTAAATGTAATAGAAAGCAACTCGCTGACTATTACATTTAATAAACAAAAAGCCCAGCATATGCTGGGCTTTTTGTTGTCTGCATAATTGCAGTGATTATGCTGGTGTTAAATCAGTTTCAAAATCAAAACGCAATTTTTTATCTTTCAGTGACACTTTAACCGTGCCGCCTTCAATTAACTCACCAAACAAAATCTCATTAGCCAGTGGTTTTTTAAGCTGCTCTTGAATAACACGCCCCATTGGTCGTGCACCCATTGCTTTATCATAACCTTGATCCGCCAGCCATTCTCGCGCTTTAGATGTCAGTTCGAGGTTAACCGATTTTTTATCAAGCTGAGCTTGCAGCTCAACAATAAACTTATCGACTACCAATAAGATCACATCGCGTTCTAGGTGGTTAAACCAAATAATGTTATCTAAACGGTTTCTAAACTCAGGTGAGAACACTTTGTTAATCTCGCTCATTGCATCATGAGAATGATCTTGCTCAGTGAACCCTATTGATTTACGAACCGTCTCTTGCACACCGGCATTCGTTGTCATGACCACCACCACGTTTCTAAAGTCCGCTTTACGGCCATTATTATCAGTTAAAGTGCCGTGATCCATTACCTGTAATAAAATGTTGTAGATATCAGAGTGGGCTTTCTCTATTTCATCAAGCAGTACAACAGAATGCGGATTTTTAATGACCGCCTCAGTTAATAATCCCCCCTGCTCAAAACCAACATAGCCAGGAGGCGCGCCAATTAAACGACTCACAGCATGACGTTCTACATATTCAGACATGTCAAAACGTATGAACTCAACACCCATACATTTAGCAAGCTGCTTCGTTACTTCTGTTTTACCTACACCCGTTGGCCCTGCAAACAAGAACGAACCAACTGGTTTATCTTCGTTTGATAAACCTGAGCGGGATAAGCGAATAGCAGAAGTAAGCGCATCAATTGATTGATCTTGACCAAACACCAACATTTTGAGGTTACGATCAAGATTTTTAAGCGTTTCTTTATCGCTTGATGACACACTTTGCTGCGGAATACGCGCCATTTTAGCGACAATGGATTCTATATCCGCTACACCAATGGTTTTTTTACGTTTAGAGCTAGGCTGTAAGCGCTGATTCGCACCGGCCTCGTCTATCACATCAATGGCTTTATCAGGTAAGTGACGCTCATTAATATATTTAGCACTAAGTTCAGCCGCTGCTTTCAATGCTTTTTGCGTATAACGAATGCCGTGGTGTTCTTCGTAACGCTCTTTTAAGCCATTAAGAATTTTTGTGGTGTCAGCGACACTTGGCTCAAGTACATCAATTTTTTGAAAGCGACGTACTAGTGCGCGGTCTTTTTCAAAGATGTTTTTGTACTCATTATAAGTTGTAGAACCCATACAACGCAGTTTACCACTTGATAATAGCGGCTTAAGCAGGTTAGAGGCGTCCATAACGCCACCAGAAGCCGCTCCAGCGCCAATTATGGTATGAATCTCATCGATAAATAAAATCGCGCCTGGTTGTGCCTGAAGCTCTTTAAGCAAAGCTTTAAAACGTTTTTCAAAGTCACCACGGTATTTTGTACCAGCAAGTAGCGCGCCCATGTCTAACGAATAAACGACTGCATCAGCGATTACATCGGGTACTTGTTCATTTACAATGCGATATGCGAGGCCTTCAGCTATCGCTGTTTTACCCACCCCTGCTTCACCCACCAGTAATGGGTTATTCTTTTTACGACGGCATAAAACCTGAACCGTACGCTCGACTTCGTTATCACGTCCAACAAGGGGGTCAATGTTACCTTCAATTGCTTGAGCGTTTAAATTGGTGGTAAAGTTATCAAGCTTTGAAGGTTCTTCCCCTTGCACTTCTTGCACTTCCTCGTGAATATCATCCGACTCTTCGCCACCAATGTCATCGTCTGACTTACCGATACCATGTGAAATAAAGTTCACAATATCTAAACGAGAAACATCTGATTTTTTCAGTAAATACACAGCCTGACTTTCTTGCTCAGAAAAAATAGCAACGAGCACATTCACCCCAGTGACTTCGTTTTTACCAGACGACTGTACATGGAATACTGCACGTTGTAACACTCGCTGAAAACCAAGAGTAGGCTGCGTTTCACGCTCCTCTTCTAAATCGGGTATTACGGGTGTTGTTTCGTCAATAAATTCTGATAGCTCTGTTTTAAGCGCTGCCATATCAATTGAACACGCGTTTAGCGCCTCACTTGCAGACGGATTATCTAGTAGCGCAAGTAAAAGGTGCTCTACGGTCATAAATTCATGACGGCGAGTGCGTGCTTCACGAAATGCCGCATTTAAAGTTAGTTCTAAATCTTTGTTTAGCATTGGCAACCCCTTAATGAGATATTAATTATATACCGTTGTGATGGGTATTTTGTTCACCCTACCTTGGTATTATTCCTGCTCACAACTACAAAGCAGTGGATGCTCGTTATCACGTGCATAACGGTTTACTTGTTCAACTTTTGTTTGTGCTACATCTGCAGTGTAAACACCACAAATTGCACGCCCGTTTTGATGAACTTGAAGCATCACATCTGTTGCTCTATCGCTATCCATATTAAAAAACGTCACTAGTACTTCGATTACGAAGTCCATTGGCGTGTAATCATCATTATTTAAAATGACTTTATATTTTCGCGGTGGTTGTAGCTTTTGCTTTTCACTATCGCGAACTGTGTCTAAAACACCTGAATCTTTCATGCCACTCATAATTAAATATAGTCTTGTCTTTGGAACTCAAGCAAACTTGAATAAAAAAATAAATAAAATGTTAAAAAATAGTTTAAATCACTTGACTGATAGTATAAATAAACTACAGTCAGTTATAGATTGATTAAACCTTAGTCAGTCTATCAAATAATACGGTTTAGAATAACTAAATTAGTCAACTTATAGAAGGATGTAGAAGTATGGCTTGTGGTAAAGTCAAATGGTTCAATAACGCCAAAGGTTTTGGTTTCATCGTAGAAGACGGCTGCGAGAACGATATTTTCGCTCATTACTCAACGATTGTAATGGACGGATATAAAACACTTAAAGCTGGTCAAGATGTAACATTCGAATTACAGCAAGGTCCTAAGGGCCTGCACGCGACTAATATTGCTCCTAACGAAGAGTTAGCGTAGTTGTTACAGAAGTTCGACACTACAAGCGAGCGTTCTGAAAAGTTCCTCGCTTAACCCCCCCTCTTTTTTCGATATTCAATTATGCTATTAACTACTTTTAATTAATATTAATTAATTCGATCATTAACTTTTTAACCAACGAAACAGCTAAAACTCTCCCAAAACCTTGAAATATTGCTTAATCGACCCAATAGTGTATTTGTTATGGTAATTTAAGCAGTGTTGGTTCGCCCTTAAAGACTAGTGCCCTAGCCCTTTTAAGCCAATCTTGGTACAATCCCACTGCTCAAAATTTGCATTTATATGCAATTAAAGCTCATAACATTATGCTAATGGCTAATTTTTTTATCGCCAATAATTGCATATAAATACGCATCCACAGTCCGTCAGGTGTGGTTATTGATTTACAGTATTAACACCTAACAGACTGATCATTGCCAATAGGTGATGATATTCTTGCATTGTTGAATATGGCTTTATGCCTACTATCTAGGAATGATGATGACATCAAAAATTATCTATACTAAAACAGACGAAGCTCCGGCACTCGCAACATACTCTTTGCTACCAATTATTCAAGCATACACTAATGCCGCTGGTGTTGAAGTTGAAACACGTGATATCTCGCTTGCTGGTCGCGTAATTGCTAACTTCCCTGAGTACTTAACTGAAGAGCAGCGCATTGGCGATGCACTAGCTGAACTAGGCGAGCTTGCTAAAACACCTGAAGCTAACATCATCAAATTACCTAACATCAGTGCATCTGTTCCACAATTACGTGCTGTGATCAAAGAATTACAAGAAAAAGGGTATGCACTTCCAGATTATCCTTCAGAGCCTAAAACTGACGAAGAAAAAGCAATTCAAGCGACCTACGATAAAATCAAAGGCAGTGCTGTAAATCCTGTATTACGTGAAGGTAACTCTGACCGTCGTGCACCTGGCTCTGTTAAAGAGTATGCACGTAACAACCCACATTCAATGGGTGCATGGAGCAAAGAGTCTGCTTCTTATGTTGCGAGCATGAGCGAAGGCGATTTCTTTGGTTCTGAACAATCAGTAACTGTTGATGAAGCGACAGATGTTCGTATTGAGCATGTTGCAAAAAATGGCGATGTGTCTGTACTTAAGGCAAGCACACCACTACTTGCTGGCGAAGTCATTGATGCTTCTTCTATCAATGCGACTAAATTACATGCTTTCTTAGAAGCAGAAATTCAAGCCGCAAAAGAAAAGGGCGTTCTGTTTTCATTACACATGAAAGCAACCATGATGAAAGTGTCTGACCCAATCATCTTTGGCCACGCAGTTAAAGTATTTTATAAAGACGTATTTGCTAAACACGGCGAGTTATTTGAAGAGCTAGGTGTTGATGTAAACAATGGCCTAGGTGATGTTTACTCTAAAATTCAATCTCTAGATGAAGCAAAGCGCACTGAAATTGAAGCTGATATTCAAGCTGTATACTCAAACCGCCCTGCTATCGCAATGGTTGATTCAGACCGTGGTATTACTAACTTACACGTTCCAAGTGATGTGATCATTGATGCATCAATGCCAGCGGCAATCCGTTCAAGCGGTCAAATGTGGAATAGCGATGGTAAATTACAAGATACCAGCTTTGTAATTCCTGATCGTTGTTATTCAAGTGTTTACCAAGCAACTATAGATTTCTGTAAAGAGCACGGCGCATTTGATCCAACGACTATGGGTAGCGTGCCAAATGTTGGCCTTATGGCGCAAAAAGCAGAAGAGTATGGCTCACACGACAAAACGTTTGAAGCAAAAGCTGACGGTGTAATTCGTGTTGTTGATGCTAACGGTAATACGTTACTTGAGCACAATGTAGAGCAAGGTGATATCTGGCGCATGTGTCAGGTTAAAGATGCACCAATTCAAGATTGGGTTAAACTTGCTGTTAACCGTGCTCGTGCTACAGGTAACCCTGCTATTTTCTGGCTTGATGAAAACCGTGCACACGATGCGCAAATCATCAAAAAAGTAAATGCATATTTACCAAACCACGACACTGATGGTCTTGATATTCAAATTTTAGCGCCGCTTGAAGCGACATTGTTCTCACTAGCGCGTATTAAAGAAGGTAAAGACACTATCTCAGTAACGGGTAACGTTTTACGTGACTACCTTACTGATTTATTCCCAATTCTTGAGCTTGGTACAAGTGCAAAAATGCTTTCAATCGTTCCACTTATGAATGGCGGTGGCTTATTTGAAACAGGCGCTGGTGGTTCTGCACCTAAGCACGTTCAACAGTTCGAAAAAGAAAATCACTTACGTTGGGATTCTTTAGGTGAATTCTTAGCCTTGTCTGCTTCACTAGAACATTTAGCCGTGAATGCTGGCAACAAGAAAGCACAAGTACTTGCTGATACGTTAGATAAAGCAACAGGTACTTTCCTTGCTGAAAACAAATCGCCTTCACGTAAAGTAAAAGAAATTGATAACCGTGGTTCTCACTTTTTCTTATCTTTATTCTGGGCTCAAGAGCTTGCTAAACAAGATGATGATTCAGAGCTTAAAGCTCAGTTCACTCAAATTGCTAGTGACCTAGAAGCACAAAAAGAGCAAATCGTATCTGAACTTAATGACGCACAAGGTGTATCTATGAACGTAGGTGGTTATTTCCAACCTAACGATTCATCGGCATTTGATGCAATGCGTCCAAGTGCCACATTTAACGATATTCTATCTAAACTAGTTTAACCGTTAAATAGTATAGAAGGCGCTCATTGAGCGCCTTTTTTGTGTCTGGGATAAATCCGGAACTATGCAGTGCGCATAAAAAAGCCGCTAAAGCGGCTTTTTAAACGAACCGAACACTATTTAGTGTATGCTCGTGGCATTTCTGAGTCAGTCGTATAACGGTCACGTAGTTTATCTTGACGTGATTCAGTTGATACTTCTTCGCCATTGATAAACATTTTAGTCACGTGGCTGTTAAGCTCAAACGGGTCATCATTCCACATAACTAAATCAGCGGCTTTGCCTACAGCAATGCTACCTGCATTAATACCAAATACGTCTGCTACATTAGCGGTAATTGCTTTTAATGCACCTTCTTGAGTCATGCCATACGATACGGCATTACCAGCATCATAGCGTAACTGATACACATTGTGACTGCCATCTCCCGCAATCGAAAGTAGTACTTTAACGCCTGCTTTTTCAAGTAAACCTGCATTCGCTAAATGGGCATTTAATGAATCAAAACTACCTGGTAAGTTGTCCATTGAACTCATTATCACAGGGACTTGCGCTTTAGCTAGCTGCTCTTTAACTACAACGGCATCTTGGGCTCCTGCAATCACTAAGTTAAGCGAAAACTGCTCCTTTACTTTTATAAGCTCGATGATGTCTGATGCACGTGATGCACTCACTAATAGTGGCATTTCACCAGCAAGTACTTTAGTTAAAACTTTATCTTCTGTACTTGGCTTCGCATCATCTTTTTTGTCCTTTTTCTCAGACTTTTGCTTATGTCCACTCAGCTTATCAATTAACGACTTCAGTGACATTGCACGTGAGCCTTTACGCTGCTCTCCTAAATGAACAACTAAAGCAGCCTGTGTTTGTTTAACGCTGTCAAACTCACCGCTTAAATCAACTACAGTAGCAAGACCTGCAAAAATGCTGTCACCACCGTGAGGTGTAACTACATCACGCGTTATACCGCCTTTACGCGCATATGGGATCAAGCTTGAACGAGGGTTAAACGCAAGGCTTGGATCAAAGTCGATGCCTGCTTTATCATCGCCTGCATCACGAGAGCCCGCAACAGCGCCAACTTCAACCAAACCTAGTTGATTCATGCTGCCAATAAAACCGGCTGTGATGATTTGTCCTTTTGCATCAACAATGTTATCCGCTTCAACCTTAGCTGGGTTGATTGCTGTAATTTTACCTTCGTCAAATACAATGCTTGCACCCGTTAGGATGCCCTGCTCTGTTGACGTATGCACCGTGGCATTAATAATTGCGAACGATTCAGCATTCGCAGTAGCACTCGCTAACAGACCTGCAGCAACTAGCGAGAGCGAAAATGAGTGTGTTAATTTTGTCATTCTAGTTACTCCTTATTTTTGACCTAACATGAAATCACTTTGTGCTTGGAACGCCGCATCATCACGGTCATATACTTTAGCACCATCCACAAATACTTGTTCAGCCTTTGCGTAAACACTGAAAGGGTTTTGGTTCCAGATGACCACGTCACCTTGTTTACCTGCTTCAAGCGAGCCTGTTTTATCATCAATGCCTAGCGATTTTGCGGCATTTACAGTGATCCACTTAATTGCATGCGCTTCTGAGATATCAAAACCATTATCATTTGCGCGAAACATTACTTTGCCCGCTTCTTGGTTTAAGCGTTGAATTGTTGTATCTGAATCAGAGTGAACAACCGCACATGAATTTTTAACTGCATCTACAATCGCAACGTTTTCTTGAACCATATCGTAGGCTTCCATTTTAAAACCCCACCAGTCTGGCCACAGTGCAGCACAAGAACCATTTTCGGCTAATAAATCAGCAATTTTATATGCTTCAATACCATGATGGAATGTACCTGCATGATAACCAAACTCTTTTGATAGGTCGATCATCATGGCCATTTCTTCTGCTTTATAGCAGTGGTTATGGATCATCACTTCGCCTTCTAGTACGCCGCGCAATGTGTCGTATTTTATATCACGATGCGGTACTTCAGGATTCTTTCCTGCGGCGTAGTCTGAATCGTATTTATCCCACTCACGCTTATACTCTGCTGCGCCAATCCATGCAGTACGATATCCCGCCATATTACCCATACGGGTTGATGGTAATACACCTTTACGACCATAAACGCGTTTAGGGTTTTCACCACATGCCATCTTTAAGCCATAAGGCGCATCAGGAAATTTCATTCCTTGCATTGTATGCGCTGGTACGTTTTTTAACGTAACCCCACGACCACCAAATAAATTAGCAGAGCCAGGTAGAATTTGTAACGAAGTGATACCGCCTTCACGAGCACGGTTAAAACCAGGGTCTTGTGGCCATACCGAATGCTCAACCCATACTTCAGCTGTATTAGGGCTGGTCATTTCGTTACCATCTTGATGGGACTCAACCGACGGGTTTGGATATGCGCCCAAATGAGAATGTACATCGATTAAACCAGGAGTTACCCACTTGCCCTGCGCATCAATTGTCACGTCAGCGCTAGCAGATAAATCTTTACCTACTTGTTGTACTTTACCATCGATCAATAGCACGTCAGCTTCATCTAAACGCTCACCAGTTCCTGTTAGAACTGTCGCATTGGTAATTAAAGTGCTGGTTGATTTGAGAGCTGTGTAAGTACTCGGGTAAGGATTTTTATTTATAGTAACTTTTTCGTCTTGAGGACCGTTATCTTGACAACCCGCTAAGGCAACACCAAGTGCAACGACCAGCAATGAAGGAGCAAATTTTTGCATCATGTTAGTCTCTGTTGTTTTTTTGTTAATGTATATAAATAAACAGCATAAAGCTAAGAAATAAGCTGGATCTGCATTTATTTAAGATGAATGTCATTCTAATGAACTCATAATAAATTCATTGCTTTGCTTATTAAAATGACACGCAAATTATTTTTTTACGTAGTTAGTATAGAGCTTATCCAACGCAGCTTGCGTTGAGAGGCTCGGGTCTTTATTTATAAAATGCTTTACTGTGCGTGTAACAAAATCTGAATTTTGTTTGTGTTGTTTTGAAAACTCTTTAATCAGGCAATTACCATCTTTTGCCGCTGTGACTTTGTCGTGACGGTGTCGGTATTGACTCAGTGCTTTATTAAAATCACCTTGGTAATCTTCAACTAAAATTTTATAAAACTCACTTCGCTGTACTTTTAGAGTATCAATACAATAATTCAAGGCCTGTTTGAAATCGTTAAATACTGTCCCCTCTACATCAAACTCTGGGGTTTTTTCTCGCACAGTCACTTTTGCTTCTTCTGTGGCATAACTAAAACCCGCAAATGCCATGCGTTCAGAGGCTTCTTTGCCCAATGCCATCCCCGCTTTTATACTGTGTGCAAATTCATCGCTCATATCGCTAAGCTCATTTTCATGCCACATGTTATAAACACGAAGCGGTTTTGCGTATTTGCTCGATAATTTCTTTTTCAATTTAATAAAACGTTCATCAATAGTGAGTAACCGCTCATTATGTAATAGCGCATGACATTCATAACACGCTGCAATACTTATAAAGTCAGCATCCTCGCCTAAATCTATAATACTTTGTAGCATATGTAGTGGTGGGCAATGATCGCGTTCTGTTGCCTCACAACCACAGTAAAAACATTGGTTAAAGTTGCTTTGATTACATGCATAAGCTTGCTGGTAATATTGAGAAACCTTACTACTCACATCATCTCCATCGGGGAGTTATATATTTAATGCGAATAATAGCAGCCTGAAAATATATGTCAGCCATGATAATTAATAAAGTGTAATTACTCTAAAGTAAACGAAGTGTAAAGCCAATGAAAACAGTATGAAAAACAAACAAATTCAAATAAAAATTGAAAATAAATACTTAGAAAATGTGTCAAAAAACACACTTAAAGCTAATAAATTACAATGAGTTACTAAATTTTTTTAGGTATGAAATAGTTACTTACATCTTGTCGATTTTCATTTACAGCATTCTTTTAAAAATAAGCCAATAATTAAATCGTCAACTAACATCAATACCTGGAGAATGATGATGAACACTTTAACAACTACACTTACTACGACTCTTTTAATCGGCGCGGCAACACTTGTATCTACTACAACTCAGGCGGCAGAATTTATTGCAGCAGATAACACACCTGGTACTCAAGTTTGTATGGCTGTGGTAGCAAATAGACCGATTACACTTTCAACAACGATGCGTGACTTACGTATGAGTAAAAATACAGCAGTCAATAAATTACGTTGTAATGATATGCAACTGTCTCAGTTTGCTGGTAAATATGGTTTTAATAAATCAGCAAAATTTTTAAATTTAGACTCAAGTACTAAAACGAGCATTCAAGATCTAGCTAAAGTTAATGATGACACTATTTTGGTTGTTTCGGGCTCTAAATAGTTATGAATAGTGCTATTAATATTTAAGCAGGCGAGTCGTTGGCCTGCTTAAAATTTTTACAGTTAAATAATAGCTGCAAGCAAACCAAATAAACCACCAAAAACTCCACCCCATACAACAAGCCAACCTAAATGTTCGCGTATCATGGTTTGAATAATATCTTTGACCATAGCAGGTGTTAATTCATTTAATCTATCATCCACCAACCCTAACACTGTGTTGTACAAAGCATCTGAAGACATCGTTTTTTGAGTGAGCTTTTCATTAACAAGTTGCTTAAACTCTGCAGTTTCGCTCATAGTTATCAAAGACGCTTTCATTTTAACTATAAATGATTCGCGCATAGGTTCAACAGCTTGCGTGCCACCCAACATAGCAAGCATACTGCCAAACTGAGACTGCTCAATTACTTCAAGTAAACTGTCAAAAGCAGGGTCTAGATTTATATCTTCAATAACCGGTTTTAAATCTATTTCTGGTTGCTTACTTTGCAATAATTTGGCTATTTTTTCCTTAGAGAAAAACTCTGTTACAACAAGATCTTTAATAGCCTCTTTAAAGCGACCAAACTTCACTTGAATAACCCCTGAGCCATACAGAAAAGGGACTTTTTCAAACAACATATGCACAGCAAGCAAATTTGTAAAAGCACCAGAGAGCGCAAATAAGCCAATTGACAGCACAATAGCTTGGTCTAAAAAATAGCCTGTCAACACCAAAATCATTGCCGCTAAATTTGTAAGCATACTTTTGTTCATATTTTCTCCAGACGCTATTGAGTTATCACCTAAAACTGGTTTGTGAATTTTACATACAAGAGTTTGTTTATTTAAATACTTTTTGCCATAGTTTATTTATCTGTATAAAAGTTGAGCAAAATTATGTGGAATACCGTTAATGAGCAGATCAGCCAAGCAATGCACTTTGATTTTAAACACACCTACAAACGCCAACTGCAAAATACGAATGACATTAAATTGTATGAAATTAGCGATGGGACCCACCGATATTTAGTCAAAGTTGGCCATCATTCATATTTAGAACATTTTGAATGCGAAGCACATAGCTTAAAATTGCTAACTCAAGAAAGCCTATTTATGGTGCCAGACTGTATCACGTTAGGCGCGAATATAGAGTTTTCATTTTTAGTACTTGAATGGCTTACATTTGATCAACTACCACATACCGATTGGCAAACAATGGGCAGTCACTTAGCCAGTCTTCATCACAAGCATCAACAAGCAATGTTTGGCTTTGATCACGATAATTTTTTAGGCTCTACTGTTCAACCTAATCGATGGCATAAAAAATGGGATGTATTTTTTGCAGAAGAGCGCATTGGTTGGCAACTGCAATTGCTCGAAGAAAAAGGCATCAACCTAACTGATAAAGAAAACTTAATTGGGTTAGTTAAAGATTTACTGCATAGCCATACAGTCCAGCCATCACTATTACATGGTAACTTTTGGCGCGGCAATATGGGTTTCATAAATACGATACCCAGTATTTTTGACCCAGCAAGTTATTATGGTGATCGGGAGGTAGATATAGCGATGAGTGAATTGTTCGCCCCACTTCCTGAGGACTTTTATCAAGCTTATAATCACCTTTATCCCATTGCCACAGGCTATGAAAAACGTAAACGTATCTATCAACTGTATCCAATACTTAATAATGCAAATATTTTTGCAGGCCACTATCTAACTGAAGCAAAACAACAAATAGAACAGCTTGTAAAATAACAGCCATTTTCTTGTAAAGGGAATGTCATAAACGACTAATTGAGACTATATTTAAGGTAGGGTTTTTAAACAAGACACCACCACAAAAGCACTCCAGACGTGTTACAAAGACAAGAGCTGCTTTTGTTGATTTGAAGGTTGGAGTATTTATGAAAAATCATCTATCACAACGGATTTGTTGCCCGCATTGTGGGCACCATATCCACGTAACCCTTGATGCCAGTGAAGGGGACCAAGATTACTTTGAAGACTGCAGCGCCTGTTGTAACCCTATTCATTTCAATATGCATATAGATCATGCATACAACAAAATAGAGTTACACATTGATAGCGATAACGAGCAAGTATTTTAAACAGCTTGTTTAGCTAAGTAATTTTCAACAGTATTAATAATCGTGTACGTTTGTTGGTCTACTTCAATATTTAGGCGATCTTCAGCTTGAACGTTACCAAGATTAGTTATTGCGAGGGTTTCTGGAATTAAATGAAGCCAAAAGCCAGTGTTGTCTGTTTCTCCAACAGTTAAACTAGCTCCATTAATTGCTACGAACCCTTTATATAGAACGTACTTTTGCCATTCAGATGGCAATGTAAGCTTCATTTTACAATTGTCTTTGGTATGTATTATTTGCTCAATCACGGCACAGCAGTGTATGTGACCAGAAATAATATGCCCGCCTAGTTCTGCACCAAAAGTCATAGAACGTTCAAAATTAACATCATCACCGTTTTTTAAACTTCCTAAATTTGTTAGCTTTAATGTTTCATCAATTACATCAAAATAAACATGCGCTAATTGGTTTTCAGCCGGACTAAATTTTACCACAGTTAAACAACAGCCGTTTATAGCAATGCTTGCGCCAATTTCTAGCTTTTCAATATACTGTAAGCCTACCGAGAGCGTTAAGCGCAATACACCTTCACGCTGCTCTGTAGATAAAACGCTTGCTTTGCTTTGTACTATTCCCGTGAACATATGTTTAAATAACCTTATGAGCCTACATTTCTATAGTTTATAGAATAGTTTATCACTTTAGGATCAGTGAATCATCGCTGTTAACTTTTATTCTGCTATAAATCAATTACACTAGCAGCCAATTATTTTTATTTAGCAAGCACTATGACTTTTTGTAATTGGGAAGCTAAAAGCCTTATTTCTCTTGCGATCCCAGTATTTTTAGCACAAGTAACCTTAGTTCTGATGTCTGTGGTTGACACCATTATGGCTGGTCAAGTAAGCCCTACAGATTTAGCAGCCTTATCAATTGCAACAGGTGTTTGGAACCCTGCAATGCTTGCTCTGCAAGGTATTTTATTAGCTTTGACGGGGATCATAGCGCAATTCTCTGGTGCAAATGATAAAAAAAATATCAGCCATTATTTCCAGCAAGGCCTTTATCTCGCTGTTTTATTAAGTGTTGTTGGTTTTTCAATCGCTTATTTTGCCGATATGATAATTCTTAGACTCAATACAAGCCAGGAAATTGCTGTAATGGCCTTCGATTATATTCACTTTGTAAAGTGGGGTATTGTCGGCTTTTTAGTTTTCAGTGTTTATAGAAATATCACTGAAGGTATGGGAATGACTAAGCCTGCTTTTTACATCAGTCTTATCGGCCTTGCGGTGAATGTACCTGCTAATTATATTTTTATATACGGAAAATTAGGTATGCCTGCTTTAGGCGGAGCCGGTTGCGGAATTGCCACTGCCCTTGTCTTTACTGCTATGGCAATTGTGCAAGTTATATACTGCCAATTAAGTAAAAAGATAGATGCTAAAGGTTTACTCGCTAATTTTAAAGCACCAAAGCTCTCAACAATGTGGGTTATCACTAAAGTGGGTATTCCTATCTCACTAGCCACCTTTTTTGAAGTTACTTTATTTGCTTGTATCCCGCTGTTTATTGCGCATCTTGGCGCTGTGGCTGTCGCAGGGCACCAAATAGCAGCTAGTGTAACCACACTACTATTTATGATGCCACTGAGCTTATCTATTGCCATTAGTATTCGCATAGGTAATTTATATGGTCAACATCACCTTAAGCAACTCAAAGAAGCCGTTTCAACCAGCTACATACTGGCTATCATGATTGCTATATTACTTGCAACAGTCACATTTTTTGGTCGTAACCTTATTAGCCAGCTTTATACTGACGATGCACAGGTAATAGCATTAGCAACCTCGATTATGGTTTTAGCATGCATCTATCAGCTTCCAGACGCTTTACAAGTATCTGCTAACGGCATTTTACGAGGTTTAAAACATACTGCTCCTATTTCGTACATTACATTTATTTCTTATTGGCTTATTGGGTTTGCTTTAGGGTATGTTTTGGCGCGCACAGATTTAATAGTGCCAGCAATGGGGCCGCATGGTTTTTGGATCGGAATTATTGTAGGCTTAACGGTAGCCGCTATACTTTTAATGTTAACAGTGACAAGACGATTTAAACGTGAACCATTTACTTCATAAAAGAAAGTATAAACAATTTAAGTACACCTTCTGCGCTAATAATCTGTTTATATTTATTCTACTAATTCTAATGGCGGGTTGCAGCGAGCAACCCCGCGACATTCATCTAGAGTATCAAGAGCGCTTGTCTAATACAGTAGAAAAGCCGCTAGTAAAAGCTGACAACCTAAGCAATATTCCCCAGCCTATGTTTTCGCTATTGAATGAAAGTAAGATCAGTGTGGGTGTTTTGCAATTAGCACAAATTAACAAGTGCGCTTTAAGCACGCTAATCGCTGAACACAATTCTCAACTTGGTAAACTCGCAACGCCTGCAAGTAAACTGATTTATCAGATAGAGTTTATCAAAGCTGCACCAGCATGTTTAAAAACACTTGATGAAACCTCAAATACATATCAACAAATCAATGCGTCGTTCATTGATAAAAAAGCATTGTTAGCTAATCATTTTAAACACTTCCTGTATAACGACGTGGAACTTAAAAAAACATGGCAGCTTACTCATTATGAATTAGGCACCAATTTTAATGGTCTAGTTGAAACAGAGGTTGCACTTAAGCGTATAGCAACGATTAAAGAACAAATAGATGCCAGTAACTATCAGGGCATAAATACCCAGCACATTTATAAAAGTTTAGAACAATTAAACCGTTTTAATTTTAATCAGGCTTTAATTACAGCGAGTAGAAACCAAACCTATTTAAACGAATTAGCAACTGAGTTTTTGAAGATAAACATCAAGTTAAACGCACTTTGCGACCCACTGAAAAACAAAAAACAAGCAAAGATAATTAGTAATGTATTTAAAAAGTATTACCTTGAGCAGCTTCAGCCTTATCAGTCTCAACTTACAGGTGCGCTTGAGCGATTAATGCCTTACTATCGAACTTTATGGGGCGATAGCATTGATAATCAGGATACTTTAAGCAACTTGCTTTTAGATACAAGTACCGATAATTTGCTCAATCGATTAAAAAAGTCAGCTAAAGACCATGTTGTTTGGTGGCAAGGTTTTTATAAACAGTGTGAAATCAGCCCAATATGAATAAAAAAACGGCAAACGAACCAAAAATGAATAATCAAGCTTGATTCACCTGTAAACACGCTATATATTAGCTCCCGTTGTTAAGTATTAAGTACTTAACAACGCTTAAATTTATAATACGACCGTAGCTCAGTTGGTTAGAGCGCTACCTTGACATGGTAGAGGTCGGTGGTTCGAATCCACTCGGTCGTACCAAATTTATTACTCCCGGTAATGAATCTAATTTAAGTATTTATATTGTACGACCGTAGCTCAGTTGGTTAGAGCGCTACCTTGACATGGTAGAGGTCGGTGGTTCGAATCCACTCGGTCGTACCAAATGTATCGCTCCCTGTAATGAGTCTAATTTAAGTATTCATATTGTACGACAGTAGCTCAGTTGGTTAGAGCGCTACCTACTCCCTATGCCCCACGCCGACATCGATGGTTCGAATCCACTCGGTCGTACCAACTAATTACTCCCATTGATAGTTCTAGTTTAAATATACTTATTGTAAGCTCGTAATCCAGTTTCTTAGAGCGCTACCTACTCTTTATGCCCCGCGCCAACATCGGTGGTTCGAATCCACTCGGTCGTACCAAATGTATCGCTCCCTGTAATGAGTCTAATTTAAGTATTCATATTGTACGACAGTAGCTCAGTTGGTTAGAGCGCTACCTACTCCCTGTGCCCCGCGCCAACATCGATGGTTCGAATCCACTCGGTCGTACCAAATTTATCGCTCCCTGTAATGAATCTTATTTAAGTATTCATATTGTACGACAGTAGCTCAGTTGGTCAGAGCGCTACTACTCCCTATGCCCCACGCCGACATCGGTGGTTAGAATCCACTCGGTCGTACCAAATTTACTACTCTTTGTGTAGAATTTAGTTTAAGAACCTTAAATTATACGATATTAGCTCAAATAGTCGGAGCGTTACTTTATTGGTACAAAAAAAGCAAACTTACGCGAGAACTTGTTATAAGCCGATTTCAGTCTAAAATTTAAATAGTGAGTTGATAGTTAAAATTAAGGGTTAAAGTGATAAAAAGCTTATGGTGTTTACTTTTATTTTCCAGCTTTACTTATGCATCCCCCCCAGCGATTAGTTTCATACAAGATAATGAGCTCATAACTGTAAAGGGACAACAAACCGATTATGGATATGGATACAATTTAGATGCCGATGAGGTGCTTAGGTTAGTAACCTTAAACTGGCCACCCTATATTGACGAATCTCTGTGTGATTTTGGCTGGGTTTTTCAAGTTACTGTCGAAATGCTTATATCACAAGGATATGGCGTAGATGTTGAGTTTTACCCTTGGGCACGTGCAGTAAGAGAAGCAGAGTTAGGTAAAGCTGATATTTTATTTCCAGAATATTTTATTGATGACTCAGCTGCTTCTGATAACGTACCAAATAAAACACGTAATGAGGTACTGGCTTTATCTGCACCAATTCCCGGTGGGGATCTATCTCTTATTACGCTAAAAGATAACAACATCCAGTATGATGGCTCACTCAATTCGATTAAAAACGAAGTCATAGGCGTTGTTAGAGCCTATAAAAACAATATTGAACTAGATAAATTCATTGATAATAATCAAATTGCAACGATTGTCGTAAATAATGAATTTCAACTCGCTAGATTATTATTAAGTAAACGAGTTACTTTGATTGTAGCTGATCTTGACTCACTTCTAGCCAGTGTTGAAAAATCACCTATCTCCGCCAATCAAAAACAAATTATTAACAGCTCGCTAGTAGCCTTGATGCCCAGCTTAGAATATAAATATTTGCATTACTCCGTTAGTAAGAAAAAAGCAAACTGGAGATCAGTATTACAAGCTATAAACAAAAAAATTGAAACAATGAAGCAAAACAGAACATTTGAGAAACAAATAAAAGAATCAAGTGAACGATGTAAGTAGATCACATAATAGCTTAAGTGATCTACTTGTTATATTAAAATAAAGATTCAAAAGTACCATCAGGGAATAAAATACCAGGAGCCCCTCTTACTGCGGTAACATCAGCAATTTGCGTGTCACCAAAGTAAAGACCGCCACTAAAATTACGCCCTTTTTGCTTAATATCAAGCCACCGGCCGTATTGCCCCTTTATTACTGCATTCGTATTTTCACCTACCTGACGAATAGCAATATCTAATGGCTGTTGGTCTAGCGTAATAAATATGTTTGCATTGTTAAGCTCATCCAACTTATTCATATCTCCAGCATAGGCCATCTTAAATCCAGGTGCACCATTTAAAGGCATATCTAACAGTAAAGAAAATGCTATATTTGCCGTCTCTTCGTTTATAAAAGGTGTTTTTTCAATTGCTTGAAAAGTAATTCCTGTCGTTTGAATATCGGAAGAAATTACACCTTCAAAATCAAAACCTGATATGACAGTCAACAATTCCTCAAATGGACTGACAAACCTATCAATATCAGCTGTAATCTTACCTTGTACTTGACTCCCCTCTTTCCCAAGCATCATTGTAGTTGTCACTTTTGCAATGCCAGTTACTTCATCTTGATTAAAATTAAAAGGATCGTCAGTTCCATCGAAATCTAAAGTTAATTCGGAAACGTCAACGGTAAGCTTGGTCATGCCCCGTGTCACTTTTGCACTTATTTCGCCATTGATTTGGTTGCCTAATACGCTGCTTATTTGCCACTTAGGAACATTGATATCTATTTGTACTTGGTGATCATCATATTCTCCCGATATCTGCCATGTGAAGGGAGACTCTGCATAAATAACATCCAAGTTACCAATTTTGTATATGCCAGGTTCTGTATTAGAGGCGGGTGAGAAATTTGATAAAACATCAAACATGGTATTCGTAAAGGCCAACACAGTTTGCTGCGAATCATCATTTAATAATGTCTCAGCCTGCGTTAATTTTTGAGTTAGTTCATCACTATACGTTTTCTCTTGAAGTCTAATTACAGCAAGCGCATCTCTTACATCATCTAATAACTGGCGAGAGTCCAGCGCTGGTGCTGTTTGCTCTGTATCTTTTAGGCTATCTGCGTTTGCCAGCGAAAAAATACGTTGTTTTACTTGACCCGCAACCGTTTGTACAAGCTGATTGCCTTTTACGTTCAGTAAATTTTCAGCTAGATATTGTTGCCCGTAACGCTCGTAAGCTTCAATGCTATCTTTGAATCCAGCTACTTGCTCAACTTGGGGGGTTTCTGAATTAAGTTGTGCTTCAACTTGCTTAGCCTTTTGAAGAACCGCACCAAATGTTAAGGCATTTGTCAGTATTTCGGCTTCTAAATTATCATTTAATTGGCTATGAGTAAGATGAAAGAACTCAGTTGCACTCAAGCTGGCTAGGGTAAGATTTAAGTTTTCAGCTTTGCTTAGTGCACTTACCGGTGAAAGGTATACATTGTTATTTCCCGGAGCAGCTAAAAATTTAGCGGCATAATCCAAAGGTATATCCATCATTTCTTGATAATCAAGTCGTCGGTTACCATTTTCATCATTTGGATTGTCACGAAGCGTTCTGCCACACCCATCAAAACTCGGGCACGGAATTGATGTAGAGTCTGAAATAAACTCCACCTGATGAAACTCTAGGCTCGTTAAATCTAGGGTGACTGAGTTTATATCATCCACTTGCATCGTTGTTACTTGTGCTGTTTGCTCGTTTGTTATTTTTAATGTACCAGCAGGACTCTGCCAAGGAGCAATATAAAAACTAACCTTAGACGTTGTTTGAGGTAATGAAATAGCATCTGTTGAAGCTTCATCATTAGATGAACCACCACACCCTACAAGCACTGAAAGCAAGCACATAGGAATTATTTTTTTTATCATACTAGCCTCTTAAAATGCAAATTTCACATACCAACTTACATTCGCATAGTATGCTTTGTCGATATCTAATTGATCTGTTTGTACAGTAAAACCTAAGTAGTCGTTTTCGATTCCGACCAATACAGCTTCGCTGTTTGTTTCATATCCGGTGTATGCTGACCAATGATCCCAAAAATGAACCGCAGCCTTTAATTGAACAAATGTATCTTTGTCGTAGCGTTTAAGTCTAACTTGGGTAGAGTATTTATCACTCAGTCTGTAATCGATATACGCTTTGAAACGCGTCGCCATTTCAAAAGTGTGTGTTTTTTCGTGTCCAAGCTCAGAAGTAGATAAACGAATAGTTGGTTGAGATACGATTCCACCATCTGCAGTTTCACTAAATGGCACTTCGGTGGTATAGCCATTCACAAATCCACTTTCTTCATATTCCGTTTCATAGAGTAAATCTTGGATAAGTAAACTAACTGATAAATCTTGGTTGATGTCCCAACTTGCGGCTAAGTCTAAACTGTAACCTACGCCTGATGGATTTTCGTCTGGCGTAAAACGTTTGAATAAAATATCTTTGGAAAAGAAGTAATCCACTTCTAAAGCACCTTGGATTTCATCACTGTAGACAGTACCTTGTACTTGTGCGTCCTGAAAGTGCGTGCTAGCAAATACAGTTAACTTAGGAGTGATGCTAAGTGCATCAGACTCTAAAAACTTAAAATCATAAGACACAAATAAACCATTGGTTGTTGACTGTTTGCCATCCAAATCATAAATGTAATCTCTTTCTTCAAAAGGCAAATCATTTTTTTCTGTGTGTAAATAGCGAGCAGTATCCGGATCAAAACTTAATACATAATCGAAACGGCTTTGATAACCTACTTTAAAATTGCCATAGCCTACACCTAACTCAAAAACGTTGTAAGTAAAGGCACTATCGCCAGATGTGAGTGGCGCATCAAAATCATCAATAAATGCTTTAACCGGTTGTGCTTCAGTGTAAACTTCTGAATCTAATGTTGAGAAAAATTGGAAATCATTATTTGCGTGGATAAATGGGGAGGTTAATAATGTTGAAAATCCTAACGCGAGAATTTTTTTTTTCATACTTTTACCACTTGTTATTATTTTAGTCAGAGGGAGCGAATCACTCCCTCTTATTGTTGCTTTTACTTAGATGAATCTAAGAAAGTGATATCTGTATAGTCGATGACTTCACCATCAAAATATTTAACAGATATACCATTTGTTATTTCTGTAACCTGTCCGAATTCCATTGCCATACCGTTAAAATCAGCATTCACGAACCCTGAGAAATCTTCACCATCTGGAGCACCGATGAACATCTGGTAACCAAACCCTGTATGTAGTTGAATTTCTAATCCGTAAAAATCTTCTTCATAGTTACCGTCAATTGAAATAGTTGCGGTAAAATCAAGGTCTGAAGTTATTCCAGAAGCCGTGATTGCTGCTAAGTTATATGAGTCAACTCCTACTAACGAAAGTGTACCCACAAAACCAGAATCACCATCAATAATTTCGACTCGGCTCCAACCGTTTACAGCCAATACAGTCCCATCAATCGCCGTATCCGAGTTAACTTCTTCTTCAAAGTCAATTGCTAAACATGAGTCAGATTGCTCTTTAGAAATGGCACCATAATAAGCATCAACACAATCTTCTAAAGCATCACTCATGTTTGGTAGGGTTTCGATTTCAATAACCGCACCATCTTCACTTTTTATCATACCGCCAAAAGCAAAAATGAGTGCTTTGTTATTAATAGAGCCATTAACACTTACTGACTCACCTGTTACAGTGTTTTCTAAATTAAGCTCTAAATCGTCTTTATCGAAACTATAAGTCCAATCAGGGTAACGAGTAGAAACAACGTCAGTTCCTTCATCGCCGTAATCCCATGCTTCTGTTAGCACGTCGTAGATGACTTCTGAAATATCGAATAATGCCTGACCACCTGTTTTAGTAACTATTGTTGCACTACGAGCTTGGTCTGTTCCTAGTTTAACTTCAACAAGTAGATTGAACTTATCAACTGTCATTTGCGCATTTGCTTTAAGTTCTGAAGCTGCTGCTAAACCAGAGCTTGCTTCATTTGACACCAAAGTCGCTAAATCAGAGCTATCGCTCGCAGCTTCAATTAATGCTTGCGCTAAATCTTTATCAGACTGTTCTGTAGCAATTTCTATAAGTGCATTTGCAGCACTATTTGCTTGAGTAGATGCTAAAGATAGACCTTGAGAAGCTAAGGTAGCTGCACTTGCAGCAGTAATTGCACTTTCAGCCGACTGCATAGCAATCTCAGCATTTTCTTTTGTATCTAGCATCGCAGCTTCCACTGCGATTAGTGATGTTTGTAGTGCAGACTGTGATGATAAAACAGAAGTTCTAGCTTGGCTTAAAGCAGTATCTGCTGCTGTTACATTATTTTTAGCGACTTCAATAGCAATACCTAATGCTTCAACTGCTTCATTAGAACGTGTTACTTCCGCTTCAACGCCAACTATAACTGCGTTAATGACATCTAATTGAGTTCGTGCTGAAGCAACAAGGGTAGCTGAATTATCAATTAACTGCTGGTACTCATCACCTAGATCTGAAGCTGAAGACTCAATACCAACTGCAGTATTCACTAACGCGTTAAGCTCAGTCTGAAGTGTAATATAACCCTCTTTTTTACCAGAAAGTGCAAATACACTTTCACTGTATGTAATCACTTGATCAGTCGTTTCAAGCCCTGCATCACCAAGCTCTTTCACTTTTGCAACTTCTGATACTCCAGCTTCAACAGCCAAAGTAGCAGTTTCTAATAAGGTTGTTTGCTCTGTAAGCGAGGCTTCTAATTCCGCAGCAACTTTAGCAATTAAATCATCACCCACATCACAGTTTTCTTCACAACCAATTTTTTCAAGAGAATCTTTAACTTCTTTAGCTGTTTCTTCTAAATCTTCATCAAGGCCAGCTTCTTTTGCTTTAGCTTTAACTTCTTCAACCGCTTTTGTCGCATTTTCTTTTAATTTTGCAATGGCTTCAGGGTCTGTGATACCCAAATTCTCTGCAACTTTCGCAAATGCTTCATCAACGCCTTCACCTGTCACAACGGCTGCAAAAATAAGACTTGTATTTTCGACTGCTTTTTGTAATTCAGCTGCAATTTGTTTAACGGCATCGTTATCACTGTTTCCGACTTTACCTTCCTGCACAGCTGAAGAAAGGTTTGAAATCATATCACTTAATGAACCATTAGCACCCGCTCCAGCAACAGACTGAAGTGAAACCGCTGTTTGAATTAATGCAAGTGTTCCTGCATCTAACGAATCACCCTCACCGATATCAGTAAAGTCAACTGCACCACCTAATGAAATATCGCCCAGTAACCCTGCTGCTTTAACTGCTGCATCAGGTCCAATTACTTGAATAAGAGTTTTTAAACTCGCCGCAGCAATCGATTCATCTGAAACAGCATTACCGCTTTTAGCATCATCAACTAGTAGCTTCGCTGCAATACTTGTATACAAAGTAAGGTTCGCTAAGTATGTGCCATTAGATGCATCATCACCTTCAGCAAAACGAGGGCCTGATGCTTTACTTTCTGCTGAAGCCTCAGGTGCTTTGATAAACTTAACTACTTGAAGAGCTAGGTCATCTTTATACCACTCACCAAAATCGATTGCGGTATCACCATTATTCATCATTGTAGCTTCTTCAGAAGCATCTGGCGCAGTATCATAAGAACCACAACCAGTAAATGAATCACACTTAATAAAGCTATCATCACCTTCTTTTGCCGTTGTTACGGTGATATTCAGAGGTCCAGTAAAAGTATCTTCGATAAACAGTGTGTAACCACCATTTGCAGAGGTCATGACTTGTTCTGGGTTAGAAGCAACTATTTTTCCTAATGCACTCGCATCAGCATCTGCTTGAGACGTTGTAGACTCAGCTGAAAAGCTTTCATCGGCAGCCGCTAAACGATAAGCAACGGGTACAGTTTCACCCGCCTCGTTAAGCGTAGTAACGGTTAGCTGTGCATTTTTTAGAGACCCCTTTACTGCTTTACCCGAAACTTGGGTATTAAAGCTTGTTGTCACTTCAGCATTGTATACAGTTACAGGATCCGGCTTTGTGTATTTATTATCATTATCCGAACCACAACCTGCCAAGCTAAGTGTGAATGCAACAGAAGCCGCAATTGGGGTGTATTTTATTATTCTATTCGCCATGTAAATCTCCTTGAGCGCTTGTTAGCAATTAGCATTACTTAAGCTAAGAATACATTAATACAGTCCAACGTTTAAGTTAATATTTTGTATCAAACTGTACATATTAATGTAATGAGCTGTTTAAAATTTTAGTTTCATAAACTTAACATTAATATATGACAATTTACTGTAAATTGTAATTTTTATTACACTCTTGGGTTAAGTAAATTCAAATACATATTTATAAATATTAAATTCATATTAATCAGTGGGATATAAAATTGAGAGGATGAGATAATCGTCACTAACCTCTACAGAGGTCACTTATAATAGACTTGTAAGTCAAGATTAACTCTTTTCGTTTACATTCATTAACAGTTGTAACAAGTGCCCAAGGGACTCTTAGGCACATTTAGTGATTATTTGTGAGGAACGTGAACGACCCCTTGCATGATAATTCTTGCACTTCGACTCATACTAGCTTTGGTAACTTGCCAATTATTATTGACTAACTTAGCCTGTGCGCCGACTTTTAAAGTACCCGATGGATGACCAAAAGTAACTTCGTTTAATGCTCCGCCACCAGCCGCTAAATTAACTAAAGTACCGTCAATAGCAGCAGCAGTGCCTATTGCAACCGCCGCCGTACCCATCATTGCATGATGCAGTTTACCCATCGACATAGCGCGTACCACTAGATCAATATTAGAAGCCGATATTTCTTTTGCGCTTGATGCAATATAAGAGATTGGCTTATTAACAAAGGCCACTTTTGGTGTATGTTGGCGCCCTACCGCTTCATTTAAATTGCTGATCAATCCCATTTTAACGGAAGCATGAGCACGAATAGACTCAAGCTTTGCCAATGCTTGCTCATCGTTGTTTATATCGTCTTGTAGCTCTGTGCCGGTGTAACCAATATCTTGTGCGTTAACAAACACAGTCGGAATACCCGCATTGATCATCGTCGCTTTAAGCGTTCCAAACTCGGGCACTTCAAGCTCATCAACTAGATTACCCGTTGGGAATAATGCCCCGTCAGCGTCAGCCGGGTCCATAAACTCAAGCTTTACTTCGGCTGCTGGAAATGTCACACCATCGAGCTCAAAATCACCTGTTTCTTGCACTTCACCATCAGTAATTGGCACATGCACTAAAATAGATTTTTTAATATTAGCTTGCCACACTCGCACTATCGCTATCCCATTTTTTGGGATACGCGCACCATCAACTAGCCCGTTACTAATTGCAAAAGCACCGACAGCTGAGGTGAGATTGCCGCAATTACCGCTCCAATCAACAAAAGGTTTATCAATCGCGACTTGGCCAAATAAGTAATCAACGTCGTGATCGGGTTGCGTGCTTTTACTCAAAATAACGGTTTTACTGGTGCTTGATGTTGCGCCACCCATACCATCAGTTTGTTTACCATAAGGATCGGGGCTACCAATAACGCGGAATAACAAGCTATCGCGCGCCTCACCTGCCACTTGGGCAGGCTCGGGTAAATCAGTTAAATTAAAAAACACGCCTTTACTGGTGCCGCCGCGCATATAAGTCGCTGGCACTTTAATTTGTGGTTTAAACATCTGTTTTATGTCCTTATGATGCTTGTGTTGCTTCTAAAAAGTCTTGCGCAAAGCGTTGTAATACACCGCCTGCGGCATAAATAGAAAGCTCTTCTTGCGTATCTAATCGGCACTTCATTGGCACAGTTAGCACTTCACCATTTTTACGGGTGATTACTAATTCCAAGGTTGCCCCTGGTGTTGGTTCGCCCTTAACGTCATAACTTTCGCTGCCATCAAGATTAAGTGTTGTACGCGTTGTGCCTGGTTTAAATTCAAGCGGCAATACACCCATACCAATTAAGTTAGTACGGTGAATACGCTCAAACCCTTCAGCTGCAATAACCTGAACACCAGCAAGCCTTACGCCTTTTGCTGCCCAATCGCGCGACGAACCTTGACCATAGTCAGCCCCAGCTACAATAATAAGCGGTTGCTTACGTTGCATATAAGTTTCTATGGCTTCCCACATACGTGTGTTTTCACCTTCTGGCTCAATACGCGCGTACGAACCTTGCTTCACTTCTCCGTTTTCATCCAATACCATTTCGTTCAACAGTTTAGGGTTTGCAAACGTCGCTCGTTGCGCGGTTAAGTGATCGCCTCGGTGAGTGGCATATGAGTTAAAGTCTTCTTCTGGCACATTCATTTTAGTTAAGTATTCACCTGCAGCACTGCTTGCCATAATCGCATTAGAAGGAGATAAATGATCGGTTGTAATGTTATCGCCAAGTACTGCTAGCGCGCGCATACCACTCATACTGCGCTCACCTGCTAATGCACCTTCCCAATAAGGAGGGCGGCGAATGTAAGTACTTTCTGGGCGCCAATCGTATAGTGGGTCGTTATCTTCGCCGTAATCAACGGTTAAGTTAAACATTGGCTCGTATACTTTTCTAAACTGCTCAGGCTTAACGCTTTGCTTGATCACCGCATCTATTTCTTCATCAGATGGCCATAAATCTTTTAAGGTTACATCGTTACCTTGCTGATCTTTACCAAGGATGTCTTTTTCTATATCAAAACGAATGGTTCCGGCAATTGCATAAGCAACCACTAGCGGTGGAGACGCTAAAAATGCTTGCTTAGCATACGGATGAATACGACCATCAAAGTTACGATTGCCCGAAAGCACTGCTGTTGCGTATAAATCGCGATCAATTACTTCTTGTTGAATTTTAGGATCAAGTGCACCGCTCATGCCATTACAGGTAGTACAAGCAAAACCAACAATACCAAAACCAAGTTGTTCGAGCTCTGGTAATAAGTTTGCGTCTTCAAGGTACGATTGTACTGCTTTAGAACCCGGAGCCAGGGATGTTTTAACCCATGGTTTACGCATTAAACCTTTGGCGTTTGCATTTCGCGCTAATAAACCTGCAGCAATTACATTGCGCGGGTTACTGGTATTAGTACAACTAGTAATTGCGGCAATAATACACGCGCCATCGGGCATTAAGCCTTCTTCATTTTCAACAACGCCCGAAATACCTTGCGCTGCTAAATCGCTGGTTGATACACGACGGTGCGGATTTGAAGGCCCTGCAATGTTGCGCCCTACGTTCGATAAATCAAATTTAAGTACACGATCGTAATGCGCTGTTTTTAAGCTGTCGCTCCATAGCCCTGCTGTTTTAGCGTAGTTTTCTACTAGTGCAATTTGCTCTTCATCACGGCCTGTTAAACGTAGGTAATCAATAGTTTTATCGTCGATGTAGAACATAGCCGCCGTTGCGCCAAATTCAGGGGTCATGTTAGAAATGGTCGCTCTGTCACCTAGGGTTAGTGCATCAGCCCCTTCACCGTAAAATTCGAGGTAAGTCGATACCACACGTTGCTCACGCAAAAACTCGGTGATCGCCAATACAATATCTGTTGCAGTAATACCCGGTTGGCGTTTACCGGTAAGTTCTACACCCACAATATCGGGTAAACGAATGTATGATGCGCGCCCTAGCATTACACTTTCGGCTTCAAGGCCGCCCACGCCAACAGCAATAACACCTAATGCATCAACATGCGGTGTATGGCTGTCGGTACCTACTAAAGTGTCAGGGAATGCAATACCATCACGGTTTTGAATAACCGGCGACATTTTTTCAAGGTTAATTTGATGCATGATGCCATTGCCCGGCGGGATCACATCAATATTTTTAAAAGCAGTTTTAGTCCAGTTTATAAAATGAAAACGGTCATCGTTGCGTCTGTCTTCAATGGCGCGGTTTTTCTCAAACGCTTCAGGATCAAAGCCTGCGTGCTCAACAGCTAATGAATGGTCAACAATCAGTTGAGTAGGTACAACCGGGTTTACTTTTGCAGGATCGCCGCCTTTCGCAGCAATAGCGTCGCGCAGACCCGCTAAATCAACTAGAGCTGTTTGCCCTAGAATGTCGTGACATACAACGCGTGCTGGATACCACGGAAAGTCTAAATCTTGCTTGCGCTCAATTATTTGGCTAAGCGCATCGGTTAGCATATCGGGTTCACAGCGGCGCACTAAGTTTTCGGCAAATACACGCGAACTGTAAGGCAGTGTGGCGTATGCGCCTGGCTTAATGGCATCTACCGCTGCTTGGGTATCGTAGTAATCTACATTTGAGCCTGGTAATGGCTTACGGTATTGGGTGTTATTAATAATGGTCATAATAAATTCGCTAATTTGGTGACGGGGTTAATCAAGACAGGCTTTAGATTTGAAGGTGTATTGTTTGCATAATTTGCTAAAGCCGTAAAAGGTGAGTTGGTAACTCACCTTTGTATGGACTATATGTTTATCTTGATTCAATTGGCGTGTAGCTGCGCGCATCTGGTCCTGTGTAATCAGCACTTGGGCGAATAATACGGTTATTCGCACGTTGCTCTTTTACGTGAGCAGTCCAACCGGTTACTCGGCTCATTACAAAGATAGGCGTGAACAACTTAGTAGGAATACCCATAAAGTGGTACGCCGATGCATGGAAAAAGTCAGCATTACAGAATAACTTCTTCTCACGCCACATTACTTCTTCACAGCGAACTGATACTGGGTAAAGTACATCGTCACCCACTTCTGTCGCTAATTTTTCAGACCATTTTTTAATAATAACATTACGCGGATCTGACTCGCGGTAAATCGCATGACCAAACCCCATAATTTTATCTTTACGTTCAAGCATCCCCATCAGTGCGTCTTCAGCTTGATCAGCACTAGTAAAGCTCTCAATCAAATCCATAGCAGCTTCATTTGCACCACCGTGTAATGGCCCACGTAAAGTACCAATTGCGCCGGTAACACACGAATGAATATCAGATAACGTTGAAGCACATACACGTCCAGTAAAGGTTGATGCATTAAATTCATGCTCTGCGTATAAAATAAGTGACACATTCATAACTTGTTCAAACAGCTCTGATGGTGCTTTGTCGTGTAACATTGTTAAGAAATGCGCGCCTACTGAGTCATCATCAGTTTGTGTTTCAATGCGAACACCATCATGAGTAAAGCGGTACCAATAACAAATAACACTTGGAAAAATAGCGACCATACGGTCGATTGCATCGTTTGCTTCGCTAAAATCGTTTTCCATTTCAAGGTTACCTAACATAGAGCAACCTGTGCGCATTACATCCATTGGATGTGCGTCTTTAGGGATGTTCTCAAGCACTGTTTTAAGTGCTTCAGGTAAACCGCGTAAACTTTTAAGTTTAGCTTTATAATCAGCCAGCTCTGTTGTGGTTGGCAGCTCGCCGCGTGAAAGTAAAAATGACACTTCTTCAAACTGCGCTTTTTCAGCCAGTTCGCTAATGTCGTATCCACAGTAAGTTAAACCTGAGCCTGTTTGCCCTACTGTACATAATGCCGTTTGTCCTGCTACTTGTCCGCGTAAGCCTGCGCCACCTAATGCTTTATCTACCATGATTTGTCTCCTGTTGAATTTTTTATTATTTGTCAGATTTTGCTGAAAAAAGGTTATCAAGGGTGTTTTCATACGTGTGATAATCTAAAAAGTCATAAAGCTCAGCACGCGTTTGCATGTTCTCAATTTGGCTTTGTTGGGAGCCTTCATTCAAAATAGCTGAATACACGTTTAACGCCGCTTTATTCATCGCTCTAAACGCACTTAACGGGTAAAGCACCATTTGCACGCCAACATCACTTAACTGCTCTTTGGTGTAAATTGGGGTTTGGCCAAACTCGGTAATGTTGGCTAAAATCGGCACATTAATCGCTTTACTAAATGCTTGGTAATCAGCAAGGTCATGCACGGCTTCAGCAAAAATGGCATCAGCGCCCGCTTCAACACAGGCCGCAGCACGGTCAATAGCAGCGTTTAAGCCTTCTTTTTGAAACGCATCAGTGCGCGCCATAATGTAAAAATCGCTATCGGTTTTAGCATCAACCGCTGCTTTTATGCGGTCAACCATTTCGCTTTGGCTTACGATCTCTTTATTTGGGCGATGACCACAACGCTTTTGTGCTACTTGGTCTTCAATATGAAATCCCGCAGCACCCGCTTTGGTCATTTCTTTCACGGTACGGGCAATATTAAATGCGCCGCCCCAACCTGTATCGGCATCCACTAACAAAGGTAAATCACTAGCACCGGTAATACGGCGAATATCTTCAAGCACGTTATCAAGGCTAGTCATGCCTAAATCAGGCATGCCGTAAGAGGCATTCGCGACTCCGGCGCCCGATAAATAAATTGCTTGGTGACCCATTTTTTCAGCCATCATGGCTGTATAAGCATTGATAGTCCCTACTACTTGTAGTGGCTGGTTGTTTGCTATCGCCTGTTTAAACTTTGATCCTGCTGACATTGCTGTCTCCTTTGAACGGTAACTGCTCGAGGCAGCGTTTATTTTTAAATACTTTCTATGACAGTTTGACTGTCTTAAATTACTGCGCAGCCTTCTTTTGTGCTGCTATTAATACCTACATTGATTGGTATCTATCAAACTTTGCTTGAATATTGGATTGTGAGGCACTGATATGGCGCTTCATTAATAACTCAGCCAATTCACCATCATGGTTTTCAATGGCATTAATAATGGCTAAATGTTCATCAAACGCTTTAGACACCCGTGGCCCAACCATGCCCATTTGCACACGATACATGCGAATTAGTTGGTATAAACCGTTACTTAATAAATGAATAAGGTGCTCGTTCTTACTGGCTTTGATAATGCGGTAGTGAAAATCTAAATCGCCCGCTTCTTGGTAATAAGACTCGCCTTCTTTTACTCGCTGTGTTTGTAAATGCTGGTTGAGTAATTGTTTTAAGCTTTGCACTTCATCAGCGGCCATATTGTCGGCAGCAAGCCGGCACGCTAAGCCCTCAAGAGCACTGCGAACTTGATAGACTTCGATTAATCGCTCTGCTGTTAAAGCCACAACGCGACACCCTACATTGGCTTTACGCTCAACAAGGTAACAACTCTCTAATCGATTTAAAGCTTCACGCAATGTTGCACGGCTTACCCCGTAACGCTTGGCAAGCTCTGGCTCTGAAATTTTACTGCCTTGCTCAATACTGCCTTCAACAATCTCTCGGCGCATATCAACAAACACCTGATCAGATGCGGTAGTAATAAGTGTGTTGCTAAAAGCGTCTAGGGTCATTGGGTACTTCTTCAAGATTGTCGACAATTTATGGATACACTATGGTCCTTATATAAAATTGTGTCAACCTTAAATTAACAAAAATAGGGCTAAAAATTAATTATTGTCGACATAAATAAAGTAAATACTACTTAAAACATCTAAAGGCTGGATTTTAACCATTAAGTGTCGACAAGTCTTGAGGCTAAATTTATGTTTATAGGTGTGCAGTGAAAATGATAGAATATGCCATTATTTTTCTTCGCGAGCATAGCCTTGAACGCCAACACGTTTATTCCTCAACACTTTATAGATGACGTAGCTAGTTACTTACCTGCGCACTTAACACTAAACGACTTTATTAATGCGTGTCGTAAGCCACTTCGTAAGTCTGTGCGTGTTAATACATTAAAAATGTCGGTTGAAGAGTTTAAACTCGCGGCAAAACAAAAAGGTTGGCAGTTAACTCAAATTCCTTGGTGTGAAGATGGCTTTTGGCTAGAGCGCCCAGCAGATGAAGAGAATGCCCTTGCACTTGGTAATACTGACTTACATTTAAGTGGCGCAATGTATGTACAAGAAGCCAGTTCAATGCTACCACCTATGGCACTTAAAGAGTCACTCCTTGATGCCACCCATGTACTCGACATGGCCTCAGCACCAGGTTCAAAAACATCGCAATTATCAGCACTGATGAATAATCAGGGTGTGCTTGTTGCGAATGAGCTATCGTCATCTCGTTTAAAAGTGCTTAGTGCTACGTTAAAGCGCATGGGCGTAGGTAATTGTGCCCTCTCACATTTTGATGGCGTTGTATTTGGTGATTACATGTTCGAGTGCTTTGATAGCATATTACTCGATGCTCCTTGCTCGGGTGAAGGCACGGTACGTAAAGACGCTGATGCCTTAAAGAATTGGTCAATCGAGTCGAATATTGATATTGCTAAAGTGCAAAAAGCGTTGATAAAAAGTGCTTTTTACGCCCTTAAACCTGGCGGCACATTAGTTTATTCAACCTGTACTTTAACACCGCTTGAAAACCAACAAGTGTGTGATTACCTACTTGAACAATTTCCTGACTCTATTGAAGTCCAAAGCCTAGCAAACTTATTTCCAAACGCAGAGCAAGCAACCACTGAAGAAGGTTATTTACACGTTTGGCCGCAAACTTTCGACAGCGAAGGTTTTTTTATCGCTAAGTTTAAAAAGGTTGCAAGTGTTGATAATTCGAATCAAAAAATAAAAAAAGGGGCTTTCCCTTTTCAGTCATTTGATAAAAAAGCCAGCCAGAATTTTACCACGACTATAAAAAAGCAGTTTGGTATAACTTCACTACCTGGGACCTTAATGCAGCGTGATAAAGAGCTTTGGCTATTCCCTGACGGGTTTAACGAAATTGAAAATAAAATCAAATATTCACGCTTAGGAATTCAGTTAGGTATGATTCATAAAAACGGTGTAAGGCTGACACACGAATTTGCCACCGTGTTCGGTGGGCATTGTATTAAAAACACCTATGCCTTATCAGATCAGCAAGCAAACGACTACTTTCAGGGTAAAGACATTCGCTTAGCTGAGGTAACAAACGCAACTGATGAGGTGGTATTAACTTTGTGTGGTTGCCCCATTGGTTTAGGTAAATGGCAAAAAAACAAAATTAAAAACTCACTACCACGAGATTTGGTACAAAATAGTCAACTAATCGTTTGGTAGGCATAAGCTGTGAGTAAGTTGATTATAAATTATGCATTAAAATTTAAATTAACTGTTTTTTCAACCAAGCTATTGTTTTTCAAATAGTATAAAAATACATCAATTATTGGGGGTTTTTACATTTGTTAACTACACTTACTAATACTTTCTACTTCTCCCTTAACGAATAGAAGGTGTTTTTTAAAGTTAGCGCAGGCTCACTAAGAGCCACCCCTAAGCCCAGAACAATGCGGATTCGTTCTGGGCATTTTTTTAACTTAAATATCCTTAAGTAGTATTTCTTTAAGCTGATAAATTTGTTTCCATAAAAGAAAAAAGGAAACAAATATGTTTAAAAAATTACTCTTAATGTCTTCTGCACTTTTTTTTGTTAATAATGTAGCCGCTGCAAATAACTATGTTGGCTTTGATTACCCTGCTCAAGCCCAAAATGCTATCAGCATTACCTTTGATGACGCCCGCCACAGTCAAGTTGATACAGGTTTAGCAATTTTAGATAAGCATAATGTTAAAGCCACATTTTATGTCTCACCTTTTAATGTTAAAGAGCGACTAACAAAATGGAAAAAAGCAGTGGTATCTGGTCACGAAATTGCCAACCATACAAGTTCACATTTATGCACAGGTAATTTTGAATGGCTTCGACAACAAAATCTTTCCCTTGAACAAGCCACACTAAAATGGCTAGAAAAAGATATTTTAGATGCGCAAGTGTACTTAAAAGCGAATTTAGGGGTTACTCCTCGCGCGTTTGCCTACCCGTGTGGTAATACCTTTGTTGGGCGTGGTAAAAACACGCAAAGCTATGTGCCGTTGATTGCTAAGCACTTTGATACCGGCCGTACTTGGCTAGATGAAACAGCAAACAACCCAAATTTCACCGACTTTGCTCAATTAACGAGTCTAAAAATTGATGGCCTGCGTTTTGATGAAATCATAGCAATGCTAGAGCAACTTCGAGGTAATAACAGCTGGTTGATTTTAGCAGGACATGAGATAGGTGAAGGCGACCAATACACCACTGATAAAAAAGTGCTTGAGCAACTAATCAGCTATATTAAAGACCCAAAAAATGGATACTGGTTAGGCACTGTGAGCGAAGTTGCGGATTATATTAAACAGCACAGAAATGAGATTTAATGCTCTAAATCGAACTCGGTGATATGGCCATCACCATGAATTAGCTCATATTTATCAAGGTTGCCTTGTTCTAAGCTAATTAAGCTTATTGCGGAGTCGCTTACTAAGTATTTTTGACCTTCGCCTACTGTTTGGTGTTTATCAACTTCCATTTGCCAACGTTTGGTAAAAAAGTTGAGAGGGCTTTTGGGGGCATATAAAATTGAATCGAGCTTGTCGAGAATATTAATTAACTTACGTGGGAATTCATTTTTAATCCCGCTGGCGGTGAGTTGCCATATACGATTAGGGTGTTTGCCAAACCGTTTTTGCACGGAAAAACAAAATGAGTAATGTACATCGCCAGATAAAATAAGCGTTTCTTTGGGAGTGTCTTCACGGCGAAAGGTATCGAGTAATTTTTTTGCAGAGCCTTCATGCGCCATCCAGTTCTCAACATCAACCAATAAAGGTTGGCCGCAAATATTAAACATTGCTTGAATGGCTTCTATTGATTTAACCCCAAAAACTGGCGCAGGCGACACGATAATAACTTGCTCATGAGTTAATAAACTGTCTTCAAGCTCTGTTAGGCGCTCCCAATCTAATAAACCTGATGGTTCATTAAAGTTTTGCTCGTTGCGCCAACGATGGGTACGCGTATCAAGCACCACAACTTTGGGTACGGTATTGAGCTCATAATGCCAATGATTAAACTCTAAAATAGTTTTATCAAATGGCTTAAATTGCCATTGCTGGTCATTAGTAAAACTTTGTTGAAATGGTTTTAGAAGGCTCTTGGTTTTACTTCCTGCATCGTTGCCAAACCCTTGAAATAACCAATAACTAATTAAACCATTATTAACAATACGCCGACTCACAGGATGCTGATAGATAACTTGCTCCCACCCTGCGGTTAAGTTCCAGTCATCGGTTACATCGTGATCGTCAAACATCATAAAGCTGGGTACGTTAGCAAATAAAACTTGTGCGTCTTTCAAGCCGTCTTTAAAACCTGATAAGGCCGCTTTTTCATTATCAAATATTTGCTGGTATTTCTCAGTACTCGCTTGGTAATGAATGCCCTCAAAATCGATTAACTGCCAAACTGCTGGACTCAAGTTTAATAAATAAAGTGCTATAAACTCTTCAAAAAATACTAAATGGTTATCAGCTTTTAAACTTGAAAAATGCGGGACATCTTTTTTAAGCCAATACCCTACCCCAATTTTGTTTCGCTTTTGCCAAGGTACTTTGGGTAAATACAAATGGCGCTGATACAGCTGTTGTTGTAAACCTTCAGGTAAGTCTATGTCGAGCGGTTGCTCTTTATAAATACCCAGTACATCGATTAAGCGCGAAATCGCTATTAGCATAGCTCCGGCTACATCATCGGCATAAACTTGATCCCCCGATAGCAGTAAAATATCGACCCCAATTCCATTATCACTACGCTTTGCTTGTACGAAGTCATTAGCTGCAACAAGGCTGTCTTTAGCAGGGTGATGTGGGTTTCGACACGAGCCGTGTAAAATTTGGCTTAGCGTGTTGGGGATTGCAAATTCTGGGGTCGCTTTATTGGGGTAGCAAAAAGCGCTGAGATCAATTTCTTTGTCGTTATCAAACAATCGGTAACTAATTAACTCATCAAAAGGAAATTCAATACCAATAGGTTTTATAATAACGAAATGTAAGAATAACTGCTCCCCTAAACGAACAGGCTCATGTTCACAATAAGTATCATAATGAGCAAGTTCGATACGGCAGTTAATTGGGCTTGAGGTTGCAAATTGAATGCAAACCTCGTTTATATCAGCGCGGCGCACCATTGGCCCCATTAAAAGTAGAGGAAGTGGTGCTTGGCTCATATGATGTTAGCCCTGTTTTGCTAGATTAAATAAAGAATAAAAATTAGCCGTGGTCGCAGTTGCGAGCTCTTTGTAACTAATCCCTTTAAGTTCACTAATATAATAAGCCACATCTTGCACATACGCTGGCTGATTAGTTTTACCACGATAAGGCACTGGTGCTAAATAAGGTGAGTCGGTTTCGATAAGAAGTCTATCGAGTGGTATTTGTTTTACGACGTTTTTTAGTTCAACAGCATTTTTGAATGTGACAATGCCTGAAATTGAAATATAAAAACCTAAATCGATGGCTTTTTTGGCCATGTCCCAGTCTTCAGTAAAGCAATGTAAAACACCACCGCATTTTTCAGCGTTGTGCTCGCGCATTAAATTAATGGTGTCTTCGCGGGCATCGCGAGTATGAATAATTAATGGTTTTTGTAATTGGTTTGCCACTTCAATATGGCCAACAAAACTTTCTTGCTGAATAATATGCGTGTCTTTTGCGTAATAATAATCAAGCCCCGTTTCGCCAATCGCCACTACTTTGTTATGACTTGCTAAATCAATTAAGCGTTGTTTATCAAGGGCATCTTTTTGATCAAGTGGGTGTACACCGCATGAAGCCGATACATCATTATAATTTTTGATTTTATCAAGCATGCTCGGGAATTGATCTAGCGTGACGCTGACACATAAAAAGTGCTCTACTTGTTTAGCGCGTGCGCTATCAAGTACTTGGTCTAGGTTTAAATCGAGTTTATCAAAATCGAGTCGGTCTAAATGGCAATGAGAATCTACAATCACAGTTAATGCTTACTACATGGTATAAGTTGGATTACCAGAGTTTAACATAGTCCCTAGTAGTTTTTCGATCTTCGCATTAAGGTTAGTTTTATCATCTAAAAAGCTGATACCTATACCCGGTGGGTTTGAACTTTGTGCCCCTTGAGGCGTGATCCATGTTACTTTGCCTGTTACTACATCGTCTTCAAGGGCATCAGGTAATGTTACTTTTAATGCCAATGAGTGTCCCATTTCGTAACGCATATTTGTGCGTACAAATAAACCACCTGTTTTAAGGTAAGGCATATAGCAACGGTATAGCTCATCTAAATTTTCTAAGTCAACAAGTAACTCTTGCATAAAACATCCTAATTATTGTTATTTACGAAGTGAATACGCCAACTTCGAAACAGCTAAAGACAAATTAAGTCCTAACACTTGAGTACAGTTTTGATAAAAATCGTTTAAAGCATTTTGCGCTTGTTGATACGCATCAAATTCCATGCCAGCGATTAATTGCTGCTTAAGTTGCTCAGTCAAAAATAAACAAAAAACCCGAACTAGATCGTTATCTTTATTAAGAATATCCACTAAAGCACTGAAATTATGACCTTGTTTTAGCTCAGTTGCAAATTTATAGAGTCGGTCAATTGTTTCTAATTGCTCCTTTTGCTGCCACGCTTGCACTAACAAAGGTTGTTGATAAAATAATTGCAGCCATGGATAGTCAATAATTTGTAAAGACGCAAGCCAATGTTGAGCCTCTTGAACATCGCCAACCTCAACATCTGTTTTAGTGCAGCGACTTAATATTGTAGCGGGCAATTGTGATGCTGCATTAGTCGTTAATAATAAAAAACGCTGTGAACTAGGCTCTTCAAGCGTTTTTAATAGTGCATTTGAAGCCGCTGTGGTCATTTTGTGGCAATCTTTTATTATCACTACTTTATTGCCATTTTGCGCAGCTGAGTGACTCATAAAGTGGCTCACATTACGAATATCATCAACGCCGATACTTTGCCCTTCAATTACTACATTAAATTTATCGGGGTGTGTGCCTGCCTGATTCAACTGGCAACTCTTACATTGTCCACACGGCTGAACACCTTTTGGTTGTTGGCACAATAATGCATTAGCAAGCTGGTCAACTAAAGCTGTTTTACCAACACCTTGTTGACCATTAAATAATTGACCATGATGAAACCGCCCAGCAGCAAAGCTGGTACTGAGTTGTTGTTCAATTTCGTTGAGCCACGGGTAAGTCATATTAGTTATTACTTTGCATAAATTGCTCTAATACCGCAATAATATCGTTATGAACTTGCGCCATCGTTTGATTTGCATTGACCGTTTTAATGGAATCATCGTTATTAGCAAGCGCTAGATAGCGTGCACGAGTGCGCTCAAAAAAACTCAGCGCTTCTTGCTCAATTCTATCCAATTCGCCACGACCTTTCGCTCGCGCCAAACCAATTGACGGCTCAATGTCTAAGTAAATAGTTAAATCAGGCTTTAGCCCTTTTAAAACGATATCTGAAAGTGCCGATAAAGTTGAATGCGCTATCTCGCGCCCACCACCTTGATACGCTTGTGACGATAAGTCATGACGATCGCCAAGTACCCACTGGTCATTATCAAGCGCAGGGCGAATAACATTATTGACTAATTGAGAACGCGCGGCATACATGATCAACAATTCAGTTTCGCTGGCTATGGTCTCTTGGTGGTTTGCTTTTACCAAACTGCGAAGTTGCTCAGCAAGCGGTGTACCACCGGGCTCTCGTACATTGACAAAATCAACATTATGCTGGGTTAAAAACTGCTGACAAATTGAAATAGCAGTTGACTTACCCGCTCCTTCTAGCCCTTCGATCACAATAAATTTTGCTGTCATGGTATCTCTTTTAGTAATTCAGATTGCGACTGGCTAGTTACTTAATTGTTTTTGATAACGTAAGTAATCTTGCACAGCTTTGTTATGTGCTTTAAGTGTTTTTGAAAATTGATGGCTACCATCTCCTTTCGCAACAAAATATACATAATCAGATTTTGGTGGGTTGACCGCTGCTAAAATCGCCGCCTTCGAGGGCATTGCAATTGGCGTTGGCGGTAAACCATTTATTTTATAGGTATTATACGGTGTGTAACTGGTTAAGTCTTTGCGTTTAATATCGCCATCATAATCAGTCCCTAGACCATAAATGACGGTAGGATCGGTTTGTAGACGCATTTTTGAATTAAGTCGGTTAGTAAACACAGACGCTATCATAGGTCGCTCGCTGGCAAGGCCGGTTTCTTTTTCGATAATTGATGCCATGATCAACGCCTCGTACGCAGAATTAATTGGCAAATTATCGGCACGTTGCTGCCAAGCATCAGCTAAAATCTGTTTCATTAAAGTGTGCGCACGCTTGAGCAATAAGCTTGCACTATCGCCAGCATGGTAGTGGTATGTATCTGGGTATAACCAGCCTTCTAAATGCTGATCTGAGCCTAAGATTTGTTGACTTAAGTTATCCTGAGTTAAATCTTGGTTTAAATTAGCTGCATTTTCAATTGTAGCGAGCACATCCCGTAATGTTTGCCCTTCGATAATTGTAAAACTAAAGCTAACTTGTTCACCCTCATTTATACGCCTGATATTATCAATTACGCTACCTTGGTTTAGCTCATAAAGGCCCGCTTTCAAATCAGTAAGGCTAGGGTCTAATTTTGCCACTATTTGATACTTAAAGCAGCTATCTAACCATTTTTTTGCCTGCCACTGCTGGCATAGCTTATTAAACCCAGTGCCATTTTTTACTTCAAATTGGATATTGGCGGGAACAGCTAGCGTACTATTAATGGTTGCTTGTAATTGTTGATAGCCTATCCCTGTTGTTAACAAGGCTAAAGCTATAATACCTATTATCACTTTTGACACGTAAACTCCTTGGCGATTAAACCATTTAATACGCTTAAACTATTATTAATATCGAAGTGAACATTATTAATCGCTTTTACTGGTATGACGCCCATTAAACTATTACAGACAAACACTGCATCCATTTGTGCTAATTGCTCTAATGTTAAGTCCACAAACTCAAGGGGCAATTTAGCACATAACGATTGCAGGTAAACTCCTTTAATTCCACACTCATTAAGTAAAGGGGTAAAGACCCGCCCACTTTTAACTGCAAATACATTGGCTGCTGAGGTTTCTATAACATTGTTTTGATAATCAAGAACCAATACATCATCACAATCTTGTGTTTGCATGGCTTGTTTGATCATTACTTGCTCTAACCTGTTTAATGTTTTTAGCCCTGCAAGTAGTGGTTGAGATGCTAATTTAATGGGGCTAACAGCTAAGCTAAGGCCTTTTGAACCCAATGCTTCGTAATGAGATGGAAAATCAACAACACTGAGCACAATGTTTAATATCGGCTGTTCTGGTAAACCGTATCCTCGACCACCTTCGCCCCGCGTAACGAGCACTTTAAGAACAGCACATTCTTGTGTTGCAATAAGTTGGTTGATTACGGCTTCGAGTTCAATAAACTCTATTTCAGGAAATGCTAAGCGGCTTGCACACTCAATTAATCTCGCACGATGCAATGACCAATGCTCTACATTGCCGTCAATAATCTTTGCTGTAGTAAAAAAGCCATCGCCATAGTTTATACCGCGATCACGACTGCTAACAACGCTAGGCTGTTCAGTGATTATGTTTTGTTGTATTCGCTGTTTATTCTGCATATAAAAAAGCCCAGTCACAACTGGGCTATTATTCTGTCTCGTTGTTTAAAAAGATTATACCTTTTTAAATAGCAACGAGCCATTAGTACCACCAAAACCAAACGAGTTACATAATGCGTAGTCTAATTTAGCATCACGTGCAGTGTGAGGAACATAATCCAAATCACAGCCTTCGTCAGGGTTATCAAGGTTAATTGTTGGGCTTACTTTTTGATCTTGTAACGACAAAATAGTAATAATTGATTCAACCGAACCTGCAGCACCAAGTAAGTGACCCATCATTGATTTAGATGAACTCACCATCACATCTTTTGCAGCATTACCAAAGATAGATTTAACCGCGGAGGTTTCAGCCTTATCACCTGCATTAGTCGAGGTACCGTGAGCGTTAATGTAACCTACCTGATCAGCGTTTACGCCTGCGTCATTTAACGCATTTTCCATCGCAAGGGCTGCACCTGCCCCATCTTCAGGTGGCGATGTCATGTGATATGCGTCACCGCTCATACCAAAGCCAACGAGTTCTGAGTAAATTTTAGCGCCACGTGCTTTAGCGTGTTCGTATTCTTCAAGTACAATTACACCTGCACCATCTGAAAGCACAAAACCGTCACGGTCTTTATCCCAAGGGCGTGACGCTGCTTGTGGGTCATCGTTACGCGTTGAAAGTGCGCGAGCTGCATTAAAGCCACCCATACCAATTGGTGTCGAGGCTTTTTCAGCGCCCCCTGCTACCATGGCATCAGCATCACCGTATGCAATCATACGAGCTGCATGGCCGATGTTGTGTAAACCTGTAGTACAGGCTGTGACAATCGAAATATTTGGACCACGTAGACCGTGCATTATCGATAAATGACCCGAGATCATATTGATAATAGTCGACGGCACATAAAAAGGAGAAAGCTTACGTGGGCCACTGTTTAATAGTTTTATGTGGTTTTCTTCGATTAACGTTAAACCACCAATGCCTGAACCAACAGCAACACCAACGCGCGGTGCGTTTTGCTCTGTGATTTCAAGGCCAGAATCTTGTAGTGCTTGTACACCCGCCGCGATGCCATATTGGATAAACAAATCCATTTTTTTAGCATCTTTAGGCGACATATTAAAGTCAGACGCATTAAAATCATTCAGCAAGCCTGCGAACTTGGTACCAAAACTTGAAGTATCGAAATGCGTGATAGTTTGAATACCACTTTTGCCGTTTAACAAGCCTTGCCAGGTTGATTCAACATCGTTACCTAGCGGTGTCAACATTCCTAAGCCAGTTACGACTACTCGACGTTTAGCCACGGGTTGCCTCCAATAAGGGAATTATTATTTTAGGTGGGGTGTGTACTAAATTAATTAGTATCATATTACGGATAGATTAAGGGCAGCGAATGCTGCCCTTAATTTGCGATTGATTACTCAGCGTGAGCTGTAACGTAATCGATTGCAGCTTGTACTGTAGTGATCTTTTCAGCTTCTTCGTCTGGGATCTCAGTGTCAAACTCTTCTTCAAGAGCCATTACTAATTCAACAGTATCAAGTGAATCTGCGCCTAAGTCATCTACGAAAGAAGCTTCGTGCTTTACTTCTTCTTCTTTAACACCTAGTTGCTCAATGATGATTTTCTTTACGCGTTCTTGGATGTCGCTCATTCTTCTTTCCTTTATTAAAAACGCCAATGCGTTATTTTCAGATTGCGGCGTAGTTTACGGCGCATAATTCTGTGATTCAAGGATTTGCTGATAATTATTTATCTGGTCAAACCTCTTGAGGGTTATTTGTGTCTTTTATCGCTTATTTTAACAACGAATTCAAGTATGTTTAAAGCAAGATCACAAAAAATTCAACATTTTTCGTTAAACTTGCTCAAATCATACTAGGAACAAAGTTCCTTAAACCATGTACATTGCGCCGTTAACGTGCAGCGTTTCACCCGAAACATATGCAGCAGCGTCTGACGCTAAATAGCAAACAGCAGCCGCAATTTCGTCTGGTTGACCTAAACGACCTGCAGGTACATTAGCAAGCGTTGCTGCTTTTTGCTCTTCTGTCAACTCGTCAGTCATGTCAGTTTGAATAAACCCAGGCGCAACAACATTTACCGTTATACCACGTGATGCAACTTCACGCGCTAATGATTTAGAAAAACCAATTACGCCCGCTTTAGCTGCAGCGTAGTTAGCTTGTCCTGCATTACCCATTGTGCCCACTACCGAGCCAATGTTAATGATGCGGCCATTCTTTTTCTTCATCATTGGACGTAATACCGCTTTTGATAGGCGGAATATAGAGCTTAAGTTGGTGTCGATGATATCGTCCCACTCACCCTCTTTCATACGCATTAATAAGTTATCACGGGTTATACCCGCATTATTAACTAAAACATCAATATCGCCTAAATCTGCTTTTATAGCAGCAAGTGTTGCCTCAATCGATGCAGGATCGGTTACGTTTAACGCATAACCTTTACCATTATCACCTAAATATTCACTGATTTTAGCAGCACCCGATTCGCTCGTAGCAGTTCCTGCTACCTTCGCACCTTGTGCAACCAACGTTGTTGCAATCGCTTTACCAATACCACGACTTGCACCAGTAATTAGGACTACCTTGCCCTCTAGTGAAAATAAATTTGCCATTACTATCCTACTCTTATTTAGCTTCATCAATGGCGGCTTGGCTGTTAACCGAGCCACATACCATTGCTTTATCAATACGTTTTGCTAGACCCGTTAATACCTTACCTGGGCCAAACTCATAGCTTTGGGTAATACCCCGTGCTACTAATGCTTGAACTGTTTCGGTCCAGCGAACTGGGCTATAAAGTTGACGTACTAATGCATCTTTTATTGCATCAGCTGCATTTTCTGCACTTACATCAACATTATTGATTACATCACACTTAGGTGTATTAAATGTTAAAGCGGCTAGATCAGCTGCTAACTTATCAGCTGCCGGCTTCATAAGCTCGCAATGTGAAGGTACACTAACAGATAATGGCAATGCACGTTTAGCACCCGCTTCTTTACACGCTTGTGAAGCTCTATCTACGGCCGCTTTGTGGCCTGCAATAACCACTTGCCCTGGAGAGTTATAATTTACCGGTGCTACAACTTCATCTTGCGCTGATGCGCTACAAGCTGCTTTTATTTCATCATCACCCAGGCCGATGATCGCAGCCATTGAACCCACACCCGCAGGTACAGCTTCTTGCATGTATAAACCACGATTTTCTACAAGCTTAACAGCCTGAGCAAGGCTAAGTACGTCTGCACACACTAGTGCAGAGTATTCACCTAAACTGTGACCAGCCATAGTAACCTCTGCGTCTGGGTTAGCAGCTAACCATTGACGATAAATGGCAACCGAAGCGGTTAATAAAGCAGGTTGGGTACGGTGGGTTTGGTTTAATTCTTGTTCTGGACCATTCAGTACGAGTGCTGCTAAGTCATAGCCAAGTGCATCTGATGCCTCAGCAAATGTTGCTTTTACAATGTCAGACTCTGCAAGTAATTCACTTAACATACCCACAGATTGTGAGCCTTGACCTGGAAAAACAAGTGCGATTTTTTGTGCCATACTTTGCTCTTTTAATTAAACAAATAAAAAATGTTTAAGTAAACGCCTGACATCGTAAATTACTCGTCAGCGGTTACTTTTTTAGTTGAATGTGTTTGCTCGAAGATAGCGGCTATTTTTTCTGGAAGTTGACGTTCTACTTCTCTAGCGGCTTCATCGATAGCAGCATGAAATGCTTTAGCTGATGCATTTCCATGGCTTTTTACAACAATACCGCGCAATCCTACCAGAGAAGCGCCGTTATACTGGTCGGGGTTCACCCTTTTATAGAGTTTTTTTATGACAGGGCGTAACATAAAAGCCATGCATTTATAGAAAAAATGCTTTCTAAGTGCTTTTGTAAGCTTAAACATAATAAGCTTAGCAATGCCTTCACAGGTTTTAAGGGCAACATTACCGACAAAACCTTCACACACGATAACATCAGATTTACCAGTAAATATATCACTGCCTTCACTATAACCGGTGTAATTTAAGTAATCACATTGCTGCATAAGCTGTGCGGCTTGTTTAATATCTTCATGCCCTTTAATATCTTCTGAGCCGATATTTAATAAGCTTACTTTGGGGTTATCACAACCGAGCGCTTGACCTGCAACCACAGAGCCCATAATGCCAAACTGGTATAAGGTTTGCGCATCGCAATGCACGTTTGCCCCTAAATCAAGTAAATATACAGGGTGTTTCTGTTCGGTTGGAACCGCTGAAATCAATGCTGGGCGTTTTACTCCAGGCAGCATTTTTAACACGTAATGCGCCATAAAAAGTAAGGCACCGGTATTACCAGCGCTTACGCACGCTTGAGCCTCACCAGATTTAACTAAATCTAGGGCTACGCGCATTGATGAATCTTTTTTTGAACGTACTGCTAATGCAGGCTCACAGCTATTAGTGACCACTTCACTACAGTGACGAATAATTAATCTTGGATGAGATAAAGAATCGAGAGAATCGAGTTCATTAGATATTACTTGCTCGTTACCACATAAGATGAGTCTTAAGTTGGCATTGGCATTTACCGCGTTAACGGCTGCGGGGATAGATGAACGGGGGCCATAATCGCCCCCCATCATATCTAACGCAATGGTTAGATTGGTCAGCATATAAGCAATCTCTTAGTTAGAAATTACTTGAACGCCTTTGTAGTAACCATCTGCAGTCACGTGGTGACGACGATGAGTCTCACCAGATGTTTGGTCTACAGTTAAAGTTGGACCACTGATCGCATCGTGTGAACGGCGCATGCCGCGTCTTGCACGAGACTTTTTGCTTTTTTGTACAGCCATAGTCTTCTCCTAAGAATCTTTCTTAAGTTGTTTCAAAATATCAAATGGATTTGGTTTATCATCTTCCGCCTTTAATACACCAAAGCTGGCAGGCTTTGCTGAATAACTGCATGAAGCTTCGTTGTGTGTAGGCACTAATGGCACTGCTAAAAGTAGTTCGTCTTCGATTAAATCAAAAACGTCTATTTCACCATTTTCATCAAGTGCTACTTCATCGTAGTCTTCTGGAAGATCATCTGACTCTGCATCCAAACCGACTGGCGAATACACAAAGTCTTGATCCAAATCCAACCCTAAATCACCATTACAACGTTGACAAGTTACAGTTACGTGTGTCGACAAATTGCCGCGGATAACAACCAAACCTTGCTCATCGTTCTTGCAATGAATTTTTACCGCTATTTCACCTACTTCTTCCTGGATAACTTCTCGTAAACGAGTCAGTTTTTCAAGCTGGACAAGACCGTCATAACTTAAACGGTGCTGAGCTGCTTTACCTGGATGAAGAGTGATGGGAATTTTCACCTTTTGCATAGGGGCTGCATCATATAGATAGTTACTTGGTTAGTCAAAGTAAAAAACCATTTTACACTGGTTTTTCCTGATTCATTTCTTTGTTTTGCCAACGGATCTGATTTATCCTAACTCAATCTGATTTTCATTAGGAAAATAATCCATGCACCACTCGCTTATTTTAGCTTCAAGTTCACCCTTTCGTCAGTCTTTATTGCAAAAATTTAATCTTCCGTTTGCCAGTTTTTCCCCCGATGTTGACGAAACACCTATCGCAAACGAATCACCTAGCCAGCTAGTTATGCGTTTAAGTGCATTAAAAGCCCAAGCCGCAAAAAGTAAATTTGATAACGGACTGGTCATTGGCTCAGATCAAGTGGCGGTTTTTAATGATCAAATATTAGGAAAGCCGCATAATAAAGAAAACGCTATCAAACAACTGAGCTTATTTAGTGCAAATACCGTCATTTTTTTAACCGGTTTAACTGTGTACGATTTAAATACCGACACATCGAAAACCATCGTAGAACCTTTTGAGGTCACATTCAGAACACTCACATTGGCACAAATAAGTGCTTACTGTGATGCCGAACAACCGTACAACTGCGCAGGGAGCTTTAAAAGCGAAGGACTTGGTATTTGTTTATTTGAAAAACTCAGTGGCGATGACCCAAATAGCTTAATTGGACTACCACTAATTAAACTCAGCCAAATGTTGGCTGAGTTCGGTTTAGATGTACTAGATAACCAAGCCAGCTAGTCGAGTAACAGCGCAGATAATTGCTGATATGAGCCAACCGTAGCTACTGGCTCAAATTCGTTTAGCTGCACTTCATTATGCACACCCATGGTGACGCCTATACGATCAATATGCGCAGCTTGAGCCATCGCCATATCAATTTTAGTGTCACCAATCATCAGCGCTTCACTGGCACTTACACCCAGCTCACTCAATAGCTGCAGCAACATCTCAGGTGAAGGTTTGGATTGTGCATCGTCACTTGTGCGTGTGGCCGCAAAATAATGACCAAGTTTTGTTTCATTCAATAAGCGCTCAAGCCCTACGCGGCTTTTACCAGTTGCTACCGCTAAATTAACGCCTTTGTCTCTCAATCTTGCCAATGTATCTGCTACATCAGCAAATAAAGGCGTGGGTGTTGCATCAACCTTTTTATACTGATGCTTATATTTTGCAATCAAATCAGCGTATAAATTGGCGTTATTGGGAAATAAAGTTGCAACCGCCTGCTCAAGCGATAAACCTATAATATTTTTTATTGCCTCATTACTTGGCGCAACTAAGCCACACTCTAATGCAGATTCGCGCATACAATTGACGATTTTAGTCACCGAATCCATGATTGTGCCATCCCAATCAAATATCACTAACTTATAATTTTTCACGATTTAGCAGCGCGTAATGTTTTTATGCAATTAGTTAAGGTTTTATCAAGTGGCGCTTCAACACGCATGGTTGTTTCGTTTTTAGGGTGATAAAAACTCAAATCATGGGCATGTAAAAATAATCTGTTTAAACCGATTTTACGCATACCCGCATCAAATGCCTGATCGCCATACTTGTCATCACAAGCAATTGGGTGACCTTGGCACTGGGTATGAACACGAATTTGATGCGTGCGACCTGTAACAGGTGAAGCTTGCACTAATGAACATTCATCAAAACGCTCTAACACTTTAAAACGTGTATGTGATGGCTTTCCTTCATCACTATTATCTACGCGAACAATGCGTTCACCTGACTGTAAGGTATTTTTTCGTAAGCCCTCTTTCACATTCTTGGTTTTAGACTCCCACTGGCCATCTACAAGTGCCCAGTAGTTTTTTTCCATAGTTTTTTCACGCAGTTGCTCGTGCAAACTAGTTAACACTGAGCGACGTTTCGCAATTAATAAACAACCAGAAGTGTCACGGTCAAGTCGGTGAACAAGTTCAAGGCTACGCTCATCAGGGCGTAATGAACGTAACGCCTCAATTAAACCGTAACTTAAGCCACTGCCCCCGTGCACAGCCATACCCGAGGGTTTGTTTATCACAATAAGGTATTTGTCTTCAAATAAAATGGCGTCTTCAAGCTGTTTAACTTTATCAAGTTTGCTTGGCACAAAGTCGTCTTGGCGCTCTGCAATTTTAATTGGCGGAATGCGTACTACATCATCAAGCTGAAGTTTATACACGGGTTTGATACGCTTTTTGTTTACGCGCACCTCACCTTTACGGAGAATTTTATAAACAGCGCTTTTAGGCACCCCTTTTAAATGGGTAATAAGAAAGTTATCAATCCGTTGACCTAGGTGGTCTTCGGTAATCGTGACGAAAGATACTTGTAAGCCGGTTTTTTCTGACATTGCCTAATCACTGATTTAAGTAAAATAATTTAGTTGCTAACACGGTTATAATAGTGGGATAATCACCGTCGCAAATTTAATTTGCAATAACAACGGTGCTTTTTAACACATTAAGACATTCGTGATGCACATTCTAGGTAATTGATCATACAGATCCGAGATAAGTTTTCCAAAGCTTTTATACAGACCTAGTTTACACGTGCGTTCAATTAACTACGGTGCGCGTAATATATCGTAAGTTAAGTTTGAACATGAACAGTCTTAATTGCAGAAATAAAAGCAATTTGAACAGATAATTTGTCTGACCGTGACGGCGTAAAAACGCCGTTCAGCAGATGTGCTGTAAATATACAAGTTAATTTAATAAATGGTCGACTCTGCACAGAACTCGAATACGATGCTGTAAAACAGCCGCTAGTTTTGTCGCCATTACGAATCTAATAACGTGACAACACGTTATTGTCAGCCAGCACCATAAAGATACTTGTAAAACAATATAGCACCAAGCTCCGCCACAGACCCAGTCGTGAGACTGCATAAAAAGAAGCGACAGGAGCAACTGAACAGGCGAAAAGTTTCGTCATGTCAGCGACATAACACAGTAGAGTAACAATATGAAACGTATGCTAATCAATGCAACGCAGCAAGAAGAAATGCGCGTAGCACTGGTTGATGGCCAGCGCCTGTATGATTTAGATATCGAAAGCCCGGGTCACGAACAAAAAAAAGCCAATATATATAAAGGCAAAATCACACGCATTGAACCGTCATTAGAAGCAGCCTTTGTTGATTACGGCGCTGAACGTCACGGTTTCCTTCCTTTAAAAGAAATCGCTCGTACTTACTTCCCGCAAGGTTACACCTTCCAAGGTCGTCCGAACATTCGTGACGTCATCAAAGAAGGTCAAGAAGTCATCGTACAAGTTGATAAAGAAGAACGCGGCCAAAAAGGCGCAGCACTGACTACCTTTATCAGCGTAGCAGGTAGCTATTTAGTTCTTATGCCTAATAACCCTCGTGCTGGCGGTATTTCACGTCGTATTGAAGGTGATGAGCGTACTGAACTTAAAGAAGCATTGAGCCGTTTAGAATTGCCTAAAGGCATGGGGTTAATCGTGCGTACTGCGGGTGTTGGTAAATCGTTTGAAGAACTAAACTACGATTTAAAAGCACTCCTTGTGCACTGGGATGCGATTCAACAAGCATCTAACAGCGGCAAAGCACCGTTTTTAATCCACCAAGAAAGTAACGTGATTTTCCGTGCTATTCGTGATTATTTACGCCGCGACATTGGTGAAATCTTAATTGATAAACCACGCGTATTTGAAGAAGCAAAAGCACATATCGAGCGTTTTCGCCCTGATTTTATGAGCCGTGTAAAACTTTACTCTGGCGAAGTGCCATTGTTTACACATTATCAAATCGAAAGCCAAATCGAATCTGCGTTCCAACGTGAAGTACGTCTGCCTTCTGGTGGCTCAATTGTAATTGACCCAACTGAAGCGCTTACTTCTATCGATATCAACTCATCAAAAGCCACTAAAGGCGGTGATATTGAAGAAACAGCACTTAACACAAACTTAGAAGCTGCAGACGAAATTGCCCGTCAATTACGCTTACGTGATTTAGGTGGCTTGATTGTTATCGACTTTATCGATATGACACCACCGCGTCATCAGCGTGAAGTAGAAAATCGTTTAAAAGACGCTGTTCGCCCAGATCGTGCCCGTGTACAAATTGGTAAAATTTCACGCTTTGGCTTACTTGAAATGTCGCGTCAGCGCTTACGTCCTTCATTAGGTGAAGCAAGCCAAGGACCATGTCCTCGTTGTAGTGGTCAAGGTACTATTCGTTCAAACGAGTCAATTGCGTTATCAATCCTACGTTTAATCGAAGAAGAAGCCATTAAAGACAATACAGCACAAGTAAACGCACAAGTGCCTGTTGCCGTTGCTGCTTACTTACTAAACGAACAACGCCGTAGCGTTCACCGTATCGAAAAACGTCATAGCTGTGATGTAGTTATCATTCCAAACCAACACATGGAAACACCACACTACGAAGTTATGCGCTTGCGTAAAGATGAAACACTTGAAACAGTAAGTTACGACCAAGTTGTAGCGCCTGAGCCAGAAGTGTTTGAAACTTCTAAAACACCCGCTGTTGCAGTACGTGAAGAGCCAAGATTGAAAGGTGTTGTTATGCCTTCAACCCCTGCTCCTCAAGCGGCTGAAAAACCAGCTCCAACGCAACAAACAGCTGTACCTAATGCCACTGAGCAAGTAGGCCTGTTAGCAAGCATTGGTAATTGGTTTAAATCTTTATTTGCTGACTCAAGTGAAAAGCAAGAGCCAGAGAAAAAAGCGCAAACTAATAAACCGAACACGCGTAATAGCCGTGATCGTAATAACGATGGTGATAATCGTCGTCGTAATAACCAGCGTCGCCGTAATAACAACTCTCGCAACAAACCTCAAAATGAGCGCAATTCTGAGGAAACAGCTAGCGTTGATAATAAAACTACCGAGCAAAAAGAGAATAGAAACGAAAACCGCAACAAGCGCCGTCGTAACCCTAATTCTCGTAAGCGTAATGAAAACCGTACTGATGACAAAAAGCCAGCAACTGACGTTAATGAGTCTGTAGAGAATAAAGACACTAACGTAGAAAAAACTGAGCAAAAGCCAAAAGCGCGTCGTCAACGTCGTAACATTCGCAAGAAAGTTCGTGTGCAAAATGACGAAAATACAGCTGTAGAGTCAACAGCAACTGAACAGCCAGCAGTACAACAGCCTGTTAAAGCCGCTGAAGAAAAACCAGAGGCTAAACCTGCTGTAGAAGCTGAGCAAGTTGAAACACAAGCTAATACGAGCACTGAGACAGCACCAGAAGCAGCAAAATCAGAGCCAGTGCAAGACGCTGCCCCTGAGCAAGATGCATCAGCTGATGAAGAGCAAGGTCAAACTCGAACTCGTTCACGCCGTTCACCTCGTCACCTTCGTGCTGCAGGCCAACGCCGTCGTCGTCCTGAACAAGGTGAAGAAGGCAGCGAAACACAAAGTACGCAGCCACCTGCATTTATCCCGGTAGCTGATCAAGCCGCTGCAGAATATGAAGCAGAACTAAAAGCGAAATCTGAAGAAACAGCGACTGATGCATCTGAGAAAGTAGAGCAAGCAGTTGCAACTGAAGATTTAGCAAAGGTTGAGACAGCTGAACAAGCTCCTGCTGCAACTGAAGAAGCACCTGCTGTAACTGACGAAGCACCTGCTGTAACTGACGAAGCACCTGCTGTAACTGAAGAAGCACCTGTTGTAACTGACGAAGCACCTACTGCAACTGAAGAAGCACCTACTGCAACTGAAGAAGCACCTGCTGTAACTGAAGAAGCACCTGCTGCAACTGAAGAGGCACCTGCTGCAACTGAAGAAGCACCTGCTGCAACTGAAGAAGCACCTGCTGTAACTGAAGAAGCACCTGCTGTAACTGAAGAAGCACCAGTTGAAGCTGAAGCAGCACCGATTAGTACTGTAGAGACGCCTGTAGAAGCTAAAGAAGCGGCTATAGTTGAAGATACAGCGAAAGTAGCTTCTGCTAGCGTAAACACTAAAACAGTGATTACTGCAGGACATGCAAGCGCACCAATGGCGCAGCCTACTCCAGTTGCTGATAGTGATGTTGCTCACACACCAAAAGCGATGGCACACGACCAACGTGAAGCTATCCCTGATAGCGGTTTACGTGCCGGCTCTATCAAGCCTGCTGGTCGCGCAAGCGCTGCAATGACTAAAACCATGAGTGTTGACTAACACCTTTGGTTTAGCTTAAAAGCACACTAAAAAGCCGCGTTAATGAAAATTAACGCGGCTTTTTAATACTCATTTTATTTACTAGTGATAAAAAAGCGAAGTGCCTACACTTCGCTTTCCATAAACCGTTGCAACTGGTCTTTAAGATTCGGTGGTATACCTTTAATAACCAGCGTATCAGTGGCTTCATTGTAGGTTACACGCTCACCTAAATGCTTACGCTCAAAGCTGATACTCACGCCGCCACCAAGGCCGGAAAATTTAACCATGCTAGTGACGGTTTTTTTATCTACCGGAAATGACTCTTCTAAATCGTAGCTTTGCTCTTTGCAAAAACTGTCAAATGGGTTGTCGTCACCTTTTGTGAGCGCTTGTGATAGTTCACTGACATTGGCATCTTCGCCTGTGGTTACACAGTCATTACAGTAATCAAAGACTTGTTTGCGTAGGTCGTCCTTCTCTGATTTTTCAAATTGCTGCTCTGATAGGTAATCTTCAACAGCGTTTAGCATAACTTGGCTTTGCTGTTTTGGATCAATGCCTTCTTCACAGCCTAAAAAGTCTAAGAAAAAGTCTGCAACTTTCCGCCCAGCACGCCCTTTTATAAAAGAGATATAACGGTTGTCGTCGGCTTGAGTATCCCAACCTGTTAGATCAATTCGCGCTGCTAACTGCATGCGAGAAATATCTAAATGGCGTGATGAGGCTAAATCAAGCTCAGAGGTAATTGAATAATGTTCTTTAATGTTGATCATAGCGATCAACATATAGTCAGTGGCAACATATTGATAATGACAAAAGATTAAATAGCCCGTTTCGTTAAACGCATACTTATTTAACTCTTCTTTTAATACCGTTGTTGCTTGCTCAGTCATATGCCAAAAGCCAAGCTCGTCATTGCGATAGCTTTGCATTGCTGATGCAACAACACTATTTTTATCGCCACTGAAAGCACAAAACCCTTTGCCTGGTTTACCGTTGTATGCGTGGTGTAATTGTTCAATGAATACAGCTACTTTTTCATTAACGGCCATTTCATCGTTGCGTAAATGGATTTGCGTATCGTCGTCTTTTTTGTCTACATAATGAACGACTAACTTTTTAACATCTATTGTCATCTTTGTTTTTCACGCCTCTGGTGTTAAAATACGAGAATATAACTCTTTTATTGAACCAACTGATGCCAATCTTATCAAAATATTCTAATGATGAAGTAGAACAAATCGTCGATCAGCTCATTGATGTGTTAACTGAGCACAATGCGCCGGTTGATTTAAGTCTTATGTGTTTAGGAAATTCTATCACGCATATATTAAAAGAGCATGTGCCAAAAGGGAAAAGACAAGCCGTTGCGGATAACTTTGCAAAAGCATTAGCGCAATCGGTTAAATAACATATATGAATTTATCGCAGCACAATCAGTTTTCGTCTAAAGCAAGCCAATTATTAAGCTGGGGCCATTGGTTTACCTTTGCTAATATTGGGTTAGTATTACTTATTAGCTTAAGTTACTTATTTGCTGACTCTGCGCCAACAACCACAATGGGCTATGTATATATGTTGGTAACATGGCTAAGCCATACTAGCTTTATCACCTTCATTGCGTTTGTGCTGACGATTTTTCCACTTAGTTTAGTTTTTCCTTACCCGCGACATATACGCGGTATGGCAGCAATACTGGCCACTTTTGGAGCATCGTTACTTACATTAGATGCCTATGTATATTTTAATTTAGGTTATCATTTAAGTAGCTCAGCATTACCTGAAATTGTTTCACTGTTGTGGCACACGTTAACCAGCTCTCCGGCACTAACTACACTACTTGCAGGTGGCATCGTAATGCTAATTCTTGCTTTTCAATTGTTGGCTAGTAATTATACTTGGCACCATTTAGCACGATTAAAGCAATATAAATTTGGCCGTTATGCAACATCTGTATTGGTTACTTGCTTTGCATTAAGCCACAGCATTCATATATGGGCTGACGCAAACTTAAAATTTGATATTACAAAGCAAGATAACGTTTTACCGTTGTCGTACCCAACAACAGCAAAAAGCTTACTCGCTAAAAATGATCTGCTTGATATAGAAAGCTATAAGCAAGCTCATAATGTAAAGCTGACTAACCAAAATATTAAATTCGCATTATCAAATCCACTCCCTCGTTGCGAATCAAATACACAAGCAAACATCGCTATTTTAGTATTTAGTGAAAATGACTTATTAGAGTCTTTTGCTAAGCAACATGGCGACCTTTTTCAAACTGAGCAATTTCTTCAACCAGTTAATCACCAAGATACTCTATTTAGCTTAGTGTATGGCTTACCTGCCTATTACAAGCCAGCATTATTTGAAGATAAAATTATGCCAGCTTGGACAAACAAACAGCGTAGCTTAAACGTAAGTGGGTTTGCTGAATTTGATTATATCAATGAAGAAAATAATTCAACACATGCTATACGTATTATCGACACAACAGTCACCGACCCTAGTACGCTAAGCTTAGCTGAAAATACTCGCATTTATGCGTTTAGCCTTGCTAAACACAATAATGACATCGTCACGACTTCTAGGCTTTACAGTACGGATAAAAAAATCACTCAGGTAGAAGGGTTAATTCAACCTAGTGATATTATTGCAACTAGTGTGGGAGAGTACTTAAATTGTGCGAAAGTCGCACAGCAGAGCATGTTGGGTGTAAATTTATATGATAAAAAAGATGATATTGGCGTCACCTATTCACAAGGTGTACTGATAGCTTACAAAAAAGATCGTATTACCTTAATTGATTCTGACGGGAATTATAAAAACGTCTCTGCAGCCCAAGGATTTTCGATAGAACAAGGCTTGGACATACCGTTTTTAGTGCAAAGCATCAAAAAATTAAAGGCATTCACTGATTAGCTTAATTAAAGTTAATTTAATATGATAAGCCGATTCACTTGTGATTTGGCTACAATAAGTTATATTTCATTATACTGTCATAGTGCAAGGAAGCCCTTATGAAAATAAATATTACTTTTTACCTACTTTGTTCACTCTCGTTCGCTTTTACTTCTTCACAAAGCGTTGCTGCTAAAACTGACTATTATAAATGTATTACTGATAGAGGTACGGTATTCAGTCAGTTTCCTTGTGGAACAAACGCTACTGAGCACAAAATTAAGCAAACTAACGTTGCCTTTTCTGATCCAAATTCCAATCATGTAAAAACACTTAATGAGCTCGAACGACAACAAATAGTTCGTAACCTTAATTCAACCATACGTAGTAAACAACATTCACTTGATATACTTTCTCGGGACAGAGATCGTGCTGAATTTAATCAGCAACAGCGTTTAAAGCGTATTTTAAGTGATAGTGAAACAAAAAGAATTACCAAAGATATAAAAAAACAACTTAAGGCAATTAATAAGCGTTACTTAAGAGATGTTAAAAAAGTAGAGAAGCAGATTGAAAAACTTGAAAAAAAGCTAAAACGATATAAATAATCTATTGGGTTTTACTTATATTTAGCATACTCTTAACAAGTATAGAGCAATAACTCTAAGGCCGTATTTTAGGAGTATCTCCCACATGCACGCACACACAATTGCTGAATTTATTCTAAAAGGCTTTAAAAAGCACTATCGGTTATTTCAAGAAATTACAGCGCAAGCACCTGTAGCGTTTGCTGAGCAAGATTGGCCGAAAATGCACAAAATTAGTCATTTAAGAATTAGTCATTATGATGACCGTGTAAATGAAACCATAATAAAACTTAAGAAAGCCTGCTTAGCTTTTAGTGATCAACTCGATGAAACTTTATGGCTTGCTAGCAAACAACATTACCAGCAATTCTTACAATTCCATCCTCAAGCAGAGCTCGCCGAGACGTTTTATAACTCAGTCTTTTGCCGATTGTTTCATCGACGTTATTTCAATAATAACTTCATATTTGTAGAAACGTCTTTAGCTGATGCACCAGCTTTGCCAATTGAAGCAGAATACCGAAGTTTCTTCCCGGTAATTGATGGCCTAAAACCCACGATTAAAAAAATTATTAGCCAATTCGATTTTAGAGCGGATTTTGAAAATTTAGAGCGCGATATACGACTACTTGTAAAAGCATTTTATAAACAAGCTCCCGATACTCATCACAGCGCATGGCAAATGCGCTTTGATATATTACAAACGCCATTTTATCGAAACAAAGCGGCCTATATTGTCGGTCGCGTTGTATCAAGCAGTGGCATTCAACCCTTTATCATTCCAGTTTTACATCATAAACAGCACGGCCTCTATTTAGACGCACTACTTACGAACTCTTCACAGATGCGAGTTATCTTTGGCTTTGCTCGGGCTTATTTTATGGTGGAAACCCATGCGCCTTCAGCACTTGTACGCTTTTTAAATCAGTTAATGCCAAATAAAACACTGGCTGAATTATACAACGCGATAGGTTTTCACAAGCAAGGTAAAACAGAGTTCTACCGAGAGTTTCTAACTCACTTAGAACGCTCTGATGATAACTTTATTATCGCCCCTGGTACGCCTGGCATGGTAATGATGGTATTTACCCTCCCTTCATTTGGCTATGTGTTTAAAGTAATTAAAGACAAGTTTGGTGAAAGTAAGCCATTTGGTAGAGACACTGTTTTAAAACGCTACCAATTAGTTAAAAGTCATGATCGGGTTGGCCGCATGGCTGATACCATAGAGTATTCGAACGTCGTATTTCCTTTATCACGTTTTGACGATAACTTACTCGCACAGCTTAAGAAAACCATCGGTGGTTCAATGGTCATTGATGGTGATTTGGTTGTTATTAAGCACTTATATATAGAACGTCGTATGACGCCGCTAAACTTATTTTTAGAATCAGCCACTGAAGATGAGGCCTTAACGGCTATCACTGAATATGGCCAAGCGCTCAAAGAAATGATTGCTGTTAACATTTTTCCCGGTGATATGCTGCTGAAAAACTTCGGTGTCAGTAACCATAAACGAATTATTTTTTACGATTATGATGAAGTACAATATTTAAGTGATATGAATTTTAGAGCCTTACCTAAAGCTAAAAGTTATGACGATTATTTAACAGATGAGCAAAGTTACTCTGTTGCACCACAAGATGTATTTCCTGAACAGCTTTGTACCTTTGTGATGCCAAACCCTCGTTATAAAGCTATTTTTACCCAGGCACATCCGGAGTTATTAGACGTAAATTATTGGCAACAAGCACAGAAGAATATTAAGAACGGTGTGGTTAGTCATATTTACCCTTATCCGAGCACTCAACGTTTTATCAAGCATTGGTAAACGCAAGGACACACAATGAACATCAGCAAGATAGATTTAAATTTACTCGTGTATTTAGACACTCTTTTACGTGAATGTAACGTTACGCGCGCAGCCAATCAGCTAAGTATTACTCAACCTGCAATGAGTAACGGCCTTAAACGTTTACGTAACTTATTCAACGATCCTATTTTAGTGCGTACCAGTGATGGTATGGTACCTACAGAGCGAGCTATTGAGCTACAACCCGTTATTCGCGGAGTTTTAATGACTCTAGAGGAAACCCTCGCCCCCAATAGAGAGTTTGAAGCAAGTCAAAGTAACCGTGTATTTAGAATAATGGCTAGTGACTATGCTGCAAGCACGCTCGCTCCTAGACTACTTAGTAAGTTACATGAAGAAGCCCCCGATACCACTTTGGATATACTTACTCCTAGTGATGTGACCTTTCATGATGTAGAAAATGGTAAAGTTGATATGGCTATTAATCGCTTTGAAAACTTACCGCAGTCTTTTCATCATAAAAGAATATGGAAAGACAGTTTTTGCTGTTTAGTAAAAGCAGATAACCCAATAATTGAAAACTTTAGCCTAGATAGCTATCTAAAAGCACGCCACATTTGGGTTAGTAAAACCGGGTTTGGTGTGGGTGTTGGTATGGATCCAAAAGATGTGCAAAAACTGGGGTGGGTTGATGAGGCTCTTGCACATTTTGGCAAACACAGAAATATAGCTACATTTACCCGTAACTATCACGTAGCTATCCACTTAGCCAAAGAGCAAAACTTAGTTGCCACATTACCTTCAAAGGCCGCAAACATATATATAGATGACCCAGGTTTAACAATCCTTGAAACCCCTTTTCCAATACCTCCTTTTGAACTAGATATGATATGGAGCCCATTACTTCATCGGGATGCTAGCCATATATGGCTAAGACAAAAAGTGGCTGAAGTAGCGCAGGAGTTGAAGTAAAACAATTACATAATAACTTGTAAAATTTTCTGGGTATGTTGGTAACAGCTTTCTTTAAAGAACTTAATTAAAGTTAAATGCATTTAAATTCATGACGTTATAGAATTAAAAATCTGGTATACGCATTGCTTTACCATAAGTGAATTCATTAAACTTAAAGAGGTCATTATTATGAATACCCATCAAGGACAAGAAGCGAATCATATCACTGACATTATCCAAGTAATGAACAGCGGGATAGACTTTTATGAAAAAGCACAAGATAAAGTCCAAAACCCTGCAGTTGGTGCACTTTTTCAACGCATGATAGATGCCCGTAAAGTAAGTGTTGAAAGCTTACAGCCTTATGCTATTAACCAACAAGGTGAACGTGAAGACGGCTCATCATTCGCTGTAGAAGCACGCCGTGCGTACACATCATTAATCACTAAATTTAGTTCTGACAACGATGAAACGTATGTAAAAGAGCTTGAAGAAGTTGAAGATAAAACCTTGGAAGAAATTAAAGCAGCCATGAAAAAGCCACAACCACACGATTGTGAAGCTGCACTATCAAAAGTTTTACTCACAATGCAAAGTTGCCATACTGAAATGAGCAGAATGAAAAAGCACTAAACACAGCTTAAATCCATAGCCCAGCCACGTGCTGGGCTTTTTTGTTTACAAAATTTATGCCTATGATTTTCATAACAAATAAAACCAAAAAATTAATGAAAATAATATATTTATTTAACCATGCAATTTTCTTCCTCTGCTAGTCTTGTAATTAGGTACCTAATAAACCGCTGTGGCGCCGCAGCTTTTTAATTTTTATGAGGTTCTAATATGAAAAAGAAACAAGAAATACAACAAAATAATGCAGATGTAGATATGACACCAATGCTCGACATTGTATTCATACTCTTAATCTTTTTTATTGTAACTACATCATTTATTAAACCTGTAGGAATTGAGTTACTAAGGCCTTTAGATAAACCAAGCATTAATAAACCCACTAAAAATGCATATTTCAGCATTGATCAAAACAATGCTATTTATTTTTCTAATAGGCAAATTGATCTTGAAAGTGTTGCAACTAATTTAGCTATGTTTGCAGCTAAATACTCAATTAAGTCAGTGCAAATATCTGCTAACGAAAATAGTCAGCACCAAACTCTAGTCTCTGTAATGAACAATATTAAAGAATACGATAACTATCCAATTAGTTTGGTTTCTAATTAAACTATCAAAAAAAGGGCCTCACGGCCCTTCAAAAGTTAAATAACGTAGGAGAAGTTATTTAGAAACGGTATTCGGCGCCTAAATAGTAATAAGCACCGTTAAAGCCAAATGGTGCAGAACGTCTTGAGTATTCAAACACACCTGTAGAACTAACAATTGTATTACCTGATGCGTCTACAATTGTGCCAGATCGTGAGTTACCAATAGTATTTTTGTCTGGGTAGACATCAAACAAATTGTTTGCACCAATGTTTAACGACAGATTATCAGTTACATAATAGTTTATTTTTACATCTGTCAGAACTTCTGCCCCATAAGTTTGACGGCCACCATCTTGCACTGTGTATTCACCATAGCGGTTCAGAGATAAGTTCACTGTCCAATCTTCAATGCGGTAAAGTGCGCTTAAATTAACCCTGTCTTGCGGTTGCCACTCTTCAATAATAGATGTTTCTTGCGCTGAAAATACGTCTTCTACTGGTATAGTTTCAAGACCACTTCCAGCTGGCGTGAATAAATCAACCACATCTGTTTCGGTAAAGTTAGCTGCTAACGTAAAATCAAGCGTGCCACCAAGGCCTTCTGTATTCCAAGTTGCAACAAAGTCTACGCCCTGTGTTTCAGTATCAGCACCATTTAAGAAAAACTGACCTGCTCCCGCTCCTGAGCTAACTAAAGCAGCATCAAGCGTTGATGATAAGCCTTTACCTAACCGATTACTGATCACAATACGATTATCGATATCAATCGAGTAGTAATCGATGGTGACATTAACATTATCTGTTGCGTTATAAACAATACCTAGGCTAAGGTTTTCTGACTTTTCTTCTTTAAGTTTTGGAATTCCGATGCTTTGAGCAAGCGTACTGTCATTTCTAAATGTACCTACTTCCTCTGCAATTAAGTCACCATTAGGGCCCACAACAAATTGCGTGCTGATATTATTGAAGTACAGCTGCTGCATAGAAGGTGCTCTAAAGCCTGTGCTAACAGCACCACGAAGTGAGACATCGTCCGTAACGGACCAATTTCCAGCAAGTTTAAAGTTTACTGTGTCACCAAATCCTTTATAGTTATCGTAACGCAGCGCACCAGAAATAATCACATCATCAATTAGATAAGTTTCTGCATCTACATAGAACGAAATAACATCGCGAGATTCATCCACAGACGAATCAGGAGAAGAACCACCAAAGCCTTGCGTTCCACCCGATGCATTTTCGCTACCAACACCCGCGCTCATGCCATCGTAAATATTAACGCCGTTATTAGTGTCATAATCACGGTATGCGTATTCACTGCCTTCAAGTATCCTGTATTCGTCAGTACGCAGCTCTGCCCCCATAGCTAATGAATAATCATCAAAATCTTTCGTGTAATCCAAGTTTAACGTTTGTAAGGAAAGCTCCATGCCATAAGCGTAAGCTTCACGTGGGATAGTCGCGCGAATATCATCAGCGCTCAAGCCTTGCTCATAACGAAGTAAATTAGCGTATGAGCCATTAATGGTATCACTGGTGGTGTAATCAATACTGTTTTCACCATACGTATATGAGAAATCAAGACTTGAGTCATTATCAAACTCTTTCTTAAAACCAAAGTTATATGAAATGTCATCTATAGTGGTGTTTATTTTGGGTAAAAAACCCATTGGAATTACCGCATCGCCATCTTGCAGGACCGGGTTGCCACCAGCGTTGGCATTATGGCGGAAGAACGCAGCAGACTCATTATCGCGTGTTGAATAAGTTACAAAACCATAAAGTTCACCACCAGCTAACTCATAACCTGAGTTTACAGTTAAGGCAAACTGTTGTGAGTCAGCGTCACCAATTCGAAAGGTATCACGAGGTGCTGTTAGCTCACGTGGATCTGAAGCGAGTAAAGTACCATCATCAAGCTCAGTACAACCATAAAACTGACAAGAGCCATGGAGGCCCGCACGATTCGTTGGTGCACGGTCGCGGTAATTAAACGTGGTGTTTAAATAACCTTCATCACCTAACGCAAAGCCTTTATTAAAATCGATATTAACGGTTTCGCCATCGCCTTCTGAGTACTGACCGTAATTAATTGCTGCTTTTCCGCCCTCTTCGGCATCTTTAAGCACAATATTGATTACACCTGCAATGGCATCAGAGCCATACTGTGCTGCTGCGCCGTCACGTAATACTTCAATGCGTTTAATTGATGCAGCAGGAATGGCATTCATGTCTGTTCCGGCAGTCCCGCGTCCTACAGATGTATTAATATGAATTATACTTGCTTGATGACGGCGCTTACCATTGATAAGCACCAGCGTTTGGTCTGGCCCTAAACCACGAAGCGTTGCTGGGCGCAGTGCATCTGTACCGTCACTGATTGATGAACTAGAAAAGTTAAATGAAGGTGCAATAGCTTGCAGCATCCTACCAACTTCTGTTTGACCTGTATTTTCAAGTGCTTCTGCACTTAAAATATCAACAGGAACAGGTAAATCTTCAACTGAACGACCCGCGACACGGCTACCTACAATAGCAATTTTTTCAATTTTTTCTTGTGCGGCTTGTTCTTGTGCATTAACACCTTGGCTATTGGTCGCCATTAAAAGTGGTAATACGGCAGCACTGACCCCTGAAAGCTTTTTCATGTTGTTATCATTCCTATTGATTTGATTGAGTTTTACGCTCAGTAAACCATTTTGATCAACAACCGCATCGAGTTCAGTATTTTGCAACATCGTATTAAGTGCATCCAACTGGGTGTAATAACCAAACACTGATTGAGCTTGATATTGCTTTGCTAATTCAAATGAAAAAACCACGGTTTGTTCAGTTTGCTTAGCAAATTCAATCAGTGCTAGGTCTGCTCGTTGCGCTTTAATATCAAATTGCACCATTTGTGATTCAACAGCATTGGCATGCACATTCAGGCTACATACTAAAGGTGCTAATGCTATAAACCCACAAAATGGATACGTTTGGTTACTACGCAACTTATACAAACAGTTGAGAACGAATAATCCCCTACAAAAATTTGATTTTTTCTTTATTATTTTTTTACTTTTATTTATCAGCATTGTTACTTTTCATGCTTTAAGTCAGAGTTTCAGCAGCTTGCAGAACGATATTAGCCTTGTGTTAGGCTAACAATATGCTCACCTAATCGCTCATGTTCTATCGCTAGATTTGCTTGAAGGCTATCTAATAAGCCTAATATATCTCCAGCTTTAAATACACCGGCTACTTTGAGCGACGCTAAAGCAGGATCTTTTAATTCAAACCGCGTGGCAGTGTAACGACTAACCTCTTGTAATGCTTCACTTAGTGGCTCACCATTAAAGATAAGCATACCTTGTTGCCATGCTAAATCTCGCTGCACATCATCTATGGATAATTGTTTAATTGGTTTAGTAATGCTTTCTTTTATAAGTGCTTTTTCGCCAGAAATAACAATACTCGCCTTAATATTTTTAACCTGTTGTGTTTCATTACTTGCAGTTTGTAACTCAATAAAGTCTTTTGCATTTACTTCAACTGTGGGATCCGTGATCATCACTTTGCCTTCAGTGACAACCAGTTCTATATCTGACGCTGCATTACGTTGTACGTTAAAAATGGTGCCAAGCGCAGTAAACGATTTATCTCCTGCCATTACAGAAAACGGCCTTGATGCATCTTTTGCAACATTAAAGCGCCCTTCACCTCGGCTTAAAATTAATTGTCTGCGTCCCTGAGTGTACGCAACCTCTAACAAACTATTGGTATTGAGCTGGACTATGGTGCTATCAGGTAAAACATAGGTTGCTTGTTCGCCAACCTTTGTACGATAAATTTTACTATATTTTGCTTGATCTTGAGATGCTTCAGGGTAGTAATTAATACCAGCAAACATAAATGTAGCTATCAGTAAAACAGCTATAACACTTGCTGCCATTGCATAATGTGCAGATCCAAAAGTAGATTTAGAGGGAACCTGTTTGTTTGGAAACAATGCGCTTAATTCATTTAAGACACTTAACTCATCCCATAACTTTGCCAGGTCAAAAACAGCGTCTTGATGCGCTTTGCTTTGTTTTACCCACGCATTAAATTGCTCTTTTTCGTGATCAGTCAAGCCACGATCCATCGCACTGATCCAACGACTTGCTTGTGATTGTATCAACTCTTTAGATGAAAATTGATGTACATTACTCATTTCCCCACCCTCCTGGTAGCGGTCACGTCTGGCTCAACAGAGTTCGAATCGTGCTCTTGCTGTTGCATATACTGCATAGATTTTAATAAACCTTTAGCAATATGCTTTTCAACGGTGCTTTCACTTAAGCACATTTGTTCAGCTATTTCTTTCTGACTCATACCGTATACTTTTTTTAGTATAAAACATTTTCTGACTGGCTGACTTAGTTGTTCTGTTGCACGGCAAAAAAGTAAAAATCGCTCTTTCGATGTTACTTCATCTTCAAGCTGCATTGATTTTAAATTTTGTTGATAATCATCTGATGTATCAAGCGAATCGCTGTGTTTATTGTCCCACTTTGCAACGTGATTTAGGGCCAAATTTTTCGCTGTTTTTAGCATATAACTATGCGTATATTTAATATCTTGCTTTAAATCGGCTTCATAACTTTTTACAAAGGTTTCTTGAACAATATCTTCGACATCATCAGGTAATACAATGCGTGAAACGAACCGTCTTATTTGTGCTGAAAGTTCCACAAATGTATTGGTTACTTTGCTCTGTGTCATCCTTAACAGACCTTTTATAATTATAGTTACGCTAAGACTACGAGTTTTAGCGCTAATTACAAGGCAAATTGTTAAATTATCGTTATTTTTGCTTACGTTTTCTTCATCAAATCTGTTTATGTCTCTGAGGCATCAAATAATCCTCTCATAAAGTCATAAAAAACCTCTGTTTTACGAGTGGTCAAACTATTTTGTGGCCTTAAAAACCAAACGGGTGAGTCATTATCTGCTAAGATTCCCGGTAACACCTCAAGTAGTGAACCCCTTTGCAATTCATCTTCGATAGCAAGTTTAGATTTAATAGCAATGCCGTGTCCCGCAATGGCTGCTTGAGTCATATTATCGGAGTTAGATATCGTAAAACGCGTTTTTGCATTAAAATTAACAGGCTTTCCATTGTCGTCTATTAATTTAAGTTGTCTTTGCCAAGGTAAACATACCCAAAAATGTGTTTGTAGTTGCTCAAAAGAGATTGGCATCCCGTATTTTTCAATATAGCTCGGAGCGACACATAATATCCGTTGGTTATTCACTATTTTACGCGATAGTAAAGCTGAATCTGTTAACTTACCGACTCTAATTGCAATATCTTGTGCTTCATCTACCACATTGACAAAGTTATCAGAAATAGAAAAATCTAACTGCAACTCTGGGTATTGCTGCTCAAATGCAATCAGCTTAGGCATTACAAACTTTGAGAACACCCAAGGTGGCATTGTTACTCTTAATAGACCACTTACCGATGAACCTCGTGCGCCAATGCTGTATTCAGCATCATGCAAAGCCTCAAGTATACTGCCTACTTTACGATAGAATATGTCACCTGCGGGCGATAATCTAATACGCCGACTATCCCTAAAAACTAATACTGTTGCTAGTTCTCGTTCAAGTTTTGCCAGTCTATGACTGACAGTGGCAGCTGAGAGCCCTTGCGCACTGGCAGCTGCTAATACGCCCTTATTTTCAACGATCGCTATAAACGTTTCGAGATCACTTACGCTATACATAAACATCCATCAATTATGTTTAATATTTTCGAATTTAGCTTTCACTAATACGGTCTTTATTTAGCTAATTCAAACACTATACTGGCTCAGACGTACTTTAATAGAGGGTTAAATCAATTTTTTCTCTATTTATCATTTACACTAATAAAAGGCATTAAGCTTTATGACTATCTTTAGAACGCTTACAAAACTAAGCTTATTTGTAGTGCTATTTAATCAATTATTTGTAGGGAATGTTATGGCAACTGAATCAAAAAAGAACAAACCAAAAGTCATCATTTTTGATGTAAATGAAACATTACTTGACTTAGACTCTATGCGCCACTCAATTGGTAAAGCTCTTGGCGGGCGAGATGATTTACTGCCACTTTGGTTTTCAACAATGTTGCATCACTCATTAGTCAGTACTGCGATTGGTGATTACCAAGATTTTGGTAAGATTGGTGTTGCTTCATTACTGATGGTTGCTCAAAACAATGATATTAAAATTAATGCGGAGCAAGCTAAAACCGCTATTGTTACCCCACTATTGAGCTTACCTGCTCATGCTGATGTTAAAGCGAGTTTGCAAGCACTAAAAGATAAAGGCTATAAATTGGTCAGCCTGACTAACTCATCAAACGAAGGCGTAAAAGCCCAATTTGAAAGTTCAGGACTCACGGATTACTTTGAAGCCAGATACAGCATTGAAGATATAAAAATATATAAACCAGATCTACGTGCTTATGAGTGGGCACTCAAGCAGCTAAATATAAAAGCTGAGGATGCTTTAATGGTTGCAGCACATGGCTGGGATGTTGCAGGGGCAAAAGAAGCCGGTTTACAAACAGCATTTATAGCTCGACCAGGTAAAGCACTTTACCCGCTCGCACAAGAACCTGATTACAATGTGGAAGATTTAACGCAGCTAGTAGGTCTGCTCAAGTAACTATATAGTGACAAACCAAGGGTTGAACTTTATTACAGGTTCCCCTTATTTAATACCTCTGATAAAAAATCTCGACATAACATCAATTAATTGTTCTAACCGAGCTTCATCAAGTGCTGGACGCCACATAATTACCTGCTCCCAATAGCCTAAATCCTTTAAACCGCCATAGAAAATTGAAGCCGCTATATCTGCTGGTACATCATTCAATATCCCCGCTTGATGAGCTTGCTCAAACCAAGTCAGCAAACCTTTTTCACAGTCTAAAAATTGTTCTTCTAATCGCGCTGCTTGATCTTTATCACGCATTGATTCGATAATAACAATTCGTGAGAGTGTTAAATAATTCTCGTCACTCCCGAGCGACAGGCATACGCGCGCTAATTCTTTTAATTGCTTATCAACACTTACATTTGGTTGATATGGATACTTGTGTAATTGTGAAAATCGCTCTAATAAGAGTGCCACAACATCATCAAACAAAGCATTTTTATTAGGGTAATGTTTATATAATGTGCGTTTAGAAACGTTCGCACGCTTAGCAATCGCTTCCATTGTAGTACCTAACAAGCCGTAATGTGCAAACTCTTGAATTGCTGCGCAGAGTACATCATTTTGTTTACTATTACCTGATTCCATATCGCCCCCAATATTGATCAATTTAATTTTCTTGGACCATTTCACACTGAATAGTGAAAAAAGTAAACGCAAGTGTATACCTATTTTGAATTTGGGTATACACTTGCGTTTACTGAGTTTAAATATCAATCATTATTATTGGGTAATATCTCACTTTAAGCCATACTCAATTAACTCAGACTTGCTTTAACTTTATACTTTTACAATCGGATCTGTGGAGTAACCATGCGTCAGTCTTTCGTACCATCGAAGTTGTCATTATTTTTTATCACTACCGCTTCATTCTTAATTCAAGGGTGCAGTGAAGCCCCTAATCCACAGCAACAAGAAGCAATGCCTCCGGCTGCTGTTTCAACAATTAAGGCAACAACTGAAAATGCCCCTTTTACAATAGAATTACCTGCTACACTTTCTGGGTCTAAAGAAGTTGAAGTAAGAGCCCGTGTAACGGGGATCTTAGAGTCACGCAATTTTGACGAAGGGCAAACAGTAAAAAAAGAGCAATCTTTGTTTACTATTAACCTAGAACCTTATCAACTAGCCGTTGAGAGTGCTCAAGCTGCGTTTGATGGCGCTAATGCCTCGCTTATCCAAGCGCAGCGAGATGTAAAACGCTTAGGTAAACTTCGTGCTGATAAATCAGTATCACAACGTGACTTTGATAATGCGGGCTCTGCACAAGATATTGCTAAAACTAACCTAGCTGCAGCAAAGGTAGCTTTAAAAGAAGCGAAATTAAACCTTGAATACGCTCAAGTAAAAGCCCCCGTTGCAGGCATTATGGGACGAGAATTTGTCTCAGAGGGTACGTATGTTGCAGGACCTGATTTGCTGTTAACTCAAATTACTCAACTTGATCCCATTCGGTTACGTTTTGGTATTTCTGAACGCGAACAATTAAAAATGCGCCAAGATGTTGAAAAAGGTTCCCTTACATTGCCTAAAGATGGTCACTGGCAAACCAGCATTACATTACAAGATGGCTCGCGTTATGAGCAAACCGGCGCAGTGAACTTCTCTGATGTACGCATAAACCCAAATACTGGCACGAGCGAATTGCAAGCCATCATACCCAACCCTGATTTTAAATTACGTCCGGGCCAATTTGTTCGGGTTACATTACAAGGCGCTGTGCGTAAAAGTGCTTTTGTTATTCCACAACGAGCCGTACTTGATAATGGCACAGGCAAATTTGTTTACCTTGTCGCTAAAAATGAACAAGGCGGCACAATTGCTCGCCCTGCTCCCGTTAAAGTCGGTGAATGGATCCAAAAGCCAGAAAACGAAGGTGATAAAAACTTTTGGCTCATAAAGTCAGGACTTAATGAAGGTGATGAAGTAATCATTGACGGCATGGCGAAAATTTTCTTCCCAGGAATGCCTGTCGCAGTTAATAACAAACCTCACAGCGATAACGCTGAATAAGCACAGGGAGTCTTATGTTTTCTCGTTATTTTATAGACAGACCCATATTTGCGTTTGTTATATCTATCGTTATCGTTTTAGCGGGCCTTGCGGCAATGCGCAGTTTACCTATTGCCCAATACCCAGAAATAGCGCCTCCAGTTGTACAAGTTACAGCTGCTTACCCTGGCGCTTCCGCTGAGGTACTTGAACAAACTGTGGCTGCACCAATTGAAAATGCAATTACTGGAGTTGAAGGCATGATGTATATGGCATCTACTTCAACCAGCTCTGGTGCCACAACTATTGAGATCACATTTGAAATAGGCACTGATATCGATCAAGCCGCAGTCAATGTGAATAACCGAGTGAAACAGGTTGAAGCACGCTTACCTGAAGAAACCCGCCGCCAAGGTGTTGTTGTGCAAAAAGGCTCGTCGAGCTTTTTACAGGTTCATGCTTTTTATTCACCTGACGGCAGCCGTGATAGCTTATGGACGTCGAATTACGTTACATTAAATATACTTGATCGAATCAAACGTATTCCTGGCACCACCAGCGTACAAATATTTGGTGCCAAGGATTACGCCATGCGTATCTGGCTGCGTCCAGATGTGATGAGTCAGTTAGGTGTAACAGTTGAAGAAGTCGCAGGTGCAATTCGTAGCCAAAACTCCCAGTATGCAGCAGGTAAAATTGGCGCCACACCAACATCACAGTCTGCACAAGAACTTGTTTACAGCGTGACAGCGCAAGGTCGTTTATCAGAGCCTGAACAATTTGAAGAAATTATTATTCGCTCAAACATAGATGGCAGTAGTTTGCGTTTAAAAGACATAGCTCGCATCGAACTTGGCTCTAAAGATTATAATTTTAGTGGCACAATCAACGGTAAAGAAGCTGTTCTACTGGGCATATTTTTACAACCAGGTGCAAATGCATTAGATGTAGCTGATGAAGTAAACGGTGTACTAGCTGAAATTAAGCAACAATTTCCAACTGGACTTGCACACGTAAATTCATACGATACCACTCGCTTTGTTGAAGTTTCTATACGAGAGGTTGTCATTACACTCATTGAGGCCATGATACTCGTATTTTTAGTGGTGTATTTATTTTTACAAAATTGGCGAGCAACGCTTATTCCCACCTTGGCCGTTCCAGTGTCATTACTGGGTACCTTTGCTGGTATGTACATGTTGGGGTACTCAATTAACTCGTTAACACTATTTGGCATGGTTTTATCTATTGGTATTGTTGTCGATGATGCGATAGTTGTGCTCGAAAACGTTGAGCGAATAATGCACGAAGAGCATGTCAGTGCTCATGAAGCAGCCATTAAAGCGATGAAGGAAGTATCAGGCCCTGTTGTTGCCATTGTATTGGTGCTTTGCTCCGTATTTGTGCCCATTGCATTTTTAGGTGGTCTAACAGGTGAACTGTTCCGGCAATTTGCAATCACTATTTCAATTGCGGTGAGTTTATCGGGTGTCGTAGCACTAACAATGACCCCTGCTCTTTGTGTGCTTATTTTAAAACAAGAACACAAACAAACAGCTCGCTTCTTTTTATGGTTTAACCGAGTCTTTACTCAAATAACCAGTAAGTATGTTGGCACTGTTGGCTTTATGGTTCGTCGCGGCGCGCTCGGGCTTGTGCTTATGATAGGTATGGTATCTATCACCATTGGTCTTTGGAAAAACACACCAAGTTCACTCGTCCCAGATGAGGACCAAGGTTATTATATTTCGGCTATTTTCTTACCTGATGGTTCTTCTCTAGAACGAACAGAAAAAGTGGTAGAGCAAGTTGTTGCAGCTGTGCAGTCTAACCCTGCAAACGAAAATGTAGTGGCTTTTACTGGTTTTGATTTTATTGGTGGTGGTTATAAAAATAGCGCCGCAACCTTGTTTGTCACGCAAAAGCACTGGGATGAGCGTGAAATAGATACTAAAAGCTTGGTTAATGAGTTATTTATGAAAACCGCTCATATTAATGAAGCACTGGTACTGGCATTTAATCCACCTGCAATTTTTGGCTTAGGCAACACCGGTGGTTTTGAGTTTTACATTCAAAACAAAGGCGCTGGTGGTCCCGAAAAACTGCAACAAGCCATGGGATTAATGATGGCTGAAGCACAGAAGAGCCCTATTTTAAGTGGCTTACAGACACTTTGGCGCCCTAATGCGCCACAGTTAAAAGTAGATGTTGATCGCGAACAAGCCCGTGCCATGGGCATTGAAGTTGACGATGCTTTCACAGCCCTTGCCGGTACATTGGGCACCTACTATGTTAATGACTTCAATAAATTTGGACGAGCATGGCAAGTACTTATGTCTGCTGAAGCTGAATTTAGAATGAAACCCGACGACATCGGCCGAATTTATGTAAAAAACAGCCAAGGTACTATGGTTCCCATGTCTGCGTTTACTAATATAGAGTTTAGCCGCGGCCCTGAAAGCTTAAACCGTTATAACAACCTTTCTGCGGTTAAGTTATTGGGCAATGCAGCTCCAGGCTACAGCTCTGGGCAAGCTATTGCCGAAGTTGAACGTATTGCAAAAACTGTGTTGCCACCTGATATGACATACGATTGGACTGGCTCTGCCTATCAAGAAAAGCGCAGCTCAGGCACAACCGGACTCGCACTTGGGCTTGCCGTGATTATGGTATTTTTGATTCTTGCAGCACTTTATGAACGTTGGTCATTGCCTCTGTCTGTGATGCTGGCGCTACCATTTGGTACCTTTGGCGCGCTTGTGTCTATTTGGTTAGTAGGTATGACAAACGATGTCTATTTCCAAATTGGTCTGGTTACTTTACTTGGCCTTGCCAGTAAAAATGCCATATTAATCGTTGAATATGCCTTAATGAAGCACCAACAAGGCTGGAGCGCAAGCGCTGCTGCACTTGAGGCTGCCCGCCTTAGGTTTAGACCTATCATTATGACATCGCTGGCGTTCATATTAGGCGTTGTGCCGTTAGTGCTAAGCTCAGGGGCGGGTGCAGGTGCGCGACACAGCGTTGGCACAGGTGTTATGGGCGGGATGATGGCTGCCACATTCTTAGCCGTATTCTTTGTGCCCTTATTTTTCTATTGGCTCACAGAGCGAAAGCTCAGCGAAAAACGCTCTCGTAGTGAATTGGCGAATGAAATATCTGAGCACCACAAACGCGAAAATGTAGATACGATAGAGGGTAATTTGTAACCTTATTAATATAAAAAATTAAGGGCAAACATAGGTTTGCCCTTTTTTATTAAAATTTCATCACTAGTAATTTACGCTTGGCAGCGCTACTATAAGTAGATGCGCGCTGTGGAGTCTAATGATGAATAATGAAAAGTTAACTGAGTTTGAACAGTACTTTCAGATTGCTGAGAGTAATAGAGTCAATCTTTTTGCCGTTGATAAACATAATGTGCCACAAAGCCCTGCTCAGCTGGAAGCTGATATTCCTCCACTATTCAAACTTGCTAATGAAGTGAGTGAACTTGATCAAAGCTCCTTAAGACCTTTACGTAACTTAGGCGACATAGCACAAGAACTCGCCGTATTTTTGCAAGCTCAATCGCGTAAAATAGACTTGATCATGAGTCATATTTTAGCTTCAGAGCAACCTGAAGATAATGCCCTATACTGTGATAGCTATGGTGGAGGTGGTGTAAAGCTGACATCAAGCCAAGTCTATTCATTAGGCCAAAAATTTCGTACTAAACTATTTTTGCAACACGAAGCATCTGCGGTTTATTGTTACACTGAAGTAGTTGCTATTGATAAGCTAGATGATGAACATTACCAGTATACGCTGCTTTTTATAGCAATTCGTGACTCAGACCAAGAACTTGTAGTAAGAGCCAGTTTACACGCTCAAACTAGGCAGCTCAAAAAACGACAACAACAGCAATCAGACAAACCCAGTGATGAACACGAAAACAAGCCTGACTAATCGCTTTAAAAAGCTGACATCTGTGCTTGAAATGCTAAACTAGGCGCACCTTTATTTGTTTATTAACTTCATGAACTTTAGACTTTTACCTGAATGGGCTGAGCAAGATGCTGTGATGCTTACTTGGCCACACCAAGATACTGATTGGCGTGACAATCTAAGCGCTGTAGAGCCTGTTTATAGTGCCCTTTGCAAACATATATGCAAACGACAACACGTTGTTATTGTTGCACAGAACAATGCTTTAAAAACACATATAAGCCAACTTTTAATTAGTAATGGGATTGACCTTACTCGGGTGCACTTTGTGATCACCCCTTGTAATGATACTTGGGCACGTGATCATGGCCCATTGACCTGTGTAAACACACAGGATACCAGCCAATTAGGTATTCTTGATTACACCTTCAACGGCTGGGGTAATAAGTTTGAGAGCACGCTTGATAATCAAATTAACCAAGTACTTGTTAACCAGCTTGCTGCACCTGCAAATCAATACCAAAAAATTGATTTAGTATTAGAAGGTGGCGCAGTTGAAATAAACGAGCATGGTGTACTACTTACCACCAGCGAATGTTTACTCAACCCAAATCGTAACCCAACACTTAGCGCTGAACAAATTGAAGCACAGTTACAACAGCAATTAGGTGTCAGTTCATTTTTATGGGTTGATCATGGTTATTTAGCTGGTGACGATACAGACAGCCATATTGATACCCTTGTGCGCTTTGCACCGAACAACACGCTTGTTTATGTTAAGTGTGATGATACAACGGATGAGCATTTTGACGCGCTCGATAAAATGCAAACACAATTGAAAGGTTTTCAAACGCCATCAGGTCACCCTTATACCTTGATTGATTTGCCTTGGCCAAAAGCGGTGTTTAACGCTGATGGCGATAGACTGCCAGCAACCTACGCAAATTATTTAATTATCAATGATGCCGTATTGGTACCCACTTACAATGATGAAAACGATGCTAAAGCACTTGAACAAATTCAGCGTGCCTACCCTGATCACTCAATCATTGGGGTAAATTGTTTGCCTATTATTCATCAATTTGGCAGCTTACATTGCATTACCATGCAGTTACCTCGCGGATTCTTAGCTGGAGCAACACAATGACTTCGTCAAATAAATTAACCGTTGCCTTAGTGCAACAAAGCAATAATGATAACGCTGAGCAAAACATGGCCAAATCAATTGCCGGGATACGTGAAGCTGCAAGCCAAGGCGCTCAACTTGTGGTGCTGCAAGAGCTACACCGCAGCCTGTACTTTTGCCAAACTGAAGACGTTGATGTTTTTGATTTAGCAGAAACTATCCCGGGGCCAAGTAGTGACACATTAGGCAAATTAGCAAAAGAGTTAAATATTGTCATCGTGGCCTCATTGTTTGAAAAACGTGCCACCGGTCTTTATCACAATACTGCTGTAGTGCTGGAAAAAGACGGCACGATTGCGGGTAAATATCGTAAAATGCACATTCCTGATGATCCTGGATTTTATGAAAAGTTTTACTTTACCCCAGGTGATTTGGGCTTTGAGCCCATTCAAACCTCAGTTGGTAAATTAGGCGTGTTGGTGTGTTGGGATCAATGGTTCCCTGAAGCTGCACGCTTGATGGCGATGGCGGGTGCTGAGTTATTAATTTACCCAACCGCGATTGGTTGGGACCCACGTGACGATGACGGCGAAAAAACACGACAAAAAGATGCGTGGGTTATTTCGCAACGCGCCCACGCTGTTGCTAATGGCGTGCCGGTTATCAGTGCTAACCGCGTAGGCCATGAAAGTGACCCAAGCGAGCAAAGTGACGGTATTCAATTTTGGGGCAATTCATTTATTGCAGGCCCTCAAGGTGAAATGCTCAGCGAAGCAAATAATACTGACGAGCAAATTTTAGTGGTAGAACTTGATCAAAAACGTTCAGAGAACGTAAGACGTATATGGCCTTACTTACGTGATCGCCGAATTGATCACTATCAAGACCTCACTAAAATTTACCGTGACTAATAATAAATCAGTTAAAGACTGACTAAAGGAGTAATAAATGGCGTTTGCGCAATGGGCAGCCTTGCCTTGGGTAAAATCTCAAAAAGATAAAATTCAATGGGGGCAACTCAGCGGTAGTGGTTTAAGTATCGCTATTGCACAAGGGGTAAAACAACAAGACAGCTTAGTGCTGATTGTTACCCCAGATACACCCAGTGCGCTGCGCTTAGAGACGGAACTTGATTATTTATTACCTGATCACCCGGTAATGGTGTTTCCTGATTGGGAAACACTGCCGTATGATCACTTCTCACCGCACCAAGATATAATTTCGTCACGTTTGGCGACCCTCAATACACTAAAAAAAGAACAGCAAAGTGTATTAATTGTGCCTGTATCTACGCTAATGCTGCGTACAGCCCCGGCCTCATTTATTTATGGCTCTACGCTTAACTTTAAAGTTGGCGATAACCTCGACACACACAGCTTACGAAGTAATCTTGAGCAAGCAGGTTATTTGCATGTTCAGCAGGTTATGGAGCACGGTGAATACGCAATTCGTGGCTCAATTGTAGATTTATACCCTATGGGGAGCCCGCACCCATTTAGGTTAGATTTTTTTGACGACGAGCTCGACTCAATTCGCCTATTCGATGTTGAAACTCAACGCTCTGACGAAAAAGTAGACAAAATAGAGTTACTCCCTGCCCATGAGTTTCCGACTAATGAAAGTGACATTGAGCGTTTTAGAATAAACTACCGCGAAAAGTTTGGCGCCAGCTCAGAGCAAGACTCCGTATACATGCAAGTCACTAAAGGAAACTGGCCTGCAGGTATTGAGTATTATATGCCGCTATTTTTTGAGCAGCTTGCAACCATATTTGAATACCTACCAGATACCACAACGGTTATGCAATATGGTGATTTAGAGCATGCTGCCGATCAATTTTGGCATGATGTAAATGTTCGCTATGAAAACCGCCGTGTAGATCCGCTTAGGCCCCTACTCGAACCAACCGAGCTTTATCAGCCACTCAATGAACTGTTTTCAAACTTAGGCAATTTTGCCCGTATACGCTTAAGCCAAGCTAAATTACCCACCAAAGCAGGGAATAAAAATTTAGCAATAGGCGAACTGCCAGCTGTACGAATTGATCATAAGCAACATGAACCGTATCAAGCTTTTATTGAATATATAGCGGCGCAAAAGAAACAAAAAGGCCGCGTGCTGATCTCGGTAGAATCTGACGGACGTCGTGAGTCTTTACTTACATTACTCAAACCCATTGGCTTAAAACTCAAAGAGTTTGACTCGTTTGATGATTTTACTGCTAGCAATAGCGATGTAGGTTTAATCGTAAGCCCGCTTGAGCAAAGTGTATTATTAAGTGCAAAGCCTGCGCTTAGTATTATTACCGAACAAGAATTACTGGGTATTAAAGTATCTCAGCGCCGTCGTCGAAAGCATAAATACGAAGCAAGCCAAGATGCACTGATCCGTAACTTAGCTGAGCTTAAAGTAGGCCAACCCATCGTGCATTTAGACCATGGTGTTGGGCGTTACCAAGGGCTACAAACTATTGATGCTGCAGGACTCGTCACTGAGTTCGTAACCATCACCTATGCCGGTGAAGCTAAGCTTTACGTCCCCGTATCTGCCTTACACATGTTAAGCCGTTATTCTGGTGGTGAAGAAGCCACTGCGCCGCTGCATAAACTAGGCTCTGACGCTTGGGAAAAAGCAAAAAAACGTGCCGCTGAAAAAGTACGTGACGTCGCAGCAGAACTGCTTGATATTTATGCCCAGCGCCAAGCAAAACCAGGCAACGCGTTTGCCCTCGATGGCAGTGCATACCGCGCGTTTAGTGATGGTTTCCCATTTGAAGAAACCGACGACCAACGCAATGCCATTGAAGCTGTGCTTGGTGATATGCAAAGCAAACATGCCATGGATAGATTGGTGTGTGGTGATGTTGGCTTTGGTAAAACCGAAGTCGCTATGCGCGCCGCTTTCATTGCCGTAAACGACAATAAACAAGTAGCCGTGTTAGTCCCCACTACATTACTTGCCCAACAACACTTTGAAAATTTTAAAGATCGTTTTGCTGATTTCCCTATTGAAGTCGGTGTGCTTTCACGCTTTAACTCACCTAAAGAGCAAAAAGACACCCTTGAAAAGATGGCCGAAGGTAAACTCGATATTGTCATCGGTACGCACAAGTTAATCCAACAAGATATTAATTTTAGAGATTTAGGCCTACTTATTGTTGATGAAGAACACCGCTTTGGAGTGCGTCAAAAAGAAAAGATAAAATCATTACGCGCCGATGTTGATATTTTAACGCTTACCGCAACACCAATTCCACGTACATTGAATATGGCGATGAGTGGCATGCGTGATTTATCAATTATCGCCACTCCACCAGCTAAACGCCTTGCAGTAAAAACATTTGTTCGTCAGCGCGATGCAGAGCTTATTCGTGAAGCTGTATTACGTGAAATCAAACGCGGCGGCCAAGTGTACTTTTTGCATAACAATGTAGAAACCATTGATCGCGTGGCTCAAGAGATCAGCGAATGGGTGCCTGAAGCAAGTGTCGCGTCAGCCCACGGACAAATGCGCGAGCGTGAACTCGAACAGTTGATGAGTGAGTTTTATCATCAAAAATATAATGTTTTAGTGTGTACCACCATTATAGAAACCGGTATAGATATTCCAACCGCCAATACCATCATCATGGACCGAGCAGATAAGTTAGGCCTTGCGCAACTGCATCAGCTGCGTGGTCGTGTGGGTCGTAGCCATCATCAAGCGTACGCTTATTTATTAACAGGTCACCCTAAGTCATTATCTAAAGATGCGGTAAAACGCTTAGAAGCCATCGAATCGCTTGAGGATTTAGGCGCGGGCTTTGCACTAGCGACACACGATTTAGAAATTCGTGGTGCGGGTGAATTACTCGGTGATGATCAATCAGGACAAATGCAAACCATTGGCTTTAATTTATACATGGAAATGCTTGAACAAGCCGTACAATCATTGCGCGAAGGTAAAGAGCCAACACTTGATAACTTATTACAACAGCAAAGTGAGGTCGATTTAAAACTCGCCGCATTATTACCTGATGACTATATTCATGATGTAAACGCCCGTTTGGGTATTTACAAACGTATTGCAAGCTGTGCTACTGTAGATGATATGGACGAACTTCAAGTCGAGTTAATTGACCGCTTTGGTTTACTGCCTGACGCTACTAAAAACCTATTTAGCTTGCAGCAGCTAAAACTTAAAGCCAGTGAATTAGGTATTAAAAAGATTGAAGCAAATCCGAAAGGTGGTTACTTTGAATTTACTCAAGATACAAAGGTTAACCCAAGCTTCATAATTGGTTTGATACAAAGTGCACCCCATGTGTACAAAATGGATGGCGCAAATAAACTGCGCTTTGCGATCAGAGAGGCAAATGCCCGTGAGCGCTTAAAGATGGTCACTGCAATGATTGCAGATTTCTCTAAAAAGGTTAGCCATTAATGTTGTTTAAAAAATCATTATTAATTTTATGTTGTATATTTAGCAGCACAGCATTCGCACAGCGATGGTTTGAAGTAGAGGTACTGATTTTTGAGCAGCGCCCTGCCCCATTTCTACAAGAGGACTTTAGCTTAAAAAAACAGCCCATCAAGGCAAAAAATACCGTTGACTTACTGACGCCTTGGTACGTTGCGCAAGCAAAAACAGAGTGTATTAATGGCGACACGCGCTTTAACTCAACATCATTAACTGACTCTGTTATTGGTGCCAGACGCTCTAATTTATGTGATGATACGATTGATTACGTTAGCAGTTACGATACTTTGCCTTTAACTCCTAATGCCGATGTAAGAGATGATATGCTCGAGACCTACCTGCTCAGCCCTGAGCAATTACAGTTTTTAGATCAACAGCGTGAACTAGTTCGTAAGGGGCTTAAACCCATTTTACACACTGGGTGGCGATTTAAAGGTGTAAGAAAGTCTCGTTCACAAAGTATCAAACTGTATGGTGGCAAACACCTTCAAACAAAGCCTATAGCTGCTGACACTCGCTTTAATGATAGTTTTATCAGCGTTATTAACCCTTCGTCACAGCAACTTATGCCCGTAGCTCAAGACACATCTGACAAGTGGCAATTAGAAGGCTTATTTAATATTTACTTACGCCACTATCTTTACATTAATACTGAATTTGATTTTACTGAAAAGCTAGAAAATGGCGAGCTTCAAAGCGCACGCTTTGCACAGTTTAAACGCGTGATCAGTGGTGAAGTTCATTATTTTGACCACCCGAAAATGGGTATGATTGTTCAAATAAGAAAATTTAAACATTAAAAGGAAGGTTTCCATGAAAAAAATACTAATTATTGCTGCAACTTTATCGCTAGCAGCTTGCTCAAAAGTGAGCCTTGAGAACTACGAAAAGATCTCTATCGGCATGGACAAAACACAAGTGGAAGCTATTTTAGGAAGTGCAGATAATTGCGTAGAAAAAACACTTCACACGAATTGTGTTTGGGGAGATGAAACAAAAAATATCGAAATTACGTTAGTCTCTGATAAAGTATCTTTGTATAGCAAAAAAGGCTTAGAAAAATAAGACGAATCAACACTTAATGATGATTTTAAATATATGGTAGTTTAACCCCTACCATATATTTTAAAAATTGGACGTTATTCTTTTTTACTGGAAATAAGTTCTATATTTACGATTTTACTGCGATTCAAGGTTATTTTATAGCGTTGGTGTGTCGTTTTATCTTGGCTTTGATACACCACAACTACATTTAACTGATAACGGCGTTCAACACTTTGCTTTGAAATTTTACTGCTATCTAAATGATAAAGCTTACCTTCGCCTTTTTTCAAATAACGCGTAAATGGTGCGAGGCTAAAGCGAAGTGTTTGTTGCAACGTATCGTAGCCTGGCAAAAATTCTTTTGCTCCAACACGTGTCTCACTAGCAAAATGAAACCACTGAGCAGCCAATCGGTTTTGTTGCCTACGCTTTGAAAATATATTACGCACACTTTCTGGAATTCGTTTAAACCGAGTATATTCAAGCCAAATAAATTGGGTCGCAATTTTATCCTTTGTGACACTATTTCTAAACTGAAAGCGCCACTTTGGCCGCCCTTTGACAATGGTTCGCCAAATAACACGTGTAATGTCTTCTTTAAATATTTCACGCATACCGTAAATCGCACCAAGAATTACCACTAAGGTCGCTGTTATTTCAGTAAAATTACTTCGTGCATTTAGAACAACAACCATTACAAACGCCATAATCACAGCAGTAACAGAGCCTTTTACGAGTCGTTTTAAATAGCTATTTAAATGTCGTGTATGACGATTAAGTACAACCCCGTGTTCAATAAGTCGCTGTAATAAGCGCATCTTGTTTGTGATTCTGTTTGCGTCTTGTAAAGTGGACTCAGAGTTATATTGATGTTCTTGCCTGTATGCTTGCTCTGCTTTACAAAAGTTCAATAAGTCACTGCGCTCTTTAGCATGATCACTACTTCTAGGGCCTTCGTCGAGTAATTTTAAAAATGATTGTTCAATTTGCCAGCTCAAATAATTATCTGCATTGGTGTAAAATGACACCAGTTTTTCATTATCAGGTGTATAACGGCGCAGTTTTTTTAATAACCCTTTACTCTGCTCAGCTAACTCAGTCGCGCGGATATAAAAAGCATCTTTGTCTGTTATTTTAAGTGCATCTTTAACATCGGTATCAATGGCGAGCCTAACCTGATAACAATACAAGTTGAGATTTTGTCGGTAATCTTGTTGCTCACCTTTATTTTTACTCACAAAACGGCTTCGTACTAAAGGCAGGTGAATATTTTTAGCGTTATAAGCTAAATGAGACTTAAAATGATTATTGAAATACGCTTCTTCACTGAGGGTTTGCGGGTTGATACCCATTTCGTTGGGAATAGAAAAATACAGGTCAATACGTTGTTCTGAGCGCGGGCTTAGCTCGGGTTCTATAATAAAGGATAAATTTTCATCCTGTTTTAACAATCAATTCTCCTAATGAATTATTTATATACATTAGTTTACTGTCACATTTAAAATTGTTCAATAAAAAAAGGCCTAGTAAAAACTAGGCCTTAGAATAGATTAGTTATAATCAATAATTAAAATTTGATGCTCATATTTGCAAAGAAGCGAGTACCAATAACATCATAGACAGCTGGCACTGTGCCCATGTCATTTCCGCCTAGCACTGGCTCAGGTTCTTTATCAAAGATATTATTAACACCACCAGTTAGACTTAAGTCATCATTAATCTGGTAGTTCATTGAGATATCGTGGTAAATTACATCATCAGTTTCGAATGTATCACCATAATATTCACCGCCCATACCTTTAAGGTAGCGGGCATTATAAAGAAGGCTGATATCATCATTGATTGTATAGTTAACTGAAAGGTTTGACTTGATTTCAGAGTAACCACCAATATTTCCATCAATTGTACCTTCATACTCAATATCATCTTCAGTAAAATCAAGTAAGAAAGTAGTATCTAAGTTAACGCGGAAACTATCTGCAGTGTATGCGATATTCCAATCAATACCTGAAGTTTCTTGAGTACCAACATTTGTTAGAGCAGAGCTGAGATTAGATAAATCACCGTCTGATGTAATATTAACAGCAGCACATGAGTTAGCATCACCTGCAAAACAGTTATTCATTTCGTTTTGAACATTTAGACGACTAATTGCATTAGAGATATCAAACTGCCAATAATCAACTGTTGTTGATAAGTTATCCATTACTTCCCATACAACACCAAAGGTAAATGAGTCACTTTCTTCAGCTTGTAAATCTGGGTCACTTGTATAATTTACTTTAATTTGGTCATCTAATTCATTACCCCACGGATCAGCAAGATAATCAAATGAGCCAGTGTTACCACCATATAATTCTGAAACGTTTGGTGCTCTAAAGCCAGTTGCTAATACAGAACGTACCATGAACTCGTCTGTTACACGCCATGTAGCACCTAGTTTCCACGTTGTAGCGCCGCCGAAAGTAGAGTAATCATCGTAGCGTACAGCACCTTCAAGAGTAACAGATTCAAGTACAGGCATTGAAGCTTCAAAATAAGCAGACTGTACAGAGTAGTTACCCTCTGTTGGATCTTGCTGGGCCGCTGTACTTTGACCTAATTGAGTGATCAAGTCAGGTGTGTAATAACCACTTTCGTAACGATTTTCGATACCTACAGCGTAGCCAATATCATTATCTGTTAAGCCGTTATAGCCAGCAGCAAGAATGAATTGTTCATTACCGCCTTCATTTTGCTCTGTGTAGATAGTGTCACTTGATTCTAAGAAGCTTCTATCTAGTACATTACCACTGAACCATGTAGCTTGATTAGTATAAATACTTTGCTCCATGTTACCTGCATGGATAGAGTTGCCAACGCTATCTTTTGAATCATTGCGACCATAAGTTGCACTTACATCCCAACCAGAACCATTGTCTAAAGTACCTTCTAATGCAATAGACGCACGATAAGTATCAGTCTTTTGAGCATACATACGCGGACCAGCATCAACCATGCGACGACGGTAGTTTAATTCGCTTGGTACAACGCCATCTTCAGCAAAACCAGCTGTGTAGCTGCTATCAAGCTTAGATGAATCCAAATCAATATCTGCAGGCTGTGGTGCTAACTGTTGCTCAGAATCACGACGTGTGTACATCAAATCTACATTAAAGTATGTATCTGAGTCTAGTTCAGTATTGAAGCTTGAAAAAACACTATAAAGTTTATTAGGTGTTAAAGCATAGCTGCTAGTTGTATAATCATAGCATTTCTCACCCGACTCAAAACCACCATTTCCATCAGGTAACTGGCCACCAAGTGTACCTGATGGTACAAATGAAGAACAACCTGGTTCAACGAAATCACGGTCAGACTGAATAATGTCACCACGGTCAGTGTATTGTGCGCCAACAACTAAGTTGCCATCACCCAACTGCATGCCATGTAAAGCACTAAAACCATAGCTACTTCCATCGCCATGACCTGTTTGGCTTGCTTCTAAGCTTACTTCTGAACCTTCATAGTCTTTCTTAGTAATAATATTAACTACGCCGGCAATCGCATCAGAACCATAAACGGCTGAAGCGCCATCTTTAAGGATCTCGATCGATTTAATCATCGCAACTGGGATAGTATTTAAATCAACTGATGAATCAGCACCAGTTCCTGAAGAGACCATACGGCGACCGTTTAAAAGCACTAACGTACGCTGAGAGCCCATGCCACGCAAGTTTACTGTAGCAGAACCACCAGAACCGTTATTTGTCGTTCCACCAATATTCATACCTGCTGCTGAAGGCTGGTTTGATAAAATATCTTCTACAGATGTATAACCACTTTGTACTATGAAGTCATCACTAATTACAGTAACTGGACTTGAGGTTTCCATATCTGTTCTATTAATGCGAGAACCCGTTACTTGGATTTTTTCAATAGACTGAGCTGCTTCGTCTGCAGCAATAACACTTGTTGAGAACATAGGAATTGCTGAAACAACAGCTAAACCAAGAATTGATTTTTTCATGTTAAACCCTACTTGTTGGAAAAGGTACCTTTATCAGGTAAAGCCGCTCGATATTGTTAGAATGACGAGTCAGCGGGGGGCAACTTAGGCTGATTTAACTGAACGAAAACTGAATGCTAAAGCATCATTTATACACCTTAATTTCTACAGACCTTTAAGGGGTACATAAGTTAATTGATGTTTCATTGTTAACACGATAAAACAGTTTGAATTCAATTGGATATAGGATGCAAACCACAGTAAAAAAACGAATGAAATCAAATAAGCGGAGTTTGTAATCGAATGTAACCACTCGTTATAAATACCTAATATAGAAAATTCACATCTTGATCACACAGTTTTATAGAAACCGTAAAACTCACTGTTAATTACTAACCATAATTATGCAAAATTAGTGAGTAAATAAGCACCGTAGTGTAGTAAGTAGTTAAAAATAGACTAAATTTATAACTAGATAAGTTAACGTAAGCAGAAGATAAAGAGGAGGAACAATAAATGACTACTGTTTGACAATAAAATTATAGGAAATTTGGGAGTTATCACCTTGCTGATCTTTTAACTCTATGGTTAGTTTCCATTCCATATTTTTTTCAGAACAAACTCCCACCATAGTAGTCGCACGCAGTTTACCTGCTACTGATTCAAAAAAAACAGGGATGTATCCCATATACATAGTTACACCTTCAAGCTTGGAACCTTTAACTTGCAAGCCTTCAGGTACTGATAAGTTTATAGTAAAAGGAGTTTCTGGCGTGACTGTCAACTCTGATAACCACACTTTTACTTGTTGGTCATAGGCACATGGTTCATTTAAAAGACAACTTGCGACTGTTGTCTGCTCTTCTATACTTGTCTTTTGAGGCTTGCATGCAGTCAGGCTAATAACTGAAAGTAAAAGCAGTGATCTTTTTTTAAATTGCATCGTAACTCCTAGTGTATAGGCAAGAGATACTAATAAGCACAGCGATAAAAGACAACAACTGAAGAATAATTACTCGCATAAGATTAAAAAGTATGTCAAAAAATAATCAACAACATGATAAAAATTGATTGATGTCATAATTTTATGCAATTGACCTATCTTTTTTAGGCCAAAAATTTTATCATTTCCCCCGCAAAAATAAGGGTTTCTCGAGTTTGTTTTCTGAAGCAGTCAACGCTTTGAAGGTTTTAGGTAACACACTTGTGGAGTAATAGTAGGCCCCACTTTTTTAAAGTGGGTAATTCATTTCTAAACGCATATATTGCAGCGGAAGCCAGAAAATGAGCCAAACAGTAGCATCACAAACTGAGTACAACTATAAAGTTGTACGCCAATTCGCTATTATGACAGTGATTTGGGGCATCGTTGGCATGGGTATTGGGGTTCTGATTGCTGCCCAATTAGCTTGGCCAGCACTTAACTTTGATACACCATGGTTAACATACTCTCGACTTCGTCCGTTACATACGAACGCAGTTATTTTCGCATTTGGTACCAGTGCACTTTTCGCAACATCTTACTATGTTGTGCAACGTACATGTCAAACGCGCCTTCTTTCAGACAAATTAGCCGCCTTTACCTTTTGGGGCTGGCAATTAGTTATTGTCCTTGCAGCTATAACATTGCCTTTAGGTATTACTTCATCTAAAGAATATGCAGAGCTTGAATGGCCAATCGATATTTTAATTGCGGTTGTATGGGTAACCTACGCTATCGTATTTATGGGTACTATCGCTAAGCGTAAGGTATCACATATCTATGTTGCAAACTGGTTCTATGCAGGCTTCATTATTACTGTTGCAGTATTGCACATTGTTAATAGTATGGCTGTACCAGTATCACTCACTAAATCATATTCAATCTATGCAGGCGCTGTAGATGCAATGGTTCAATGGTGGTATGGTCACAACGCTGTAGGCTTCTTATTGACTGCTGGTTTCCTTGGTATGATGTATTACTTTGTACCAAAACAAGCGGGTCGTCCGGTTTATTCTTACCGTTTATCAGTTGTTCACTTTTGGGCACTTGTTTCTTTATATATTTGGGCTGGTCCTCACCACCTACACTACACTGCGCTTCCAGATTGGACGCAAAGCTTAGGTATGGTGATGTCTATTATCTTATTCGTCCCTTCTTGGGGTGGTATGATCAACGGTATCATGACCCTGTCTGGTGCATGGCACAAGCTACGTACTGATCCAGTACTTCGTTTCTTAGTTGTTTCACTTTCTTTCTATGGTATGTCTACCTTTGAAGGACCGATGATGGCAATTAAATCTGTAAATGCATTATCTCACTACACTGACTGGACTGTTGGTCACGTTCACTCTGGTGCGTTAGGTTGGGTTGCTATGATTTCAATCGGTGCTATTTACCACCTTATTCCTGCATTGTTCTCACAAGGTCGTATGTACAGTGTGAAACTTGTAAATACACACTTCTGGTTACATACCGTTGGTGTTGTACTTTACATCGTTGCGATGTGGATCTCAGGTGTAATGCAGGGTCTAATGTGGCGTGCAGTTAATTCTGACGGTACATTGATGTACAGCTTTGTTCAGTCACTACAAGCATCTTATCCTTTCTATGTTATGCGCTTCCTTGGCGGTGTATTCATCGTAGCGGGTATGTTGGTTATGGCTTATAACGTTTACCGTACTATTGCAGCGAAAAACGATTCGTTGAAATTAGACGCGCAAGCACAGTTAGCATAACGGAGCGAGATGATGAGCAATAATAATTCACAAAACAAACATGAAATAGTTGAAAAGAATATCGGCCTGATGGCTATCTTGACTGTTTTTGCTATTAGTTTTGGTGCATTGGTTGAGATCACTCCGCTAATGTTCCAAGACGATACAACGAAGCCTGTTGATGGATTACGTCCACTAAACGCACTTGAAATGGAAGGCCGTGATATTTACGTTCGTGAAGGTTGTTACAACTGTCACTCGCAAATGATTCGCCCATTCCGTGACGAAGTTGAGCGTTATGGTCACTACTCTGTTGCAGGTGAATCAGTATGGGATCACCCATTCCAATGGGGTTCTAAGCGTACTGGTCCAGACCTAGCTCGTGTAGGTAAACGTTATTCAGATGATTGGCACTATGCTCACTTAGTTAATCCTCGTGATGTAGTACCTGAATCGAATATGCCAGGATACCCTTGGTTAGCTGAGAATCACGTTGATACTAGCCTGACTCTGAAAAAGCTAAAGATTTTCCGTGATACATTCGCTATCAACCCACAAAACCCAGCTCACCCTGGTTTAGGTTACGGTAGTGATGAAGAACTAATCGCTGATATTGCTAAAGTTGATGCAATGAATGACGGTAAAGGTGCGACAGAAATGCAAGCCCTTATCGCCTACCTGCAACAGCTTGGCACGCATTTGAAGTAATTGATTATGGATTACGGAACATACAGAGGCATATTAACTCTGGTAATTTTAGTATTGTTTATTGTGATTGTTGTGTGGGCATATAGCAAACGTAGCAAAACGCGTTTTAAAGACGCCGCTAATGCTATTTTTGAAGACGAGAGCAAACACAACAAAACACTCTCTAACGAGGAAAAGGGGTCTGAGAAATGACTAGCTTTTGGAGTATTTGGGTTATTGTATTAACCCTTGCATGCTTACTTATCATCTTTGGCTTACTAGTGTGGAATTTAACAAACTACGCTGGTGTTAAAGAAGGTGAAAGTTGTGGGCATGAATTTGATGGCATTGAAGAGCTAAACAATCCACTACCTAAATGGTGGACTTACATGTTCTTCGCAACATTTGGATGGTCAGTCTATTATTTAGCAGCATACCCAGGTTTAGGTAACTGGGAAGGCTTAGCTAAGTGGACGAGTTCAAACCAAGGTGTTACTTCTTTAGCTGAATCTAAAAAAGCAATTGAAGAAGCGCATGCTAATGGTGAATATGTAAAACTTGACCAAGAGTACAAAGCTGCTGATGAGCGTTTTGGTCCTATATTTGAAGGCTTTGCAAAACAAGATATTGAAACACTTGTAACAGACGAAAAAGCCCTCGAAATTGGTCAGCGTTTATACGCACAAAACTGTTCACAATGTCACGGCTCTGATGCACGTGGTGGTATGGGCTTCCCTAACCTAACTGATAACGATTGGTTATACGGCGGCACGCCTGACAAAATCAAAGAAACACTTCTGTATGGTCGCGTTGCAGCAATGCCACCATGGGGTGCAGCTTTGGGTGAACAAGGCGTTAAAGAAATGACCGCTCACGTTCTAAGTTTATCTGGTCGTACAGTTAATCAAAAAGATGCTGAAGCGGGTGCTGCCAAGTTTGCAATGTGTGCGGCGTGTCACGGTGCTGATGGTAAAGGGTCTGTTGCTCATAACCTACCGTTTGGTGCACCTAACTTAACCGACAATATTTGGTTGTACGGTGGTTCTCAACGTGCTGTTGAAGAAACACTGCTTAATGGCCGCGCAGGTGTTATGCCAGCATGGAAAGATATTTTAGGTGAAGAAAAAGTACACTTATTAACAGCGTATGTTTATAGTTTATCGCAAGATAAATAATCACAACGTTAATAAAATGTTGTAACTTTCATCTTTTATTTCAATACATTAATTGAGATCAAAAAAGCCTCCATTCGGAGGCTTTTTTTTAGTCTTTTTAAAACAAATCCTATAAAATGTCCCCATCACAAACTAATGAAGTGTATTTATGAGCCCTACTCCTTGGTATAAAAATTTCTGGCCTTGGTTTTTAATTTTTTTCCCTCTTGTTGCCATTATTGGTTGTATATCGTTGTTTATCACTGCTATCGGAAATGGACCTGACATGGTTGTTGACGATTACTATAAAAAAGGAAAAGCAATTAATTTAGAGCTAAGCAAGTTTGACAAAGCTAAAGCGCTTTACTTACACGGTAACCTAACTGCTGAACATGACAAAATCAGCTTTAAGTTCACTAAAGGCGACACCAGTAATATTCACTCTTTAAAAGTCTCTTTTTACCACCGTACTATTGGAGAGCATGATTTTAATGTTCATTTAACACCTAATGCTAATGGTGAGTTTACTGCGATAGTTGAGCCTTATAGTGAAGGGACTTATACCGTATTTATTGAACCAACAGATGCAAGTTGGAAGCTAAAAGAAAACATTACCTTGCCTAACCAGCAAAGTATCGCGATTAATCCTGAATATAAGTAGTTGTATCATCATGGCTAATAATTGCTTTCACTGTCTTGAAAGTGTTCCCTCTGGATTTAGTGCGACCGTCGAGATTGACGGTATCGCTGAGCCTATGTGTTGTATTGGATGTCAAACAGTTGCTGAAACAATTGTTGCGCAAGGTATGACTGATTATTATAAATTTCGGACAGTGCGTGCAGGAAAAGTTGAGCAACTGGTACCTGAACAACTCGCATTTATTACTAGTTATGATAATCCAGATATTCAAGAAGAATTTATTTCGCAAACCAACGACGTAAGCGAAGTTCTTTTAACGGTTGAAGGTATTACATGTGCGGCCTGTGCATGGCTAATTGAAAAACAACTACTCAATATGCCAGCCGTGAAGCGAGTTGATGTAAATACATCGACCAATCGTGCTATGATCCAATGGCACAAAGACGCCTTACCTCTTAGCGAAATCATCAAGTCCCTGCTTGAAATAGGCTATAAAGCCTACCCATTTCAAGCGGATATCGAAGCAAGTCAAAAACAACTTGTCGCAAAAGCATATATTCGCCGTCTTGGTGTTGCTGGTTTAATGACGATGCAAGTAATGATGTTTGCATTTGCCATGTATTTCGGCATGTTTTCTGGGATGGAAGATGATTTTGAACAGTACTTCCGATGGATAAGCCTTATATTAGCTTCTCCCGTGATTTTATACAGTGCATTGCCATTTTTAACAAATGCTATTAATGGGCTAAAAGCCAAGCAATTAAACATGGATCTACCTGTTTCTTTAGCCATTTTTGGCGCGTATGCCGCAAGCAGTTATGCCACAGTAATGGATGTTGGCGAGGTGTACTTTGAATCCATTTGTATGTTTACATTTTTACTGCTGTTAGGAAAATACTTAGAGTTTAGGGCGCGCCTTAAAGCGAGTGAGTTCACTGCCAATCTGCAAAAGTTACTGCCACTAACTGCTCGTACCCTTGATGCGAACGGGCAAGAACATATCATTGCAGCGAAAAAACTAAAATTAGATGACCGTGTCTTGGTTAAAGCCGGTGAAACAATTCCTGCTGATGGAATTGTGTCTGCAGGTACTACAACGGTAGACGAATCAATGATGACAGGTGAACACTTACCTGTTAATAAATATATTGAACACCAAGTATTCGCAGGCACCGTTAATCACGATGGCGTGATTGAAATACGCATTAATAAATTAGGCCAAAATACACTTTTAAACCAAATAATAAAACTACAGCATAGTGCCCTGGCTACAAGGCCTAAACTAGTTGAAGTAACCGACAAAGTAGCGCAATGGTTCGTTGCCTGCTTGTTAGTTTTTGCCTCTTTAACTGCTATAGGGTGGTATCAAATCGACCCTGAACATGCTTTTTGGATCACCATTGCTGTACTTGTTGCTACCTGTCCGTGTGCATTAAGTCTAGCGATCCCAACCGCTTTAACGTGTGCTGTTGCCACACTCACACGTAAAGGTGTACTCATCAAACAATCCCATGTGCTTGAAACATTACCACAACTAACGCGTATTGCGTTTGATAAAACAGGCACGCTAACACAAGGGCGTTTTAGCTTCGAAAAAATCGACATTATTGATAGCCAATATCAAAAAGAGAACATTTTATCGCTTGCGGCGCAATTAGAGAGCTACTCTGAACACCCTATTGCATCAGCTTTCAATGAATTTACTCCGACCTTACGCCATTTAACTAATATTACGATTGTTCCCGGTGAAGGCATCACAGGTGAGGATGAGCAACACCATTATGCCATCGGTAAAAGTGGTTGGTTCAACACACAAAAAAGCAATGCTCAAGCCACCTTTTATGTCGACCATCAACCAGTGGCCCATTTTTACTTAATTGACGAAATTAAGTCTAACGCAAAAGGTTTAATCGCTTCTTTGCATCAGCAAAACTTAACCTGTCATATGTTAACGGGTGATGCATCGAGTGCAGGAAAGAAAATTGCTGAGAAACTTAATCTTGATAGTTACAAGTCTGGCTGTTTACCACAAGACAAACAAAGTGAAGTAGAAAAATGGTCAGCCCAAGGTGATGTTGTCGCGATGGTGGGCGATGGTATAAACGATAGCCCAGTGTTCAACAGCGCTCATTTATCTATTGCTATGGAAACAGGTGCTGATATTTCTAAAAACACAGCTGATGTGGTATTACTAAATAGCGACTTGTCTGCAATTTCACATTTGATGACTGTTTCTAAAAAAACACGTCGAATAATTAAACAGAATTTAGCGATTTCGTTAATCTATAACGGCTCTATTCTTCCACTTGCAGCATTGGGGCTAGTTGCTCCTTGGATGGCTGTAATAGGAATGTCTGCAAGTTCAATTATTGTGATCAGTAATTCATTGAGGTTATTAAAGCTATGAGCATAATTTATATTTTGATCCCGATTGCAATTTTGTTTGTTATTATCGCCATTGGCGTTTTCTTTTGGGCTGTACGTGGAGAGCAATTTTCAGATCTAAACAAGCAAGGCCACAGCATTTTATTTGAAGACGATAAAGAGCAACATAATAAAAGCAATGATTGACCCTCTTTACATTAGCGCGTTTATTATGGGGCTCATCGGCAGTGGCCACTGTATTGCAATGTGTGGAGGCATAGCCAGTTCATTACAATTGGCAACAGATAAGCGCCGCCCTATTTTTTATACTGTTGCTTACAATTTGGGGCGTGCTAGCAGTTATATGCTCGCAGGTGCATTGGTCGCAGGCATAAGTAGTCATTTTGCCAGCCAAAACCATCTTTTTTCGCTCACTTTAGCCATTTTAAGTGGCGTATTTATGCTACTGGTTGGCCTCTATATTATGCGTTTGGGAGCCAGTTTACAGTGGCTTGAATCGCTTGGAAAAACATTGGTATGGCAACATTTAGTTAAACTAAATCGCTACCTTATGCCCGTTAATTCGCTGCCAAAAGCACTCGCCTATGGCGCTTTATGGGGATGGCTACCTTGTGGTTTAGTCTATTCAGCATTAACATGGGCAATGACAAGCCAAACTGCTTTAGAAGGCGCCTTTGTTATGTTATTTTTTGCATTTGGGACATTTCCTGCCATGTTGAGCATGGGAATGAGTGCCCAGTTTATACATAAAATACTTAACCACCCATGGGCCAGAATCGCTATGGGCAGCATTCTTATTTGGTACGGTATATACTTACTTATTATTGCAACTGATAAATTAGTGCATTAGTCTAACTAAAAAAGCACTGTAATGGATTTAACTGATGGATTTTTCTAACAAAGCAAAAAGCAATTGTACAATTAGCTGTAACGACTGCAGTATCAGCCAGTTATGCTTGCCTTTTACCCTCAACGGCCAAGAAATGGATAAGCTTGACGAAATCATTGAGCGCAAAAAACCTTTACATAAAGGTGATTTTTTATTTGAGTCAGGTGCGCCTTTAAATGCTATTTTTGCTGTTCGCTCAGGATCGTTTAAATCTTACACCTTGTCAGAGCAAGGAGATGAGCAAATAACAGGCTTTCACCTTGCCGGAGACCTAGTAGGTTTTGATGCAATCAATAAAATGCAACATCAAAGTTTTTCTCAAGCGCTTGAAACATCTATGGTATGTGAAATTCCTTTTGATACTTTAGATGAACTCTCTGGTAAGTTACCTAAACTGCGCCAGCAAATAATGCGTTTGATGAGTAATGAAATTAATTATGATCAGGAAATGCTGTTACTGTTAAATAAAAAATCAGCAGAAGAACGCTTAGCAAGTTTTATCTACAATTTATCTGAACGCTTTGGTGAGCGTGGTTTTTCTCGTAAAGAGTTTAGATTTACCATGACACGAGGCGAAATAGGCAATTATTTAGGACTAACAGTAGAAACGATTAGTCGTTTATTAAGCCGATTCCAAAAAGCAGATGTTATAAAAGTTGAAGGTAAGTTTATAACTATCCTTGATAATGATGGTTTACGCGATACCGCTGCTATTTCCGCAAAATAAATCTTGATCTAAAACAAAACTTACTCAGCTGCTCCTTTAACTCCACAAATTATACGTTACACTGTATAAAAAGTAGTTAAAGGAGCAGCTCATGAATACTATACAACAAATTCTTGCCGTTATTGACCCCACTGTTGATTCTCAACATAGCCTCTCGCGTTCAATCGATTTAGCAAAAAAATCGGGGGCAAGCATCACTGCTTTTATGAGCATTTATGATTTTTCATATGAAATGACCACAATGCTTTCAAGTGATGAACGTGAAGCAATGAGAAATGCAGTTGTAAAAGATCGCCAAGCTTGGCTCGATGATATCCTCGCGCAGTATCCTGAGGTTGACATAAAAAGCCAAGTCGTCTGGCACAATCGTACCTACGAAGCAATTATAGATGCCGTCATTGAGCAAAATTTTGACTTGGTTGTAAAAGGCACCCATCAGCACGATACGCTGAAATCCGTTATTTTCACACCCACTGACTGGCATTTAATTCGTAAATGCCCAGCGCCCGTATTGCTAGTTAAAGAGCACGCATGGCCAGAGCGTGGAAACATTCTTGCTGCTGTAAACTCAGTCAGTGAAAACGAGCAACACCTTGCACTTAATAATCGTATAATCAAAGACGCTCAATTTTTATGTGAGCTTGCCAATGCAAAACTAAGTTTAGTAAATGCCTATCCAGCAACACCAGTGAATATAGCAATTGAAATACCAGAGTTTAATCCAAGTGTTTACAACGAATCGGTGAAAAAACACCATGTTGAATCCACCCATGAACTTGCAAGCAAACACCAAATAGCACATCAAGATTGTGCAATTGAAGAAGGCTTACCCGAAGACGTCATCCCTGATGTTGCGGCGCGGTTAAACAGTGAGCTAGTAGTCATTGGTACAGTGGGTCGAACTGGTTTAAGCGCAGCGTTAGTAGGAAACACCGCTGAACATGTTATTGATAGCCTAAACTGTGATGTGCTCGCACTCAAACCCGATGGTTATGTCAGCCCATTAGTAAAAAATTAATTAGTGTTGCTTTGTAAATTTTGCTATAGCTCCCCTTGAGCATATAACATATAATACGCCCCTTATTTTTACGCATAGTATCTCAAGGGGCCGTAATGTCGCATTCTGTTCAAGCCAAAGCTCAATTTAACTTCAATAAGTTACAAAAGCGCTTACGTCGCCAAACTGGTCAAGCCGTGATGGACTTCAATATGATTGAAGAAGGCGATCGCATCATGGTCTGTTTATCAGGGGGCAAAGACAGCTATACCCTTCTAGAAATGCTAAAACATCTACAGCGTGTTGCGCCTATCAAGTTTGATCTTTTTGTCGTCAACCTAGATCAAAAACAACCCGGATTCCCAGAACATGTATTGCCTGAGTATCTAGATACACAAGACGTAGAATACAAGATTGTTGAAGAAGATACCTACAGTATCGTTACTGATATCATTCCAGAAGGTAAAACAACCTGCTCTCTTTGTTCACGCCTGCGTCGGGGCATTTTATATCGCACAGCAAACGAGCTTGGCGCAACTAAAATTGCGCTTGGTCACCACCGCGATGATATGATTGAAACCTTGTTCTTAAACATGTTTTACGGTGGTAAGCTCAAAAGCATGCCAGCTAAGCTTATGAGTGATAATGGCGAACACATGGTTATTCGTCCATTGGCATACTGTAAAGAAGCAGATATTGAACAATACGCTATTCATCAGGCTTACCCTATCATTCCATGTAATTTGTGTGGCTCGCAAGAGAACCTTCAACGTAAGCACACTAAAGCAATGCTTGCAAAGTGGAATGAAGAACACCCAGGGCGCATTGAAAGTATCTTTACAGCGATGCAAAACGTGGTGCCTTCTCACTTGGCTGATAATGAGTTGTTTGATTTTAAGCAGTTAAAAACGGGGGAAGTGATTGATGGCGGTGATATCGCACTTGATAAACCCGATATACCAAAGCAACCTGCCGCAGCTCCCGAGCAAGAATCTGCTGAGGTTGTTACCATTAACTTAAGCTAGTTTAAGTTAAAAGTTTAAAAAATGCCGCTTTTATAGCGGCATTTTTATTTAGCTTAAACGTGATGCTTTTATGGCATATCCATTAGTGCTTGGCTTTTTTCATCTAACTTTAATTTGTAGTTTTCTGCACTTAGCCCCAACAATTGCGGTAATGTAACCGCTATACAGATTGACGATAAAGTACCGAAAACAATTCCTGCAAATAATGCGATTGAAAACCCTTGCAAAGGCGCACCGGCAAAAAGCCAAACACTGCCTACGGTGGCCAAAGTCGTGCCTGAGGTAATTAAAGTACGCGTTAACGTGCTGCTAATGGCATTATTAATAACATTATTTACTGTTAGCTGCGCCGCGTTCTCGTGCCGTAATAGTTCACGTACTCTATCACCAACAATTATCGAGTCATTAAGAGAATAGCCAATAATAGCGAGCAAGCTTGCCAATACTGTTAGATTAAATTCCAGCTGCAGCCATGAGAATAACCCCAGCACAATTATTATATCGTGAAACAGAGCCGCTACCGCGCCAATTGCCAAGCGCCACTCAAAACGAACAGCCAGATAAAGCATTACCGCCACCATCGCTGTAAATAAGGCTAAAACGCCCTGTTCGAGTAACTCATCACCTACTTGACTACCTAAGTAAGATGACGAAATAACCTCAAGCCCTAACGTGGGATCTTGCTTAAGTACTTGTAACCATATTGATTGCTCGTCACTTTCTTTTATTTGAAAGTGTTGCGCAGACTGCGCAGTTAATACATAGTTTTCAGTCCCTGTTGCTGCAATTCTTTGCTGCATCTGCGAATCACTCACTGCAACTACGGTCGTAAACTCAGTCAAATACCCACCGGTAAAATCAAAGCCAATATTAAGACCCTTATTCACCACACTAAAACCTGATAATAAAACAAATAAAACTGAAATTATTAGCCCAGCATAACGGATATGTGTCCCATTTTTTAACAAATAATCACGAAAAGTCATACATTGACTCCTTGTTTGTTAGCCATTTTCAAATAGATCGTTTGGCTTAAAGCTTTTGCTACAAATACACCGGTAAACACACTGGTAATAAGACCTAACGCCAATGTGATCGCAAAACCTTTAATAGGCCCATACCCTATGCTGTACAAAATAATGGCTGTTATCATGGTTGTTATGTTGGCATCAAAAATAGTGCTAAATGCTTGATTATAACCCTGCTCGATTGCCTGATAAGGTGCCCGCCCTTTCAAGCGCTCCTCTTTTATTCGCTCAAAAATAATTACATTTGTATCAACAGCCATACCTATGGTTAATACAAGCCCAGCAATACCTGGAAGCGTTAATACAACACCGGGTAATAACGACATTAAACCCACCAGTGCTGTTAAGTTTAGTAATAAAGCAATATTGGCAATGATGCCTAATTGTCGGTACCACAACGCCATAAACAGCAGTGTTACGCCCATACCTAGCATTAAAGCAGCTAAGCCATTATTTATGTTATCAGCCCCTAAACTTGGGCCTATCGTTTGCTCTTGAACAATAGTGACTGGTGCAGTCAACGAGCCAGCACGTAGTAATAGCGCTAAATCTTGCGCCGCTTGAGCGCTTTGCATATTGGTAATACTAAAGCGACTACTCAAATGCCCAAGAATATTTGCTACGTTTATTACTTCACTTTTTTTAACCGTATCACCTTGTTCATTTATATAGTATTCAGAATATACCGTTGCCATAGGCTTCCCAATGTTACGTTTAGAAAACGCAGACATTGCTTCGCCACCTTGGCTATCTAGGCTTAATTGAACAAGGGGTTTACCCCACTCATCACGTCCAGATTGAGCATTATTGATATGCTCACCTGAAAATATAGCCACTGGATCTAAGTTAATTTTGCCACCATCTTGCAAATTAAATGTTTTACCTCCCACTTCTTTGATCTGGTAAAACTCTAGTGACGCTGTGGCGCCAATAATCCGTTTTGCCTCGCTAGGATCTTGCACTCCAGGCAACTCAATGCGGATCCGTTGCTTTCCTTGGCGCTGCGTAACTGCCTCAGTGATACCCAACTCCTCAATTCTGCCTCGTAGCGTGGTCAATGTTTGACTCATTACACCCTTTGCAAATTCATTGGAGCCTTGCTCACTAAAGCTAAACGATACCGATATAAAACGACCTTGATTGTGACTAACCGCTTGTAAATACTCAAAATGGCTGAGTACTTCTTTTTCTATTACTAGCGCATTCGCTTTATCTTGAGAGTGAAGCTCAAAACCTACACTGCTCTTTTGTACTCGCATACCTCGCGCTTTATTCTCACGGATCAGCTTTTTCGTTTGTTCAAATGCATTATCAATCTGCTCTTGCTCTGCTTTGGTAAGGTCAACATCTAATACAAACAGTACGCCACCATTAAGATCTAACCCTAATTTTATAGGCGCGAGTCCTAGGCTTTGTAACCACTGAGGGCTGGTTTGGTGGCTAACAATTTTACTGCTTAAATGACTAAAATGATGTTTAAGTAATTGCTGTGCATTGGCACTTTTAGCGGGGCTATCAAGTAATAACTCAAGCTCAAAGCCATCACTTGTTGTTTGCTCAATTGCTTGAGCAACTGCAAACTCATGTTGGTTGAGGTATTCAATGAGGCTCTTTGTTGTAATTGAATGCGCTATCGTTTGATCATTTTTCACCTGCATGTGCAACCAAGAGGTTGTAGGGTATAAATTAGGCGCAGCACTCACTGCAAGTAAGAGCAAAGCGATACACATTGCCATATAACTGAGTTTAAAACGCTGCAAAAGCGATTTTTTTACTGGTTTTTTTAACATAATTGTTTCCTTTAGCCAGCGAAGTACACTGGCTTCATGCCAAATAGGCACATTAATTTTTAGTTTTCGTAACGGAATAAATTAATGGAAAAATTAACTATGGTAGGTAGTGACTGCTCGGTAGAGGAGGTTTGCGTCTTTCCAACCACTTAAACGATTTTTCTTACCGTCATAAGCGGTATACCACGGGCGGGTAATGGGTGGCGCTAAAGGCTTTAAATAGAGTTCACGAGCCAAGCTTGGCGTAAAAAACTCAAATATAGGGGTGTAATTAGGCTCAACTTGTACCTGATGTAAAAATAAAGATGAGTTACTTAAAGCTAAACGAAATTGTACAGACTCAAAATCCGATTGTTTCGGTTGTTCATCAATATGCTTATCGTATTTTACAGGGGCAGTTGTTAAAGCAGATAAACTAACACTTCGCGCTTTATCTATAAGTTGGCTGTGCTCTAATTTAATACTGGAGAGAGAGACAATTGAATCCGTTTTGTTTACGCTCACGCCACTTGCAACCTGTGCACTTAACAGTGCAACAACAAGCAGTAATGTATTTAAAACAAAGCGTAAGTGAGTCATATTGCTTTCTATCTATAAAGGTATAAGCATATATGGAGGTTAATTTGATATTTTCAATACCTTGTTGAATATTAGATTATAACCGCAGTATTAACTGCGGCTATAAATCATAGTAAATCACTTACTGCTGCGGTGCTTATTTAGTGATTTGGCTATAACGTTAAGCCACTTCAAGAGATGACATATCAATAACAAAGCGATGAGATAAATCGCCTTCCTTCAAACGTTCAAAGGCATTATTAATCTCATCCATTTTTATCATTTCAACTTTTGGTAAAATATTGTGTAGAGCACAAAAATCAAGGATTTCCTGCGTTTGGGCAATCCCCCCGATTAATGAACCTGCAACGCGACGACGACCTAATAATAACGGCACAGAATTAGACTCAGCCATCTCACCAACCTGACCTACCAACACCTGAGTTCCATCAATGTCTAATAAAGGAAGATAAGGTGTAAAATCATGTTTTACTGGAATCGTATTGATAATTACATCAAATTGGTTGTTATACGCTTGCATCGCTTTGTCATCTTTAGAAACAAGCAGGTCTTTAGCGCCGTATTCAAGTGCTTGGTCTTTTTTATCAGCTGTTCGGCTAATGGCCGTAACCTGTGCACCCATTGCAACTGCAATTTTAATCGCCATATGGCCTAAACCACCCAGCCCAATAACTCCGACTCTGCTACCTGGGCCTACGTTAAACGTACGCAGTGGAGAATAGGTTGTGATGCCTGCACATAAGATTGGCGCACAAGCCGCTTTATCTAATGACTCGGGCACACTTAAAACAAACTCTTCACGCACCACGATATGCTTTGCATAGCCGCCTTTAGTGGCCTCACCTGTAACACGATCTTTTCCTGAATAGGTACCAACCATGCCTTCACGACAGAATTGTTCTTCACCCTTATGACATTGATCGCACTCTAAGCAACTATCGACCATACAACCAACAGCTACAGTATCGCCAACTTTATATTGGCTTACGGTGCCACCAATTTCAGTGACACGCCCAACTATTTCATGGCCGGGTAATATTGGATAGCGCGTGCCACCCCAATCGTTATTCACTGTATGAAGATCTGAGTGACAAACACCACAATAAATTATCTCAATTGCTACATCTTCATCACGTAAGTCACGTATTTCAAAGTGATAAGGTTCAAGTGGTGTGTTGGCCTCATGGGCCGCATATCCAATAGTTTTCATGTGCTGTCCTTTCTTTATTTAAACTAAGTTTGATTTAATACACCAAAGCAGTACATTAAACTGTACTATGCGTAATCGAATTTGCCTTGGCTGTGAATGAGTCATTATGGTCAAAACCATTAAAGTATATACTCTAGCCTACAATAAAAAGTTTAATACACCCTTAATATCTTATTTAAAGTCAAAACAGGAACAGTATGCGCGGTGCCAGTAGACAAGAAACAATAAAACATCACGACGCCATGAATTTAAGTCAAAGTATTAAGACCTTGTGGCCCTACCTTATGGCATTCAAAGGCCGTGTTGTATTGGCACTTTTAGCCCTTATCGCAGCCAAAGGCGCTACTTTGCTAATGCCTTGGGCACTTAAAGAAATCATTGATGCGGTTGATGGAAACTTACAAACCCTACTTATAGTCCCTGTGGCATTATTATTACTGTATGGTGGACTGCGTTTTGCGGGGGTCTTTTTTGGCGAGGTTCGTGATGCACTATTTGGCCGAGTAACCGAGCATGCAATGCGCCATATTGGCTTAAAAGTATTTAAACACCTACACGCGCTGGAGCTAAGCTTTCATTTAGATAGACAAACCGGTGGTATAAGTCGTGATATTGAACGCGGCACCCGCGGACTCAGCTTTTTGATGCGGTTTTTGATGTTTAATATTGTGCCAACGTTATTTGAAATAGTGATTGTTGCAGTCATATTCGCCACCGTTTTTTCACCTTGGTTTGCACTTGTCACCCTTATTGCCGTTATAACCTACATTGCATTTACCGTCATTGTTACTCAGTGGCGCAATCGTTTTATTCGTGAAGCGAATCAAGCAGACAACAACAGTAACAGCCGTGCAATTGATAGTTTATTAAATTATGAAACCGTTAAATATTTTAACAATGAAGAATATGAAGCTAAAAGTTACGATACGTTTTTAGCGAGCTGGGAGCAAGCGAGGCTGAAAAATCGATTATCTCTGCTTGCTTTAAACTCAGGTCAAGCATTGATCATTGCAGCCGCCATTACAGCCCTTATGTGGCTTGGCGCCGCAGATGTTGTAACAGGCGAGCTTACTATTGGTGAGCTGGTTATGATTAATGCATACATGATTCAGCTATTTTTACCGCTTAACTTTTTGGGCTTTGTGTATCGCGAAATTCGCCGCGCTTTAACCGATCTTGAAAATATGCTCGGATTACTCACACGCAAAGCAAAAATAAAAGACGCAGCTGACGCTAAGCCATTAAATTTAGTCAAGGGTGATATTTCATTTGAAAATGTTTCTTTTGGCTACGAAAAAAATCGCGGCATCATTAATAACTTGAGCTTTAACATTGCAGCCAATAGTAAAGTCGCGGTTGTTGGCTCTAGCGGTGCCGGTAAAAGCACCCTCGCACGCTTACTTTATCGTTTTTATGATATACAAAGCGGCAGTATTAAAATTGATGATCAAGCCACTGACAGCGTTACCTTAGAAAGTTTACGCCAAGCTATAGCCATCGTACCGCAAGACACTGTTCTTTTTAATTCGAGTATTCGTGAAAATATAGCGTATGGACGCCCAACCGCGAGCGATGACGAAATTGATACCGCGATTAGGCTTGCTCACCTAGATGGTTTTATCAAAAGCCTTGATAAAGGTGACCAAACACTGGTTGGTGAGCGAGGCTTGAAAGTCTCAGGTGGTGAAAAACAACGTATCGCAATTGCACGGGCAATATTGAAGCAATCGCCAATTTTAATTTTTGACGAAGCTACTTCAGCTCTCGACTCTCATTCAGAGCAAGCAATACTTAACGCTATGCGAGAAGTGGCAAGTAACCACACCAGCTTAGTGATTGCCCACAGATTGTCGACCATTACAGATGCTGACAATATTATTGTGCTTAAAGATGGCCAATTAGTAGAACAAGGTACTCATCAAACATTACTAAATTTGGGAGGCGAATATTCACGTATGTGGCAATTACAACAAACAGAGCCCACATGATAGTATGTTAAGCTTATTCTATCGAGCGATTAGGTTATTCACCTCAAAATGTTTGTTTAGCTTAACGTTCTCTATAACAATCAAAGATAGAACAAGTAAATTACGATAAAAATAATATTCAAGGCAATAAAATGAAAAAAACGCTTATCGCAGCAACACTCGCTGCCACATTTTTAACTGGTTGTTCAAAGCCTGAGCAAACCGAAACACAAAGCACAACAGCTGAATCAGTAGCAAGTACGCAAAAAGCAGAGTTAGGTTCATTTGGTGTTGATTTATCCGCACGTAATGAAGCCGTTAAACCAGGCGATGACTTCTTCATGTATGCCAGTGGTACATGGTATGACAACTATGAAATGCCAGCAGATAAAACTCGCTATGGCGCTTTTTCAGGATTGGCTGAGCGCAGTGAAGAGCGTGTTAAATCTATTATTGAAGAAATTGCTGCACGTGACGATTTGAACGCTGAAGAGCAACTAATTGCTGATTTTTACAACGCCTACATGGATACCGAAACGCTTAATAAACTAGGCCTAGCCCCTATTAAGCCGTTACTTAATGATATTAGCGCAGTTTCATCAACTGACGATTTAACTAAGCTATTTGGTCAGTCGTGGTTATCTGGTGTTAATTCGCCGATTGGCGGTGGCATGTGGTTTAACCGTCTTGACCCTAATAAATATGAAATGTCTTTAGGCGCTGGCGGCCTAGGTTTACCAGATCGTTCTTATTATCTTGAAGATTCAGAGCGCTTTGAAAAAACACGCGCTGCGTATGTCGCACATATTAGCGAAATGCTAACATTAGCTGGTGTTGATAACAGCGCTGAACGAGCAAAATCAATCCTCGCGCTTGAAACAAAAATAGCACAAGGTCATTGGCCACGTGAAAAGCGTCGTAATCGCGACCTTACATTAAATCAAATTAAACGCGAAGAATTAAATGCTGCGTATCCAGGTTTTAACTGGGACCTGTATTTTGCCCAAACAGGTTACAAAGTACCGCAACTTAATGTGTCACAACCTGAGCCTATTAAAGCCATGATTGAGTTAATCAATCAAGAAGACCTAGCGGTATGGAAAGACTATTTAACGTATCACGCTCTAAGTGGTAACGCGTCATTATTGTCCGAGGAAGTATTCAATACTAACTTTGCCTTTTACGGTAAAGAACTTAATGGCCAACAAGAGCCTCGTCCACGTTGGAAGCGTGCTATTAGCCAAATGTCGAGCACTAACTCGTTAGGGTTTGCAATAGGTAAAGTATACGTTGCACGCTACTTCCCAGAGTCATCTAAACAGCAAATGTCTGAATTAGTAGAAAACCTGCGTACAGCACTTGGCGAGCGTATTGATAATTTAGATTGGATGGGCGAAGAAACTAAAGTAAATGCACACGCGAAACTAGCGGCATTTGTACCAAAAATTGGTTACCCTGATGTTTGGCAATCATTTGATGGTTTAACAATCAGTAAAACTGACTTAATGGGTAATATTAAAAATACCCGTGAATTTTTCAGAGCTGACAGTGTAGCAAAAGAACTTGAAAAAACTGATCGTAACCGCTGGGGTATGACGCCACAGCGTGTTAACGCATACTACAACAGCTCATTTAACGAAATTGTATTCCCAGCAGCAATTCTACAACCACCATTTTTTGATCCAAATGCAGATCCTGCGGTTAACTATGGCGGTATTGGCGCGGTAATTGGGCACGAAATGGGCCATGGCTTTGATGACCAAGGTTCAAAGTCAGACGCAAACGGTGTGCAACGTAATTGGTGGACCGATGCCGACCGTGCAGCATTTGATGCAAAAGCTGACCAACTTGCAGCGCAATATAGTAAATACGAACCTATTCCAGGTAACTTCGTTAATGGCCGTAATAGTCTAGGTGAAAACATTGGTGACGTAGGTGGACTGGCTATGGCTTATCACGCATATAAGTTAAGCTTAAATGGTAAAGAAGCCCCTGTTATTGATGGTGTAACGGGCGATCAACGCTTCTTCTTAGCATGGGCACAAGTCTGGAAAGAAAAACGTACAGAACAAAGCATGCTTAACCAGCTCCGCGGCGGTACACATGCTCCAGGTCGCTTTAGAGCACAAGCACCTCGTAACCACGATGCATGGTACAAAGCATTTGATGTAAAACCAGGTGATGAGCTTTATTTACCTGAAGAAGAACGTGTTCGTATTTGGTAATAATCAGATACATTTTGATTGAAAATATAGCCCGCATTTGCGGGTTATATTTTTTGTACACCCTATTCAACCTAACTTTAATTCCTACTGAATTCTGTATTTCCACGCGACTTGGGTATAGAATACGGCACTATTAAATTTATACTTTTAACAAGATATCTAAGGCGAAACGCAGATGGGAAGAGCTTACCAAAACAAAAAAGATTCAATGGCTAAAACTGCGGGTGCTAAAACAAAAGTTTACTCAAAGTACGGTAAAGAGATTTATATCTGCGCTAAAAATGGCGGCGTTGATCCAGACGGCAACCTTGCACTGCGCCGATTAATAGAACGCGCCAAAAAAGACCAAGTACCTGCCCACGTTATTGAACGTGCTATCGACAAAGCAAAAGGTGGCGGCGGAGAAGATTACGCTGCAACGCGCTATGAAGGTTATGGCCCAGGCAACTGTATGATCATTGTTGATTGCTTAACTGACAACAACAAGCGTACCTTTGCCGATGTACGTGTATGTTTTACCAAAGCAAACGCTAAAATTGGCGCACAAAACTCAGTATCTCATTTATTCGACCATCTTGCGATTTTCGTATTTGATGGCGATGATGACGAAGCAGTACTTGAAGCGCTTATGATGGCTGACGTAGATGTAACAGACGTCGAAGTAGAAGACGGCAAAGTAACTGTGTTTGCCCCTCACACTGAATATAACAATACACGTACTGCCCTTGAAGAAATGGGTATTAGTGAATTCGACGAAGACTTAATTGCGTTTGTACCACAAGTTGAAGCCCCTATTGAAGGTGAAGATGTAGAAGTCATGGAGCGCTTTTTAGCAATGCTTGAAGATTGTGATGATGTACAAAACGTATACCATAACGCACAGTTTTAATTACATTTATTAAGACTTCAAAGAGGCCAACTTAGTTTGGCCTTTTTATTTTTATTACCACATCAACATACTAAAATGGAATTTCATTTTGAATACCCTTGAACAGCTTCGTAGTGGCCAATTAATTGGGGCTAAACGCTTGCAGTTAGTAGAGCAGTTAAGCTCATTCCCTGAAGAGATCTTCGCGCTTGCAGACACCCTTGAAGTGCTCGACTTATCCAATAACAATTTGAACGATTTACCCGATGAGTTTGCACAACTAACAAAGCTCAAACGCGTCTTTTTGTCGTTTAACCAGTTTAAGCATATTCCGCCAATATTAGCACAGTGCCCTGCCCTTATTATGGTCGCATTTAAAGGCAACCAAATTAGCGAATTTGCTGAGAATAGTTTACCGGTTACAACTCAATGGCTAATTTTAACTGATAATGAAATAACCCAATTACCAGAGTCATTTGGTGAGCTAACACAGCTGCGAAAGCTTGCGCTTGCTGGCAATAAACTAAAACACCTGCCAGTTAGCATGCAAAACTGCCAAGCACTTGAGTTAGTTCGTTTGTCTGCCAATAATCTTACTCATATTGATGACTGGCTTTTTGAATTGCCCAAACTTACTTGGTTAGCATTTGCAGGAAACGATTTCAATAAATCACAATGCTTACAAAATGCGCCAATACAAAAAGCCAACATTGATGAATTTGAGCTTATTAGCCAAATTGGAGAAGGTGCTTCTGGCATCATTCATCTTGCAAAATGGCAGCAAAAAAACGTAGCGGTAAAATTATTTAAAGGCGCCATTACCAGTGATGGTTACCCACTTGATGAAGTTAATTGTTGCCTGCAAACAGGCCAACATAGCAATCTTATAAAAGTGATCGCGTATATTGATAACCCTGAACAGTTAGGGCTTGTAATGGAGCTTATTGGCCCAGAATATAAAAACTTAGGCTTACCTCCAACACTGGATACTTGCACACGCGATACCTTTGCACAACATACACAATTCAGCATTGCGAAAATTAGACATATCGCTAAACACATGATCAGCACCGTCGCGCATTTACATGCTAATAATGTAGGACATGGTGACATTTATGCCCACAATATTATGGTAGATAAAGAGGCAAATATTTTATTTGGTGATTTTGGCGCGGCAACAAATTTAACAAACCTAACGCCTTATCAACGTCAGCAAATGCAGTTAATCGAAGTTCGTGCAATTGGCTGCTTAATTAATGATTTACTCAGTGTATGTAACAAAAATGAAGAGACCGAACATTTAAATATATTAGCTCAACAGTGTATGACAGAGAACCTCTCTTTAAGACCATCGCTCCAGACCCTTATTGAATCCCTTTAATACCAATTCGCTTAATTAAGTGATCTACTTTGAGGATAGAGAAACGTGTTGATAGCTAGGAAAAAATTTGTTATTTAGTTGTTCTAAATGAGAATTTTATAACGCAGATAGCGACACGTTTAGCCCCGCAAAATGATTAAGTATTATTGCGGATTGGTATAAGTTTAAACACGGTTTACAGTATATAAACCGTGTTTAATGCTATTCAAATTTATCGTGAAATTTACGATATGCGCCTTAAGCTAATCAATGGCAACCGTGAACGCTTCGTTTTCTTCTTTACTAAAAACGACCAGGTGGCTCTGTGATATAGCTTCAAAATGATAGTTTTTGCTAAGGTATTGCCCCCATAGCACCTGCTCTTTTATTAACAGCGCGTGCCCAGCGGATAAAGCCCACAATTGACCTTGCGATTGTGGTGACGCTGTCGCACCGACGTAAACCAATATAAACCCTTGTTCACTTACAATGGGGGTGATTTTTGTTGTGTTACTGTTTGCAAAGCGTGACACTTCTCGCCATGTTTCATTATAAACACGTATAGGGTAAGTCGTATTTAAACGTGTTTGTAATTGAGCTTCAAAAAATTCACTGTCACCATGTCTTAAATATTTAAGCACTCCATGTTCAGCAGACTCGGTATCAACAAAATCTCCTGCGAGCAGTGTATCTAGATCTCCCCCTATCCAATCAGGTAAAAGTTGAGTGAGTGGATTTATATCAAAGGCAATCGTGCTTTGAACGTCATTACGAGAAAACTCAAACTGCTCAACGCCACTGTCATTATTAGTAAATAAAAATTGGTTGTTTTTATTTTGCCAGATCGTCGCATTTTTCACGTTCACCAATGAGAATATTGCATCATCACGCGCACTTGAGAGTGAGTCCATCACATTTATGATCAATTGATCATCACGGCCAAAGCCGATACTAAATGTTACATCATCATAATCAAATAATGGGGCATGGCTGAATTGGCTAATCTGATTACTAATCGCTTTTTTGCCACGCACCTGGCCATTTATAATTTGTACATAAGATTTAGAGGCTGGATCATCGTTATCCTCAGCCGCAAGATAAAGGTTGCTATTATTAGTAACAAACCCACTTTGTAGGCTGGTTTCTTCAAGCAGGTTAGACACCATTTGCCATGCCCCACTTTTCCAACGATATAAACCAATAGGGGAAGATGATAAAGCGAATAAAGTATCACCCGAGCGCGCGATACTTGAAGGCGTAATATCATAAACTACTCTATCGCCAAGCTGACCATTATCAAATGAAACTGACTGCAGGCTAAAGCCCGATGCATCACTTTGAGTAATAAACCATACTTTTTCTTCAAACCACATGTTTTCAGACGCTAAAAGCCGTTCTTTATTTGGGTTATCAAACAAAAGCTGTTTATCTTGCCCACCAAAATGTAAATAAACTTTTTCATTTTCAGAAACCGTAATGTAAGGGTGGCAAGCAATCTCATATTTAACATTTGACAACTTTTCAACATCGCATATTTGAGGCCCTCCCAGTTGCATTATTTCAACTTCACCTGCCATACTGGCATCCGTTGAAACAGTACGCTTATCGACGATGAGTTCGCTCTGTGCATAACGAATAATAATGGGGTATAAGTACGGTGTTGTTAATTCAAAAGTCACCGCTGCTGCAGCGCATTCAATTGATAACGTATAATCAAGAGACGTGGTATTACTTAATGTTGAATCACAATTCATCGTATCAGGAATATTCGATACCACAGGCTGCACAAATGATGTTCCTTTGGCGGTAAAATCAAGTTCATTACCTGCCACTAGGGTTGCCGTATTATTCATCCATGACAATTCAAGCCCGGCAACAGAGTCACTAGGCATTACCTTAAGTGTGTATGTTTGTTCTGCACTTATGGGCGCTGCAGGTTCATTACTCTCGCTCGAAGAGCCACCACAGCCACTGATAGCGAAAGCAGATAAGCTTGCCAATAATAACTTTATTTGCACAATAAAATCCTTTTCATTTGATTTATTAATGTAAGTGATAGATTTACTTAACCCAGCTATTTTAAGGTTTTATCTAAATCGATTCGTATTATCACTCGCACCATTAAGATGTATCATTTGAACCCAAAACGCAAACAAAATATTGTTAAAATGATGAATTAACAATCAACCCATTGAGCCAAAATATCTAATACCAATTCGCTTAATTAAGAGATCTATTTGAGGTAAGAAAACCTTGTCGAAAACAAGGCAAAAATATCGTCATTTAGTTGTTCTAAATAAAATATTTTTAACGCCGTTAGCGTCAGGTTTAATACCTAAAAATGATTGAGTATTATTGCGGATTGGGACAATCGTGAGATGCACAGTATTGAGGGTTCTGTGGCCAATCAATGAAACGAAAAAAACCGCGATAATCGCGGTTTTGTTGGATAAAGCTAAACTTTTACTGGTAATGTTATAAATACTGACCCAATGCTTTTACTTGGTCTAACATGCGGTTTGAGAAACCCCACTCGTTATCATACCAAGCCATTACTTTTACTAATTTACCTTCAGCTTTAGTTTGCGTAGAGTCAAAAATTGATGACGCAGGGTTATGATTAAAGTCAATAGAAACAAGCGGTAGCTCGTTGTACTCTAAAATACCTTTCATTGACCCTTGCGCAGCGGCTTTCATCACGTCGTTGATTTCAGCAGCCGTTGTTTCACGTTTCGTAATAAACGTAAAATCAACTAAAGATACGTTAATTGTCGGTACACGTACTGACATACCATCAAGCTTACCTGCCAGCTCTGGTAACACTAAGCCTACTGCTTTTGCTGCACCCGTTTTTGTTGGGATCATAGACTGTGTTGCACTGCGGGCACGATATAAATCAGGGTGATATACGTCTGATAAATTTTGGTCATTGGTATAGGCATGAATCGTGGTCATACTGCCTTGCTCAATACCAACAGTGTCATTAATTGCTTTTGCAATTGGCGCTAAACAGTTTGTAGTACACGACGCATTTGAAATGATGTTACTGTCAGCATTAAGTACTTCACTGTTTACACCATGAACAACCGTTGCATCCAAATCAGTGCCTGGCGCAGAAACGATTACTTTTTTCGCACCGGCAGTAATGTGCTTAGCGGCATCATCACGCTTAGTGAAAAAACCCGTACATTCTAAAACAATATCTACGTCCAGCTCTTTCCAAGGTAAGTTAGCAGGGTCGCGCTCTTGTGTAAGCGTAATAACATCATCACCGATTAGCATTGTATTATCGGCAAGTGTTACTTTTTGAGAAAATTGACCATGTACTGAGTCAAATTGAGTTAAATGTGCATTAACGTTAGCAGGTGCTAAATCGTTAATCGCAACAATCTTAATCTCATTATTTTGTGCAGATTCATAAAGTGCGCGTAATACGTTGCGACCTATTCGGCCATAGCCATTAATTGCTACATTAATCATTTCCAAACTCCCCTAAATTTATTTAACTTCACTTGCTTGGCGAGCAAGCGTTTCAATGGCTTGCCAGTCTTTATTTTCAATCAATTTTTTGTCGAGCATCCAGGTTCCACCCACACAAATCACATTGCTTAATGCTAAATAATTTGGAGCCGTTGCTAAACTAATACCGCCAGTTGGGCAAAAGGTAACCTGTGGTAATGGCCCACCAATTGATTTAAGCATAGCCGTACCACCCGCTGCTTCAGCTGGAAAGAACTTTAAGAACTTAAACCCGTGGCTTGCTAATTTCATCACTTCGCTCGGTGTCGCGGCACCTGGCAAAAATGGAATATCAGTTTCTTTAGCAAGCGCTAAAAGCTCATCGTTTACGCCTGGACTCACCATAAAGTCAGCGCCTGCGGCAACGGACGCATCAAAGCTTGCTTTATCAACCACTGTGCCTGTGCCTACATAGGCTTCTGGCACTTCTGCTTTCATAAGCTTTACGGCTTCTGCCGCGATTGGTGTACGCAATGTAATTTCTAACGCTTTTAAGCCACCGTTATAAAGTGCTCTTGCAAGCGGGGCTGCATCTTCTAGCTTTTCAATTACAACCACTGGCACAACCGGTGCCGATGCTAATATTTTTTCTATGCTCATTGAATGTCCTCATTACCCTGTGTATGGCTAATTATTCTTCTATTCCAAACGCACTAGCACCTAGGTCAGCGCTGCTTACAATGTTTCTGAATCCTTCAAACAACTCTCGACCTGTGCCAAATGTTGGGCTTGCAGGGCTAAGTTGAAGCTCACGTTTTTCTAACTCATCGTCTTCAACATGTAACTTCAAAATACCTGCTGGCGCATCAAGAGTAACTAAATCACCTTCATGAATTTTAGCGATAATACCGCCTTCAACAGCTTCTGGAGCTAAATGAATGGCTGCAGGCACTTTACCTGACGCACCAGACATACGGCCATCCGTTACGATTGCAACCTTGTAACCTTGGTCTTGAAGCGTAGCCATGACTGGCGTTAGCTTGTGAAGCTCTGGCATCCCTTTGGCTTTAGGGCCCTGCTCTTTCAGTACGGCAATAAAATCTTGGTTTAACTCACCACGAGAATACGCTTCTTGCAGTGCACTTTGAGAGCTGAAAACTTTTGCCGGAGCAGTAACTACTTGATGCTCAATGGCAACAGCCGATACTTTAATAACGGCTTTACCAAGGTTGCCGGTTAAAAGCTGTAAGCCGCCTTGTTTACTAAACGGATTGTCAATTGGACGTAAAACCTCTTCATCAAGAGACTTTTCTGGGCATGGAACCCATTTCACTTTGCTCGGGCCTGAGCTATTTGTCATGATTACGTTATTATCGGTGTCTAAACGAGGCTCACAGGTATAAGCTTCAAGGCCTTCACCAACAATGGTTTTCACATCATTATGCAAGAACCCTGCACCAACAAGTTGCTTCATCAAAAAGCCCATGCCACCGGCGGCTTGGAAATGATTGACATCAGCAGAACCGTTCGGGTAGATACGTGTTAACAGTGGAACAACTTCAGATAAATCTGACATGTCTTTCCACGTTAATTGAACGCCAGCCGCTTTAGCTATTGCCACTAGGTGAATAGCATGGTTGGTTGAACCCCCTGTCGATAATAGACCGACAAGGCCATTGATAATGGTTTTCTCAGTCACCACATCAGCTAGACAGTTCGCATCTTTAGATTCAATTAACTGCTTAAGCATGGTCTCTACTGCATTACCAGTAAGGCCATCACGTAATTCTGTATACGGGTTAATGAACGAGCTACCTGGTAAATGTAAGCCCATTATCTCCATCAACATTTGATTTGAGTTAGCAGTCCCATAGAACGTACATGTACCAGCACTATGGTAAGACGCGCTTTCAGCTTCTAATAACTCATCGCGGCTCACTAAGCCTTGAGCAAACTTTTGACGAATACGTGCTTTTTCTTTATTCGGAATACCTGATTGCATCGGGCCTGCTGGTAAAAATGCAACAGGAAGGTGGCCAAATGACAACGCACCAATCAACAATCCTGGGACAATCTTGTCACACACACCTAAGCAGAAAACACCGTCAAATACGTCATGCGAAAGAGAAACTGCCGTAGACATGGCAATAACATCACGCGAAAACAGTGATAATTCCATGCCGTCACGACCCTGCGTTACACCATCACACATTGCAGGTACACCACCAGCAACTTGTGCTGTTGCGTCATACTTAGTGGCAAGCTCTTTAATTAAATCAGGAAAATCTTTGTAAGGCACATGCGCAGACAGCATGTCGTTATATGAATTAATAATCGCTAAATTTGGTTGTTCATCAGCTTTTAAGCGCGCTTTGTCATCGCTGCTGCATGCAGCCATCACGTGAGCAATATTGCCACAACCCAAACCTGCACGCGTTCTTGTTTGTTTTTTTGCGTGATTAATACGTGCTAAATAAGCTTGGCGAGTTTGTTTACTGCGTTCAATGACGCGTTCGGTAACTTCTTGAATACGAGGATGCAACATAAAATTCGACTCATCTCTATGGTTAGAGGATAAAGGCTCAGTGGCAACCACACACTCCACGAATGTAATTGCACTGAGCATCTTTGATTTACCCGTTCAAAGGTATACGTTATCAGGCCGTCTCTCACAACCAACCTGACACCGGTGTCACTGTATTAACGCACGACTGTGACACCGGTGTCAACCTTATCATTTAAATTTAGTCTAATTTATTTAAATGACCAATTAATGAACAGTAAAAATACATAAAAAACTACCCTTTGCTGAAATAACATACAGATTGGGAGCAGCAGGTTAATTTAAAAGAGGCTAATACCAATTCGCTTCATTAAGTGATCTATTTTGAGGATAGAAAAATGTGTTGATAACAAGGCAAAAAAATCGCTATTTAATTGTTCTAAATGAAAATTTTTTAACGCCGGTAGCGACACGTCTAGCCTCGCAAAATGATTAAGCATTATTGCGGATTGGTATAAAGGGATAATTTACGAATAAAAAGTGCCTGAGCAAGCGTCACTCAAACTCAGGCAACTGTGAAACTTATTTAACTTGTGCCGTTGATTCGCGGGTAATTAAACGTGCTTCAAGGGTAACTTGGTAAGGTTTTTCTTCTGGTTGAGCAATGCTTTCTATCAGTTTAGTCACGGCTTGCTTTGTCATATCTTCAACAGGCTGTGCAATGGTTGTTAACCCAGGCCATATATGCCGAGCAATAGGCGCGTTATCAAACCCTGCAATTGAAATATCATCAGGCACTTTTAATTGCCTTTGCGTGGCAAGCTTTAACACAGCCGCAGCCATGTAATCATTCGATGCAAATACAGCCGTCGGCCTAGGTGTTAAATCGAGTATACTTCGCGCACTATCAACACCAGAATGATAACTAAAGTTACCCTCTTCAACCAAGCCCTCATTAAATTCGACACCATGTGTTTCAAGGGCTCTTAAATAGCCATTAAACCGTTGCTCTGTGGCACTATGATCTGGGTGACCTTTAATAAATGCGATCGACTTGTGGCCTAAGCTAATTAAGTGTTCTGTGATCTCAAATGCGCCTTGTTCATCGTTACTTCGAACAGAAATTGACTCATCGTCAAGTACGGCGGATGCAACGCGTGCATAAGGAATTTTTTTCGTTTTAAGAAAATCAACAAGCTCTTTAAAATCAGAAAACGGTGGCGTAAGTACTAAACCATCTAAGCGGGAGCTTTGCAGTAGCTGCTCAATATTACTAATCAACGCGTCACCACGCATATCACACGGGTGAATCAATAAGTTATAGTGATTTTCTTGGCAGGCGGCAAGCGCACCCGTTTGCACACGCGTGATATAGCTTTTACTTGGATTATCATAAATACAACCGATTATAAAACTGCGGTTTTGTGCCAAGCCTCGTGCAATTGGATTGGGCGTATAATCAAGCTCTTTAAATACTTTGAGTACTTTTTCACGGGTCGCATCGCTAACATTAGGCTCGTTATTAAGCACTCGCGACACTGTCTTTTTAGACACCCCCGCATAACTTGCAACACTATTTATAGTAACTTTCTTCATCCAAACTTCCCAATGACATCCCTAATAGCGATGTTTTATACCTGCTTATTTGCATGCAAACAGGCTGCTGCACCAATAAGCGGTATGTTGTCTTGTACTACTAACGTGACAGGTATTTGACTGACAAACTGAGACATTATGCCCTTTGCAGTAAAGCGCTCAACGAACCGACTTGCCAATAAACGAGATTGCATGCGAGGTAATATACCACCGCCAATAAATACACCGCCTAAACCGCCAAATGTTAGCGCTAAATCCCCGGCTACACTGCCAATCCAATCACAAAACTGATTAAGCGTTGCATCGCAAACAGCACATTCACCACTGTTTGCAAGTTCACTAATTTGTGCTGCAGTTAAATTTTTTGGCTCAACACCTTTAACTGCGGCCATAGCTTGGTACAGATGACTGATACCAGGGCCTGAAAAAACCGTTTCAACCGAAACATGTGGCAACTGTTTACGTAATTCTGTAATTAACTGGGTATCTAATTCATTAACCGATGATAAAGTGATATGACCCGCTTCACAGCTTAAAACCGCACTGCCTTGATTTGTACGTACTAAACTCGCCGCCCCAAAACCAGTACCAGGGCCCAATACAGCAATATTAGCATCGCTATCCGCTTGGCCACTTTTAATGGTGACGTTTTGTTGAGGATCTAAATAAGGTGCTGCATAAGCAAACGCTGCAAAATCATTGATTACTTCAAGTTTAGTTAAAGCAAACTCTGTTTTGAGCTGATCAACACTAAAATGCCAGCCCAAATTTGTTAGGTGTACTTGCCCTGCTTTAATTGGGCCAGCAACTGCAAGACATGCACGTTTAGGCTCAATGGGCTTGATCTGGGAGAGGTAGTTTGCTAAAGCAGCTTCTAATGAACCAAAATCAGCACTAGGAAATGTGATATTATGCTCAATAACAAATTGGTTTTGCGCTGGCATAAAATCAGTGATTAAAGCAAAGCGCGCATTAGTTCCGCCAATATCAGCGACTAAGATCGGTTCAAATTGTGTATTTGGGTTGCAACTCATAATGTTTTCTCTTTTGTCTAAGCGGTTTGCCTAGTAGCTAAAACCAAGCTTATTATTATAGTTTCAACGGCTTTGCCATCGCGATAAGATAAACTTTAAGCTATCACCTTAAAGTTATTATCTGTTGAATAAAAAAGACTGCTCAATAAAATTGAGCAGTTAAAACGTTTTGACAACAAAATGATAAAACGGTGACATTATGACACCGGTGTCAGCTTGGGATCAATATAAATATTCAAATCTTGATAAATAGCTTGAAAAAAATAACAAATAAACGAAAATAACATGCGTTTATAACGCTCTGCTTCATTTGTCTTTAACTAGGTTGTGTATATGAAAGGTAAAGCTACATCATTTGATATTGCCCATTATGCGGGAGTTTCACAATCTACCGTATCGCGCGCGTTACGAAACAGTCCCCTTGTCAACGAAGAAACACGACGTCGTGTATATGAGGTTGCAAAACAACTAAATTACAAAGTTGATAAAAACGCCAGTAATTTACGGGCACAACAAAGTAGTACGCTAGCGCTTTTACTTTTTGAAGATCCAACCGCAGACGAATCTCAGATCAACCCCTTTTTCCTAGCCATGCTAGGCAGTATCACCCGCGCGTGCGCCAGCGAAGGTTACGATTTACTTATTTCATTTCAATCAACCAGTGCCGACTGGCAAGCCGATTATGAAGATAGCCACCGTGCCGACGGAATAATCCTGCTAGGCTATGGGGATTATGTAGACTACCAAGCTAAATTTAGAAGTCTGTTGGAACAAAATACAAAATTTGTTTGCTGGGGAGCCAGCGTCGATAACAGACCCGACCTCACTGTTAGTTGCGATAACTACGGCGGTGGTAAACTAGCCGCAGAGCATTTACTCACAGTTAACCGCAAAGATTGTGCATTTATTGGTGATGCATCAGAGCATAGCCCTGAATTTTTTGCCCGTTACCAAGGGTTTAAAAACGAATTTACTCGCCATGGTGTTACTTTAAGTGAACGAAAAATGGCTAACGCTATTTCGACAGAAGAGTCAGGCTATCATGCAACTCGCTCATTAATCGCCAATAACATTGTTTTTAACTCACTATTCGCAGCCAGCGATTTAATTGCAATTGGCGCAATCAGAGCATTAAAAGAAGCGGGAATTAAAGTACCTGAAGATGTTCATGTGGTGGGGTTTGATAATATTGCGGTGGCAAGCTTTACCAATCCCCCATTGACCACCGTACAGCAAGATACCACTCTTGCGGGGCAGATGTTGGTCTTTAACCTATTAAAACTGATACGCTCTGAAGAAGTTGAAAACACCCTACTTCCTCCTAAGTTAATTATTCGCGGCTCAAGCATTTAGCCATCGCCTATCAATTAAAGGGGTTCTCTAAAGCCCCACAACCACTACAGATTTTCTAAGGCACACAGTTGCTTTATTCTGAAGTGATTAATAGTATATGCAAGTAGCACGGCACAGCCAATACCAATAAAATCAGCCAGTAAATCTATCACATCTAATGTACGCGAGGGAATAACCCCCTGGCTTAGCTCTTCCACAATAACAAACAGTAAAACAAACGCTGCCCCATAATATATATTCAGTTTAAGAAAGCGAAACGTTTTAAATTTTAAACCTACCGTCGCAATAAAGGTAAGCGCACCAAACAAGCAAAAATGCCCCACTTTATCACCATAAGGAATGGCTCTGACTAAATCAAAAAATACGCTGTGACCGCCAGTATTTGCCAAATATATTACCCACAATATAAAGGCAAAAAAGACCGCAGCTAAAGCTAAAATTAACTTATACATAATTTATCAATGGTGTTTATTTATGGCTCTAAGTTAACACAAGAAGCATGTAATACCATTAAAAGTAGTAGGTTAACTCTTCATAAATGTACATTAGCAAACGTTATATCACCAAAATTAAAAATAACATGGCCAAGTTTAATCGAAGGAAAATAAAAATAGCCCACTGTGAAAGGGCTATTTTAATGGGCTTGATAATTGGCTGACTATCAATGCAAGTGCGATTAGATCAACATACAGCCAATTAAAGTTTATCGAACGTATTGTGTTTAAAGTGTGTTGCAAAAGTTTTTATGTGCTCACCTCCAGCGTAATGACTCTTTGAAAACGATTAACCTTGTACTTTATATTTGTGTATTAACACATCTTGTAAACTAGCGAGTGCGCGCTGAATAGCGTGTAAAATATTTTTTCCTTTGCGTTTTACCATCACACTTGGCAAACCCGGTAGCATCATATTGATGCTGCATTCCTTTAAAATACCATGTTGACGTGTTGAAATATCATCAACACGAATATCAACTTTCCGAATATGCAAAGCGTATTTGCCTAAATTACTTTTAACCAATTTTGAAAGTGAGACTTTCATACCCGATTGAATCAGTTTATTTTTGATTGTCAGTTTAAGCTTCATAGTATTACTTCCTATTAGTCGCACCTTTATTGCAGGGCTGACTCTAATCTACTAATGTATCAAATAAGATAAAAGCTGATTATTTCTGACCAATTGACAGGTATTTTCGAATGATTACCACCATTAACTACAACCATTTATATTATTTTTGGCAAGTTAGCCGCTGCGGCAGTATCTCTGCGGCCAGTAAAATATTGCACCTAACACCACAAACGATCAGTTCACAAATTAGTGATCTAGAACATAGGCTAGGTAAAGCACTCTTTATAAGAAAAGGACGCGGGCTTAGTTTGACTGAATTTGGCCAAATTACGCAGCAGTATGCCAACGACATGTTTGCCATAGCCCAAGAATGGCTTGAAACAACACAAGGGGAGCTCACCCATTTATCAAAAACATTAAAAGTGGGTATCTCTGATGTATTACCCAAATCATTAGTGTCTAAATGGTTAGCACCACTGATTGATAATGAACGGATCACGAATTTGCAATGTATAGATGGTCAACAAAATGATTTACTTGCACAAATGGCAACACATAAACTTGATCTTGTCTTAGCCGATCAACCGCTAGACAACGCATTACCACTCAAAGCATTTTGCCATGAAATAGGAAAAAGCCAATTAGCCTTCTTTGGCAATACACACTGGCATAAAAAGTTATCAGCCGGTTTTCCCCAATCACTGCATAACCAACCTGTTGTATTACCGGCAAAAGGGAGCCCCGTCAGCCGAGCCATTTACTTTTGGCTACAAGAATTAGGGCTAGAAACCACCGTCGTCGGTCACGTTGACGACAGCGCATTAATGAAAGCATTAGGAGAGCAAGGGTTTGGCATATTTCCCGCGCCAATGCTCGTTAAAGACGAAATTGAACGCCATTTCGATGTTCATTACATAGGGGCAATCGAAAACGCATTCCAACATTATTATGCATTTAGCCCAGAGCGAATAATAAAAGATACGATTTACTCTGAGTTTATTAAGCATGCACAACAAAGTGCGTTTTAATTCTTAAATGACCAAAACCATTTTCTTGCCAGTGGTTTTTGAAATAGCCTTAGTGAAAAATGGTGAACCGAAATTCAATCATTCAAACAAGTCTAGTACGCCAATACTAATGAAAAGACACTTAGCCAAATTAACTGAAAGCCGTATGAAGTACGTTGATAAATACCAGGTTTACTTTGAGACTTTACCGCTTTAGCCATAGCTAAAAGAAAATATACAGTAGCAACAACGGTAAACACTGAAAAAACACGAAAATACAATGGGATAATTTCAGTTGTTGGACTAATAGCAATTAATACTGGCGCTACAACTAATGAAAGCAACATAACAAAACCAGCCCAAGAATGTACCTTACAATTTACAGTTGGGTTCTTAGTAAATGGATCCGCATCCATAGGAAAGTAACCAGCGACCCAAGTCCCAACACCATGAGCAATTATCAGCCAACCGACAACATTCACTAAGCTCGAAACAACCGAGAGTTGTGTTACATACCATCCAAAAAAGCAAAACAGAAATCCAAGAGGATAGTTATTAATTAAAGGAGATAATTTTTCAGTTGGGCTACCCGTTGCACCTAATTCACTACAAAATTGTTTAGAGTGGCTGTAGCCATCATAAAATCGGCTTGCTACATAAACACCAATAAAGAGCCAAATTGTAGCTATTAGCCCCGAATAAACAGCTATACTTTCAAACACTAGCAAAATCCTTTTGAAACTAACATTCAAATAATTTTAAATAAAATAAATCGAAAAACCGAACAAACTATAAACAGTCCCATAAATGTTTATAGTCTCTTACACTTGTTTATACCGACTTCTCGTACGCTTTTAACAACCATTCAATAACTTCACTGTCAATATCTGATACATTGTGTAACTGTATTCTATGCGTACACATAGCACCAAATGGCCCTGATTCCTCAAGGCGCCCTTGCTTGTCTATCCCTTTAAGTTTCAAACCTAAATCGATTCTTTTCTTGGTGGCTGGTTTGATTAAAGCAAATTGATTTTTTCTAATTAGACTAACGCTTCCTTTTTTAGGGGTAATTAGAATATCTTCACCGAACTTTTCAACGCTTGATAACAGCACTTCATAAATTGGTATAAGTGACTCTTTGCCACTATATTGGCTTGAAACTAAATCTTCAGCGGATTGTTCTTTTTCTTTTGATAAAGTAACTATAGTATTTGCAAACCCATGAGTTACCGCATACTCAGTTTTTAAAAACTTCACAGCAACTGAATGTTTTTCAAAATTCTCTTGTTTTAATATTTCAAACCACTGTTCTAGTTTTTTACCTGTTTTTTCAGGTATATTTTCAATCATAGTTTGCAGTGCTTTATCCATATATCCCGCCTTATGGTTCAAAATATAACGAACCAGTAGAGTAATTAGTTTTAATTTATTTTTATTAGTTAGACCATAGCTGAGTTCCAACGCTGGTTCAATCGGTTACATTAATTACACATAAATATAAAAATGAAATGTTGGGAAGTTCAAAATTTCTTGCCCCTTGCACCCCCACAGAGATATGGGAAAAAGTAGGCTGCGATAAGACCGTATTAAGAGATTACTGGTAATGCACCCTATATGTGTTTGCCCTAAGCAACTTGCTTAACAGCTGCATCGACAGACGAAGTAAACGAATTTGTTTAGTGATTTAGAATTGGCCGCCTATTTATAAAAAACGGTCAAAAAGAATATAAGCGCCTATTGACAGAGTTAAGGCTCATATGTGTTATAAGTAATTTACTCTGACTTTATTTTACTTGTTACTACGGTAATCAAGCCTGCCAACAAAAGCCAAAATAATACTACAACCGCATACGCCGTTACCGATTGGGGTAACGCGCCAAACTCTTCAATTTTGAAGTGAGTCTCACCCATAGCTTTTGCAACACCCGTCCACAAAACTGGGATATTTATCCAGAATAATAAAGGCAGAAATAGTAATCCAATTTTTGTTATAGCCAATATTGGAGGTAAGTTAAATATTAAAGATATAGCCAGAAAACGTTTAATTGAGAAAGCTTTAAAATTCATCCATGACTCCCATGCTTTGATTACTTATAGACATAATGACTCCCACACGGTGTTAGCCTCCGCTTTTCGTGGGTTAGCTTAATTCAAAGCCAGAGCCATAATTAGTTTGTCAAATAACTAAACAGCAGAGGCTAACATGAATAAACATAGCATACTTTTTATCGGTCTTGATACACATAAAGAATTCAATGAAGTCGCCTATATTGAAGAAGCTTTATGATGGGTGTCTTTGTTATTTTCTTTACTGGCTGACGCACTCATAGTTAAAAGTGGTTGGATAAGGTTTTAATCACCCTTAAAATATAATCAAAGATTATTAAAATCCTAGTAAAAGGCATTGCTATTTTCAAAGCAATGCCTTTAGATTAAGCCTCTATACAATGCTACTCTGCATTTTAGATAATCTGATATAAAGCCTTTCATACACTCAAATAATTTTTGAGTTTAGATACCTAAGAAATTTATATACCTTAGGGCACTTATTAAATCTTAGCCCGAATACCTATTGTAATGCTGCGACCAGGTAACGGCGTTAAATAACGCAGATAGCTTTGGTGAGGTCGTGCATCTTGGTCTGTTAAATTATCGACATTTATAAAGAATTCACTTTCAAAACCAAGTAGTGACTGTTGGACACTTAGATTGGCACCTAGTAGATAGTAACTTGGTGATGTCATTTCGTATTTAGCTAGCATGTCTTGCTTTTTACTATGCTTGTAATCAAAGCTAGCTTTTAGAGTATCTCGCTGCCAGTGTACTGCGGCACCATAAGTATTTGCAGGGGTTTTAGGCATGCTATCCCCTTCAAGTCGACGGCGGAAATACTCTGCTCTACGTGCTTCGTCTGGATTAAAAAACGCTTCAGGGGTAAAAGGGTCGTAACTGCCATCGAATTGATATACAGGAGTATTCTCTTTATGCTCTGTATATGCAGTAAAAGTGTAGTCTCCGAGTTTGTTGGTTAACAATGAATAACTTAATTGTATTTCATACCCTTTATTTATCGTATCAGCTTGTCGCCATTCTTTAACATACACTCCACCGCGATGCATACCTGTGCTGCCAAGGTAAATATAGTTGTCGTAGTTATTCTCATACCAATTAGCTGTTAAGCTAAATTTATCAAAATTAAAGCCAGTACCAAACTCGTTGGCCTTGTTAATTTCTTTTTTAAGTCTTGAATTACCTTGCTCTTCAATTAATAACGCATAATGAGGATTGCTGGCGTAGAGCTCGTTAACGCCAGGAGCACGTTCTGCATGAGTATAACTGGCATCGATGTACCAAAAAGATGTTACATCCCAAGTTAAAGACGTTGAGTAATTAAATAATTCAAATTCGTTATTTTGCACATTTGCGCCAAGCCCTCTACCTGGTTGATAGCCACTTCCGACTTTAGGTTTATGTTCTACATGTTCATAGCGCACACCAAACTGAAAAGAAAGAGGATCTAAATTAGCATCTTGTAATACATATAATGCTTCTCGTTTACTTTTTACCTTTGGCAAATAGTTATTATTTCCAGCACCATGCCTTTCTGACTCTTCAAAATGGGTGCCAATACTGCCTGAAAACTGATTGCCAAATTGATAGTAAAGACTACTATTTAATTGCCAATTATTTAAAGTAAATTCATTAACTGTTTTTCCTGCAAGATTCTCGTCATCGACCTGATTAGAATATACCGCTTTAAGATCAAACTGATTTAAATACTCGTTATTATCAAACTCTTTTTTATAAAGTGCATCTAATCTATATTGAGACGAATAAATACGAATATTATTAGGCTTATTGTTTATGTTGGTACCATGACCATGACCATGACTGTGACTGTGACTGTGACCATGGTTGCCCCTTTCTAAATGAATAAACCCTGGAATTCCGCGATTTGCACGATTAAAGTTCAATGACATACCAAATAGTTGCTCATTATCGAAGCGCTGGCTACCACCAAATGTAAAATTTGTTTGGTAATTACTTGAATTAGGTACTGACCCTTGTGAGTTAACAGATTTATGAGTTATTACTTGGTCTTCCAAAGGTGTCGCATCGACCCATATAGTCCCATTATGCTCCCAGCTTGGTTGTGCTAATTTTACTTGGCACTAACTGGTTAGTGAGCTGTTTAGCACTAGTTCTGACCAATCACTGCAATGCATAGCTTTTGAACTATTGGGGATTTTATAATCAGCTTGTTCGCGATGCAGTATATTTAAATTATAAGCAAAACCTTTTTGCTCATGTTGAAAGCGTCCCATAATGCTTGAAGCTGCATTATAACCCGATTGCAGCTCTATTTTATCTTGGTAGAGTTCGTTATTTTGTAGTGGGATTCGACCGTCATCTACATCAACTAAGCCCGCCATTGCTTCCCCACCATAAGGGATCGTAGCGCGAGCTCCCTTTAAAACCGTTATAGTGTTGGCAAAAAATGGTTCAATAGGTACTAACTGATCGTCACTAACCGCCGACATATCTCTAATTGGCATGCCATTGCTAGAGATTAAAACACGGTGACCACCTTGGCCTCGTATTTGAGGACGACCGGCTGCACTGCCAAAAAAGCTACTACTGACACTAGGGATTTGCGAGAGGGTATCCCCAAGCGTCGTGGCTTTTTGTTCATCTAATAAGTCGCCTGCAAGTTCAGAAGTACTAGCTTTGATGGTGTTTACAGGTGAATAATTTTTTATGTAGCTATTAACTTCGATATGTTCAATTTCTTGGGCGTGAATATTAAGTGATACACATAAAGGGATAAGGGCTAGCTGAAATTTCATTACAATACTTTGGTTATGTTATAGTGTATCAATTATAATTTGTACCCAATTTGGTTTCAAGTCCGTTTAGTGTATATTTTCAATAAATAATAATTTAAAGGGTAAAAAAGTTAGAGACTTAATCAGTTGTATGATTTATGTACTCCCCACTAAAACGTAAGTGAGCTTTAATAATTACCACTTTATTTTATGTGAAAGTGGAGCATGCTGAACTTGTGCTACTTGATATGACTCAAACATTATTTATCCTTGAATTTATAACTTCTATTCTACCTACATTGAACAGAACTTTATGATGGGTGGCTCTATTATGAAGTGTCCATAACATTGTCTTAGGAATACCATTCAATTTAGTTTTAATTGTCATCATTTTTCATACAGTTCTTACCCTACTATCTGTTGCAGGGTAAGAACTTCCAAATTCGTTTAAAGTGTGTAACTTAGTTCTAAACCTATTACTCTTGGTGATGCAATAGGGACGTAGTAATTAGTATCTGAGCCCATAATAAAGTTTTCATAGGCTTGACCTGCAGCATAGCGTTCATTAGTTATATTATCGGCGAAAAGGCGGGCTCGCCAATGATCGTTCTTATAACCTGCCGCCAGGTTATATAGGGTCGTGGTTGGTCTAAATGCTTTATTGTCGGAGGTTAAAGCCGTTTTACCAATTAATCGCCATTGCCCTTTTATATACCAACCATTATCCCACTCATACGTTGAAGTAAGTGAGCTGTCCCATTCAGGGATCATTTTGACTTTGTTACCTCGATAGTTAATTGAGTCTGAATATTCATTGTTATCATACTTTGCATCAACATACCCTAAGCTGTAGCGAAGAGTTAATTGTTCACTGGGGTTATATTGCAGCTCCATTTCAGCTCCCTGATTTGTTATTGCTGCATTAGAAGTGATTAACACCGTTGAGAGTACCGTACCATCGGGCGCTGTAAGTAGGCTTATTTCTTGCCATGATGGTGCATCGATATAAAACAATGCGGTAGTCAAAAATAAGTTTTGCTCATTGTTTATTAGCTTATATCCGATCTCGTATGACCAGAGTTCTTCTTCATTATAAGGGCCATATTGCTGGGCTATTTCGTCGCCTTTATCGGCTGCAACTAAGTTATAGCCTCCTGGTAAATAACCTTTAGCTGCTGAAGCGAATAAGTTTTGCTGATCTGTTGGTTGCCATGAAATAGCAACTTGAGGTAACCAGATATTCCCTTTTTTTTCTGCTTCTGCTTCAACATAATCTAGTTGTAAGTTACCCAGATTAAGTGTTCCGGCTTGTTGTGACACATTAGCTACCGACTTTTCATAACGCAATCCGGCTTGCAGGTTGATATTTGTTTGTGTTTTATATTTTACTGAGCCAAAAATAGCGGAGTTTTTTAAAGAGTTACGCTGGGTAGGTGCAGGTTGATAATCATCAAGTGAGCCCGGACCTGCAAGTGTAAATAGATTCTGCGCTTTATTTTGTTCATAAAGAGCAAGGCCGGAAAACCAACTTAGTCCTAAGTCTTGCTCATTTGAAACTCTAACTTCAAAGTTAGTAAAGTCTCTTTCAACTTTATTACCGCCTGCAACAAATGGCGTCACAGTAAGATCAAGATCATTTCCATATCCAATCTCATCGCTTTCGCGGTACGCAAGTGCAGCGTCAAGTTTTAAATCAGAAAAAAATCTTTGATAAGATACCCCCACGCTCCACTCATCATCCTTTGTGTCTTTAGGAGCATCATGGAGTAGCTCAAAGTCATCAATTGCTGTTCCATTATTAAATGCTGAAGAAAGAGTATCGTTATATAATTGAGTATCTAATGGGGCAAATTCTTGCTCATATAGTCCAGGTGAGTCTTGTTGTAGCACACTAATGTTTAGGTTTAATAAACCGTAATCTGCTGGCAAGTAATAGCGACTATTACTGTATATTTTCAGGTTATCTATTGATCCTTGTTCATTTGTTGTTGTTCCAGTATTTTTTATGTAGCTATCACCTAGTTGCTTTTCTATTTCGATAGAAGTGAAAAAATCGTCAAATAGCTCACCAGATGCATTTACTCCCGCATTAATTGTTTCGCCATTATGAAAAGCCTCTAACTCTGTAAACACGTTAAGCTTAGTTTCGCTCGAAGGAGTTTTAGTATTGATTACTATGATCCCAGCATCTGCATTTGCGCCATATAGAGCACTTTGTGGGCCTTTGAAAACCTCGACCTGTTGTGCTTGACGAATATTGATGTTATCAGGTTCTCGATATGGGATGCCATCTACATAAACGGCAGCACGATTTACTATAAATGGATTGGATTCGACGCCACGGATAGAAATATAGCTGCCACCTATTTGTCCTATTTGCGAAATAGAAACATTAGGTAGCATATCGTCTAGATCTCTAAGTGCATATATACCGCTTTGCTCAATTGTTTGACGATCTATAACCGAAATTGATGCAGGGACTGAAATAAGAGTTTGGTTTTGTTTGGAGCCTTGTACAATGATTTTTTCTATATCACTTGAGACTTCTGGGTGAACAGCGCAGCTGAAAATAGCAAAGGATAATAATCCAGTATAGTTAATCATAATTACCTCTTTTTTTGAATGGTAATTATTATCAGCTATTCATGTTAAGCCAACAATTCCAGAGTTATTGGTTATTCGGCAAAGTAGCTACGAATTTAGGTAAACAGCGGTTTCTATGCTCAATAGCAGGGTAGCCATAAGTTTTAGAAAACTTAGTACTTAAATGATTTGCGCTATAGCCAACCATGTAGGCGGTTTCAGAAACGCTGTAGCCTTTTTGTAATAACCGCGATGCCTGATTAAGTCTTACTTGACATAGCGAGTGGCTAATTGTAGTTCCAAAGTAAGCTTTGTAGTGACCGGTGAGTGCTCTTGGGCTCATTCCTATTTTTGTTGCAATATAAGAGGTTGTAAGCGGCTTATTGTATTGCTCAATAATTAATTGCTTTGCTTGATTTAGCTTAATTTCAATATGGTTTGGGGTGTAATTAAAATGAGGGTGATTCACTTCTCTTAAAATAAGAGCGATAAGATTAAGCGCTTTTGCTTCCATAGCATAATTTATACTAGTGCTGCCATGAAGATATGAATCATTTTGACATAACTGATTTACTAACTGAGTAGAACTAGGCAGCAAATTGAATGAAGCCTCATTCAGCTTTGTGTTAGCAAAAATCTCGCGGGCGAGCTTGGGTTCTTTAGCAAGTGTGCTAAACGGAATATGCAAACCGCAAGACAAGTGCTGTCCTGCTTCAACTGTGGTGTTAAATACTTTTTTTTGACCTTCAGGTATTACCAATAAAGTAACAACTGGTCCTTGATAACTGCATTCAACGAGTGTTTCACAGTGAGTACTCATTGCAGTGATTCCAGCACCTAAGTGAACGCCTGTAGGCGGTACTGAGGTGTAATTAGTCTTCTGATTTAGTGTATGTTTGGATACCCAAAAATCGCCTAGTTTCGTAGGTGATAAATTAAAGTAACTGGAGTCGCAAGCTAGCTTATCGCTGATTTCTTTAATCGATTCCATGGTGTATTAGCGTCTCAATAAAGTCATAATTAATTCTAAAACAAATCAAATACGAATAAAAACTATTTTCGATTAAAACATAACGATGTGATGAGGTTAACCGATGAATGTCTCGGCTCTGGTATCCAGCTTCGCTCTACAATCTAAATCCATTGAGTCCTAGTGCCCCAGCAACCCCAAAAGGATATGGGGAAAACCTGGCTGCGATGAGATCGCAATAAGAGATTACTGCGAAACGCGCCCTATATGTGTTTGCCGTAAGCTACTTGCTTAGCAGTCGCATCGACAGACGAAGTAAACGAATTTGTTTATTGATTTAGAATTGGCCGCCCATCTATAAAAACGGTCAAAAAGAATACAAGCGCCTATTGACAGAGTTAAGACTCATATGTGTTATAAGTACATTATTTTGCGGTTGCTACACGGTAACTAAACCAAAGTAAAACCGTACCTGTAGCGGATTGCAATAACGCATGTATCTTGTTTGACCTAATGAATTTAGTTGATTTACCAATAAGAACGACCATTAATGAGAACCAAACTCCAGCAAACAATGCGTGTACAGTAACTAATGTGTAGGAAGCAATCACAGCGTTTGATTGAAAGTTTATAAATTGCGGGAATGCAGCTAAATAAAAGATAGATACTTTAGGATTTAGTAAATTAGTTAATAAACCTTCCCAAAAACAAGTAGATAATTTCGTTGGAGAAACGCTAGATTTATCTTCTTCAATATTTACAGATGGAGCAGTTTGTTTAAATACCGATATTAACGCCTTTATTCCTAGGTACGCTAAATACATTGCACCTATTACTTTTACAATAAAGAATAAACTAGCTGATGAAACAATTAATGCAGAAAGGCCGAAAACAGATAACGTACCATGAAGATAGAATGCTATTACAATCCCGATCACATTTACATATCCATGCTTTTTACCTAGCATTGGAACGGTTTTCAAAATTAAAGCGCCATTAGGTCCTGGAGACATTACCATCAAAGAAACCATCAAAAAAAATGTAAAAACAGTATAAATTTCCAACTTAAACTCTCCAGTTAATCGAAACTTTGCATGTATTTATAACGCGCTGTTAAGGGAAAAATTGTAGTTGGCTAAAATGTGAAGCGAAGCGGAACCAGCCAACTGAAATTTTTCCCGCTTTAACAGCTTGTTATGTGCCTTTAGCTACAATCTACCAGATTACTTTTACTAACTGTTATTACGAACCGTTTATTAATTTCATTATTTGTTAAATAGCCACATGAGCCTGTTATGACTTTACCACCGATTTTAAATGAATAATTATAGTTGCCATCATCTTGAGCAAGTGAATAGTAAAGTGTATTTTCCTGCTTGTGCTCAAGGGAACCAAAATTTAAATTGCTCTTAGGTAAACTAACACTCGCCTTTGTTATTAAGTGCTCTGATTTATTTATTACAGTAACACTAGGACTAATATAGAAATACAGATAATAAGAAGCATTTACAAAAAACAAGATAGCTAAAGTTATTTTAATAAGCAAGTTCATCAATTATCTCATTGGCACATAACGCTTGCCTAACCAGCGCAAAATAGCAGGCTAAAAATTAGCGACGAAGGAGCGCAAGCCTGCTGTTTTGCGTCCTTGTTTAAACGATTGTTAGCTGCCTTTTCGTATAAACTTTGCGATTTCGCAGTCTTCTGGCACTCGTTCAACGCGTTTATCAATATTATCAGAAACAGAGACTAATTCAGAGCTAACAGGAAGCTGCTTTGGTAGTTTAATATTTTTTACTATTCTGAGATTGTGTAAAGCATTTAATACCCACCAACCAGGATCAGGTTCGTCATTGTACAAACCTAACATGGCAGAACCAGGATAGGCATGGTGATTGTTATGCCATGCTTCACCCATTGATAAGAAACCAGCAATTCTAATATTGTGACCTTGCACGGCAGCTCCCTCCACCTCCCAAGTTTTATCACCTTTATTATGGGCGAAATAACCAATTATCCAATGGCCACCTACAGATATAACAATTCGGACAGAAACTCCCCAAACTAACCAAGAGACTCCACCAATAAAGTATAAAGGAATCGCCAAAACTAGTTGCTGTAGCATCCACGTTTTTTCTATGAATAGATAAAACTTATTTATTGAGACTGATTTTTCTATATTGAATTCAGGTGGATTTATTAGTTGGAGATCACAGTTTAATTGCCACCAACCGTCTTTTAGTATTTTAGAACCATGTAACAAGTAGTCATGACATTTAGCTTGTCTTTGCGCCCAATCACGAAGATCATGTTGAATCATCATACCGATTGGGCCAGCCATCCCAACTAATACTCCTAGATATACAAATAAGTATTCCATCCATTTTGGACATTCATATGAACGATGAATAAGTAAACGATGCATACCAAGGGAGTGCCCAAAACACAATGTGATCCCTGTAAGAATTAGGAATACAAAAATAGCGGAAAAAGATATTACAAACGGAGCGATTAAAATCGCCGAAAAAAGGTGGGTTAAAAACCAAATAGATTTAATTGGATTCCATTTTACTGTGCCGTTAAAAGCACTCATTTCATCATTTGAACTTACTCTTTCCGTATTAAGCATGACTATCCTGAGGCTGCTAACGTTCGCATTTGCGGCTGGTTTGGAGCGCAGCGGAAAACCAGTCCGGCAACATGCGTTTGATACTCATTGAGCCTCCTCCCCTGCATCGCGATTATTCGCTACGCTGAAAAGGCAACCAACCTTACAGGAGAAAGCTCGATGAACTTTTACAATAACATGCATCCATATTATTGTGGAATCGATTTACACGCGCGATTACTTTACGTCTGTATCATTTATAATACAGGACTTATCCTTGTTCACAAGAAAATTAAAGACGACCCAGAAGCACTACTAAAGCTACTTAAACCGTATATCGGTGACATTGTGGTTGGCGTAGAGTGCATGCATTGCTGGTATTGGGTCGCTGACTTTTGTAAAGAACACACTATCGACTTTATTCTCGGTCATGCTTTGTATATGAAAGCGATTCATGGCGGTAAAGCCAAAAACGATAAAATAGATTCATATAAAATTGCCAAACTCATCCGTGGGGGGAACTTCCCACTTGCTTATGTGTATGACAAATATATGCGTGCTACGCGAGATTTACTCCGCCGCAGAACTAAAATCGTCCGCCACGGCGCTGATTTAAAAGCCCATGTTGCCAATACTGCCAGTCAGTATAATTTACCTGCCCACAACGTGAATTTAAAGAACGTTTGCGACAGAGAAAAGATGCGCTACTACTTCCCTGATCCCGTTGTGCAACGCTCTATTAATTCAAATATGGTCATACTCGATTGCTATCACAATGAGCTTAAGCCTTTAGAGCATTATATTGAACAAATGGCCAAGCAACACAACCCTGTCCACCTTAATATCTTGCAAACAATTAATGGTATAGGCCGCATTCTCGCACTTACCATTATTTATGAAATTGGTGACATCAATCGCTTTTCAAGCGTACAAAAATTCGCTTCATACAGTCGGTTAGTCAAATGCAAAGCGGAGTCTGCTGGCAAAACTTACGGCACCCAAGGTAATAAAATTGGCAATGCACATCTCAAATGGGCTTTCTCCGAAGCTGCTGTATTACTGCTGCGCCACAATCACAACGCCAATAAATACCTTGAAAAATTACAAAAGCGAATGAGCAAAGCCAAAGCACTGTCAGCGCTTGCACATAAGCTGGGTCGCTGTGTTTATTACATGCTTAAAAAAGAGACGGTATTCGATGAAGCAAAATTCTTAAAGAGTTAGTCACGGTACTGAGTGAGCTGAACATCTAACTGGATATAAGGCTGAGCATCAATCAATTGGGTGAGTTAATAACCAACAAGGTTTAACCTGATTATATGCCTACAGACCTAAGCCACTTGCCTTGATTAGACGCTCAGTACGCGTGCATTAATACAATAAACAAAGTCGCTTACACCTGACTTGATAACTGCGTTACGCACCTAAATCTAACTGGATCACAATGATGAAGCCAGCCGCCTTGAATAGTGCCATGATGAGGTTAACCGATGAATGTCTCGGCTCTGGCATCCTGCTTCGCTCTACCTTCTAAATCCATTTAGTCGTAGTGCCCCAGCAACCCCAAAAGGATATGGGAAAAAACTGGCTGCGATGAGATCGCAATAAGAGATTACTGCGTAACGCACCCTAAATGTGTTTGCCGTAAGCAACTTGCTTAATAGCCGCATCGACAGACGAAGTAAACGAATTTGTTTATTGATTTAGAATTGACCGTCACTGTATAAAAACGGTCAAAAAGAATACTAATGCCTATTGACAGAGTTAAGGCTCATATGTGTTATAAGCACTTTACTCTAAACTATCTCGGTAATTTGACCACAGGTTTACCAAGTGAACATAAACTTCTGTTTTTGAAGTTGGCTCCCCATTACCTTGAATTGAGCTAGCTTCAGCGTCAAATACTGTATCGACTACAGCATCAACATTATCAAACGACAATTCTAAAGCAACAAAGTCAGTTTGATGATTACCTTTATGTAAAGGCGGTTTCTCAACTTTTTGACTCAATATTGCTTTAGATATCAAAGCAACTTCAGGCGTATTTTCTTTACGTAATACGCCTAAGGTTTCAATTAAATCTTGTAAGCGAAATACGTTTGATTGTTCGCAAATACTTTTATATTGCTCAGGATTCATAGTGCTTATAACGCCGCAAGCAACTGCAGCTGTAATGGAGCTTGTTTTGGTGCGAATTTTTTTCGCACCAAAACAAGCGGAGTGTAAGCTGTCAGATTGACTTGCTTTGTTAGGCACTTAGATTTAGCTCATTCAGAAGTAATGACAATTTCTGCTTACTAAACCAAATCTTCGGAACGTTTAAAGTGAGTGTCCCTGACCCTTTCTTTACCTTGGATTACTATGGACATTTAGCAGTCCAGCGATTTGCATTACCTAAGCCTAACTGGCAAATTTCACCGGCGAGTGCTGCAGTGGGTGCTAAAGCACAAAATCGTTCGTATTTACTAACAGAATCTGAGTGATAAAATATTCTGCAAGACATTGCCTCTGAGGTCTTTTGTATTGCATTTGAACCAATACACTTACTATCATTTTCACAGCGAGCTTTACAAGCGCCATCTAAAATAACAGCGTTTTTAGACATTATGATATCGGCAGCTATGTAAGCTCCTTCAAGTTCATAGTATGCATGTTTTTGATTGCCTTCTGAATTAACTACATCTCTGATTTTAATGGTAAGTAAACCATCACCTGGAGTAGCTGTACAGCTGGTGTAGCCCCCCGTCCCCGTACCATCGTCAAATAATTGTGCTGGAAATATTTGAGTAATCGTACCTGTTGGAACCGAATGACTTGCAGACGGGCAACCTTCGGGATATTGCATTAAGTTAGCAAATGCTTCGCACATGTGCTGATGATTAAATACTACTTCATGACTTTGGGTGTCGGTAATGGTAGTTCTACAGTCCAACGTACTAAATACGCCATCGCCATTAATATCTTCACTTATATCATTAATATTATTCATATTCGAATCCCAACAGTTGATCCCTGCTGCACCAGTCTCTCCTACTGCACCAGCTGAACCTTGTGGACCTTGTGGACCTTGTGGACCTTGTCCTCCAGTTGCACCAGCTGAACCTTGTGGACCTTGTGGACCTTGTGGACCTTGTGGACCTTGTGGACCTTGTGGACCTTGTGGACCTTGTCCTCCAGTTGCACCAGTTGCACCTACTTTACCGTCATCTACATCACACGCAGTTAAAAATAGTGCAGCAATAACTATAGTAAAAAATTTCAATTTCATTTTGTAATCCTTTGGTAGTTATGATTCAAGAAAAAATATTAGCATTAAATGATTCAATATGTTTGATAAACCTACACTACTTCCTTCTCAAATTTTTACATCAACTCTGTGATGAAGATGTATTTTTCATAATAGGTCATCGTTTTGTAGTTTTCCACACAAGATCTCACAATAACTTAGTCAATATAGTGTCCTGCTCGACAACTTGCTGTCACGAACCGTTATTCATATTCATTTTTAATTTCCATTCACGCCTCGTTGAAGGGCGCGTGAACGCAAAATAAACTGAGTATGATTTTTTGGGTAGGTTGGCGACTGCGTGATTGATGATGTGGCAGCCTAACGAGCCTGTAGATTAACTCGTTTTAAATTTATTTTAATTGATGAATCAACCATAGCCGAGTTCCTATTTTGATTCAATCGGTTACTTCGATTTTACATAAATATAAAAAGAGGGTTTACTGTTTGCTTTAATTGGCGTTTTGGAAGGTATCACAGGTGTTTGAGTGGCTTATTTAAGGTGATAAGGACTTAACTTTCTTAATGCAGCCTGTTTTGCAGCTTTTCTATGTTATGAACTAGGCAATACAGTTGCCATTGGGAATTCACTTTCGTTTGTCCCCGTAAGGTTAATTTATTCATGCCTTTGTTTACTGTAATGTTCCCGAACACGGGCTCTATACAGCCTAATCGCTTACTGTATTGTCGTCGCCCCATTGGGCTGTCTATTTTGACCTTCATTTTGTCGATGTAGCTTAGCTTTTTACGTGATTCATCATTTTTAAACTGTACTTGTCGCCCTGTTTTTATCGGTGGCTTTCGCATGCATTGCTGTTGCAGTGGGCATACCTTACAGTCTTTTAAATAACCACAGAATCGCGTGTATTTTTGGTTATGACTGTTTACATTAACCCCGCTTCGCCACATATTATTGCCTGCGGGGCAGCGGCAGGTTTGTGTCGCCTCATCATAATGGAAGTCGTCTGAGGTAAATAACCGAGGCTTGCCTTTACTGCGTTTTAATCGGCGTTTTTCTTGCTCTGTTTCGTAGGTTTCGCTGTCTTTAAACAGTGGGTTGCGTTTTCTAAATTGGTTATCCGCAATGTAAGTATCAAAGCCACTTTGCGCCATGTATTCAAGGTTTGCTTCGCTGTTAAACCCACTGTCTGCAGTGAACTTAATTGTGTTTTCGTCTGTAATTTTATCGGTGTTTAATTTATCAAGTTGTCGTTTTAATTGCTCAACGGCTGGCTGGAGTGTTTGTTGCTCACCCACCGACCCCCACGCGTGTGCTTGCAGTATAATTTGGTGCTTGTCGTCATTTATTGCAATGCCATTGTAGCCTTGGATTGTGCCTTTTGAGGTGGTCATTTTCGCGCTGTCTGGGTCGGTGATATTACTTTTAACTGGCTTGCCTTTACTGCCTGTTCTCTCTTCGTGGGTTGCTAAGAATGCGGTGATTTTATCTGCACTTTTATCGAGCTTTTCTTTTTGTTTTAAGTCCTGAGTTATCAACTCTTCGCTCAGGCTATCGTGTGATTGGTGGCGTTCAATAATACGTTTACTCGCGCGCTCTAGTTTTGCTTTTTTACGACCAAGCTCATCGAATGTCCCGCTCCATTCTTTGCTCGCATTCGACTTTAATTTGCAACCCAGGGCTGACCTTTCAGTCAATGGCAAACATATTACGGCCTATCAAATCTTCTTCATCGCATATCATCAATACTTGCGTAAATAGTGGTTCAATCTGTTCATGCATTTTGGCCACGAAACCTGCTATTGATGTGTAATGCGGCTGAATATCCCCCGACACACTCATAAACAAAATATTATTCTCACACGCCTTCGCAATTCGACGACTGCTGATCAAACCATGTGCATAACCAAGTAAAATAATTTTTAACATCACCGTAGGTGGATACGCCGCAGCGCCTGTTTTGTCGTTGTTATACCACTCGTCAAAGCCCGACAAGTCGAGTTTATTTTCGACAATATAACAAAGGGCATATTCAAATGTTCCCGGCAAAATTTGCTCAGCGAAATTGATAGGAATGAATTTGTTTTGGCAGGATAAGTCAGGCTTGTAGTTGGCCATAACAATTTACCGTGGGTGAATAATATCTATTAGATCACAGTCACCCAGTGGATTCAAGGTTGAAAAACGAACAATTAAAATTAGGAAGTTAAGTTCCTAAAAAGAGTAATTCTACAGCCTCAACGCCGTTTTAAGCGGCAAATTACTGTTGGCTAAAATAAGTGAGGTACGAACAAAGAGCCAACTGTAATTTGTCCGACTTGAAAACCCTTGTATGGATAATAAACCCATAAATTAATTATTATTCCAACCTAGTTCGGGTAATGTGAGGCCCAAGCTTTGGCTGCAACCAAAGCCTTTTATACAGTAGTTCGATTGATTGAAGGCTCCTCTATTGAGAGACCGATAACAAGTAAGAACGCTGTATAAACTCCAAGCATTAAACTCGGATAGTCAACGGGGCCTCGAGCCCGAATAGCAAGGCAGAGTCAGCTTATTATGAATACAAAAATTAATCAAAATGAAATTAACGTCGGTGTCGATACAGGTAAAACACAACTCGATATTCATATCAGGCCTTTAGACATTTACTTTACTGTAGAAAACAATCAAAGTGGTATTAAACACGCCATTCAAATCTTAAAAAAACATCCAGTGACGCGTGTCACTATTGAGGCGACTGGACGCCTTGAACAGCCTTTTATTATAGCTTGCGCTGAGGCGAATATTCCCTTCGTGGTTGCTAATCCCGTGAACATAAAACGCTTCGCAGGCGCTATCGGCCAAAAAGCAAAAACTGATAAACTTGACGCGCAACTCATCGCTTATTTTGGTGAAGCAATTAAACCTCCTCTATCGTCTTTAAAGCCAGAGCAAATGCGCTTGATGAGTGATTTACTATCTAGAAGACGCCAGTTAATGGATATGCAAACAATGGAGAAAAATCGCTCTCAAATAATGCCAAAAACACTATCGTCACTCATAAAACCTATCTTAACTGCACTGAAAAATCAGATAGTAAAAGTAGATTTAAAACTACAAAAACTCATTAAAGAATGTGACGAATAGGAAGCAAAAAATAACATTATTCAAAGCGTACCAGGTGTTGGAAATGTGGTCGCATTTAACTTGCTTAGCGACATGCCTGAGCTTGGTTATGTAAATAACAAAGAAGCTGCATCTTTAGTTGGCGTAGCGCCATTCAATCGAGAAAGTGGCGCTTACCAAGGCAAGCGAATGATACGCGGTGGGCGGCCAAAAATTAGAACCGCAATGTATATGGCAATGATGTCAGCGATTCAATGCAACCAAAAATTCAAAGACATTTATCAACGAATGATTGCAGCAGGAAAGCCTAAAAAAGTAGCCATCAATGCCTGTATACGAAAGCTTGTAGTGATCATAAATTCTATGGTGAGAGATGGTGCCATGTGGGATCCTAAAATGGTTTAAAATTAGGATTTGACACCATAGTCACTTGTTATGTTGCATTGTGAACCTTAGTTCTTTGCCATACAACCAAAATAGCAACACAAATAATTGTTGGTATATATTGAAATAACCACTCTACAGTAGTTTGAGCAAAAAGATAATTTAGAGCCGTACCTGAAGCTAGTGAGATTACAATTACGGTAGCAGTTTGAATTTTATAAAGTAAGCCGACACTTCCGTTTTCTTTAATGTGGCTTCGAACACTTAACCTGAGTACAACAGAGTAAATGATTAAAATTAGATATAGAAACGCGAACGCAGCCATTTACTCAAAACTCCTTTTGCAACATAACGCCCGCATAAGCAGCGGACCAATTTAGGACGCATTTATGCGTCGTTTCTTTTTGCATTAAATGAGGCCGAAGTTGAGGCCGTCTGACTTAATGCGTTTGTTATGTTGAAGATGATTTAACTTACGTTTAACCATTCCCTCAACAACTAAATTAATGACTCCGCCACAAAAACACAGATTTCGAACTTGAGCCAAAACAGCACAATGACAAAACAAGAAAATGGCGTTTGCATTATTAAACAGCAAACCTACTGAACTTGAAATGCCTATTTACGACCTTGCTAAACCTTTTTGAGCGAAAACGTTGTTTTTCAATTGGCTGGTAAACCACATTGAAATGGAAATTTTCTTAACAATTAGAAATTGCTTTGTGGCGACTACATAACGCCCAATTAAGTAGCTGACAACGCTACCAATACACTCAAACTTACCACCTTAATCACGGAAGCTAAACCGAGCTAAAAATGCCAAGCGTTGACAGTCTGCTTAAATTGCTTGTTAGTTTCATTGCTGGCGGCTTAGTAATAAGCTTGCTCCAGACATAGCTAAAAAAGTTGCACAGCCTCTATTGAATCGCTTTGCCATTTTCGGTTTCGCGAACCACTGCCTTAAATATATTCCGAATATGGAATAAATCGATATTGCACCCATTTCTAATATTAGGAACGTAGCGCCTAAAACGAAGAACTGTTCATTTACACTAGCCGAAACATCAACGAACTGTGGGAGAAAGGCTGTAAATATTAAGATTGCCTTTGGATTACCAGCAGCTAACAAAAACTCTTGCCTAGCTAAACCTAGCCGGTTATGAGTGCTTTCTAATTCAGCGACTGGGCTTGACTCCGAACGCCAAAGATTAAAGGCAATCCACAACAAGTACGCCGCACCCACAATTTTAATGTTTAGAAATAGAGTCTCAGATGCATAGAGAACGACAGCTAAGCCTGAAGCTGCCAAAGCAATCATTACAGAGAATGCAGCTATTCGACCCAAACCAGCAATGAAAGCAGACTTGAAGCCGTAACAACGAGCATTATTCATAGACAGTAAGTTGTTTGGACCAGGGGTCATATTGAGCGCAAAGCACGCTGGTATAAAGAACAATAACTTCCAGATTTCCACAATATTTCCTCCATGAAAACTAACGCCCGCATAATATGCGGATTAAGCTTGGCTAAAATTAGCGAAGAATGAGCGCCAGCCAAGCTTTAGACGTCCATTATTTATGCGTTTGTTAGAGTACGCTACGGATAATCAAAATTTTGTAGCCAAAAATACAAACCACCTAAAAAACTTAAAATACATAAAACCGATGAAAGTGTATAACCAACCATTACAGATTTAGATAATTTAAGCTTTAGAATGAAACTTTTAATCATCGAATATGCAAAAACAAAAAGACTAAACCACCAAACTGACGCAATATAATTTGACGCATATCCATTACCACAAACATACTCTTTTCCATTTGGTGGATTTATAATTTCACACACAGAGCTAATATCATATAGCCTAAATGCCATGTTTAATAAGAAAACAAGCATTAAAGCAATGATAGGTAACCATGAGAAGAATAAATGTTTTCTACTTGATTCCATTAGTACTCTAACGCCGCAATATACGGAAGATTTTGCTGGGCTGCTTTTTACCCGCGCAGCGGATAAGCAAAAAGCGGCACGGTAAAATATGTCCGTTATAATTGCTTTGTTAAACGGCACATTTCTATGCACACGAGAATATTAACTTACCCGTGGTTTCTGAAAAAAACTACGACTTGTCATCGTTAAAACTATTTTGTACCACGATGTTTCCATTTTTGACCACAAGAGAAATGCGTTGTGTATTCATAATATCCTTGCTCGGAGAGGCATTTAAGATAACAAAATTGGCCTTATCGCCTTCATTGAAACCACTTTTAATACCCAGAAAGTTGGCAGAGTAAGTTGTTGCAGAAGCAATCGCTTGATTTGGTGTCATACCCGCTTCCGTTAAAAGCTTCATTTCTCTATGAACAGAATAGCCTTGAATAGTGTTCCAATTTCCTGAGTCAGTGCCTACAAGAATCTTAACACCTGCATTAATCATTGCGTTAACTGAAGAAAAAGTGACAGCATTTCGCTCTCTGAATTTAGCTTGCTTATCCTTATATTGAGTAATTAGATCAACGTGGCGATAGGCTGAAATTAAGGCTTCTGGAGCAAGTTCTTTAGTTAAAGGTGCATCTAACACCGTTGGATCAAATAAGAAATTAACGAAATCTGTATGAACTGTTAATGTTGGTATCATCACAATTCCTGCTTTCGCCATAAGGGCTGGTATGTCCTTTGGAATTTCACCTCGTGGTACATGGGTGACAGCTGAAGCACCAACTTCTATCGCATCCCTAATATCTTGCCAGGATTTAATATGCACAATAGATTTGATGCCAAACTGCTTAGATGTTTTAACTAATTGCGCAAATACTTCTTTTGAAATTGAAGGTTGATCATCAGAAGGTTGATAAACCATTTTTATCACATCAGGATCCTGTGCGGCTAACTCGGTCATCTCTCTTACTGCATCCGCAACAGATGCCACCGTTCTTGTAGCAATACCATATTCGGAACAATGACCTTTGGGTGCTGTAAAACAAGTCAGGCTAGCATATATATCTGCCCCCAGAAATTCTCCGTTTCGTTGCTTAGTTCTAACATCAATAAGATTTTGTTCATCGCCGAATAAGTCAACAAAGCCAGTGACTCCAGCTTTCAATACTCTTTCTGAAACAGCCTGTGTGCCTGGTGCATCGTTCTTAGAATTAGGTATATTGTTTCCAAACGAATGAGTGTGCATGTCAATAAGACCAGGAATGCCCCACTTTCCCTGCAGATCGATTTTTTTTCCTGGAAAGTCGTCAGGTAAAGTCTCTGTTTTGGTGAAAACAGTCCCATCTCTGACAACAATAGCCTTGTTTTCAAAACCATACTTTGGATCAAAAAAGTTTCCATTTACAAAAGCGGTATCATGTACAGAATAAACATTTTGGTTGGTTTCAATCTGACCAGATGAGCAGCTAAACAAAAGGAATGATAAAACGATAACAGTGAAATATTTTAAGTTAACTAGTAAAAACATGTCTAAAACTCCATGATCATGTAAACACAATTTTTTGTAATTATTTTTTATACCAAGGCTAGAAATTACGCGCCGTGCCGTTTAACGCCGCATTAAGCGGACTAAAATTGTGGGTTAAAATGAGTAGCGAAGCGAAACATAACCCACTGTTTTAGTTCCGTTTAAATGCCTTGTTATAACTACATTACAACGCAATTTACTTCTGTTTCGACTAGCCAGTTCTCATCGATAAATCGACTTACCTCTACAAAAGTACATGCTGGTTTTATTTTAAAAAACATTTCACCATGAGCTTTCGCAGCTTCTTCCCAGCGTGTTATATCTGTAAGCATGATTCTAGTTCTAATAACATCTTGAATACTTCCACCCGCTTCTTCAATTGCTTTAATTGAAAGCTCAAGACAATACTTTGTTTGGCTATATACATCGCCGATATATACTGTTTTTCCATTATCGATTGGAGCCGTTCCTGATACAGAAATCATATTTCCAATTCGGCAGGCACGAGAAAATCCAATGGGCTCTTCGAGATGAGAGCCAGAGGTTACAAGTTGTCTCATACTTCTCCAAGTAGTTATAACGCCCCAATAAGGGGCTGAAAATTGTTTGCTAAAATGTTGAGGAACGAAACAGCAAACTGTTTTTAGTCCCGCTTAATTGGCTTGTTAGGTAACAATTACAACGAAGCAATGAACCTTACTTCTGTTGGGTTTTCTATTGAACCATCCCACATGCCGCCATGACCAAAACTTAAAGCGTTAAAAACACCTTGAACTTGTACCCGTTTACTATCTAGTTTGGAATACTTTTCTAAATTATCAGTCTGAATCCAAATTTTATGTTCTCCGGATTTTATCCCGGTAACTTCATGCCGCATTAAAAGTGTGCCTTTAACTCTAACAATTTTCCCATGATATTTTTCTGGAGTAAGTGCTAATTGGATAATACTAACGGTACAAATACCAATTTTTGAGCCTTGATACTCAGGGAAACATTTTGTCCCCATGCGACCATCTTTTGTATATGCAACTTCCTGTGAAATAGCACTAAATGAAAAAAGAGATAATAAGAGCAAACTTGAGTCTAAACGCATAATTTTCTTGTTACCTAACAGCTTATTGAACACCACTTTGGGGGTTTATAACACCCCAAAACGGCGTATATTACATTGCTTAATAATTCCACTAAACAACTTCAATGTAAACAACTAATTACGTAGGCTGTAAAACACCCCTTGTTAAAATACACCAAAACAACTTTTAATAATGTTATTGGACAAAACACAAACAACTGTCTATACATACAGTACCACTTGAAAGTTGAATATTATTTATGAAATCTCTTTTTCTAAGCATGATTAAAGAGCATATGTATAGCAAGCGGTATGCTAAGAGCACTATTGAAGCTTATCTGTTTTGGATAGCTGCCTATATCCGTTTTAATAATATGCAGCACCCAAGCTCTATGGGAGACACTCAAGTGGAATTATATTTAAACCATTTAGTAAACTCGCAAAATGTAGCGCAAGGCACACAAGCACAGGCATTGAATGCGCTAAGTTTCTTATATAAAGAAATAATAAAGTGCCCCCTCTCATTATCATTAAACTTTGTAAAAAGTGAACGCCCAAGAAAATTACCCGTTGTGCTTACGCAAACAGAAGTTTCAATGCTACTTAAATACTGTATGGCAAAACATTATTTAGCGTGCGCACTACTTTATGGTAGTGGAATGCGGCTAATGGAAGTATTGCGCTTGCGTGTGCAAGATATTGATTTTGAATATAACTGTATTCGTATTTGGGATGGCAAAGGAGGCAAAAATCGTGTTGTTACACTGGCAATAGAGCTTGTTCCACAGTTGCGAACGCAAATACAATTAGTTGAAAGTTACCTACAACTGGATCTTAGCAATCCTTTATATAGTGGCGTTTATATGCCGCATTTATTACGTAAAAAATACCCACAGCATAACAAACAGCTAGGCTGGCAGTATTTGTTTTCATCACATAAATTAAGTATCGATCCCGAGAGTAAGCTGCTAAGACGTCATCATATTGATGAAAAGCAATTACAACGCGCTGTAAAGCAGGCTGCAAATGATGCGAAAATTAATAAACATGTTACACCGCATACCCTACGCCACTCATTTGCAACACATTTACTGCAAAGTGGTGCTGATATTCGCACCGTTCAAGCTCAACTTGGCCATTCTGACGTGAGAACAACGCAAATATATACGCATGTTTTGCAACAAGGCGCGAACGGGGTAATTAGCCCACTTAGTAAAATATTATAAAGTATGAAATTAGTTCATTTTTGCCAATTGGGGCTAACGTATGTTAGCCCCTTTAATAGGTATACTAATTACAGTGCGTTATGCAGTAATACTAAACCATAGGCGTCGAGTTGCTCGTCATTGAGGTCATGTTGCCAGCTTGTGGTTAACCCCTCGCGTTTGATGCTGCTAATGCTTTGCGGGTTAGCGGTTAAGTTGAGCACAAACATACTTTTACTGCCGTTTAACTCGCGGGTTATTTCAACAAGGCCGTTGTTGTGTTGTGTTAATTCATAACTGCCTTTGATACCGAGTTCTGGCCGCTGTTTTTTCTGTGCTATTAAGTGCTGATATAAACGCCACAATGAATTAGGCTGCGTTTGCTGCACTTTAACATTACGATCACCTTCGTTAATTTGCTGTACTAAAAACTCAGGCCACCACTGCGTATAGTTATCGTGAAAAAGTTCAGCCTGTTCAACCCAGCTAGTTTGGGCTTGGGTAAAGCCAGCTTGATTGCTGTTATCCCACTGCATTGGCGCGCGTTTATACACATCATGACCGGTTTGTCCTTGGGTTAGTCCTATTTCCTCACCGTAATAAATATAGGGTGTCCCTGGGGAGCTAAATAACATGGCAGCAGCTAGTTTTGCTTTATCGTCGTGCGCTGCTAACTGATACGCTACACGTTCTTGGTCATGATTAGTTAAAAATGGCGCAAAAAAGTCCAGCGGCGCTGTTGAATCAATACGCTGCTGTAAATTTTGTTTAAGCACCTTGGCATCAACTGCCTTGAGTTGTTTATTCGATTGCATGGTGCCAAATTGTGCTTCGCCACTCGCATCAGGCTTTAGTAATCCCAGTATTTTATAGCCCACTTCAAAGTCAAAACCTTGGTCGAGCCCCTTTCCATCTCCATAATACTTAGCCGCAACAGGAATATCAGCCCATGCTTCACCCACTAAATACGCTTGTGGGTTAACACTTTTTACGTATTGGTTAAAGCGTTGCCAGTATGCAATGGTTTCGTCTGTATCGGCTTGAGCATTGGCACCTCCTTCCATTGCAAAACGCACGGCATCCAATCTAAAACCGTCTACACCTTTATCAAGCCAAAACTTAGCCATTTTTTCCATTTCAGCAATAACATCAGGGTGGCGTAAATTCAAGTCAGGTTGGCTTGCTCCAAACGCACCATAGTAATACTGTTGGCGAGTTTCATTCCAATGCCATACTGCGTCGGGTTGGTCGTTATTACTCCAAGCATGTCCCCAGCCGCTTCCGGCTTTTGGCATATCGTCGCGCCAAATAAAGTAATCTGCATAAGGGGCTTCTTGTTTTGCTGAACGCTGGAACCATTCATGGTTACTTGATATATGATTTATAACTAAATCAAGTATCACTTTCATGCCTTTATCGTCAGCAGCTTTTATAAAGGCTTCAAATTCTGCCATGCTGCCGTAATCGTTTTCTACGTTATAAAATTCAGTAAAGTCATAGCCATGATAGGACGGTGCTTCAAACATGGGGGTTAACCACAGTGCGTTAACGCCGAGATTTTGTAAGTACGGTAATTTTTCGGTCATCCCGTTAAAATCGCCATGGCCGTCAGCATCGCTGTCGTAAAAGCTTCGTGGCCAAATTTGATAAAAAATGGCAGTTTCCCACCACGGGCTTGTTTGTTGCTCAATATTAAGTGGCGATGTGGCGGTTTTATTTGGATTAGATGATGGTGCGCTCTGGCAGCCAGTTAGCATCATTGCCAGTGCCAACGCGCTCAATGTAAAGGTTTTCATTATAGCCTCGTTGTTATTTTTATAAATAACATAGCCGTATTTCACTACGGCTATTTTATTAGTTTACGATTATTTTAGTGCTTTGGTAACCACTGGGTAGTGATCCCATACGTGTTTGTCGCTTAATGAGCGAACTAGCTTAACGTACTCTGCATGTGTCCAAGCCAGTGGTGTGGCAGAGTTAGTGCCCTCGCCAAGTTGGTAGCCTGCCTTGTTGTTACCCACGCCGTCCCATACTTGCTCAGGTAACATCATGCCCTCGTTGGCAAACTGCTCTAACCCTTTGACATAGGTGTTCTTAATGGCTTGTTGTTTGTCTGCGTTTAACGATTGCGTGGCATTGGCAGCAGCGATTTCGTAATGACCACGCTCGCCAGTAAAGAATGGCCAAACACGACCACGTTGCCCTGGGGTATTTTGCCCGCCTTCGGCGTAGTTTGTGCCAGTTACTTCGTCTTCACCGTAACCATCGTTACCATAACGGCGGAAGCCCGGGAATGAGCCGCTGCCGTCGCTAAACTGGTAGCTGTACTTAACTTGTAAGTTATCTGCTAACGTTTCGTCATCATACTCTGGCAATGTTTTTACAATGCTTGGCGCAAGTGCATCACGTACACCATAACGTACTAGCTCTAAAAAACCACCGTCTAGAATTTGCTTTTTATTAAAGCCTTCGCGGCCATTATTGGCATTAATTTTAGTGTTTGAATTGGCGTCTTTGTCTTGGCCGATACGAATAAAATACTCACCGTCTGAATTGCTTGATTCTAAATTACCAGCAGTAGTAAACATAATGTTTTCAATATCGCTGTTGTAGCTTTTAGCGGTTTCAAGATAACGTTTGGCGTTTTGGTCATCGCCAGCGAGTGTTGCAATATCAGCCGCAGTGATAAGGCCTGCAACAACCGCTGCGGTGGTCGAAGGTGAGTAACCTTCTTGCTCTTCCCAGCGCTCTTGTTGTGTGGCTGGCGGCGTAATTTGCATATCGTTCCACAAAATTTTGGCGCGGCCACCATCAACTAAAAAATCAGCAGCAGGTTTTAACATGCGCCCGTACCAATCAGTTAGCTCTGCATCTGTTAATACATCAACTTGGTGCAGTTTCCATGCAAGCATAATAGGCATGGCGGTTTGGTCAAGCTGCACGCCTACCCATTCAAGCTCACCGTCAACATGGGTTTTTTGTAAAAACCAGCCAGTGTCGCCATTGTTACCCGGTGTTTTAGCGTTTACTTGTACTTTTTCAAGATATTCGAATGCAGTTTTAGCCGTGGCACTGTCGCCCATTGCCATAAAGGCCATGGCTACTTGGTAGAAGTCACGCACCCATACTGCTTTGTAACCGGTTGACCCTGTTTTGGCAGATACTGTTTCGCCCCATGGGTTTGATAACGACGCAATAAGCGCGCCTGCATGGGTTTTATCTTCTTGCGCTTTTAATACCAGTGCACTGGTGTAAAGTAACTTTCCGTTATCGGCTGTTTGTGCAGTCATGGTATTAAGCGGTGCAAGGCTTTGTAAGTAATCTTGCCAGCCCAATACCTCGCCTTTGCCGTTGTAGTTATCAAGTACTTGTTGATAGCCACGATTTAAGCTGGCTTTACCTTCTTTAAAGCTTGTTTGCTCGTTGCTACCAAAGCTTAGGGTTAAATCAAATTGGCTGTTTTTGCCAATCTCACCTAGCTCGGCAAGTAAGCTCACATTACCTGATTGCTCACCGGTGTTGGTATATACATTATTTAGTTGCTGTGCGGTTTTAAGCTCATTTAGGCCACCGCTCTTGCCGGTAAAACCAACACTGGTTTGTTTAAACGGCTTTGCGCCTTGCAGTGATAAGTAATTATCGCCCTGCCAAGCCACTAAACCTTGCTCAGTGGCTTTGGCAAAGTCATCTAGGCCGTTGTTATCAATATATGGGTTAACACTTACATACGCTTTTACGCCTTCAAGCTTTGTATTAAAAATACTGCGAACAAACAACGTTTGCCCGTCTGGGTCGGTAAATATGTGTTTTTCTAGGCTAAAGCGACCTTGCTTGTCACTGCTTGTTACTTTGTAAGCCAGTGACAATGGGCGACCTTGTGAGTCTTTGTATAAATAATCAATGGTTACATCAAGGTCGTCGGCTTCAGTTACGGTAAAGTCTTTACCCACTACAACAAATTGCATGTCCTTAATTTGCGCTTGGTGAATAAGTCCAAACATGGTTTCGGTGATCATGCCTTTTGCAATTGAGAACCATACTTTTGAAACTGTGCCAGTTGTCGCATTATCGCTGTAAGCACCATTTTGGTATTGCTCAAAGGACGTACCAATACCAGTTTTGCCAGAGTATGCCCAAAATGGTTCAGCACCTGGTGCTCCTGGGGCTGAAACTTGCTGTGTTACAGCTGATGTGTTTGCTTGCTCCGTGCTACAGGCCGTTAAACCCAACATTAGTAAACTTGTGGTGATGATGTTATATTTTTTCATTTTTAACCCTTAATTCTTTCTCTTAATGATTGAGCATGCAAACGTTACTGTGTGTGCTTAACACGCAGCACAGCAACAGCTGCCAATACAAATGACATAGCGCCTAGCACTAATGCATAGATAGGTTGATTCTCAAAGAAGTGGCGTAAAATGAGGCCTAGTACGCTGGCTGCAAGTAATTGTGGGATCACTATAAAGAAGTTAAAAATCCCCATATACACGCCCATTTTGTGGCTTGGCACAGATGTACTCAGCATGGCGTAAGGCAGTGATAAAATAGACGCCCATGCAAAACCAATACCTATCATTGGCCAAATGAGTAACGTTGGATCTTTAATGACAATAAAGCTTACTAACCCTAACGCACCTAATATCAAGTTAATTGCGTGCGCTAGCTTTAAACCCACACGCTTTACGATGATCGGAATACATAAAGCAGCAATTGCGGCAAAACCATTGTATGCTGCAAACAAAATACCTACCCAATCAGCGCCATTATTAAACGCCGCCGAGCTTGTATCTGTACTGCCATAATGAAAGCTTGTTACGGCTGAGGTGGTATAAATCCACATAGCAAACAGCGCAAACCAACTAAAAAATTGCACCCATGCCAGCTGTTTCATTGCATCTGGCATTGTAAATACATCATTTACCACTTGGTAAAAACCGCCAGATGTGGCTTGCTTCGCTCTAAGCAGGCCTGCAATAAACTGAATAACACCAAAGCTCACTAACCCACCAGCAAGAAGATAAAGCTCTTTTTCTAAATTAAGCCCCGTCACTAGGCCCAGTACCGCTAAACCAAGAACGGTAAAAATAATCCCACCTTTGTTAAAATTAACCGTATTGTGGGTAACCGCCGCCGGGTCATTAGTATTGTCTTGCTCATTAAACTTCGCTAATTGCTCAGGTGAATACTCTTTTGTTGTTAAGATGGTCCAACCAACAGCAATAAATAAAATTACACCACCAAAATAAAATGAATACTTTACAGAGTCAGGTATTTGTCCTGCAGGTGCAGTATTGGCTATATCAAACCAGTTAGTCATCATCCATGGAAGTGCTGATGCCACTACGGCACCCACTCCAATAAAAAAGCTTTGCATGGCATAGCCAGTCGCGCGTTGTTTTTTCGGTAGATTATCACCTACTAAAGCACGAAATGGTTCCATCGTAACATTGATGGAGGCATCCATTATCCATAACATACCTGCTGCAATCCAAAGCGTTGGTGAGTTTGGCATAATAAATAAAGAAAGCGTGGTCAGTATTGCGCCATATAAAAAGAACGGACGACGGCGGCCTAGTTTGCCCCAGGTTTTATCACTCCAGTAGCCAATAATTGGCTGCACAATTAAACCCGTTAGTGGTGCTGCTACCCATAAAATAGGAATATCATCAACATTGGCACCTAAAGTTTGAAATATGCGACTCACATTACCGTTTTGTAATGCAAAGCCAAATTGAATGCCTAGAAAGCCAAAGCACATATTCCATATTTGCCAAAAACTTAAATCGGGTTTGTTATCTCTCATTATGTGCTCCAGTGGTAAGTACTGCACTGCTAAGCGCATTTAACGTTAGACTAATGTGTGCTTTTTCAGGGGTAATCGTGATCATTGCGGTTTGATTGGCTTCAAGTAAATCGAGTAGCTTCAATGAGCTTTGTTTATCACTAATGAGTGCATTTGATGGTACCTCAATCGTGATGGTTGTTTGTGTATCAGCAAAGTTGCTGACAACCCAAATTGTCTGCTGACCAATACTACGGCTAAATGCTGCAACTTGGTCGCTGCCCTCGACGATTAACGGTTGCATATCACCAGCAACAACTGCGGGGTGTTTACTTAGTGCCATCACTGATTTGTAGTAATCACGCAGCTTTTGCTGTTCCTCAGATAACGAGCCACCATCAAATTTTCCGTTATTCATCCACGCTTGGTGGGCGGGTACGCCAATGTAATCAAAAATACTCGTACGTGTTGGTTTGCCAAAGCCTGCATCTTCAGAACCATCCTCACCCACATCTTGGCCAAAATACAACAATGTAGGTGCACGACTGATCAAATGCGATACCACCAGTGCCGGTTTGCCTTTGACTGCACTGCCTGCAAAGTCAGGGCTGGCAATACGTTGTTCGTCATGATTTTCTAAAAAATGCAGCATGTGTTTTTCAATATCAGTCACTTCTTGCTGAGGTGCAAAAATGCTACTTGCTGGTTGTTTACCTTGCATAACGCCTTTTAAGGTGTCGTAAAATCCCACTTTATCGTATAAGTAATCCATTTTTCCTTGTTGAATATAAGGGCGATACAGAGTTGGGTTGTATACTTCAGCTAATAAAAACGCGTCAGGTTTATGCATTTTTATTGATGAGTTTAAAAAGCTCCAAAACTCCACTGGAACCATTTCAGCCATATCATAGCGAAAACCATCCACCCCTTTATCAAGCCAATACAAGGTAATATCGCGGAATTTATACCAGCTATTTGGTAAGTCTTTATCTTGCCAAAATTCAAAGTGAGCGCGTAAATCTTTGTTTTTGTAATCTGCAGGAAGCGTTGGAAAGTCGTAGCTGCCGTCAGGCTTAACACCATAGTTAACTTTTACCGTTTCGTACCAGTCATTAATATCTGGCTTGGCAGCGCGTGCGCCGTTGCCTGTCCATTTTGCAGGAGTCTCATTAAATAAGTTATCAGCAAGAGGGTGTGGTTTGCCTCCTAGCACTTGATAACCTTCACTCGTAGGGACTTGAAATGACTGACCTGTCACATAATAAAAGTTATTATCACGGGCATATTCGACACTTGTATTATCGTGTTCACCAAAGTCTTTTACACCAACAGGCTTTGCTGTTGAGTGATAATCTCGCGCAACATGGTTTGGCACGATATCAATAATCACTTTCATGCCATGTTGATGGGTGCGTTCAATCAACGCTGAAAACTCTTCTAAACGACGCTCTGGATTAATTGCTAAATCTGGATTTACATCGTAATAATCTTTAATCGCATACGGCGAACCAGCACGACCTTTAACTACATCTGGGTCATCCTGACTAATACCATACTGACTATAATCACCAACAAGTGCATGGTGCAGCACGCCTGTATACCAAATGTGAGTAGTACCAAGCTCTTTAATGCCTGTTAAGGCGGCATCATTAAAGTCACTGAATGTACCAACGCCGTTTTGCTCTTTTGTACCCCATGGCACATTGGCTGTTTGAGTGTTACCAAATAAGCGAGTAAATACTTGGTAAACAACTGGCTTTGAGTGCTCACTTACCTGTGGCTTTGGCTTTTCTTCATTTTGTTTTGTGTCGGGCTGTTCAGAGCAACCTGTTAAAAACAAACTACTGGCAAGTAACCATGAACCATACTTAATTGTGCTTGTTGTGTGTGTTGTCATAATTTTCTTATTTAGTCAGAAGGCTTAACAAGTGCTCATTAAGCCGTCATTTTATTTTACCTATGATACTAATGTGAACAGCGGCTGACTGACAGCATTTGCATACGTATTCACATTATTCAATAACTAATACCAAGGCGCTCATTGCGGGTAATAAAATGGGTTTATTTAACGTGACTGCTTGCTTGTAAAAAGAGTCTGCGCTTTTTAATCCCTGAAAGTACCTCGCTCATTAATTTAGTGACCACTCTTTGGCTTGCGTATTTTTGTTTAAAAATACGAACACATTTTTTCAGTTTAATTATTTTTCATGCGTGCTAAAAACTCACTGTGAGTGGGCAATTGATTTACTGTACCGTCAATTAACGTTTTTAAGTTTGTGAATAGATCTGCTAATTGCTCGTCGTTGAGCGCATTGGCTAAAGGATGAAAATCTTCTGCTTTCAGCCCTTGCCCAATCATGACTTGTTGCCAAGCAATTTCGGCAAACAGTTCATCATCTTGGCGTATAATTTTGCCTGTGGCTTTGAATAAATCGATTTTCTTTTGTAATGAGTCAGGAATATTCATTTGTTTGCATTGACGCCAAAATGCACTGTCGGTGCGCTCAGTTATTTTGTAATGCAAAATGATGAAATCACGGATACGTTCAATTTCAGTTTGGCTTTGTTGATTAAACGTCTCGACTAGGCTGTCATCAATTCCGTTATGCGGGAAATGCTTAATTAAACGAATAGCCGCGGTTTGGATTAAATGAATACTGGTTGATTCTAACGGCTCTAAAAACCCGCTTGATAAGCCCACAGACACTACATTTTTATGCCATTGTTTACGACGACGTCCTGTTTTAAAACGAATAACTCTTGGCTCAGTGATAGGCTCGCCTGGTAAATTAGCTAATAACTGTTGTTTAGCCTGTTCATCTGTAATGTGACGGCTCGAGAAAACTAAGCCATTACCAACTCGGTGCTGAAGTGGTATTTGCCACTGCCAACCTGCATCATGCGCAATAGAGCGAGTATAAGGCACGGGCTCAGCTTCGCTTTTAGTCTGCACAGCGATAGCACTATCGCAAGGTAACCAATGCGACCAATCTTCAAAGCCTGTATTGAGGGTTTGTTCAATCAACAAAGCGCTCAGCCCAGTACAATCAATAAATAAATCACCTGATATTGTTTGGCCATCTTCAAGTGCTAGCGCTGTAATAAACCCAGTCTCTTCACATTGTTTTACGTTGGCTATTTTACCTTCGATTCGGTTGACGCCCCTTGATATTGCAAGCGACTTTAAATATTCGCCATATAGCGTAGCATCAAAGTGATAGGCGTAATTTAACCCGGTAAGCTGTGTATTAGGTATGTGTTGAAGGTGGGTAAACTTATGCTGTTTTGCAGCTTGGTAGTTAAGCGAAAAATCCCAAAAATCAGCAGTAGTTCCTTGTTGCTTGGCTCTTAACCAAAAATGATAAAATTCACAAAACGGAAAGTCTTTACCAATATCACCAAAGGCGTGCATGTATGTGTGGTCTTGTGCTCGCCAGTTTTCAAACTCGATCCCCAATTTAATGGTTGCTTGAGTTGCTTTAATAAACTCGTTTTCTCGAATACCTAATGCGGCATTTAAATGAAGAATGGGTGGTATGCTGGCTTCACCAACACCCACAGTGCCAATTTCGTCTGATTCAATAAGCGTAATATTAACGACCTTGCCCAGTACTTTATTAAGTAATGCAGCGGTTATCCACCCAGCAGTACCGCCACCCGCTATTACCACTTCTTTAATTTGTTTATTTTGCATAGCCCCTGCTCCACTTGCTTTTGCTTAAGTGTAGTCGATATAAAAAAGCCCTTGTAAAACAATTTACAAGGGCTTTTCTACGCTAAAGATTGTTATAGCTTGTAACTAAAGCCTAACAAGAACGTACGACCGTAGTCTTGGTAATCACGTACTTGCAGTGCACTGTCACCTTGTAAAGAAACAAATGGTTCTTCAGTAATATTTTGCACTTGGAATGTCACACTTAAACCATCAAGGCTTTCTACAGCGCCTTCACTAAAGTCATAACCAATTTGCGCATCCCAAATAGTTTCGCCTTTAATATCAACCTGTGCTGTTTCAAAACCTGGGCCGTAGATATCACCTTTAAAGTCGCTGCGTTTACGCATGCTGGTACGCGCTTGGAATCCATTACGCTCAAAGTAAACCGTTAAGCTATCAATTTGGTCTGATAAACCTGGTAGCTCAAATTCGTTACCTCTTTGATCTTTTAAGTCTTGCTCTACACCTGTGTGACTAGCAATTAAACCAAAGCCATCAAGTGAGTCGCTAAACATGGTAAACGGTAAGGTTAATGAAAGCTCGTAACCCCACAGGTCACCACCGCCACCATTCACTTTACCTGAACCTGTCGCAATTGGATTTTCAGGAACTTCACCCGTAGATGGATCAGGAACCCCTGTTAAATCAGTTTCGTAAGTACCGTCAAAAATCCATTTTGAAATATCTTTATAAAATAATGCAGCTGCGAAGTAGCCTTCTTCATGAAAATAATTTTCATAGCTTAAGTCTAAGCCTGTCGCTTCTTTTGGCTCTAGGTTTGGGTTACCGCCAGATATTGCCCAGTTATTACCATTCTCGTCTACTTGCTGATTATATACAGCACTGACAGATGCATTCATCTCATCTAAGCGCGCACGAGAGATAGTTTTAGCTGCGCCAAAACGCACTGTTTGTTCTTCATCAATAGCGAATGATAAGTTGATACTTGGTAAAAAGTGATTATAGTCATGGCTAATATCTGTAGGAGACACTACTACTTTACCATCTACGGTGTTTGCTGCATTACCTTGAGATGATTGCTTAGTCTCAACGTAACGTACACCGATATTACCCGTTACAAGCGTTGAGCCAAACTCGGTATTTATATCAGCTTGAGCAAATAACGCTGTTACTTCTTCTTGTACTGTCCAAGAGCGAGTTAGATGCTTTGAATCATTTAAGCTTTCTTGAAATAAACTATAAAAACCATCATTTACAAGCGCGTTAGTATCATAAGCAATCATGTCGCCCATACCGATAAAATCAAGGCTTGCTGAGCCCAAACGGTACTGCTCAGGTACTGACACCATGCCAGGGTTTGACAATGAAAAATCTTTTAGTGTCATAAAGTAACCTTCAGACATTTTTGACTTTTCACGATCTCGGTATGACATACCAAATAAAACACGGCTAATATAAGCGTTATCAAGTACTTTACTAGCTGCTAGCTTTAATGTGCTTAATTCATCATTGATCTCTGGCGCATTAATAAAGCCATCTTGTGCCTGGTTTTTATAACCAGAAATATCTTCACCATCTGCATCAACTAAACCATATTTTAGATTCAGAGGTTTGCTGGCTCCCCAAGATAATGGACCACCTAATTGAATCAAGCCAAAGTCACTGTAATCTAGCTCATGTGAAAATTGCGCGCCAGTATTACCATCGTCAAAGGTATAGCCAATATTATCAGCTACGCCTCGATTATCGCCACGACCAGTACCAGAGTAGCTTTCGATACTCCAGATTCTGCGCTCTACTTCAGAGCGACTTACATCAAACTCTACAGACCAGTCATCATTAATGTCATATTTAGTATTAAAACCAAATTGCGTTAAATCTGCATCTCGCTCTTCATAGTCATTTCGCACTACAACGCGCTGACCTTCTGTCATTGCACTGGTAATAAAACCTGTTTCAGAGTCAATCGATGTCGCTTCAATTGATCCTTGGCCCCATGCGAAAGGTACTTCGATACCACGGAGAATTTTTTCATCGCTAAAATCAACATATAACGCATCAAATGTCATGTTTAAGCGATCTGTTGGTGCTGCTTCAAGTACTAACATGGCTGAATCGCGTTCAAGGGTTGATGAACGCACGAACGGTTTTGCACCACCTAAAATTGAATAGTTTTGACCATCTTCATCTTTGTCTGGGTAGCCCCATGAGTTCCAACGTTTTTCTTGGTTAGGTGAGCTCATGGTGTTGTAAGCAAATGCAACGCCAATCGTGTCATCTGCAAACTGGTCGATGTATGAAACCGTACCACGGAAACCTTGATCATCGCCATCAGGGTTAAGTTTATCAAACCCTGTTTGCTCTAGCTGACCATTAAACATGATAACGCGCTCACCTTTACTTAAAGGTTTTACGGTTTGCATGTCGATTACACCGGCAATGCCTTCAGCGTCTAAGCTAGCACTTGGTGTTTTATATACGGTTACACCGCTCATTATTTCTGATGGGTAAAGGTCGAACTCAACACCACGGTTATCACCAATTGATACTTGCTCACGACCATTAAAGGTTGTTGCACTTTCGTTTTCGCTAAAACCACGAACACTTACACGACTCGCTCGTCCGTCTAGGCGCTGTGCAGTCAGACCTGGTAAGCGAGCGATTGATTCGGCTATTGAAGAATCTGGTAATTTACCAATATCTTCTGCAGAGATAGATTCAACCACTTCTGATGAAAAACGCTTTGTATTGATTGACTCTACTACACTGCCACGAAAACCTTTAACTTCGATGACTTCAACGTCGCTCTTAGCTGTTGGCTGTTCTTCTTGTGCGTATGAAGTGAAACTGCTAATACCTGCTGTTGCAAGTGCAATTGTTAATATACTTGGTTTGAACATAGACATGATGTTTTCCCGTTACCCATATTTTGTATTGCCAACATAATTCACTGCTTGTGATAGAAGCGAGCAACTCATTGGCTGATTTTGTTGTCAGGATGAATATTAACGCCCGCCTTATTTTATTAACAACTTTATGCATACGTATTCAGATTAGTGCAAAATCATTAACTTTAACAAAAACTTCACAAAAGTTGAGCCAACACATTGTTTTTATAAGAATAAAAAATAAATATAATGGTGCAGCCTAAATAAAAACTAATTTCCACGTTCTAAACCCTTTGTGCCTACAAGAAAAACACTTAAGGTATTCATTTTTAACAAAGTCGCTTATTAGATGAAGTACATAAGTCAAACATTTTGAGCAAAGCTAATTGGTAAGACCATTAATTCATGCACCAACAACTAGCAAACCCCTTTAAAATCGCACCAAATTGGAAATCTTATATTGTTAACAGTTTCATTTAACAAATTGGTAAGTTTTCACAAAACATTAATATGTCTCTCTTAATGATGAAATTATAGTGCGCTTGCTTGCGCACTTTGAATCTATTTACCATGCATACGTATGCAGGCTTTTTACAGTCTTGTGACCTTCACGTATGCTTTTTAAAAATAACGTGGTGAAGTAGTAGCCACATATAAGATTGACGTAATCACTACGACAAATGTGGTGAAGCAGCATTGTCACGATGGAGAAAAGCATGGCTCAGCAGCAATGGTATAAAGGTGCGGTTATTTATCAAGTCTACCCGCGCAGTTTTCAAGATACCAATGGCGATGGAATTGGTGATTTAAAAGGGATCATCTCTCGCATTGACTACATTAAAAGTTTAGGTGTTGATGCTATTTGGATCTCACCATTTTTTAAGTCCCCAATGAAAGATTTTGGCTATGATATTAGTGATTATCGTGACATTGACCCTCTTTTTGGTGATTTAAATGACTTTGATGAGTTAATTGCTCAAGCCCACCAGCGTGATATCAAAATCATTATTGACCAAGTATTAAGCCACACGTCAGATCAACATCAATGGTTTTTAGACAGCCGTGAAGATAAAACCAATGACAAATCTGACTGGTACGTATGGGCCGATTCAAAGCCAGACGGTACTCAACCAAACAATTGGTTAAGCATTTTTGGTGGACCCGCTTGGCAATGGGAACCACGTCGCGGGCAATACTATTTACATAACTTTTTAACAGAGCAACCTGACTTAAACTTCCACAATCCTGATGTGCGTAAAGCTGTACTGGATAACGTAGAATTTTGGCTTAAAAAAGGTGTAGATGGTTTCCGCTTAGATGCTATTAACTTTTGTTATCACGATGCACAGCTTCGTGATAACCCAGCAAAGCCTCCTGAGAAGCGCCAAGGCCGTGGCTTTAGTGAAGATAACCCGTATGCATTTCAGTATCATGACTACAACAATACCCAGCCTGAGAATATTAGCTTTATGCAAGATATTCGTGCCTTACTGAACCAATACCCGGGTACCGTATCCCTCGGTGAAATATCATCGGAAGATTCACTCGCTACTATGGCTCAATATACAGCCGGCGGCGATAAGCTGCACATGGGTTACAGTTTTGAACTACTGACTAACGACTACAGCAGCGAGTACATTCGCACCACAGTTCAAACGCTTGAAGAACGCATGACTGAAGGCTGGCCATGCTGGGCATTTAGCAACCATGATGTAGAGCGTGTAGCAAGTCGTTGGAGCAGTGACAACAGCATCAACCCTGCACAGTGTAAAATGCTCAGTGCCCTGCTCGCATCATTGCGCGGTAGCGTGTGTATGTACCAAGGTGAAGAGCTTGGCCTAGGTGAAGCAAGTGTTGCATTTGAAGATTTACAAGACCCTTACGGCATAACCTTCTGGCCAAACTTTAAAGGTCGTGACGGCTGTCGCACGCCAATGCCATGGGATGCTGAAAGTGGCGAACATGCTGGCTTTTCACCAGAAAAACCATGGTTACCAGTGGATTCTGCTCATAAGTATCAATCTGTTAAAGTACAAGATGCAGCAGATGATTCAATTTTAAATGCGTTTCGCGAGTTTATGCAATGGCGTAAAACACAACCCGTGTTAATTGAAGGTGACATCGAGTTTATTGACACCGATGAGCCTTTACTTGCATTTTACCGACGTTTCGAAGGTAAATCGATGCTTTGCGTATTTAACTTAGCAGCTAATAGTGCAAGCCTCGCATTAGAAGGAACTGTTTTAAAAACACATGATGAGCTCCCTCATCAAACTGGCACTTTGGATACAAATAACACATTAACCCTGCCCGGTTTTGGTTGTTTTTATGCAGATATGAATTAGTTTAGCCTTTTGCTGAATCCCTAGATCAAAAAGCCCTGATACTTCAGGGCTTTTTTGTAAATATGCGTTGTTAGCTAAGTTGCAAATATTACATACTTGGCACGAGTTTGATCGCACCTTGCGCTACTTTCATATCTAATGGCAATTTACTTAATAGCGCCAACTTTGGGTCATTCATGTTAAGAGTATAAACAGGATTGACAGCTAAGAATCCATTAATGATTTTCATTGCTTCATCATCTAAAACGCCTAAATTGCCTTTAAAACTACCCGCATCAATTGTTGAGTTTAAAAGTTTTACACGTTGCAGAAATACCGCTTTTTTTTCACTGTCATAATAAGGCGCTCCTTCAATTTGTAACTTCAGGCGCACAGGATATTTTAGTGCAAATGCGTTAATAACAGCGCTTGAATCTGCACCAAGAACGATTACATCACGGTTGTTTGGACCAACGTTAACACTAATATCATTAACATCAAATTGCACAGGTAAACCAACGAGTTTAATTTGATCACTTAGTTTGGGTAATTGCTGCTTTAATACCGCTTCGATTTCTGTGTCAGTAAATGAGTAAACTGATACCCCTTGTGTGGTATTACACGCTGATAAAAATAAACAACCAATTAATAAAATGAGTTTCATATGTTTTTCCTATTCAAAAATAAAGCCGCTAGATTGCGGCTTTATTTAGTTTCGTAGAACGCAAAGTCGTATTATGCGTTAAAAACCGTTTTTAATCGCGCTAGTGTGTCACTATCAACTGAACCCTCGCTGAGCGCAAGCAGCTGTTTAAGGTAAAACTGTAAATCAGCTTGCTCACCACGATGTTTATCATCAAGCATAGCAACCTGCTCAGCCATACGTTCACTGCCTGCAGGGCTATTTACGTTCGCAAGAATTTCCATACGTATTAATAACTGGGCAACTGAAAGGTGGCTTGTTGTATTAGCTTTCCATTGTGCAGGAATAGCATCTTGATTTTCTAGTACGCTAAAGAGTGCATTAAAGTCAGCTTTAGCTGCCTGTTGTGTCAACTCTGCTAGCTTTGTATCAATCGCAGCGTGTAGGGCATTAATCCGCTTTGAAAGTGACTTAACTTGCGTTAAAGCTGATACCTTTGTACGTAAATCAAGTAATTGCGCTTTTTGATTAACCGCCGGAAGCGCCTCTTCTAATTCTGATAATTGCTGTTCGATAATAGCATTATCCGTTACCTGCTGTTCTTTGTGCTGAGCAAACTCTTCACTGCGCTTTGCAAATGTTAAGTCATTAAACTGACGAAACTTTTGCCATAACGCATTTTCTGCTTTTGCGCCAGCAAAGCCAATTTTTTGCCATTGCTGTTGCAGCTCTTTGAGTTGCTGACATGCATCAGCTAAATCATCTGACTGCGCTGATTGTTCAGCAAGCTCAACTAAACTATTTTTAGCAGCACTATTAGCTTTATGGAATGCAGTTAACGTTTGCAATACACTTTGTTGCTGTGGTTTATAAAGCGTTTGTAGTTCGCGGTATATTTTAGGCTCAACATTACCTGCATTACGCCATGCTTTATTAATCCGATTGTATTGGCTTTCATATTCTTTCCAATCAAATGCTTCAATAGTTGTATCTGTTTGTGCCAGAGCCTGCATTTGAGCGATAACCGCTTCTCTAGATTGTTTGATTTGCTCACGTTGTTGCTCTAATTGCGCAAAGTAATCGCGGCAAGGTGCAAATAGTAGCTCAATTTTTTCATCGAACTCTTTACCTTGTTGTTGCTCTTGCTCTGTGTCTAGGCGCCCTAACTCATTCCAACGACGACGTAACGTTTTTACTTGTGCAACGCGTGCTTTTGGATCAGTACAAGGCTGCTCTAATAGCGTTGTAACTTCAGCTAAGAGCTCTTCACGCTTAGGTGCTGACGCATACTTTTGCCAATCGCGTGCGTTTTCAAGCTGCGTCTCTAATTCAACTTTAAGTTTATCAAGTTGCTGTGCAAAAGCAGGTGTTAATGAATCATAAAGTTCAACAAAGCCTTTAAACACACCAAATGCCACATTAAAACGACCTTGTTCAATTAAGCGCTTTACATCGCGGCCTTTACGACTTGCTTGCTGTTGGTTTTTTGTTAGTTGCTTAGTTAATGGCTCAACAGCATTAGACCATAATTGCTTTTGCGCTTTTAATTGTGATTTAAAAGGAGCCTGCAGGGCTATTGGCAGTTGTTTTAATGGTGCATTTGCTGCTTTATATGCTGCATTAAACTCGCCACTTACTTCATCAAATGTACTTTTATCAACATCCGTTGTCACTTCAGTAAGGGTATTAAGTGCTTGCTTAAACTGCGTAATGGCTGCGCTTAATTGCGGTAACTGAGCAACCTGCTTTGCAAGTTGAGATAACTTAGTAAAGACTTTGGTTTTTTGCGCACTGTCTGCCAACTCGCTGGTGTTCATTGCCTCTTGTGCTTGTGTTACTTTTGCATCTAACCAATCTTGTTGAATTTGCTCTGGTGTTTCTAAGCCCAATTGCAATGCATTTTCAATCTCTTCACTCAGTGCTTCAAGATTAGCAATTGCCAACACTTCACGTTGCTTTTGCGCAAGCTCTGCTTGTTGTTGGTCAAATTGTGCTTTTAACTGAGACACATGCGTGTTCAGTTTAGTTGTGATTGAGTTATATTTTTCTTCTAGGTTTGCGACTTGTTCTGTGCTCAACCAGTTAAGCTCTTGTGTTTGCCATTGTGCAATAAGTGCTTGGCTTTGCTCATTAACAAGCTCATAGTCGTGCTTTTCACGCAATGCATTGAGTTTAGCTAAAATAATACGCGTTTCATTTTGCACTTGAATAGGCATTTCAATTGCGCGTTGCTCGTTATCTAAATGCGTTTGCAAACTACTTTTGGCTTCACCTTGCGCATGTTTGACTAAAGCTTTTGCTAATTGTTGATTGATTACAAGCTCAGTTAATTGTTGCTGTAATTCTGCAGAGCCTTCTTTAAAGGCCTTTTCTGTTAATTTAGGATTCGATAAACGTTTTAGTAGCTTAACGCGCACTTGCAGTTCTTTTTCAGCGAAAGCCAGCTTTTCAAGCGTTTTAATCGGTGCAAAACGTTCGATGTATTCATTTTTAATATCGTTGTTAAGCGCTTGCTCGTTATTTAATACCGCATTTGAAATATGCTGCTCAGCTAAGTCTTTTAGATTTTTATCTTGTTTGTAGGCTTTCCACCACAGCACTAAATCGTTTACTTTATTGAGCGCCTTTTTTCTAATTTCTGCTGAATTGTCATCAAGTGCAAGCGTACTCAGAATAGTTGCATCTCGTTCTACATCTAAACTTTCAATCGCTTCTAAACGAACGTGCTGTTTTGGGTGTTTCCACTTCGGGGTAAAAAGATGTTTAAAGATCATGTTCACTGAACCTTGCTATTTCATTATCTGAGTTAAATTCTTTTTGTAACTGCGCTTTGGTCTTTTGTACCATTTCACCATTAGATCCAATGGTAAATTGTTCGTTTGATTGGGCTACTTTAGCTTGATAAAGCATAACAATTTGCACTGTTTGCTCTTTTTGCTCGTCACTGAGTGCCGTGCCATCAGGCCACTTGCCTGTTGCAGCACCATACTGTAAACGTTCAAATAATTCTGGGGTAATATTATTTACAAGGTTGTCGATGTTCATATCAATTTTTCTTTTTAAGTACTACTAAAATTACGCGATTAACTAAATACCAAATACACCCGATGCCAATGGCAGCAGAGCATAAATACCATTTTGCTGTTTCAGGTTCTGGCTGTAAAAAATACAAACAAAAAAAGCCACCTAAGAAAATGAATAGTGCAAAAAAGGAGTGGTTCATAAACATTTGCTGTTTATTGATGCGCTTTTCACGCAATAGTTGCTGGCGTTGCTCATCATTAAGCTCTGCCACGTTATTCTCACAATGAGGGCATTGTTTATGTTTATCTGATATCGATTTATTACAACTAGGACAACTGACAATCGCCATATAACTCTCCATACTCCACATAAAAAAAGGCGCCTGTAGGCGCCTTTCATTGTACTTGTTTTATGCCGCAATGTCTGTTTTGAATTTCACTCAATTGCTAAGACATTGCCAAAGGCGATGAATAAATCACAATCACCATCGCAATCATTCATTATTCTGGCTGTTTGCCTTTTTCTTTGGCTTTATCAGCTAAACGTTTTTCCCAAAAAGTGGCATTTTTTATACCTAACTTAATCGGATCAAACGTAATTTCGCCGCCCGCTTTCTTTTGCTCTTCGTAGTCACGCAAACAATTTAACGCAGGCTTTGCAACAAAGAAAATGGCTAATATTCCAACAATATTAATCCACGCCATTAAGCCCACACCAATATCACCAATACTCCAAATATAGCCAGAGTTATTAACCATGCCGTATGCCACCATAAACATAATCACTAATTTAACGATTAATAGTGGGATGCTGCCTTTAAAATAGCGGTTAAGGTAAGCAACATTGGTTTCTGCTATGTAGTAGTACGCTAGTATCGTTGTAAACGCGAAGAAGAATAAAGCGACACCTACAAACGCCTCACCAAAACCACCAAATACACTAAATAGTGCCATTTGAGTGAACGCAGCAGAACCTACCTCAGTTGCAGCATCAACATTTTGTACAATAAATTGACCTGCTGGCAGCTCACCAACAACGTTGTATTGCTGTGTTATTAGAATCATCAATGCCGTTGCTGTACAAACAAAAATTGTATCAACATACACTGAAAAAGCTTGTACTAAACCTTGTTGTGCTGGGTGATCCACCTCAGCAGCAGCAGCGGCATGAGGGCCTGAGCCTTGACCCGCTTCGTTAGAATAAATACCGCGTTTTACACCCCAAAATATCGCTGCACCCAATCCAGCTTGCGCTGTGAATGCATCCGAAATAATTAATGAGAAGATACCCGGTACTTTATCTACATTTAAAAATACCACAATGAGTGCTAGTACAATGTAACCTAGCGCCATAAACGGCACGACTATTTGGGTAAAGTTTGCAATACGCTTAATGCCGCCAAAAATGATAAATGCTAACACAATTAAAATAATAGCCAGTGCCACTAGTTTAAATGTACCAACTTCACCAAAACTCGTTGATACCATTTCACCATTACCAAACACTTGAGTAAACGCGTTACCAACGGCATTAGCTTGAACGCCAGGTAAAAATACACCACAAGCAATGATTGCAGAAACAGCAAATAAAATACCTAGCCATTTTTGCTCTAAGCAACGGTCAAAATAATACGCTGGACCACCACGATATTGGCCGTCTTCTTCAATTTTATAAATTTGGCCTAATGTTGACTCTGCGTAAGCCGTGCTTGCGCCTAAAAAAGCAACAATCCACATCCAAAAAATGGCTCCAGGGCCACCAAAACCAATTGCAGCAGCAACACCTGCAATGTTACCAACACCTACACGCCCTGATAATGAAACGGCAAGTGCTTGAAAAGACGAAATACCTGTTGTTGAACGGTTAGAAGTGAGTAGCAGTTTACACATTTCTTTGAAATGTCTAACTTGTGCAAAACGAGTTAGAACAGAATAAAATAGACCGGCGCCTAGACATAAGAAAACGAGTGCACTACTCCACACAACATCATTAACAGCGCTTACAAAAGCTTCCATAGATATCCTCTACAATTATATTTTTTATTTTTAGTTACGATACTTTGCTTTAGTAACTCAGAATATGTGACAACCCTTACCAATTAAATCAATAAATAACACTTTAATAAGGGTAACGCTCTCATGTTAACTTAAACCCATCAAGTTTGTTAACACTTAATTTCCAAAAATCAATTTGAAATAACAACTGGGGATTTTTTGTGGGGATAATGGGCGCTCAAAGGCGCCCATATGATATGAAGTTATCTTAGCTTATCAACAACATTAACGATGGCCGCTAATGTATCTTGTCCAAACTGATAAGAACGACGGTCTGACCAGCCGTAGTCTGGATCAGGTAAATCATCGTTATCTTTAAATGGCATTTCTACAGTGTAAGCAAGTGCTTTAAACTCTTCAGCTACCGCTGATGAGCCTACAGTTAAGTTTGCCTCGCCTGGTGCATCTTTCGGATAGCCGTGCTCATCTTGGAATTCAGGAGTCACAACAAGCAAAGCTGCTTTAAAGTTATCTTCTAGCTCTTTCATACGAGCATCGTAGCTTGGAATGCCTTCACTGCCTGCAACAAAGTTATATGGAATGGCTTCATCACCATGAATATCTAAGTGCATATCAAGGCCTGTTTCACGCATTTTATTAAGTACTAAATACACTTCAGGGCTATTTTCCATGCTAGGTGTTTGCCACTCACGGTTTAAGTTTACACCTTTAGCGTTAGTGCGTAAGTGACCACGGGCACTGCCATCTGGGTTCATGTTTGGCACAATATAGAATACTGCTTTTGATAAAAGTGCAGCTGCGTGCGGGTCTTCATCATCCAGTAACTTATGTAATACACCTTCCACATACCATTCGGCCATTGTTTCACCGGGGTGTTGACGTGCTGTGATCCAGATTATTTTTTTATTCTCATCACTTTCACCGCCAACACGTAATACGCTCATATCTCTGCCATCGAGTGTTTCACCAAGCGTTTCTAGCTGACATGCTTCTTGGCTTTGCGCCCATGTGATTAAGTCTAAGTGACGCTCGTAGCTATACGGGGCAAAATAAGCAAAGTAAATTGTGCCGCACTCAGGTTCAATTTCAAAACTTAGCGTACCATCAGCATAACTTGACGGGACACGGAACCATGTTTGACGATCATACGATGCAACAGCGTGATACCCTACCCAGCCGTCAGGATAAGCGGAGTTTTCAAGATTGTTGATGTGTAATTTATGGTTTTGAAACGGCATTGTCTCTAAGCGAAAATGAAACCATTGAAAAAAATCCGATTGATGATCTTTATTGATCTCTAATTGAATATCTAATGGGTCCGTGGCTGCAATAACATTGATATTACCACTGTCAAAATTACTGGTGATCTTCATGTAAAATAAACCTATAGGTGAATAATAAAGTCTAACCAATCAATATTAGTCAGAGATTATGTAACACTCTTTTGATGGAGCGTTTTGTTAGTAAAATGTAGTAAACTAGAAACAGCCTACCACACACCTGGAATTTTGAAAAAATTCACGACTAAAAAAGCCAGCTGTTGCTGGCTTTCGTATTTAACTAAAAATTATTGCTTAACGTGGCAAGCTTGGAAATGCAACTTCAGCCATGTCGCGCATACAGCGAACTACCTGACAGCTGTAACCAAATTCATTATCATACCAAACATAAAGCACAACACGGTTACCATCAACAATCGTTGCTTGTGAGTCTACAACGCCGGCGTAGCGACTACCTACTAAATCGGTAGATACAATTTCAGTTGACGCGGTGTAATCGATTTGGTCGCGTAAATCTGAATGCAAAGCGGCGTTACGTAAGAAAGAGTTAAGCTCTTCTACTGACGTATCTGTCGCAAGGTTTAGGTTTAAAATTGCTAATGAAACATTCGGTGTTGGTACACGGATTGCGTTACCTGTTAGTTTACCTTCAAGTTCAGGTAAAGCTTTAGATACAGCTTTAGCAGCACCCGTTTCTGTGATAACCATATTTAATGCTGCAGCACGACCACGGCGCTCAGCTTTGTGGTAGTTATCAATTAGGTTTTGGTCATTTGTATATGAATGAACTGTTTCTACGTGACCATTATTAATACCAAACTTATCATTTAATGCTTTAAGCGTTGGCGTAATAGCATTTGTAGTACAGCTTGCAGCACACACAATTTTATCTTCAGGTAAGATATCTTGGTTATTTACACCGTATACGATGTTTTTAATATTACCTTTAGCAGGTGCTGTTAATAATACTTTTGCAGCGCCTTTTGATTCAAGGTGTTGGCCTAGGCCTGCTTCGTCTTTCCAGATACCTGTATTATCAACAATAAGTGCATCTTCAATGCCGTATGCTGTGTAATCAATTTCACTTGGCGAATTAGCGTAGATAACTTGAATGTAGCTACCGTTTGCTTTTATTGCGTTACGCTCTTTATCGATGGTAATAGAACCATTGAATGGACCGTGGATAGAGTCGCGGCGTAATAGGCTTGCACGTTTTTCAAGATCACCATCTTTACCACCACGCACAACAATTGCACGTAAACGTAAGTCAGCATATGGACCTGACTTTTCAATTAATAAGCGCGCAAGTAAACGACCTATACGTCCAAATCCATATAAAACAACATCACGAGGCTCTTTAGCCTTTGAGTTAATGATTTCAGCTAGTTCATCATTTAAGTATTCTTCAACTGAACGACCTTTAGCTGCATCATTAAACAGGTAACCATATGCAAGCTTACCAATATCAATACGCGCTGAGTTTAAATCCATTTTGCTGATTGCTTCTAGAAATGGAAAGCTTTCGCGTAAACGTAATTTTGTACCTTCAAATTGTGCCACAGTTTTGTGAGATTTGATGATATCAATAGGGCTTGCGTTAACAAGTGGACGACCATAAACAGCAATTTCAATACCACGACTACGGTATAATTTACCGATTATCGGTTGCATGCTTTCAGCATAATCTTGGCGTTCTTGCCAGCTATTAGTGTATTCTAACTCGTGAGATGAGGTCATGTTTTTTACCTAATTAAACAATTTTTGAACGGATATCCATAGCGCAAATTTAGCATGTGAGAGCAACTCGTCACTATGGTCAGGGGTATTCTAATTTAAACTCGCGCGATTCTCCACTGTTACAGATCAATTCATTGGGCTAGAATAAAACATATATTATAAAAGTAGGGTTTAGGGATGTTACTCAGAACAACTGTATTATTGAGTATTTTGGTACTTACTGGGTGTGAAGAGCCACTGACACAGGCAAAAATTTGTAAAGAAACACCAGGGCTATGTAATGATTTGAATAAAGACAGTCATTGTAAAAAAGAGCGCGCAGAAGTTATTGTTGCTCGGTATCATGAATATAAGCAACCCACTGAAGAAAACAAATATACTTTGTTACAAGGCTTTGAAAGCTATAACCAATGCGTCTCTCTTGCAGCAAAGATAGAGCATATCAAGCTAAAAGAAAAAACCACCTCTCGGGTAGAAGGTCATTTAGTGAGCCTTAAGGAGATGACACGTTTATATCAAGATACTAAAGGCACTAATCACCCAGGTCTGCTTTACTATCATTGGTCACGCAATAATGACCAGTCTGCGTTAACCAAACTATTAGCGTTAGAAAATGACCCCAGTGTAACGAATGATGCACAAATGCAGTTTTTTTTAGCGACGTACTATATAAAATCAGATGAAGAGAAAACGATAGATTTACTTTATAAAACGCTAGAGTTAAATAAAGCAGGTGAAGAACCTAATCCAGAAATTTATATGACTCTGGTAAGCTTGTTCAATAAACACGAAAAATACAAACACGCTTATACATTTGCTCGTGTTGCGCAGTTATCTGGCGTAACAAATATAGAAATTCTACCGATTGAGCACCAACTCACAGCAACAGGGCGAAGCTTAGATAGTTTAGAGACACTAGCACAACAAACTTACGACAAAATTCAAAGTGGTCAGTTTGTATCCCCTCGAGGATTTTAATCTTTAACTATAAAGTAGCCTCCACAAAAAAGCGGCTAAAAAAGCCGCTTTTAAAACTCCCCAGCAAACGACACTGGGATATTACTACAATTACTTTACGCCTAATTCACGTAAACGCTCTTGTAAGTAGCTATCAGCTGTATAACGCTCAGACAACACAACATCTGGACGTGGGTGCAAGAATAACGGCAGTGAAATACGTGACTTAGTCGACGCCTTACCTGTTGGATTAATTACACGGTGAATTGTTGATGGAAAATACCCACCTGACGCTTCTTGTAGCATGTCACCAATGTTAATGATCAAACTGCCAAAATCACACGGCACGTCTAACCAACCACCGTCAGTTTTTTGCACCTGTAAGCCTGGCTCATTAGAGGCAGGTAAAACAGTTAATAGATTGATGTCGCCGTGTGCTGCGGCGCGAATGGCACCTGGCTCTTCATCACCTGTCATCGGTGGATAATGCAATATACGCAATAATGTTTGCTCTGAATCAGCAATCATATCTTTTAAGTCAATTGAAAATTTAGCACGAACATCAGCCGGTGCTTCAGCTTGCACCCAGCTTAACAAGGTTGCCGCAAACTCATTGGCTAGACGGTAGTATTCACGTACGTCAGCTTCAAGCTGTTCAGGCACACGGCCTTTTGGATAAACATGAAAATATTCTTTAATATCTTTTACTGTAAAACCTTTAGCAACCTCAGATACTGACGGTGGGAAATACCCATCTTGGGTTTCTTTTGAAAATAAGAAGTCATGCTTTTGCTCAGAATTAAAAAACGCCTGCCAGTTCTCATAAATTGATTCAACTAAAGATTGCGGGATTGGGTGGTTTTTCAGTACACCAAAACCAGTGTTTCTAAGAGATTCAACAAATTGAGCGGCTGCATCGCTCGCTTGATAATCGACGGTAGGTAGTTGCATGTTCGTATCCAATGAATTAAGTTGTCAAAAGCCTTTGCTAATCATAGCAGTTGCTCCATTGTAGCGCTTCGCGAGGATAATAAACTAACCCTAAAAACATAAGGACTTATGTCCGCCCCCTACCCTAGTTCAACTCATAGTTGATGTAGATCAAGCGCTATAAATTACCACAATTAAATTGAAATCATACCGTTATTATATTGGTCTACTCTTTATATACAAAGTGAAGGTGCATTCAATGCGACAAAAAATAATCTTTAAAAGTGGCAAGTTACAACTTGCTGGCCAATTAGAGTCTCCCGCTGGCGATATCAAATTTTACGCCTTATTTGCCCACTGCTTTACGTGTGGTAAAGACATTGCAGCAGCCACTCGTATTAGCCGTGCCTTAACACAACAAGGTATTGCCGTTTTACGGTTTGATTTTACTGGTTTAGGTAACAGCGATGGCGACTTTGCCAATAGTAATTTTTCATCCAATATTCAGGACTTAATAGCCGCCGCTGATCATTTAAGAGAGTATTTCAAGGCCCCGCAATTATTAATCGGACATAGCTTAGGTGGTGCAGCGGTCCTTGCAGCTGCTGAGCATATTAAAGAAGTTCAAGCGATAACTACCATTGCTGCTCCATCAGATGCACAACATGTAGCACATAATTTTAGTGCCCACCTTGATGAAATAAACAGCGCAGGCGAAGCAAAGGTAAGTTTAGCTGGGCGTGAATTCACCATTAAAAAGCAGTTTGTTGACGATATAGCTAAATACGATCGCAGCCATATAAGTAAACTAAAACGCGCTTTACTGGTTATGCACTCTCCCATTGATGCAACGGTTAGTATCAATGAGGCTGAAAAAATTTACGCAGCAGCAAAACACCCTAAAAGCTTTATTAGTTTGGATAAAGCCGATCACTTGCTAACAACAAAACAAGATGCTGATTATGCGGCGAGCATAATTGCTACATGGGCCAATAGATACGTGGAATAAATAAATTAAAATACTGGCTTAGGTATTTTAAAGTACCTAAGCAATAACGTTACCAGCCGCCTCCACCACCGCCTCCGCCGCCGCCACCTGAAAAACCACCTCCACCAGAAAAACCTGAGCTCGACATAGAGGATGAAACACTTGAGTTTCCCAGGGCTGAATAGCTCATTCCATCTATACAATTAAGAAATTCTGTTTGGTCAGAGAAATCACCTGAAAACCACATCGGTTTATATCTATAAGGATTGAGAGATTCAGCAATCTTCTTCTTTTTACGCCTTTTTTGTTTTCTAAACTGCCCTCTTTTAAACCTCAAAGCATCATCAAACCGATCAGACCATTGGTCATGTAAATCAAGCGAAATTGCATAGGGTAAAAACTTCTCGTACTCAGTATCAGTAAGTAAATGATCGTCTTCAGGCAGTTTTTTAGCCGATATATACTTTTTGATTTGCATTGAACTGAACAGTAATGGCTTACCGTATTGAGTAGGCCCGCGATTTAGAGACCATGCTGTTATACAACTTAACAGTAAGAACGCCACTGAAATCGACAACAAGGGTAAAAAACTACAAAGCAGCCATATCCAAGGGAGCCATGTAAAGCATATAAGTAAGCCCTTTTTTTCCCACTGAGGTTCAACATTTTCATCAGAGTCCTCAAAAATAGTTTCGTATATGGCCAGCCAGATAATACCCACGGGTAAAGTCATAACAATAATAACCGGCCCGTATAGAATATCTGTCCAATCGGAAACGCCTAGTAGCAACTGTAAGCCTACAAATAAAAATGACAGGGCAACAGTAAAAAGTGTGTATTTATAATTCCACGTGAAAATACTTGCCGCCTTTAGTTCTTTGCTAATAGCGCGAGAAAACAGTTTAAAGAGCTCTCGATTTTGCTTTCTATTTTTGCGGCTAACTTGGTAGCTCCCCCCCTGCTTAATAACCCAATCAAGAATACATTGTTCACTTGGTGGTAAAGGCGTTTTTGGGTGGTTCGCTTTAAGTGAGAGTGTTAATGTATGGGTGTAAAACAAGCCCTCTTTAACACTATTCTCAGAGGGAAGGTGTTCATATTTTAAGTCTAAGTAGCCTTTAATTGCCAAGTTGGTGCTGGCAGAAGTTAAGTCTCTCATTGTACTGCTGGTAAGTACTGCGTGATTTAATATGTAATTAATTATTGCAGGACTAATCACATTGGGAACATCCATATTATCCGGAGTATCAATATTTTCATCTGGATAAATGCCAACCTTACACCAAGACCAATAAACAAAACCAGCCACTGTAGCCACAGACGTGATTAATAAAATCCACTCTAAAAAGTCCAGTAAAAATATAAAGTAAAATACCGAAGGTTGCTCGATTACACCTTTAGAGAGTGCGAGAACAATTGTCATCCCCTCACCTAAACCTAACTCTTGTGTAGCCGTGAATCTAAATTGATGCTTTTTTTGGTTATCAACAATGTAATTTTCTTCTTTTTCCGAATAATGACCGGTATAAGCTTTGTACTTCAGTACATTGGCTTGCTCTGGCAAGTTAACTACAACTGTTGACTCTTCTATCGAAGTTGCCCATTGATGAGGTATGGCATTAAAATATAACTCATCATAATTTTGAAAAAATCGAATTTCATCTGATAATTGATAAGAAATAACAAATGTAGCAGGCCCATGCTCTAACTCTTTTTCAGCATCGCCTACTTTTATGAGTGCCCTCCCATTTGAAATGGTTGCTTCATAAGGTGTTGGTGTATTATTTAACTGAGCACTTAGCATCTTGAAGCCCGCTAAGTATTCGCCGCCATAACGGCCCTCAAGTAATAGGGGGATCCGTCTAAAAATACCATGTTTGAATATATAACCACCAGCCGTTATTTCGAACTGCTCAGTGATGATAAGATTACCATTAGGTTTCACATCAATTGTAACGTGTAATCCCGCTGTTGAATCAGGCTCCCTTGCCTCTACATAGGGCAATAATATAGCGATGAGTAAAAAAACGATACATCCCTGCAAAATAAATTTCATTATTAATTAGTCCCTTTTAAATAACACGTATATATACATTGAGTGCTTGCTACGGCAAAAACTCTTTTATATTTTTTTTCATTTCTTTTATTAAATCAGCAGGGCCACCATCGTACATATCGTTATGACGTGATTTTTCTATCAGGATTTGCCTAACAGGAAACTCATTTAGCTCTGTGTCATTCAGTAACACATTTTCATCAGCTGGATAATCACTGCCACGCAATGTAAGTACACTGATATTTTTATTACGAGGTAATAACATACGGCGGTGATCAAGTGTAATAATACGCTCCACTTCATTAGGGTAAAGTGCCGCGTAAAGCGCCGAGATATCCCCGCCATTGGAATGACCAAATAAAGTTAAATGGCTAAAATCATAAGATGGATAACGAGAGCTTAATTCATTGACTAAAAACTTTAAGGTCACCACGCCTCGATACCAATTCTCTAGACGAGTAGCTAAATAAGGTGGCTTCCTGTTAAGTGCTGGGTCGCCCTGTAATTCGTGGGCAACGGCGATTGTTAAATACCCTTTGGCCGTGAAAATATCAGCCGCAAATTTGTAATCAGTGTGCGCAATACCATACCCTGCATTAATAAATGCTACCGGGCATTTATTATGTTCGCTGCAGGTGGATGAATTACTCGGCTCTGAGATAGTAACGGGAATCGCACGATCGCGGGCTTTATCAACAATCACTTCATTTTTGGCAAAACTAACCGCGCAGAAAGAAAAGCTGCTTAATATAATGAGAGACTTTAAAGCGTTCATCTGTTGTGAATCTTATAGTTTTTATTTTAATTACAATAAGTTTAAGGTTTTTACTGTGTTATGTATATGCTCAGACAAGTTACTCGCAGCTAAACGATTATTTATTGCAAATATATGCGATAATAGCGCTAATATTTATGTTTATTTAAAAGTGCCCTATGAAATCATACAGCAGCATCGAACAACGTATCGACATTTTACAAAGTCGCATCGAAGCTTACCAAGAAGAAATCGCAGTACTACAAGCCGAGCCGAAAAATAATAACGAACGTATTATTTTTAAGTTTATTGAAACCGGTAGTACAGGTAAAACCAAAGACTTCGTCAGAGAGCTTGGCATTAAATCACCCCGTGATAGCTTATACTCATCTGGCGATGTGACTAAGTTAATTAAAGATGGCGCTGATGATATTAACCCTGCGCTACTTGAGATTGCTCGCACTCTTGCCAGCGCTCGCAATAAAAACGGCCCAAGCTGTTAGAACAACGCTTTATTATGAAATTAGCCGTGTAATAACGGCTAATCCACTAGCTCGATATCAAGCCCAGCTAATAAATTTAACGCCTCAAGTCGCTCAAACTTAGCACCACTAAGATCGTTATTTTTTATATCAATATTAAATTGTGTAGCACCGACAAAATTTGCGTTACTTAAATTGGTTTGATGAAACACACTGTCTCTAAAATCTGTGCCTATAAACTGGCTTTTCGCTAAATTGGCATGCCTAAAATCGACATCCTTTGCAAAGCAGTCCGTCATTGTTAATGCTTTTAATTGCGACTCAAAAAATGAGCTATGGCTAAGCTCGCAGTCTTTAAAACTAACCGGTGCAGTCAATGCCAATTGCGGCCAGTTTACTTGCCCCCATACAATGCTATTGAGCTTACAGCCTTTAAAATCCACCTCTTCTAAAGAGCTGTAATTCCAACTTAAATCACTCAAGTTGCAATTGATAAACTCACAATCGATAAAACGACAGCTACTAAATTGACTGCGGCTAAAGTCACACTCAATAAACTGGCATTGCTCAAATTCAATGTCACTAAAGCGCTGTGCTGTTGCTTTAACCTTTAAGAATTCGTGCTCATAGTAATCGTTTTGTGTAAATAACATACCTTCTGCCATAACTCCCTCATAAAACAGCAATAAAAAAACCCTAAGAGTAAGCTTAGGGTTTTTAACATTAAACTAGTTTTTTCGTCACTTATTCAGCTGGTTTTTCAGCTTTTTCAACAACGTTGATAGCAAGCTCAGTCAATGAATCTGCATTAGCTTTGCTTGGTGCATCAGTTAGTAAACATGAAGCTTGTGTTGTCTTAGGGAAAGCAATAACGTCACGAATGTTATCAGTACCACACAGTAGCATTACTAAACGGTCTAAACCAAACGCAAGACCTGCATGCGGTGGCGTGCCGTATTTAAGCGCGTCAAGTAAGAAGCCAAATTTATCTTGTTGCTCTTGTGCTTCAATACCTAGGATTCTAAATGCCGCTTCTTGCATATCTGCATTGTGAATACGAACAGAGCCGCCGCCTACTTCGTAGCCGTTTAATACCATATCGTAGGCATCTGAGATAGCCGCTGCTGGATTTGCTTCAAGTTCTTCAGCACTGATGTCTTTTGGCGCTGTAAATGGGTGGTGTACAGCATGAAGAGTGCCTTCGTCATCTTCTTCAAACATTGGGAAGTCAACAACCCAAAGTGGTGCCCAGCTATCAAGGTTGGTGATTTCTAAATCAACACCAATCTTCAAGCGTAATGCACCCATGGCTTCATTTACTGTGTTGCGCTTATCTGCACCGAATAAAATGATGTCGCCTGTTTGTGCATCAGTACGAGCAAGGAGTTCGTTAATCACTTCTTCGTTTAAGAACTTAGCGATTGGCGATTGCACACCTTCAGCGCCTGCATCACGGTCGTTAACTTTCATCCAAGCTAGGCCTTTCGCACCGTAAATACCAATAAACTTGGTGTAGTCATCTAACTGCTTACGTGAAAGCTTCGCGCCACCTGGTACTGTTAATACTGCAACACGGCCTTTTTCATCATTTGCAGGGCCTGAGAATACTTTAAACTCAACGTCTTTTACCAAATCAGCAACGTCAATCAACTTCATTGGGTTACGTAGGTCAGGCTTATCAGAGCCGTACAAGCTCATCGCCTCTGAATAAGGCATGATTGGGAACTCGCCTAAATCAACATTAAGCAATGACTGCCACATTTCACGGATCATCTTTTCAGTCATACCGCGTACTTGATCAGAGCTCATGAACGACGTTTCTAAATCTATTTGAGTAAATTCAGGTTGACGGTCAGCACGTAAATCTTCATCACGGAAACATTTAACGATTTGGTAGTAACGATCAAAACCAGACATCATCAATAATTGCTTAAACAACTGTGGTGATTGCGGTAATGCGTAAAAGCTGCCTTTGTGAACACGACTCGGTACTAAATAGTCACGCGCACCTTCAGGTGTTGCTTTCGTTAATACAGGCGTTTCAATATCTAGAAATGCATTTTCATCTAAAAAGCGACGCACAAAGCTGCTTGCTTTAGCACGTAATTTAATACGGTCGCTCATCTCTAAACGACGTAAATCTAAATAACGGTACTTTAAGCGGCGCTCTTCTGAGTTCACTTGGTTAAAATCAAGCGGTAACGGCTCTGAGCGATTGATAATAGTTAAGCTAGTGCCTAGAATTTCAACTTCACCTGTTGCCATATCTTTGTTTACTTGGCTCTCTGGGCGTGCACGTACAACACCTTTAAGCTGCACACAAAATTCTTGACGAAGTTTATTGGCTGTATCCATTAAGCCTTCAACTTCAGGATCGAATACAACTTGCACTAAGCCTTCTCTGTCGCGTAAATCAACAAAAATAAGACCACCCAGGTCACGTCGTTTATTTATCCAACCACATAGTTCAACTTCTTGATCTACGTGAGTTTTATTTAGCTGTCCGCAGTATATAGAGCGCATAGTATTCCTGTCAGTTAAAGACTCATAGCCGCTTTCCCTAAGAATTTGCTGTTTTTGGGGAGTTAAAGCCACTATTTATTAATCATTTTAGGGGGTGCATTATACCCAAGTTACTTAAAAATGCGAGCGCGGCAGCGGGCTCTGTGCTTTCAATTTATAGATTTGATATACTAGCCAAAACACGCAATCAGTTAACCATTTTATGTTGTATTTAGGGTGTCCGCAGTGGTCAAACGCTGCGTGGAAAGGCAATTTATTATCCAGCCATTGTAAAAATGCTGACATGCTGCATGAATACGCGCAGGTGTTTAATTCTGTTGAAGGTAATACCAGCTTTTATGCCGACCCTAGTATTGAGTCACTCAAGCGCTGGCGTGATGCCGTTAATAACGATTTTAAATTTACCTTTAAATTTAATCGTCGCTTTAGTCACGAATTGCAATTGACCAATATTGATGACGAGCTTACAGCTTGGTTTAATTTGTTCGAACCGCTATTACCCTATATCGGCCAAATCATGTTGCAACTACCAAATAGCTTTAGCCCAGCACAATTGCCCCTTCTCGCTCAGTTTATTAGTAAGCTGCCACACGATATAAATTACGGGGTTGAAGTACGCCACCCTGAATTTTTTAAAAAAGGCGATGCAGAAGTTGCGTTTAACCAGTTATTAATGGCCAACAACATTAACCGGATTGCCATGGATACACGTGCCCTATTTGCAGTAAAAGCTAATACCGAAGCCTCGATAGATGCCCAACAAAAAAAGCCTCATCTACCTGTCCATGCTATCGCAACCGGTGAACAGCCAATGGCAAGGTTTGTGATTGCCAGTTTAGAGCATAACTATAAAAATTATTACCAGCCCTGGCTGAAAAAAGTACAACAATGGCTCGATGAAGGTAAAACCCCTTATGTGTTTTTTCATACCGCCGATAATCGCCAAGCTCCATTGTTAGCGCGTCAATTTTGCCAAGACTTAAATTATAACCACCGCGTTTTATCACCTTTTGTAGGTGAAAAAGAAGCTACTCAATCGAGCTTATTTTAAATTTATGAAAGACTACTCTCGTTATTTTACAGGCTACCCTGAACAAATTGTCACACAAGTGATGCAGCTCATTAATAACAACAAACACGGCGCATACTTAACTAAAAAATACCCCAATGCCCATAACATCACCAGTGATAAGTCGTTATATGCTTACGCCACTGAGCTTAAAAAGCGCTACTTAAAAAATGCACCACCATTTGGCCGCGCCGCATTTAAAAAGCAAGGTGATATGGTGACTAATGCACTGGGTACACATACTTACCGTATGCAAGGTAAAACTCGCAAACATGATTTAGCAATAAACAACGATTTACTACGCGCACCAGAGCCATTATTAAAAGCATTAGTGGTACATGAACTCGCCCATTTTAAAGAAAAAGATCACAACAAAAGCTTTTACGCCCTGTGTTGTCACATGGAGCCAGAGTACCACCAGCTGGAGTTAGATTTACGAATATTTTGTGTCTTGGTCGAACAAAATAACAACCCATATATAACCTAATGGGCACCTCTTCATAATAAGGGCAACTGATTATAGACTAACATTAAATTTAGCTAGTCCTATCAATTGTCCTGATTCAGTAACAACGTGTACTTGCCATTTCCCAACCGGGTCTGCGGGAAAGTTCATTTTATGGGTCCACGCTCTATAACCTTGCTCACGCCCACCTGTAATATCTAATGCAATTCGTTCCACGACTTGGTTATTAAGGATCCAAACATGGAAAATCTTTTCGTTTAACCCTCTTGGTGCCTTTACCGCTGTCCAACTATACAAACCTTCGCTCTGTAATGTTTTTACATCTAACTGCTTAACATTACCAATGGGCTTGCGTTGTTCAATATCGACTTCATGGGATAGTGTGATATCGGTTAAGCGCAGCGCTGCCGGCGGTACCCAGCTGCGAAGTTGCCATAAACCCGCGCTAAGCGCACTCAATAATAAAACGAGTAAAGGAAAACGCCACCAGCGCGCATTTGGCATTAAATTACCCAAGCTTGGCAGTGTACAAATAACTGAGGTGATCAATGCTATTGTTAAGCTTTCACTGGTGGTGAGATTAAGTAAAATAGGCAAAGTAACGAGAATAACAACGAACAGTGCGAAGTTGTGAAACACTGTAAATAATATACTGTGCTTAGCCAATTTATTATAATACAGCGGATCGACAACCGATATAAATGCGCAAAGTATAATCAATGATGTAAAAACAGCCTGTGGATGATTCCACGAAGTCACCGCGAGAAAAAATGGCAATGCAAAAAACAAGCTTTCTTGTTGTACCATTTGTAATGCAAAGCGCATAAAATTAGGTGAAACAGCAACACCGAAGCGCTGCTCAACTTTATCGCGCAGCCAATTATCCACTATCAACCACACCCAACTGATGAGTAAAAGTATAGCTATAATTTGCGAAAACGACTCCTTTCGCTCAACTAACACATAACTTGCCACACCACTGCAAAAAGCAAATACGGCCAGCAAGCCTGGATGCTGCTGCATCATTAAAATAAATTTTGTTATTAGATTTTTAAAATAGCCCATGCAAAAATAAGATCCTTTTACAACTTAACATCGTAGTTAGTCACCTAAACAATATACCTTAAATACATGAACAACGGATTTACACTTTTGCTCTAAAATTATTTAGTTATGAGTCACAAGTATTCACATCACATTGTAAATTCAATATAATGTTCACACTTTTTGCTTTTGAGATTACTATGCCTAAGCCATTTTCAAACATGTTGGCTGTTTTGTTTATTTTGCTCACCTTTGCTGAACAAAGTATGGCGTATAGTATATCTCCTTCGAACAGTACTCACCTTTACAATCAAACGTTAAATATTGACAGTCCTCTGGGGATTGAAAACACCACAAAGAGTGACGATGACTGTTGCGAAATAGAGTGTTGTGATAGCACCTGTTTTTGCCCTGCAAATACTTGTGTATCAGCCTTTTACCTGCCGTCAGAAATCACCACAACTCTAATTGATATGCAAAATCATCACGCTATAAAACAAAATATTGCAAAAATAATCTCCGTTGCCACTTATATTTACCGCCCTCCTATCGCTATCTCATAAATACAGTTCCCATGTTTTTTAGCCACGTTAAGGGCTAATTCGCTCTACTTTAATACAATTATGAGACAAATATGTTTACAAAGACATCTAAACTAGCTGTTGTTGCTGCGTTACTCCCTGCTTATTCGTTCGCCCACGAACAGCATCATGACCATGACGAACATGAAAAAAAACCGATAGAGAAAATACAAGTCACCGCCTCTCGTCTTGGTCGCATTGTTACCGAGTCAGCAACTCGTACTGAAATTATCAATGCTGAAGAAATTCATGAAAAAGCGTTAATGCGTCCTGGCAACATTTCAATGCTAGTGGCAGAAACTGGCGGTGTACGCGTGCAAAACACTTCACCCGCTTTAGGCAGTGCAAATATCCGTTTGCAAAGCCTATATGGTCGCTATACCCAGCTACTTAGCGACGGACTGCCGTTATATGGCGGTCAATCAATAGGCTTATTACAAATCCCGCCGACTGATCTTGCCAATGTTGAGATCATAAAAGGCTCTGCTTCTTCATTATATGGAGGCTCTGCGTTAGGTGGTGTGATCAATTTGATTTCACGTACGCCGAGCGATGAATTTGAAGGCGAAGTTCTCCTTAATGCGACCTCAAAAAATGGCCAAGATGTTACCTCTTACTTTTCGGCCCCGTTAACTGACTCAATCAGCGCCTCTGTTACCGCAGGACTTCATCATCAACAGGAGCAAGACTTAGATGATGATGGCTGGCTTGATATGGCAAGCTATAACAGAGCAAGTGTACGCCCCCGTATCTATTGGGAAGGTGATAATGGCGCCAATTTATACGTCACTGTAGGTGCAATGACCGAGCAACGAGATGGCGGCACCGCTGAAAACGCAACCATGCCAGATGGCAACCCATTTGCACAAACACAAGACAGCTTAAGGCTCGATACTGGGTTTATATTTGATAAACCATTAAATGAAGTACTGGCCTTAAATGTCCGTGGTTCTGCAATGCAGCAAGATCATGATCACGTATATGGCACAGTAAACGAAGATGACAATCATGAAAGTTATTTATTTGAGTCAAGTATTTCTGGTTATACCGACAACATAGCATGGCTAGTCGGTGCCGCTTACCAATCTGAAAAATACCATTCTGAAGACTTTTCCGCGTTTGACTACAGCTACGAAGTGCCGGGTGTTTTTTCACAACTTGATTATGAAGCAAGCGAAAATGTGTCGCTGTCATTAAGTGCACGTGCCGATTGGCACAATGAATACGGTACGCAATTTAGCCCACGTATTTCAATGTTATACAACCCAGAAAATTGGACTGTACGAGGCTCTTACGGTAAAGGATTTTTCGCCCCGACTCCATTTATTGAAGACATTGAAGATGCTGGTTTATCCCATTTAGAACCGCTCGAAAATATTGAAGAAGAGCATGCAAACACCGCCTCTGTCGATATCAGCTATACATTTGATAGCGTCGAAACAAGTGTTACCTTTTTCTCCTCCGATGTTGAAAACGTGACAGAGCTGGAGGTCATTAATCAACAGCTCACACCATCAGATAAAAATGTTCGCATTGTCAACGCACCTGGCCAAAGTGAAATACGCGGTGCCGAATTTCTATTACGTTACCGCTGGAATAATATCAAGCTAACGGGGAGTTATTTATATACAGATGCAAGTAAACAAAGCAGCTCAGGAATAGGTCGCGTACCGCTTACTCTCACCCCAGAACACTCAGCGGGTGCAGTCATCATGTGGGAAGAACATGGTAGTCACTTAGTGGGTTTTGAAGCCTACTACACCGGCACACAACAGCTTGAGAATAACCCGTACAGAGATAAAAGTGATGCTTACTGGCACTTAGGTTTGCTTGGGCAAATTACCGTTGGGCGAATTAACTATTTTGTTAATGCAGAGAACCTGCTCAATGTAAGACAAACGAAAGAAGATTCGTTAGTGTTGCCACAACAAGCGCCGAGTGGCCGTTGGACGACAGATATTTGGGCTCGAAACGATGGTTTTACTGTCAATGCTGGCATTCGCATCAAGTTTAATGATTAAGTCATAAACTCGTATGCTGGTTAAGCTCTAACCAGCATACACAACAATGCTTTAGTATCTAAAACCTAGCAAGTGAATATTTTAAAACCATAGTTAACTTTATGCTCAGTCACGCTTAAAGTTCTTACTATGGCTATTTATATAGTCGCTCATTGGCATGGGTTTGGCGTAGTAAAAACCTTGTGTGGAGTCAATATTACAGCCTTTTAGGATAGTAAGCTGCTCTTTGGTTTCAACGCCTTCTGCAACCACGCCAATACCTAAATTATTTGCTAAATCTATAATTGTTTTTACAATGCTAAATCCTGACTCTTCATCGGATATTCTATCAATAAAGCTTTTATCTATTTTTAACTGTTTTACCGGGTAAGCGTGCAAATAAGCCAAACAAGAATATCCTGTGCCAAAATCATCTATTGAGAAAGTAAACCCCTCTGACTGGAGTTCTTTCATTTGCTGTATTGTATGTTCAACATCATGAGTTAGCATACTTTCAGTAATTTCTAGGGTTATTTTTGATGGGGAAAGTTTATGATTATTAATCACTTGAAGTAACTCTGACTTCAATAATGAAGACTTGAATTGCGAGGCACTTATATTAATCGACACCTTAAAGTCATCATCTATAACAAATGGGTTTAAGCGGTTAAGTAGTTTACATATATCCCTAAGGACTATATTTTGCAAACGTTGTATTAAACCAAACTGCTCAGCAACAGGTATAAATTCACTTGGCGCAATAATTCCATTAACGGGGTGGATCCATCGAATCAGCGCCTCGGCTCCAACAACCTTGCCTTCATTGTTAATTTGTGGCTGAAAGTAAGCACAAAACTCATCATTCTCAATCGATTTTAAAATCTCAGTTTCGAGCTTTATCTTTCTATCTAATAATGTCTGCAGTTGTGGATCATAAAAACTATAGCTATTCCCGCCTTTCGCCTTTGAGCGATACATAGCGGTGTCAGCAAACTTTAAAATATTGCTCGCAGTTATATCTGTGCCTTCAATTAAACAAATGCCAATACTACAACTAACCTGAAATTTTAAGGCGCCAACTTTAAACTCTTGCTCAAAAACTTCGTGGATCTTTTGCGCCACAACGGCTGACTCTACATTGGCTTGTCCATTATCGTCACCAAGATATTCTAATAAAACAACAAACTCGTCGCCTCCCAACCGCGCTAACGTGTCAGACTTCCTTATAACCGCACCTAATCTTTGGGCAACTTCAACGAGTAGTTCATCTCCTGAGGAATGTCCTAATGAATCATTAAGGCGTTTAAAGTCGTCTATATCTAGAAATAGTAAAGCTCCTGTTTCGCCTGAGCGCTTTATTTTTTCAACCGCTATGTTTAGGCGCTCATTTAACATTCTTCTATTTGGGAGTTTTGTTAAAGGGTCATAATAGGCAAGCTTTTCTACGGCTTTTTCTGCTTCTTTTCTTTGTGTGATATCTCTTGCAACCCATAAAACATGCCTAGACTGACTACTCTTCGATTGATAATGCTCCACAGGTACCGCTCGCCCTTCAAAGACCACCTTTCCTTTTGGTCCTTCTAGCTCATATTCGAACACTTGAACTTTATTTGTCGCGAGTGTTTTCTCTAATACCGCCATAATTGGTAGCGCATCTTTAGGAGCTAAAACATCATTGACATTTTTCCCCTTACTTTGCAATACAGACGTATGTAAACAATCATCAGCAGAGCCATACACATCAACATACTCTCCTTGTTCTCCTAAAATTAGTACTAAATCAGGCATTACTTGGGTGAACGCTTCAAATTTGTCATTACTGTGCTTAAGTTGGCTAATAACATCATTCAACTTAGCTGCATTGGCGTCATTTTCAAGCGCAATACTGGTAAAGTTTACAAAATGATCAATCAGCTCCAAGTCTTGCTTTGTTGGGCTTCTAGCAGTGGTATGATACACAGCAAAAGTACCTAACACTTCGGCTTTGGTAGAAATGATTGGTGTTGACCAACATGAGGCTAAACCAGCATTCAATGCAGTTTCTTTAAAGTCAGCCCATAAAGGCGATGAACAAATATCGTCAACTATAATTCTTGTTTCTGAAAATGCAGCCGTTCCACATGAGCCAACATTAGGGCCTATTTCAATTCCATTAATTATGTCGCAATACGTTGGATCGATGCTCGGGGCGGCACAATGAAAAAGTTGTTTCCTTTTAAGTGATAGAATTGAGCATTTAGCGGACTCATCTTCTAGCATTTCCTCAATGGCTAAACAGATCTCTTCACTAATTTCCTTTAAAGGCTGACCCAACGCTATTTTAGAGAGTATTTTTTGTTGTTGCTTTAATAACTTTAAAAGTTGCTTATCCTGCATTTTCACAAAATCCTGACTTTTGCTTTCTCGTAAAATACGAAAAAGAGATGTGACGTTTAAGTAGCTATACCGCACTCAGATTTCATTGATACTTATTGCAATGTTACCTGAGAGTGAAACAACAAAGACAAAGTAAAGTAAAGTAAAGTAAAGTAAAGTATAACCAATAACTAATCAGCCGTAGCATTAATTTTTATGAGTTATCAAATCACTTAGTCTGCTTTTAGAAACGTAACAATATCGCAAGGTAGTTATTATTTCTATATTTTGGGATGTGGTAATAAAAATTTAGGCGGGTATTCAATACAAATTAACGGCAAATATTATAGAGCCTTATGAAAGAGTGCTTATAAGACATATATAAGCACCCTTTGAGATATTTTTAAGGTTAGCTTATTCCCAAATATTTATGGACTTGAACTGATAAACGCCAATTTTTATCTATACACGTTTCAATAGCCAATTTAGTCGCAGACACTTTTTGGCTGATAGGTTGCAAGTAAACCAATTTGGGGGTAACGCCCGTTTTAGTGAACAACGCTTCAAGCTCTTCTACGTGTTTTTGCATAGCTATGGGGTGTTTTATTTCATCTGCGCGCTTCATAGCTGAAGTTAGTACTTCATAGCCACCACGCATATTAATTTTTGGCGAAACAGTAACCCATGTTTGTGCTGGAGCTAAAATCTCGAATGTACCACTAGTTTCAATTTGAGTACTGAACCCATTTGCATGGAGTAATTCACAGACTGGGTTTAAGTCATACATGCACGGCTCACCACCGGTAATTACTACATGTTTTGCACGATATCCTCGCGATTTAAAAAGCGCTAAAATTTGCTCAGCTGATGCATCAGCCCAATGGTCTGAATCAGCTTTTTTTTCCACTGTGTCATCAAGCGAGACTTTATATACATTGTCCACTTCCCACGTTTGTTTTGTATCACACCAAGCACAGCCTACAGGGCACCCTTGCAAACGTAAAAATACGGAAGGCGTACCAGTAAAGCTTGCTTCACCTTGGATGGTTTCAAATATTTCATTAATTTTGTACAAACGTTATCTCACTTACTACTTAGCACTCGTCAGACCGATTAGAGCGACACATCAAAAATCAAAAAGCTGGGGCAAAAATTGTTATTTATGCCCCAGCCGTGTAGTATATCGCGCCCTGATATAAACCTCTATTAAAACTAAGAGCAAAACAGATATGACGCAAAAAGTAGTTGTGATTTATTCCGGCGGTATGGATTCATTTACCGTATTAAATAAAGCCCTGCAAGAAGGCCACGATGTTTACGCCTTATCATTTGATTATGGTCAGCGTCATGTTAAAGAGCTTAAAGTAGCCGCACAGGTATGTGAAAAGCTTAACGTTCCACATAAAATTGTTGATATTTCTGCTATCAACCAACTTATTGGCGGATCATCGTTGACTGATGACATTGACGTACCAGAAGGGCATTACGAAGAAGAAAGCATGAAAAGTACGATTGTGCCTAACCGTAACATGATTTTGCTCTCATTAGCTGTAGGGTATGCTGTATCACTTAAAGCAAGCCAAGTTTATTATGGTGCTCACTCAGGCGATCATGCAATTTACCCAGACTGCCGCCCTGAGTTTGTGAAAAAAATGGACGATTTGTGCCGCATCGCAAATTATGATGCCGTCGAGATTTTTAGCCCGTATTTAAACAACACCAAAATTGACATTTTAACTGATGGCATAAAGATGGGGTTAGACTACAGCCAAACCTGGACCTGTTATAACGGCCGAGAAAAGGCCTGTGGTAAATGCGGTGCGTGCCAAGAGCGCCTTGAAGCATTTAAACTTAACGATGTTACAGACCCGCTTGAGTACGAGTCAATTTAGATAATCGAGTTCAAAGGCTATCAGTGATAGCCTTTTCCATTTATAACCAACGCCTAACTTTCGCTTTATAATCGATATATGATTGGCCAAAAATCTCGGTTAATGCCCGCTCTTCGGGCATTATTTGAAACCATGTTAAGTAAGCCACAAAGCCTATAATACTTAAAATAGCCCAAATAGAGGCAAGCCAAACACCCCATCCAAGTAAAATAAAAGCGAAACCAACATACATTGGATTACGAGAAATTTTGTACACGCCTGCTGTAACGAGCTCTGAAGCTTGCTCCGGATTCGTTGGATTAACCGTCGTTTTTGCTAGTCGAAAACTCACCACACCTGCAATACAAAATATAACGCCTAAACAAACTAAAATAGCGGCAATATAGGTAACCAATAAATTAAAATCGATCGCACTGTAATGTGCAATTAATGCCATGAGTCCCGCAAAAAATAACACCACAATAACGGGTGGTATTTTAGTATTTAACATAAGTCCCTCTCTTAACATTGCTTCACTTTATACCCTTGATTAATATGACATTCTCTGCGGCCACTTAAGGATAAGCATAAAATACAAATAAAGTTACAATTGTCAGCTTTATACCTAAACAAAGCAGGTTATACTTTATACTAAATAAGACGTATTAGGGAAATAAAAACTATGTCAGGCACTACTATGATCGTGTTAATTGTATTTATCTCTGTGGGTTCAGGGGTCATTTACGATATGTATAAAAAGCACCTCGAATTTAAGCACAAAATGCAAAATAACAACCATGATGCAAACAAACAATTAGATGCAGTGAATGCCGAGGTGCGCGCTTTAAAAGACCGCGTACAAACACTCGAAGCTATTGTTACTGATTCAAGCTTTAATGTTAACCAAGAAATTAATAAACTATAAAACCTATTAATCTATAAATTGGTTAGTATACAGGTGAGCATTCTGCGGCCGCTCAACACCATGAGCGGCTAGAAAACCGGATATTTCACTGTTACACCCTTGCGGCGCACGCCCACTATCAATTTCAAAATTGAGCTGATTAGCATGCTGCTTACCCAATGAGCATAAATTTAATGCATTATGAGAACGAAGTTTGATACTTAACTCCCCAATCTTCTCAACGGATATGTGCTTACTAAAACGAGCAAGGTCATTGTATTTAAAGTTTTCACTGACAAATTCATTACTGATTTTAATTAATGCATCAATCAAACCATGTAAAAATTGATTGGTACTTGTGTTATTTACCAAAAATGAAACTCGAGCATTATTGAATTCGTAAAGCTGGCAATCATGGCAGGTTAACTGTACTTGATATAAAACCGTTGAATTATCAATTTTATTAACGTTAATCAGTTTGATTGGCGCTCCTGCAAAAATACAATTATCTATAACCTCGTTTACATCACTTATATCTTTACCATCTGACATCACAAGCTCAGCATTTTGTGCCATTAGAGGTAAATCATGGTGATTATTAAATGGCGTACTTGATCCGTTTTGGTGTTTAAACTTAATAAGCTCTCTTACTTCATGTTCGCGTGCTACTTTTAGCGCTAAAAAAGCGGTTTGAATAAGCTCTGATGTAGGTAAGTTTTCCTCTACGTACCAACGCCGGCCAAATAGTAATTTTTTCGCATTTTGATTAAGCTCACTAGATTGGTAATTATCGGGATTCAAAATAGCAACTTGCAAATAAACTTGCTGGTCTTTTTCAGCCGCAATAACGCGAAAGTGAGTCGAAAAGCTAATTTGACTGAGTACGTCATTAACAGATTGCAGAGTATGCTTGTAACGTAAAAAATGTTGCGGGACTACCCAGTTACCGTTAGAAAGTTGTACCAAAGGCGCATAAGAAATTGGTTGTTCAAAGCTGTGTGGCCACTTCGCATTATTCGCAGTGGAAGGCTTTAAGTCTTTTATTTTACTATTCATACTTAAATTACATTAATTCATACAAGTGGCGTAAAAGTGGTACGAATTTAATGGAGTAAGTAGATCACACTGCCCTGTTAGTTTTAACTAAATTTAATTGCTTATAATCAGCAATGACCTGCTCATAATATGTGGGTTCTTTTTTTGTCATCCGAGTGTAATGCGCTATTAAGGTTTTAACATACTGCTGATGGTGTTTATCAGTAAAGTCCCACATAGAACAGCCGGTAGGCTCAATGGGTATGTTTGATTTAAAGCTTACATGTAAAAGCTCATAAAACCGTTTATTTTCGATGATTATCTGCTCTGATTTTAACCCCAGGCCCAATTGTGCAAGCCCTTTCCTTAACGCGTAAGTATGGTGCACAGGGCATATTATAAAGCTGAGCTGATTAAGCGTTTGCTGATCATGATTTTCAATGATTTTTTGCATTAGCCTTAATAGTAGCTCCCCCCCTACACCTGCGATAATAATCAATTGTTTCGCATCAGGGATAAGTTCAATACTTGATACATCTTTACATTGAACCTGCCACTGACTGTTAGCGTTTGAATCTGCAAAGCGCGCGAGTGTATTACTTAATGCATCCATCAGCTCAGGTACGATATCTACAAAAACTACTTTATTTGCAACCTCTCGTTTAAGGAGTGTCATTCCCAATAAACCATGATCGCAGCAGCAATCCCAAATTACATCATAGGATTGATCTACCAATGAATTAATCGCACTCAAACGATGGCTGAGTTTCATATTATGCAGATGTTATAGTGGTTTTATAAATAAGTGCTTTTAAGCTACGATCACTATCTACTTCAACAAATCCTGAAGTAGGTGCTAAACGCTCAACAAAAGTGATAGCACCTTGCGTATGTTCTTCGATTAATGCTTTAAACGCATGTTCTGACAATTCAGGGCTGTTTGCGCATAATAATAACTGAGTATCGCAGGTTAATAGTTCTGGTAAGCGACGTAATACTTTTTGATAATCCTTGGTCAGTATAAAACTGCCTTTTTGAAAGCTCGGTGGATCAACAATGATTAAATCAAAAGGTGCTGCTTTTTTAAGTTTACCGAATGATTTTAAAATATCATGAGGTAAAAAACTTACACCGCGATCAAACCCATTTAATTGATGGTTCTGTTTCCCTGTGCGTAATACGCCTTTATTCATATCCATGTTGATTACGCAGTCAGCACCACCTTGCATGGCACTGACTGAAAACCCGCATGTATAAGAGAATAAGTTAAGGACCTTGGCGCCTTTACTGTTATTACTCACAAACTCCCGGCCATTTCGCATATCAGGGAAGATACCGGTGTTTTGGCGACTCATTAAATCAACATTAAACTTGGCAGCGCCTTCTTTAACTATGTGAGATTCAGGTAACTCACCGTATAACAATGTATTTTGAGTTTTTAGCCCTGCACGTTGCTGGTAAACCAGTGCCGTAATATGTTCAGGTGCATTTGTTTTTACCCAGTTCCAAACCTGCTCGGTCAGCTGTTCAAGAGTTTCAGGATCTACTTCATCATAAGATACTAAAAATAAGCTCGGTGGATAAAAGTCTAAATTTAAATGGCTTAAATGTTCAACACTGTGACCACGACCATGGAAAATACGGCACAGCTCATTAGCTGCAATCGGTGCACTATCAAGTGCAGTGATTAGAGGAGAAAAATTATGCATTTTTAATCAACTGTTGTTGTAATTCATGTATTTCATCGCGCACTGAGGCGGCTTTTTCAAATTCAAGATCGCTTGCATAGGCATGCATTTTAGTTTCAAGTTCTTTCATTTGAACTGCAATCTCTTTAGCACTGAGCACTTTACTAGTTTCTTTACGAATAAGTTTTAAATTATCCTGCGGGCCTGCCTGCTCACCCACATCCATGATGTCGGTAATTTTCTTCAATAGCGCTTTTGGCTCAATACCGTGCTTAATATTATATGCATGCTGTATATCACGACGACGTTGAGTTTCATCTATCGCTTTTGTCATAGATTTTGTCATACGGTCAGCATATAAAATCGCACGCCCGTTTAGATGACGAGCTGCCCGCCCTATGGTTTGAATAAGCGAACGTGCCGAACGTAAAAAGCCTTCTTTATCGGCATCAAGTATCGCCACTAAAGACACTTCTGGCATATCTAAGCCTTCTCGTAAAAGATTAATCCCCACTAACACATCAAATACGCCCGCACGGAAATCTCTTATTATTTCAACGCGTTCAACTGTATCAATATCTGAATGCAAGTACCTAACTTTAACATTATGCTCGTTCAAATAATCCGTTAAATCTTCGGCCATTCGTTTTGTGAGTGTGGTCACGAGTACACGTTCGTCAATATCAACGCGTTTATAAATTTCAGACAGTAAATCATCAACCTGGGTGCCAACAGGACGCACTTCTATTACAGGATCAAGTAAGCCTGTAGGACGAATAACTTGCTCTGCAATATCTTCACCACAACGTTCAAGTTCAAAGTCCCCAGGTGTTGCAGAGACATAAATAGTTTGCGGTGCGATGGCTTCAAACTCTTCAAATCGTAACGGCCTATTGTCCATTGCAGATGGCATTCTGAAACCATATTCAACAAGATTCTCTTTGCGGCTGCGATCGCCTTTATACATAGCGCCTATTTGCGATACTGTAACGTGTGACTCATCAATAATCATCAACGCGTCGTCAGGCAAATAATCTAATAATGTTGGTGGTGGATCACCCGGTGTGCGACCTGATAAATAACGGCTGTAGTTTTCGATGCCCGAACAATAACCAAGCTCGGTCATCATTTCAATATCATACTGAGTTCGTTGAGCTACACGTTGCTCTTCAACAAGCTTATTAGCGCTTAATAACTGAGCACGACGTTCTTTCAGTTCAGCCTTAATATGCTCTATGGCATCGAGGATCTTCTCCCGTGGTGTCACATAGTGCGTTTTAGGATAGATGGTGGCGCGTACTATGTGTTTTTCAACCGCCCCTGTTAGGGGATCAAATATACTCAGACGTTCAATTTCATCATCGAACATTTCTACACGCACGGCATAAGTCTCTGACTCAGCAGGAAAGATATCAATAACTTCGCCACGTACTCGATACGTACCTCGGCTAAAGTCAATATCGTTTCGCGTGTATTGCAATTCAGCAAGGCGGCGAAGCATATCACGTTGATCGACTGTTTCCCCGACTTTTAATAACAACATCATTTTCATGTATGAATCAGGGTCGCCCAAACCATATATAGCTGATACTGACGCCACTATTATCGTGTCACGACGCTCTAACAAAGCTTTAGTTGCACTTAAGCGCATTTGTTCAATATGTTCGTTAATAGAGGCATCTTTTTCGATAAATGTGTCGCTGGCTACAACATAGGCCTCTGGCTGATAATAATCATAATAAGACACAAAATACTCAACGGCGTTATGAGGGAAAAACTCTTTCATCTCCCCATAAAGCTGAGCTGCAAGAGTTTTATTATGCGCCATAATGATTGTCGGGCGGTTTAAATCATTAATAATATTTGCCATGGTAAATGTTTTACCTGTTCCCGTGGCACCTAATAAGGTTTGATGTGCTAACCCTGACTCTAAGCCTTCGCATAACTGGGCTATTGCGGTAGGTTGATCGCCACTTGGGGTAAACTGCGAAACCAGTTGGAAATGATCACTCATACTTGGCACTCCTTGACGGGTGAATTATTAATAGCATTGAGTTCTTTTATGAACCATTTATAGGCAACTAAGCCAGTGAACACATTACCTATTGCCGCACCTATCAATAAACCGGGTAAATCTGCAATTAAACTTCCGATATAAGCAAACGGCACATAAAACACAAATAACCTAATAACGCTAAGAACTAGCGCATTGATAGGCTTGTGCAACGCATTGAAAGATGAGTTAGATAAAATTATTACGCCTTGAAAACCATAACTAAGCGGTAACGTGTAAATGAACAAGGTAATTACATCGATAACCATTTGCTCTTTACCAAACAATTGACTGATCACACCAGAAAATACAATGAGTAATAAGTAAATTATAAATTGCCAGATCATTACAAATTTAAGCGTTGAACAATAAGCCTCTTTCACTCGACTTAATTTACCAGCACCAAAATTTTGGCTTATAAATGGTGGTAATGTCATCGACAGTGCTAGCACAACAAGGCTTGCTATGGATTCAATTCGGCTACCCACACCAAACGCTGCAACCGCCTCAGGTCCATAACTTGCAACGAGTGCTGTCATCACAGCCATAGCAATGGGTGTCAGCATATTAGCGCCGGCTGCGGGAAACCCGATTTTTAAAATTTTCTTAACCGATACCAAAGCTGTTTGGTTTTTTGCATGTAAACTCAACAGGCCCTTTTTTACGGCTAAGATATATAAAATGATCACCACAGCTACAGACCAAGCGATAACACTGGCAATTGCAGCACCTTTAATGCCCATCGCTGGGACTGGGCCAAAGCCAAAAATTAAGATGGGATCAAGTACCGCATTGATTAGCCCGGCTCCTCCCATTACGATGCTTGGGGTTTTTGTATCGCCACTTGCACGCAATACTGAGTTTCCGATCATTGGCGTAATTAAAAACACGCTTCCCACAAACCAAATACTCATGTAATCATCAATTAATGGCAGCGTATTTTGCCCTGCCCCTAGTAACTTAAATATTGGCTCAATAAATAAATAGCCAAATAAAGATAAAATAAGCACCATTACAACACCAACCACCAATGCCATACTGGCGTCGAATCGTGCTTCTTCAATATTATTACTGCCTAACGCTTTTGCTATTACTGCTGATGTGCCTATACCCAAACCTATTGCTAAACTGATCACAGTAAAAGTAACCGGAAAAGTAAAACTAACCGCAGCTAAAGGCTCGGTACCTAACAAACTAATAAAAAACGTATCAACAATATTGAACATCATCAACGTGATCATGCCGAAGATCATTGGGATCGTCATGCGTTTTAGCGTTGGAACTATTGGGGAATTTAATAAATCAGGGGATGTGTTTGTTTGCAAGTTTGCGCGCATGTGAATAAATAAGCCTCTTTTATTAAGCTGTCATTTTAAAGCATCAACGCGCTGCAAGCCACGCATTTATCAAATGAATCCATTTACATGTGAATAGATAAAGTATTTATTGTACATAGTGGTCAAAAACCTGATAGAAAAGTACACGTTTTAAGCTGTTTCATTGCAATAGCTCAAAAACACCCGTTAAAAACAATAAAAATACACTTATGTAACGTTTATAACAAAACCCTCTCTGCTGGCGCTGATTTTTTACACAAAACTTGCTTATATCTTATCGTCACGAATAATTTTCCTCATCATAGGCCGCTAATTCAAGCATTTTTTTTAAGGCATTGTTTTATATATAGATAAAAAAAATGTTTTTAATGCTTGATATCCTTAGAGCGCCCGAAAAATATAGCGTAGATGATGTTCTTAAACTTTAATAAACAGAGTTATCCACAGATTCCGTGGATAACTCATGCAAACCCGCACCAATCAAGGGGTTTAACTTATCTATAGAAACTAAATTCCACTTATGTTGGCAAATACTAACTTAATTCATTTTGGCATTTCAGATGAAAAAATCATCTAAACATGCAATGTATGAGCATATCTACAGTTGAAAGTAAGCCTTCAACTTAAGAAAGTCTTATTTATTAGTCTGAATTTAAAGTAAAAAATTTATGGAGATTCGCTCTGATAGTATTTTCTAAAATTTGCCCTGACAAAATTCTTAGCATTAAAATACTGCGCAATTTATTACAAAAGCCACTTTTCAGCGCTTAATAAAATATACCCTTTTAAAGTATTTACTCATCTAACGGCGTACAAAAACTGTTTTTTTGTATTTTAGAGAATAAAATTGATACCAAATTATGGTTTTTCATATTTTCAGTTGGTGTCGCATCGCTTAAACCTAGCTACATAATCACCCTCCTACTGATATTTTTCTTTTTTGAGATGTTATTAATTGCACGATTAGAGTTAGAAAACGCGCAGATCGAACATAAAAACATCGAATAAACTACTTTTTTGAATTTATGAAGTTTTTATGTTGACACTTTGCGGCTCCATCATTAATATTTCGCCCCGTTGAAAGGCATGACGCTTCCCCCTTAGCTCAGTTGGTTAGAGCGACGGACTGTTAATCCGCAGGTCCCCCGTTCGAGTCGGGGAGGGGGAGCCAAGTTTTTCAGCCATAAACGATTCCCCCTTAGCTCAGTTGGTTAGAGCGACGGACTGTTAATCCGCAGGTCCCCCGTTCGAGTCGGGGAGGGGGAGCCAAGTTTATGTAATATGATATGTAGTTCCCCCTTAGCTCAGTTGGTTAGAGCGACGGACTGTTAATCCGCAGGTCCCCCGTTCGAGTCGGGGAGGGGGAGCCAAGTCATATAATAAGTTATTGTAGTTCCCCCTTAGCTCAGTTGGTTAGAGCGACGGACTGTTAATCCGCAGGTCCCCCGTTCGAGTCGGGGAGGGGGAGCCAACTTAACGAATCAATTAGACTTTTCTAAGTATTTCCTCTACTCTAAGCCAATCAAATGTAATTATTTTAAACTACAGCAGTAATTTAAAAAGTACGCTGATAAATCAAGGATTTGATTCCTTCCCTTTTGAACGAATGAAAGACTAAATCATGGCTGGTTTTAAAAAACTTATATTTATACAACTCATTTCTTGGTTACTATTTGCCAGCATTGGCGGTTACTTAGTTGCATCTGCTTTTGACAATGCAGTAAGCGAAAAGCAAAAAGCAGCGCAAAATGTAATCAGCACTTATATAAATGCACAAACTATGGATGATTTGTCATCATCAAAAATCCAAAAAGCGTTAATAGACGGAGAAGTCTTTTCAACGTTTATATTGCGTGACTATGATGGGAAAGAAATAGTCAATATTCAGTCCCCTACTCCATTGCCAGCTTTTGCATCTATGGTGAATTCTACGTTCAACTCAGTAAGACCACAGTTTGCAGTTAACAATGCGTCTGACATAAAAGTCGAGTTTACTGTCAATGCAAGCAATTTAGCGCATTTACTTCAACACGCTTTTTTTATTGTGATTTTGATATCAGGTGTAATGGCAATTATCCCGGTCATCTTCATGAAAGCGATGCTAAAAAGGCTTAATAGAAATATAAGCATGACTGTGGCTGATGTCGTTGACGTATATATAAATCAAAATCAAGTAAACGATGGTCTGGATACCGCCATTGATAGCAGCAAAATTAAAAAGTTAGCCTCAGACCTGGTACCAAGCTTTAATCGATTATCTCACTTTTTACAAAGCAAACATGATGATATTCAAAATGCGGCGCATTCAATAAAACAAGAAGCGTACAAAGATACTGTAACTGATCTTGGCAACAGGAACATGTTCGTTGAATATTACGAAAAAAATATAGAAAGTAGTGATAAAAGCACATTTGGCTCTTTAGCAATGGTTCGCTGTAGTGAATTACAAATTATCAACCAGACTCGTGGCTACCAAAAGGGTGATGAGTACGTAAAGGCGGTTGCTGATATTATTAAACATATTAGCGGCACTTACACAGCCAGTAAGGTATTTCGCCTTAATAGCTCTGACTTCGCCGTAGTATTACCTAATATACCGTTAAAAGAATCTGAACGATTCGGTGATAATCTGCAGTCGCGATTTACACAGTATCAACAAAATCAAGAACTCAGTTCAGTAGCGAATACCGGTATTGTTGGTTATGAAAAAGGTAAGCCGCTGGGTGAGCTGCTCTCAGTCGTTGATAACGCAATGAGCATGGCACAGTCAAAACAAGCCAATGCGTGGCACGTTCAACGTGAAACTGACTTAATTAATAATGTAAGCGCAGGATTTGGTAATCAGAACTGGCGCAAAGTTATTAACGAAGTAATAGAAGAAAAACGCTTACACTTAGTCATGCAAAACATTATGCCGATAGGAAAAAGTGCAAAAGCCTATGCAGAAATACAAGTGCGCTTTAAAACGCAAGAAGGCCAAGTGCTTCCGACCGCTTCATTTTTAGCCATGGCCGAAAAGCTTGATATGGCAATAGAAATTGATCGTTTAATTATAGACACCTCTTTAGACAAAATTAAAAGTCGAAACTTTTCAGAGAAGTATTTTGGTATCAATGTTACAGCATCAAGCGCGCACAATGACCAATTTGTAATTTGGCTTGAGCGACGATTATTAAAAGAAAGCAACATCGCTTCTAAGCTGGTTTTTGAAGTCAGTGAATTTGGTTTACAACAAAATATTAAAGCCAGTAAACGCTTCATTGATATGGTACACCGCGTAGGTGCTAGAATCACCGTAGAACGCTTTGGTGTAGGCTTAACCTCATTTAAGTTCTTCCGTGATTTAAAACCGGATTTTATTAAAATGGACGCAAGTTATACTCGCGGTCTTGAAGAAGATAAAAATAACCAATACTTCATGCGCTTGATGGTCGATTTAGCTCACAGAATTGGCGTTAGCGTGTTTGCTGAAGGCATTGAAAGCCAAGAAGAAAAACACATCGTCGAAACACTTTGTTTAGATGGTGTGCAAGGCTATTACATCGAAAAGCCCAAAGATATTTAAACACCTTACTATCAATTAAAAGGCGCACACAGCGCCTTTTAATTTTCAGCACCTAAGACTCTTCCGAAATTAATCATTTATTTTAATCATTACGTATCACTCTGAGTATTACAAAAGCAGCTTTTTTCCCTGTGATGTGTTGTTAAACCAGTGAGAAAAAAGGATAATGTCCGCGATTATTATAGCTTGAGGCGAATATGACAGAATATGTCTTGCTGTTGATTGGCACCGTGCTGGTTAACAACTTTGTTTTAGTACAGTTTTTAGGTTTATGCCCTTTTATGGGAGTATCTAGTAAATTAGATACTGCTATTGGCATGTCGCTGGCTACAACCTTTGTACTTACACTCGCCTCTGTAACAAGTTATTTAGTCAATCAATATATTTTGATCCCTCTAGACATAACTTTTTTGCGCACTATGAGCTTTATCTTAGTCATTGCTGTTGTGGTGCAATTTACCGAAATGGTTGTCAAAAAAACAAGCCCTACTTTATATAGATTATTAGGTATATTTTTACCATTAATAACCACCAATTGCGCAGTGCTTGGCGTTGCCCTATTAAATATAAAAGAAGATCACTCATTTCTTCAATCAGCAGTGTATGGATTTGGTGCTGCCGTGGGCTTTTCTTTAGTTCTTGTTTTATTCGCAGCCCTTAGGGAGCGCCTAGCCGCCGCAGATGTCCCCGCTCCTTTCAAAGGTGCATCAATAGCGATGATCACCGCAGGCCTTATGTCGATGGCCTTTATGGGTTTTACTGGATTAGTGAAGTTTTAACATGACCTTGTTTTATGCATTACTAGCACTTGGCTCGCTAGCACTTATTTTTGGTTTAATTTTAGGATTTGCCGCTGTGCGTTTTCGCGTACAAGGTAGCCCTATCGTTGAACAAATCGATACTATTTTACCGCAAACTCAGTGTGGTCAATGTGGCTACCCAGGCTGTCGCCCCTACGCTGAAGCTATCGCTAATGGTGACGAAATAAATAAATGCCCTCCTGGAGGTGAAGCCACCGTTAAGAAGTTAGCTGATTTAATGGGCGTTGAAGCCAAACCACTTGCAGGCGGAGAGCAAGCTGATCCTGTCAAAACCGTCGCTTATATCCGAGAAGATGAATGTATTGGCTGTACCAAGTGCATTCAAGCCTGCCCTGTTGACGCCATAGTAGGCGCAACAAGACAAATGCACACCGTACTGATAGATGAATGTACTGGCTGTGACTTATGTGTTGAACCTTGTCCAGTTGATTGTATTGATATGCTGCCTGTTGAGACCACAAAACAAACGTGGAAATGGCAGTTAGATGCAATCCCTGTTACGCAAATAGATTGAGGTCGCACATGGAAAAGTTAATTCAACAGATCAAACAAGGTAAAGTGTGGCCATTTCCCGGGGGGATTCATCCACCTGGTCAAAAAGGGCTATCTAATGCAAGCCCAATCACTCGATTACCACTGCCAGATAAACTTGTTGTTCCACTTAAACAACATATTGGCGCTAATGGCCAACTTATTGTTGAAAAAGGCCAAACCGTACTAAAAGGGCAAGCACTTACCAAGCCTGTAGCAAACTGGTCGGTACCGGTTCATGCGCCTACATCCGGTGTTATCACCGATATCTGCCAAATGCCATCTGCACACCCTTCTGCGCTGCCGGAATTAAGCATTATTATTGCCCCTGATGGACAAGATAAATGGTGTGAACTTACTCCTCACATCGCTTTTGCTGACCTAGCGCATGACGAATTAATTGATATTATTCACAACAGTGGTATTTCGGGCATGGGTGGCGCAGGCTTTCCAACCTACATAAAGGCGGATAGTCGAAAGCCCATTGAGTTTTTGATTGTTAACGCCGTTGAATGCGAACCCTACATCACAGCCGACGATGTTCTGATGCGTGAACATGCCGACAAAATAGTAACCGGCATTAAAATAATGCAACAACTGCTATCACCTACTTTAACCATTATCGGTATAGAAGATAATAAACCTGAAGCAATTGAGGCAATGCAACAAGCCGCCAAGCATGATGACACTATTATTGTGCAAACGGTGCCGACTGTGTATCCCTCAGGCGGTGAAAAACAGTTAATCCAATTATTGACCGATAAAGAAGTGCCCAGTGCTGGGATCCCTGCTGATATTGGCGTGCTTGTTCATAATGTGGGTACCTTATACGCAATCGAGCAAGCTGTTTTAGAAGGTAAACCTTTAATCGAACGTGTGGTAACTGTAACAGGCAATACTATCCACAATGCTGGTAATGTTTGGGCATTACTTGGCACAGAGATTAAACATTTGCTCGACTGCCAAGGCTTTTCACCAGTACCACAACAGCGCGTTGTAATGGGCGGCCCCATGATGGGCTTTACCTTACCCACTGTGCGCATTGGGGTTATTAAGACAACCAACTGTATTTTAGCACCCGATCATGACGAACTTGCAGAGCCGGGCCCTGAGCAAGCGTGTATTCGCTGTAGTGCGTGTGCTGATGCATGCCCAGCTTCGTTACTACCTCAACAGTTACAATGGTTTGCCAAATCTAAAGAATATGACAAATTAAAAGAATACAATCTATTCGATTGTATTGAATGTGGCGCATGTGCCTATGTGTGCCCAAGTGAAATACCTTTGGTTCAATATTATCGTGTCGCGAAAGTTGAAATAAAAGAACAGCAAGCCGAAAAAATTAAAGCCGAAAGAGCTAAAGAGCGCTTTGAGCTAAGAAAAGAGCGTTTAGAACGCGAACAAGAAGCAAGGCAAAATCGTCATAAACGCAAGCCTGCAGCCAAATCTGCCGACGAAAAACAAAAAGTAGCCGATGCGCTGGCGCGAGTTAAAAGCTCAGATGAAAAATCTGATAATAAATCAGCAGTAGCTGCAGCTATAGCTCGTGCTAAAGCGAAAAAGAACTCAGGTGAACTTGAACCAGATAACAGTGAAGTAGCAAAAGAGCGTGCTGCGCGAAAAGAACAAGCGCGTGCTTACAAAGCACAAAAAGAAGCCGGTTCGAGCACAGATGAAACCGCTGACGATAAAAAGTCAGCCGTCGCGGCTGCTATTGCGCGTGCTAAAGCCAAAAAAGCCGCTAAAGCTGACGAAGAACCGGTAACAGAGCAACCCCCTGTTGATGATAAAAAAGCGGCCGTTGCGGCTGCCATTGCGCGGGCTAAAGCCAAAAAAGCCGCTAAAGCTGACGAAGAATCGCCAACAGAGCAATCCCCTGCTGATGATAAAAAAGCGGCCGTTGCGGCTGCCATTGCGCGTGCTAAAGCCAAAAAAGCCGCTAAAGCTGACGAAGAATCGCCAACAGAGCAACCCCCTGTTGATGATAAAAAAGCGGCCGTTGCCGCAGCCATTGCGCGGGCTAAAGCTAAAAAAGCCGCTAAGGCAGATAAAGTTGAAGAACTAAATGAGGTATCTGTGGTTTCTGAACCTGAGCAACCGCAAGAGAGTGCTTTGCACAGCGATGAAGATAAAAAGAAGGCAGCTGTTGCCGCAGCTATTGCCCGTGCAAAAGCTAAAAAAGCAGCTAAGGCAGATGTAACCCAAAGCTCAGATGAGGTGACTGTCAGTTCTGAACTTGAACAAGCCAAAGAAAGTGCGCCGCTCAGTGCTGAAGATAAAAAGAAAGCCGCTGTAGCAAAAGCTATTGCACGAGCAAAAGCTAAAAAGAACCAACAAGAAGGAAGTGATAAGTCATGAAATTAACCATGGCCAGCTCGCCCCACAACCATAGCCATAAGTCTTTAAACAAGCTTATGCTCACGGTGATTGCAGCCTGTATTCCCGGCTTTATCGCACAGGTTATATTTTTTGGCACTGGGGTAGTCATTCAACTTGTACTTGCGCTTATTACAGTGAGTGTGGCAGAAGCTACAATCATGAAAATGCGAAAGCGTCCTACTTTCCAGACTTTAAAAGATGGCAGTGCTTGGTTAACGGGTGTCCTACTTGCATTGAGTATTCCACCACTTGCGCCTTGGTGGATTATTGTAATTGGCTGCCTATTTTCGATTGTGATAGTAAAGCAACTATACGGAGGCTTAGGGTTTAATTTGTTCAATCCCGCAATGGCCGCCTATGTATTATTACTTATTTCCTTTCCTGTTCAAATGACAGCTTGGTTACCGGTCAGCGACTTACTCGGTAATTCAATTGATTTTAGTCAGCAACTGGGGGTGATATTCACTGATTTCACTGCAACTGGTTTTAGTGTTGATCAATTGCGTGTAGGGATCGATGGGATGACAATGGCTACCCCGCTTGATACCGTAAAAACAGATATTGCCCATGGTCTAACCGCGTCAGAAAGTATGGAATCCCCCTTGTTCAACGAGTGGGTTGGTAAAGGCTGGGGTTGGGTTAATTTAGGTTTTTTAATCGGTGGTCTTTACCTTATTAAAAGTAAAGTCATTAACTGGCATATTCCTGTGAGCTTAATTGTAACACTTGCTGTATGCAGTGGTATTGGTTACATTGCATCGCCAGGGACAGAAGCAGGAATTATTTTTCATTTATTTAGTGGCGCGACTATGTTTGCTGCATTTTTTATCGCGACTGATCCCGTATCTGCTGCAACCACCAATAAAGGTCGATTAATATATGGCGCAATTATCGGTTTATTAATTTATTTAATTCGTACCTTTGGTGGCTTTCCGGATGCAGTGGCTTTTGCTGTAATATTATTAAATATGGCTGTTCCGTTAATAGACTACTACACACAACCTAGGACCTACGGGCATGGGGTGAAAAAATAATGATTTTACCCTCAATGACTAAAAACGGTGCCATTTTGACAGCCTTTGCGTTAGCAACAACGGGGGCTGTTGCTGTGGTCTATACCTTAACTGCTGATAACATCGCACTGCAAGAACGCAATCAATTATCAACCCAACTACAAGAGGTTCTCAAACCACAGTTTTATGATAATTCATTATATCAAGACTGTGTGCTTATTGATGACCCACAACTTGGTAAGTCCCCACGAATAGTTTACCGAGCCCGCATGAAAGGCAAACCTGTTGCGTTAATAATACGACACGTAACACCAAGAGGTTATAGTGGTGATATTGATTTGATTACCTCTGTATTCGCAGACGGCACTATTGGTGGCGTACGTGTAACCAAGCATGAAGAAACGCCAGGTCTTGGCGATAAAATTGAACTTAAAAAGTCGCCTTGGATCACGCTCTTTGAAGGAAAAACCGTATTAGGTGAAAATGATGATCGCTGGGCTGTAAAAAAAGATGGCGGTAATTTTGATCAGTTTACAGGTGCCACAATTACACCACGTGCAGTGGTAGGCTCTGTAAAAGACGCGGTGTTATTTTCGCAATCTCAATTTAATATGATATTTGATGCCCCCAATGCATGTAATACAGGTGACGCATGAGTCAGTATAAAGAGTTAATCAACGAAGGCATGTGGAAAAACAACCCTGCATTAGTGCAGTTACTCGGGTTGTGCCCACTGTTAGCTGTTACATCTACCATCACTAATGCGCTAGGCCTTGGACTTGCAACCATGATGGTACTCATTGGATCAAATGTCACTATTTCTGCAGTACGTAATTGGGTACCAAAAGATATCCGTATTCCTGTTTTTGTAATGATTATTGCCGCATTTGTAACGATTATTCAATTATTAATGAATGCATACACCTTTGGTCTGTATCAATCTCTGGGAATTTTTATTCCCCTAATTGTTACTAACTGCGCCATTATTGGCCGTGCTGAAGCATATGCATCTAAAAACCCCGTGCACTTATCTGCATTTGATGGGTTAATGATGGGGGCCGGTTTTATGGTTGTACTCGTGGTTTTAGGTGCAATGCGCGAACTCATAGGACAAGGTACATTATTCGATGGCGCTGATTTATTGCTAGGCCCTTGGGCTAGCGTTTTACGCATAGAAGTGTTTAGTTTTGATAATCAATTTTTACTCGCTATTTTACCACCCGGTGCATTTTTGGGTTTAGGTTTACTCATTGCAGCTAAAAACGTTATCGACGCACAAATAAAATCAAAACAAATAACATCGCCAGAAGCTGAAAAAGGCCCTCGGGCGCGTGTTACTAGCTTAACTTAAGGGGAAAGCGCATTAACTTAATAAAAGCTAATGCGTTTTAAGTTGCATGAATAAAGAAAAACGTTATCAAATACTTACTCGCTTACGCGATAATAATCCAAACCCAGAAACAGAGCTTGAGTATTCAAGCCCATTCGAGTTACTCGTTGCCGTTACACTGTCAGCACAAGCCACTGATGTTGGTGTGAATAAAGCGACACGCAAACTATTTCCAGTTGCTAATACACCACAAGCTATTTTAGATATAGGCCACGACGCACTGCGTGATTATATTAAAACCATTGGTTTATTTAATTCAAAAGCCGCTAACGTATATAAAATGTGCCAAATATTAGTGGATCAACATAACAGCGAAGTACCAGAGAACAGAGAAGCCTTAGAAGCCCTGCCTGGCGTGGGCCGTAAAACAGCTAATGTCGTACTGAACACCGCTTTTGGCTGGCCGACAATCGCCGTAGATACCCATATCGACCGCGTTTCAAACCGCACAAAATTTGCGATGGGTAAAAATGTAGTTGAGGTTGAGAAAAAGCTCGAAAAAGTAGTACCTAAAGAGTTTAAAGTTGATGTGCACCACTGGTTGATTCTACACGGCCGCTATGTGTGTACCGCCCGCAAACCTAAATGTGGCAGCTGCATTATCGAAGACTTGTGTGAGTTTAAAGATAAGACAGAATAACTTTTGTCTACTTTGATACAACTGCTGACATTAGCCTTGGCTTATCTAACGACAAGTTCTCCGACAAAGCAGACTGCATTATTCGCACAGAATAACGACGACAGTTCGCCTAAAGAAGGTATATTGTTTAAGATTTACTCTTTGTGCAAAAACAAATCTTCAATGCGTTGTCCAAAAGCATCCGCAAGAGCAAAAGCAAGAGTTAAAGAAGGATCATGTTTCCCTGTTTCTATAGCGTTCACGGCTTGACGTGACACTCCTAACTTTTCAGCAAGATCTGCTTGAGACCAGCCTTTTTCTGCACGAAGTACCCGTAACCTATTCTTCATGGGTATCGCTCGATAGTTTAATAAACTGCGCTACACCAAAGATGACTGCTATTGCTGGCAACATAAAGGATGGGCTAATAGTCGGCACCACAACCATTTCTGAGAGCAAGCCATAAGCCATTGCCGCACAACCAACAACACCTACAGCCCAAAGCAAACTTTCACCCATTACTCTCTGAATGTATTCATCTAATGACCTATAATGATTTACCACCAGCCGCAATAAAAATATCACAGGAATTACAGGAGACATTGCGAGGAATCCAGTGCTGTATATAGACAAATTATTGGTCTCATTCATTACTACTGATATCGCTAAAACCGCTAAAAACATCGCTATATGCAACATAAATTTGACTAGAAACTTCTTTTCCTTTTTATCTAATTCATTACTCATTTTAACCTCCGGTCTTTACCTTGCTATCGTTAATCAACTATCTAATCATGTCACCAGCTCATGACATAATGTAAGGTAAGCATTACATCAAAGTTGATAGGTGTCAAGTATCACTGACATAAAGACAGGTATTACTTACATAGCCCCTAATATTTAAAAATTAGAATCAAGGAAAGCGAAATTACTAAAATAGTTGTTTTTGTTTTAAAAACGCAAATTTTTACGGCTGCAATGAGCTTGAACCCGCGTCACAAATAAGTTGAATTTTGGTTTAATATTACCCTTAGTATGATTATGGCATCACAAAGGATCGATGTCCGCTTCAGGCTCTGAGCTGCCGTTATTAACTCAAAAACTAATGTCCGAAATTGGCTAAGTGAAGCATTTCTCACTTACATACGCACAATGCCTGCTATTAATAAATTCAGTGCTTCCAGTCATACTTATAGTCCCTTCATGAAAAGAGCACTATCATGGTCGACAGCAAATCAACTTCACGAAAATCTTGCTGGAATAAAGGCAAACTAGTTGGTTAAAATTTTCTCTAAAACTCAAAGATATATGGTCAATTAGAATAAGGTTAGAGCTGGCAAATAACCTGCAAGAATTAACGATGTTTAATTTGGTGTTAGACTGTAAATTACGTGCCTGTGACTTTTCGCGACTATTAGTCTACCTATTTGAGGCGAAGAGGAACCAGCAAGTCCGGCATTAAAGGTAATATTTTTAGGTTCAATTGCTCGTAAAGAACTGTCGTAGCCCGCACTACCACCAACCTACCCGTGTGCATCGATGTTTAACATCAAACTGGTAATTACGATACTGTAAAAGTTTAATATTTTTAATAGGTTAACCATACATTTTCCTTATTGTATTTAATTAGAAGAAGCTAAAATCGAGCGCATTGCTAATTAGCATCGGCTACTTTCGTCATCGCGCTTTATTTAGCTTCTTTCAATAAAATCATTTCTTTTGCGACAAGTGCTGCTGGAGGCAAGAACATTGTTGAGACTATTCGTTGGTCTACTACCACTGCATGTTTATCTTTTAGTGTTTTCTTATTCTGAGCGATAGCGCCATTTTTATTTAACTGACTTTCAATAAGAAAAGGCAAAAGTGTCCCTTGCTTTGCCCATGATTTAGATTTTTCGGTAGAGTTAGGAAAACCGGCCACTTTTTTTTCTTTCACCAAAAACTCACCGTTCGATAATTTTACGTTTACGATACCTGCTGAGCCATGACCGCCGACACCAACAATACCACCTGATTCATATACCCGGCTTATAATCGAATGTATTTCCTTATTCTCTGCAACGTCAAACATAACCCCGTAACCACCACCGATGAATACTCCCCAGTAGTCATTTGGATCAGTTTGAGCAGGCGATAATGAACTGTTCGTTTTTTCTAGAAAACCTTCATACTTGATGGTGTAACTACTAATACCTAATGGATCCATCATAAAATCCACTTTTCCACCTTGAGGTGATACAAAGTCGACATCAAATCCATGACTAACAAAAATATGATACGGCGGAGCGAATTCCCATAAATTATTTCTTGCGTCGTGTTTTTCAGGATCGCCCATATCAATCATATTAGAGACAACTATTAATATTTTTTTTCTAGGCTCTGCTGTCGCATTTGTCGTGAGTAACAGTAATGTTAGTATTATCGCCGTTAGTGTTTTCATCTTTTTTTCCTTTTAGTAAATTGCTTTCGGGTGTCATTCACGCTCATTGTTAACGAGGCGTGTTGGCGTTATTTCATTCTTACAGCTCGTTGTCCATATACAGTAAATTCAGTCTCTTTATCCCATGAGTTAAAAGAGACAAGTGTGGCAGTGTCCTGATGTATAAAGGATTTACCAACTCCTTTTATAGGAGTGAGTTTGTATTGATCACCATTGGGGAAATGCAGTGAAATCTGTTGATGTTCATCTTCATAACTAATGGATAACGCTAGTTGCTCGTTCCACAAGTAATTACCTACTAGAGACTTCAATATCTCTATCTTGGCTTCACGTTTGGTTTTGATGATTTGTTTAAAGCTGGACCAATCGTACAGTTTTGATGCGGTCATCATTAATTGGTTTCCTAACGCTGCACCATTGTCAGAATTAAGTAAATAAACTAAGCCATCTCCCGTTTTTAAGCTAATAGTCATGCCAGCTCGGTAACCCACATTACCGCCAAAATGGGTGAGAGTAATGTCATCTCCTTCATGGTTTAAAATAAACCCATAAACGTGGCCATCTTTTTCATTTTCAAGCATTTGCTCTATCTCTGATTGAGAAAACAAAGTACTCTTGCCTTGGTAGCCTTTGTATATTTCAAGCATAAAAGTAGCCATATCATTGGCGTTACTCCACATTCCAGCGGCGGCTAGTTCAGGATGAACTCTCCAACCACCTTCTATTTCTTTACCATCAGAGTCATGGCCTTTAGCAATTGAAATTGCCTGTATTTTTGAGTTTGGTTGATTTATAGAAGATATATCAGGAGAACGATAACTGGAGTTTTCCATCCCCAACGGCGACAAGATCCATTTATCCATAATGCTGGAAAAATCTTTTTTGAATATATCCTTTAATGCAACTTGAGCTAACGTATATGCTGTTCCTGAATAAGCAAGTTGCACTCCTGGTTTACTAACAACAGATAAAGGTGCTGAATTTGAATGCTTATTACCTTTTAATATTTCAATATCAGATGGTATAGGCGAACCTTGTTGATACCCTAAAAAACCTCCAGAATTAATCCCCGAAGAGTGATCTAGGGTATTTTTAATCGTAATAGGCGCACTCTTCGTTTGCTTGCCTTTTGGCAGTTTATAGCTCTTTAAATAGTTTTCGATATTTTCATTTAGATCGATATACCCATTTGATTGCATACGGATCGCAGCCATGACAGTGACAGGCTTTGATAATGAAGCCACTTGATAACGTGTATTACAATCTATTAGCGCTTTGTTTGATGGTGAATTATAAATAGCAGACCACTCGATAATACCACCGTTCATTACAGCTAATGAAAGGGAAGGAATATTAAGATCTTCTAACCGTTCTTCAATGCTAGATAAAGATTCCTCTTTGTTAGTGAATATCGTTTTCGACACGATACCGTTTTCAAATTGGGCTTTAATATCTGCACTTGAGTTAGTTGAAAAACAAACACTCGCAGCCCTTAATGTCGCTTCACTTTTTGTACTGCTCACAGAACATGACGTTAGAGAAATAGAAGCTGCAATGGCCAATAGATAAGACGCTTTATTCATAGTTACCTGCTTTTTAGTTCAATAAATTTAGATTGCGAAAAGAAGTTAAGGGAATGGTGAAAATAAGTCGTGATAATCTTGTGATTTGTTATGATTTTATGTGACTAAATGGAGGATGTATGTTAATTTTCAAATACTTACCTTTGTTAAAATATTTTATATGCGTTGGCAAATTAATAATTATATTTTTTGTGACGAAAAGCAGACTTTGCTATCTGAGGATGGTTCGAGCCAGTTAGAACCTATGATGGTAGAGCTTTTGGTTTACTTTTGTCAGCATCCGAATGAAATCATTAGTAAAGACCGACTAATTGAATATGTATGGCAAGGGCGCATTGTTTCCGATAATGCTGTGACTAGGATTATCACAAAGCTCAGGAAAGTATTTCTAGATGATGCAAGAAAGCCTAACTTTATCGCTACTTTTCCAAAAAAAGGTTACAAGTTTATCGCTAATGTTCAACCTTTAGCTGATTATAAAGAAAAACAACCTTTGATCGAAATACATGCTGATCGAAGCAGCGAAATAATTAGAAAAAGTAATCAAAAACTTTTGTTACTAGCAACTTTTCTGTTAATTGCTGCATTTTGTTCTTGGTTCCTACTTGTTCAAGATAAACCTAGTTCTGAACTAACAATAGATAAAGACATTAAAATTTCAGGTTCAATTGTTCTTACCACTGATGCCGGTAATGAAGTTCAACCTTCGATTTCTCCTGATGGCACTAGAATTAGCTATATGTCGATTACATCAGACAACCAAATTAACCTTGTCATCAAAAGTTTAAAAAGTCATGAGAAAGTATATGTGCAACATAGTAATGATGCAGATGTTGGTCCTGCGAGTTGGAGTCCAGACGGTAAAGAAATAGTTTACTTGGTAACTAGTGTCAATACTTGCCAATACTACACTAGAGCCGTCAATGGTCTGCAATTAGAAGAGCCAGAATTGATTTATACTTGTAATAAAGGAAGTTATGGGGGGATGTCGTACACCCACGATAAGAATACAGTTGTATTTTCAGAAAATAAAGGGGCTGGTACACCCTATGAATTATTTGAGTTAAATCTTAAAACCAAAATAAAAACACGATTAAATCAGCCGAGTGTTCATCTGGCAGGAAATAGTCAATTTGATCTCCACCCAACAAAAAACAAGCTTCTCATTTCATCGCCTGATGAAAAGCAGTGGGTAGGGTTTTACTCTCTTGACTTAGATAGTGAAAAACTTAATTTACTCTTCAAGCAAAATGCTTATATTTGCTGCGGAATATGGTCTCACCAAGGAGACAAAATTGTCCTTATGGATGGTTTCCCATCATATCAATTGGCTAGCTATGATTTATCAGGTAAGGAAAAAGAAATTATTTTTTCTGCCAGTGAACAAATCGTAAGACCCTACAGACATAGTAACGGCACGGACTATTTGTATGTTGCAGGTAGGCATAACAAAGATATTAAACTTGTAGATCTAATTAATGGGAACAGCAAAACTATTGCAAATGCTAGTGTTAGTGACAGGCTACCAGCATTTTCTCCAAACGGTAAAGCAGTAGCTTATATAAGTGAAGCTACAGGCAGTGAACAAATATGGCTTTATGATGTTGTGACAGAAAAGCGCTTAAAGCTAACTAACTTTGATAACCAAAATCACTACTTCGATTTGAAGTTTTCTCCAAATGGCCAAGCGCTAATAGCGCTGGGTATCAATAGTATATTTTATGTTAATTTATCTGATTTTAAAGTCACCAAATTACCTTTACCAGAGCAGGAACTGCGCGCTGTATCGTTCAAAACAGATCAACAAATTAGTTTTAGTATGAAGAAGCAAGGTAAATGGCAAGTTCACATTTATGACTTAATGAGTGAAATTTCATCAATTGAATCCCCTAATTGGAAATATGTCCAGCATGCAAGTAATTCTGGAAACACTATTTGGGTAGACCAAAACAATATTGTGAAATCAGGACCAAATGGAACGATAGATACAAATATTCCGACTGATGATATTTCCTTAATTACTCATCGTTCTTTAAATATTAAGAAGTATGGTGAACAATGGTTCTGGTTAGCATTAGGACAAAAAAACGCAATAAAAAGGTATTCAGAAAAAACGAAGAAAATTGATATTTTGGCAGACCAATTACCATCCAGATTTGATATTTCAAAAATGTCTCTTGTATATGCTTATACGAAGAATCGAAATTTCGATGTATTCTCTAGTAATTAAATAAAACGCGTTTTGCTACTTTTCGTTAAATATAACTTTCTCGTGTATTTGAAACTGATAGTCAGCTAACAGATTGGTTTAGCCTCATAAACTAGCAGAGGCCAGGTCTTAGATTAGGTTGCGGTTTATTTCATAAAGGCATTTTGTCGATTTTAGGCTCTGCTGAACTGATTTTAGTAACTCAAGAGTTAAGCTCAGCTTTTGGCTAAAAGCAGATCTAAAAATTGAGTCAGTCACAATGCCTACTTTAATTATCTTTTGGCTGGCCTACTATCGCTTTACACACCCACATCGGCCGCGTATCCAATCGCACTAAATTTGCGATGGGTAAAACGTAGTAGAGGTTGAACAGAAACGTCTAAAAGTTGTACCGAAAGAATTTAAAGTCGATGTGCATCACTGGCTTATTCTTCAAGGTCGATATACTTGCGTAGCCCGTAAACCCAAATGCGGCGCTTGTATTATTGAAAATTTGTGTGAATTTAAAGACCTGAGTGAATAACTAGGTTCACTTTAATTACACAAGCTGAAAGATGAGTATTCTGGAATTATGCTTAAAGCTTAATGCAACCGACTTATTGGACTATTAAATGCTAACGCATCTACAGACGTGCCAATTATCTATCCCTAGTTAATTAGACACTTTATTTCACGTGTATTGTATTTAACAAATATGCTGCTTAACTCTGCTCACTGATGCCTTTAGTTCTTTGGATATCCAATCTCTAAGGTTGGCTATCACAGGGTGATCTGCCTTTTCATGAGGACATACAAAATAATATGAATATTTCATCTTTACTGCACGTCCTACTTGTTTAAAAAGTTTCATTTCCAGCATATCTGTTTCAACTAAACTTGCCCTAGCGATGGCAACCCCTTGCCCCGCCGCCGCTGCCTGAAGTGCAATGTCAGTTCGGTTAAAGCTTTGCTTCTTATGATTGTCAGGAAAACCTAGTGCTTGGTTGCTGAGCCAACCTTTCCAAGAGCTTTCATCACTTCCTTTTTCAGCAATAACATCTATAAGCCAAGGAAAATCTAATAACAGGTTTGGTTGAGCAATAATATTTTCATCTTTAGCTATAGCACCACTTGCTACGGGAAAAACCCATTCATCACAAATAAAGGTCATATGCAGAGCAGGATCGTTAATATCGGTTAGGCGTATTGCGGCATCGATGCCTTCATAATTTAAGTCGATAATTTTATCATCAGTTAGCACCGATAATGGCTGATTAGGGTGTTCTTGGTTGTACTCATTGAGTTTAGGTAGCAACCACTTGGTCGCTAATGACGATATAGTGGTTAAACTTAAAGGAGCTTCAGACATGCTTTTCAAACTGGATAATGTACGTTCTAGTTCAACAAGATTCAGTCGAGACTGATTATATAAACGTTGGCCAACATCAGTCACCTTCATATATCTCGTTGTTCTATTAATAAGTGTTACACCTGTGATTTCTTCCAATTGTTTTATTCGGTGGCTTACCGCGCTTTGCGTCAACCCCAACCGTTCGGATGCCCTACTAAAACCACCCTCTTCAACTATTGCGCTAAATACTTGAAGACAAGTTAACGTTGCCGGATGTAATGCCATTGGAAACCAGTTATCTCTTTTACTAATAAATAAATTAAATATTATCATTTAAATAATAAGGACTAAACCATTATTTTAATAGGCCAATACAATACCACCGAAAAGTTAAAACTCGGCAATAGTAGGAAAAATTTGATAATGATAAAGTTAACTTCGAAACAACAAACAATTTTTGAAGTTGTTGTAGTCCTAGGCGTAATGTTACTCGTTAAAGACATCGCAGACAGGTTAAGTGTTATTGGTGCGGGTTCAATCGCAATGTGGTGTGGAATATTTGTCGCAACATACTTTATGAAGAAACAAGACATCACATGGAAAAGTCGCGGATTTAACTTACCTACTGATGGGAGAAGTTTGCTCAAGTCTATAGGCATTGCCATTCTAATAGTGGTGATAGTGCTCGCATTTATGGCAGCAGTAGTTCCAATTATTTCAAGTGCCCTTGATGTCACCATACCCAAAAGTTCTACCGATAGGTTTGAATTCTTATTAGGTAATCCTTTGTATTTAGCTATATATTTACTAGTTGTAATTTGGGTTGGTGCAGCGATAGGTGAAGAGCTATTAATGCGTGGTTTTTTATTGAACAGCCTAATGTCGTTATTTGGAGAAAGGAAAGCAGGCATTCTTTCAGCCGTTGTCTTGCACGCGACTATTTTTGGTATGCTTCATATATCTCAAGGTATACCAGGAATTATTAGCACGGGTGTTGTAGCTGTCATTTTCGCTTTGGTATATTTATATAACGGTCGAAAATTATTCCCACTGATCATTGCGCATGGGTTGATCAACTCCTTAGGCCTCATCGCTTATTATTTTAGTGATGGAAAAATAACCTAACCCTTTCTAACGTCAAATATAATTAATTGATAATATAGGCCGTACAGGAGCTTTTATGGAGTATTTAATCTCCGTGGTTATCTTTTCAATTTCTGCATCTGTTACACCCGGACCAAGTTTGCTATGGGTAAAAACGTAGTAGAGGTTGAACAGAAACTTTTAAAAGTCGTGCAGAAAGAATTTAAAGTAGAAGTGTACCACGGGTTGATTCTACACGGCCGCTATGTGTACCGCCCGCAAACCTAAATGTGGCAGCTGTATTATCGAAAACTTATGTGAGTTTAAGGATAAAACGGAGTAAAGCTTTTATCGGTCTAATGCGTCACCGATATATTAGACTAATTTAATTTAGTAATGGTTGGTTCAAGCGTTTTGTATAAGTGCCTCCACTCTAAAGACTTAACTCCCCTTTCTAGCTTTGAATCTTGTACACTCGCCACAAAATAATTTGGCAATAAAAGCGAATGTCTCCTATTATTTAAATAGTTGGATTATTGTTCTAAAGGCAAAAAAATGGGGGGTGACACAAAGTTGAGTCTAACAAGCAAATTAACTAGATCATTTTCGCATTTGCTAATACCCATAGCTGTTCTAGTTACTCCGACTGTAACCGCTCAAAAAGAAAAACTTTCTGTTTCATCACCCAATCACCCCAAAGCTTACTTTTATTGGCCTTTAATTAGTCAAGTTTATAACAGCCTTGGCTTTGATATAGAGATTGTGTCTATGCCATCGGGGCGCGGTTTGAAGGAATTAGAAAAAGGAATGTTTCAAGCTGATGTTGCACGGTTATCATACGCAATAGATACTAGAGAAAGTTTGATAAAATTAACTCCTCCATTAGGTAATGCTATTTTATATTTACTTTGCAATAAAAAAGTAACTTGTGATATCGACACGGCAATGAGTGAACAGAATCGCGTATTTGCAGCGAAAGGCACAAAGCATCTGACTGAAAGCTTAGATCTAAAGTTCAATTTCGCTACGATAGAAAATGCAGCCACATTGCTACAAATGTTAAAAATAGACAGAATTGATTATTTAATTTATTTAGAGCATGAAGATACACTCCCCCTATTTAAAGAAAAATTTAATTTAGTTCAACTTGGTAAGGTAACTATCCACCATACAATCCACAAAAGTATTGGCCATTTAGAAAGTGACATAAGTAATCAATTAACGAATTTACTTCCTAAATTTAAAGAAAAATACAAATACTCCCTCTCCAACATAATAGATTAATTAAACGCTACAGAGCACATTCCTTTATGAAGGGGCTCAATCAGTGAAGTCTAATTTTCTTATTTTATCTACTTCATTATCTTTTGGCTGGCCGACAATAGCTGTCGACACCCATATCGACCGCGTATCCAATCGCACTAAATTTGCGATGGGTAAAACGTAGTAGAGGCTGAACAGAAACATCTAAAAGTTGTACAGAAAGAATTGAAAGTCGATGTGCTTCACTGCCTCATTTTGTACGGTCGCTTCACTTGTGTTGCTCGTAAGCCTAAATGTGGCGCTTGTATTATTGTGGATTTGTGTGAGTTTAAGGATAAAACCAAGTAAGAAAGAGACGCCTTGTAAAAAGGCGCAAAATGAAAAGCTCTGAGCTGCAATTAACTATCTTTCTATTTTAGTTTTTTGCCAGGAAGTGTTTGACCACCTTGATACATAGTAAGTGACGTTGCTATGCCATTAGCATCAAGCTCAAATTGTATCCTCGCTTTTACTGCATTATTTACAAACTCGTTGATTGAGTTGGCAGTTAGAGGCAGTCTTGGTTGCCCTGTACCTTGAACAAATAACTTATCCCCATCGTGAGTTATCGACAATATAAAGCCAGGTACCAGTTCATACCTCCCAATCAGTTTTGCTAACTCTACTTCAGCCACTTTTACAGGCGTCGTTAGCTTTAAAGACGCCAAAGAATTTGTCAAATATCTGTACCCTACCTCATCCATTAATATAGAAGTGTTCGATAAAATGACGATACCTTTATGCGAAGTAGGATTAAAGCCAATAAACGAAGCGAATCCGCCAGTTTGACCATTGTGCATATAAACATCACCGTCTGCTGTGCCTTGGATGATCCACCCTAGTCCCACTTTAGTAAGTGAGTTTCCAAATTCGGCCGTAGGCTGGTGGGTCAATTTGATTGCCGATGCTAACTTGTTTTGTTGCATATTGGCTTTTAAATAAAGTGCCATGTCAGTAGCATCTGAAACAACAGCACCTGCGCCAGCCATTGCTGGTAGTTGCCAATAGTCGGTAGTCTCAAGATTTCCGTTGTGCCCTTTGCTTCTTCTTGTCAACGCAGATTTAGGCACGTCAACAAAGGTATCCTTCATTTTTAATGGCTTTAGAACACGTTGCATCAACATTTGCTCGTAATTCATATCATCAATTTTAGCAAGCGTGTGTCCTAATAAACCAACTGCAAGGTTTGAGTATTCTGGTGACTCACCTACCTCACGAGGCAAGGTGTATTGATTAAGAAACTCGTACATCATTTCTGTCGTGTAATCTACATAAGGGTTTAACGGGTTACTAAACTGCATATTGCTTGGAAGTCTAGGTAAACCCGAACGGTGACTTGCCAAAGACTCAAACGTGATGGCTTTGTCATTTTTCATTGGTAACTTGACTGACTTAGGCAAATAGTTTTGAACGGGATCGGATAGTTTTAACGTCCCTTCGTCGACAAAGGTCGCAAGTGCCGTAGATGTCATTACTTTGCTAACAGAGCCAATTTCAAACAAGGTGTTCTGGTCGATTTCTTGAGCCGTTTCCTTGTTTGCAACACCAACGTTAATAAAGCTCACTTGACCGTTTTCGATGATGGCAACGGCGATCCCAACACTCAGTTTTTCAGTTTCTACTTTGTGTTTAAGCACCTTTTCTAGTTCGGCATTTTCAGCCGATGAGCTACCAGAGGCTATCGCAATTATTAATGTGATCAAGACGACAATAATCGTCGAAGAAGAAGCTTTCTTATTACTTTGTTGTTTGCTGTTTGTTTCTTTGTTGTTCATGGTCGAAATTCCTTAGTCAATTTTGGCCGCATTTGCCCGAAGCGACTTGCTCAACAAGTCGCTCAAAGCGCCATTAAAGGTTTATGAATTAGATAGTTAGAAAAGAATGAGCTGGCTTTGGTTAGCTAGCTCATTTCTGCCAATCGTTGCTCGATGTTCTTTAACAATGGGGCAAACTTATTTTTGGCTGCGCGTTTATTTAAGAAGTACACACCCACAACCAGTAAACCAACACAAGCGTAATACCAAACCATGCCCGACGCTATTTGAGGAATACCTTGTTCGTTCACTTTTGCACCTAATGTGATGAGTAAAATTGCAACCGTCAGCGGTGCTATGTACCACCATACAACCGACTCCAACATCTGTTTTTGTTGCTGAATTTTTTGTTTTTCTTGGACTAAAAAGTCCTTAACGCTGTCACTTTTCTTAGCGTTTACTTTTTTTGCAGATATCAGTCGATATGGTATGTATATGCAAGCGACAATCGCGATGATTAAACCAATGCTTTGCATCGTACTTGCCGAATTTAATAGACCCCATATCCAAACCGGGATAAGAAATACTGCAATTCCAATTTCGAGGAAATCGCGACGTTTTATCTCCTTATCAATCTTAGTGGTTTGTTGCTCAATCATGTCTATCACCTCAGTTAAATTATCAGGAGTTGATTCGGTTTCAATGGCTTGTTGCCAGTCTTGCTTTAAATCATCTAGCTTCATATCAATCTCCTATGTAATTGGTTTCAAATTCATTTTTAATGCGCTTAATACGCGACCTAACGGCATTGGAACTAATACCAAGCACTTTAGCGCTGTCGTCCGAAGATAGCCCATCTAAGTACATCATCAGCAAGCTCGCATCTATGTCACTCAGCCCATCCATAAATCGATTAAGGATGTCTGCTTGGCAGCTGTCCTGCGTAGGCTGAAGCGCTTGCATTGATTGGTGTAATGGAGACTGTTTAATCTCTTTTTGCTTCACTGCTGCCCTTACAAATGTGCAAGCCGTATTCAATGCAACTTTAAAAACCCACGTTTCTTGTTTCGACTCGCCGCTAAACGACTCGAAACTTCTCCAAAGCTGCAGTAATATTTCCTGATACATGTCGTCAAATTCGCCGTCATGACTATATCGGGAAGCAATGTAACGTATGCGACCTTGGTTGTTGATAATCATTTGTTCGAATTGTTTTCGCATCTGTATTTGCATATTACCAATTGGTTAGATATTTAATTAGTCGGTGATAAAACACGATTGTGTCACAGTGAATAAAAATTTTTATAATTAACTCGTTCTCCACTATTAAAGTCCCTTGTTATCACCAAAAGTACGTTAAGTCGAAAACCATACAGGAAATAAACCAAGCACTTCATCTACCTTAATTATCTTCTGGTTGGCCTACAGCAGATGTCGACACTCATATCGTTTGTTTATTAAACCGTACAAAGTTTGCAATAGGGAAGAACGTTGTTGAAGCAGAAAAAAAGCTTGAAAAATGAGTACCTAAAAAGTTTAAAGTTGTGTGCACCACTGATTGATAGTACACGGCCGCTGTATTATCGAGGACTTGTGTGAGTTTAAAGATAAGACTGAGTAAAGTTGGAACTCTAATTTACTCAGTCTATCTAACCCAAACCAGCTAAATCTCGTTTATATTGAGCAAGGTGTTTCACTGTTATCTGAAATAAACGTTATATATTTAGAGCTATCAAAACCGAATTAGGTTAATAATGCTTGCTAACATTTAAGTGCTCAAAAGCAGGTTAAGTGACCTAAAAACTTAATTAATCGATTGGAACAGTGCCTCTATATCGTCTTTTATTAAATACAGTAAGTTTTTGTTTCCATCACTGGACATAACGACTAAGGAGAGTTGAGAGGTCAAATTTGTATACTTCAGCACATGGTGGGAAGGATTACTGCCATCATGTTTAATCGCAGAAATTTTTTCATTTTCCATATAAAACTGGCCAAAGTCATATTCAATGTGGTTCGGTTTTCCCGACAGTTTGTGTTTGGATATATACCTCAAAACCGACTTCCCATTTAGAGCTTTTCCGTCTAGCAGTGCCATTTCCCAAAGTAATAAATCAGATGCGGTAGTATAGATTGTTACACCGTTTATGGCCGTAGGATAATCACCAGCAACCTGTTGTTTTGATTGATTAATTGTTACTGATTGAATTGTATTCGTCATTCCTAACGGGTCTAAGAAATGATCTTTTAAATATTTATCGAATTCCTGCCCTGTTATGTTTTCAACAATTTTAGCTCGCAACATCACATTAATGTTGCCATACAAATAATCAGTACCGGGTGGGAATTCTAAAACTTGCAAAGACATTACTTGGTCCATGACATCTTGGGTTGTGATGTTATTTTTCCAGCTAATTTTAGGCAGACCTGATGTATGGGAAAGTAAATGCTTAACTTTGATTTGTTGCCCCCAAGGTGGAAGTGTCGGAATATACTTGCCAATGAGATCATCGAGTGTCAAACGGCTTTCATCTATTAACTTCAAAAGCGCAACTGTTGTAAACTCTTTGCCAACTGAACCACTGCTAAATAAGTGCTCTGCGTTTAACTTAGTGTTTTGCTTTTGGTAGCCCACAGAGTAAGTAAAAATGGGATTTGCTTTTAGTTTTATGGCAATCGAACCATTAAACCCATGTTGGGTTTGAAATTGTTCAATAATATTTACTACTTTATCATTCAACTCAGACTCTAACGTGTTTGCCTCTATTGTGATAGGTGTGATAGTTAACAAGACCAACCAAAAAACGTAAATTCTTTTCATGACTTGCTCTCCCCCTTATGAGGTACAGCATTTACTTTAAGTATATGCTCTAGTCTGTGCTTTAAGGGCCTAAACCAAAGCTCAGATATCAATATCCCGTATACAAGTGGTCGAATAGCATAGGTGAAGTAATTTGTAAGGTGCAATAGGTCAATTTGAGAGTGGTTAACTATTGTTAATCCACATACTAGCGAGCTAACTATACCAACAATGTATGCATAATCACGCAACGATTTTATTATCGCAATCTTCTTACTGACCCCCTGTACGGCCGTTGGCAAACGAATAATCCACGCCGTCGCAGCTAAACTTGATAAGGTTTCTCTAATACCATGTGCGACACAAGAAAGAGTAAAGGAAAGACCTAATATTAAGCAAGCGCTTACCATTTCCCAGTTTGGGTATTTACTCGTTAAATCAATTATAAAAAAAGCAGACAGAAACAAAACAATCATGCCAATCACTCCGCCCCAATTTACTTCTCTAGTATGAACAACCTCATCATCAATTTGGTTTACCTCAACGTCAACGTGTAGTTCTTTAGGGCTTAATTCGAATACAGATGCTAATGCCATAGCAGATTCAAGTGAACAAACCCCTTCTTTTTCGATTCGTTGTATGGTTCTTTCACCCAAGCCAGATATTTCTGCAAGTGTACTTTGAGACCATCCATGCTCTTTTCTAAGCGTGACAATTTTATTTTTACATACTTTCATCTTTGTTTATAACTCCTGTCTTTCAGTTGCAGATAGTATGACTAACTCGATTGATATTCAACACGCCAGATAGCCGCCAGTTTCCTGCCAACTAGAGAAACAGTGAGCTTAAACGACACTTTTATTATTTTTAAATAAATTCCCTTGAGTCTAATTACGTTGACTTGTCGCTAAACAAGTCGGTATGATTTTATTAAACATAGAGTGCTTATCTACTTTCTTTACCATCTAACTGACCCACCATCGTAGACAGAGATATTTACCGCGTTTCCAACCGCACTAAATTAGCTATGGGCAAAACGCTTTAAAATTTTAAGAAAAGTTACTAAAAGGCCTGCCCGCTGAATTTAAGGTAGGCGTACATGAATAGATGATTTTGCACGGCCGCTGCTACATGTGTTCGACCCGTAAACCTGAATGTGGTAACTGTATTATTGAAGATTCGTGTAAATTCAAGGATAAAACAGATCAGCCTTAATTCCACTTAGGGTTGTTAAAACAACCAATAAACGGATTTAAGGCATTGTATTTTCGTGATGCTGTTTTAAGCGATGAGCGAGCTTAATTATAAGTAGGTTCGAGCACAGTATGTAATTCATTTAAGCACAATTATACCCAAACCACCTCAAGATGCAGAATTCAGCGTTTCACAGGGGCTTAATATCAAGGCGTTACTTTGCAAGAATGGCAGTCCCTTTTAATAAGTTACAACGATGAAAGTAAGTTCCTGTGAAGCGCCAAGAGGGTTGGTTTAAAAGCGATTTATACTGCGTTATTGATTTTAACAATAGAACCACTATTACTTGCAATCAATGCCTTGCCTAAATCGCTTTTAACTCCAACTGAAACTCGCATCTTGAGGAGGCTTGGGTATAGATCTCCTCCCCTGCCTTAATCACTGTTTAGTTGCTACTTTTATTACTCACCTGTTTTTTGCGTCTCCATGGCTCAATAGGTTGTGAAAAATATCTCCACCAAACGTATTTCCAAGGGACACAAATAATGATTAAACCAACCCCAATTAGCGATCCTTTTACACTTACAACGCCCGGAATTGGCTCACCTGCCATCCATAGTGGCAGTGCGACAGCAGCCAACCAAACTACTTTCCAAACGATTTCAAATAGCATAATCGGTAGAAATGCTATTGGGCGAAACATGCCGCCGATAGCCAATAAAGCAAGTGTAAATAAAAGCGAATGCCCCACACCTCGCCATGATGTCCACTCAAAAGGTCCCTGTAAAATTGACATCAACTGCCATTTACCAATGACAAACACTAATCCCGCAAAAAATACTCGAAGTCCCCAAGTTTGCCATAGTGGTACTAATGGCGCGTTATTTTGCGTTAAATTGTCTTCGTTTTTAATACTTCTACTTGCAATAACACTGTCGTTATTTGTGATCGATTTACTGTTCATAGCAATAACCTTATTGTTCAAATTTCGCTTCAATACTCGCATGTCGTAAGGCCTGAGGAGCATCAAATTTGAAAATCGATATACGAAAATGAACAAAAACAAGAAGATTATAGAAAAAGAACTGAGTTACTGTAAAATAGCGTAAGAAACAAAGGGAGTAAAAGTTGGAACTGTTAAATCTAGCCCAATTAATTATAATTTTGCTAAGTCTTATATTAGCCATCTTTCATTTTCGCCTAAAAGAAAGGCATCTCTTACACTTTGTTTTTGCGATTTTCTGTGCATCAACTTCTATGTATGTCGCACACAAGTTAACCAATGTCTTTTGGGAACCTTATCACCATTTAATCGGTATGCTGGGAGTTGGCGTCTCTAGTGCATATTGGCTATTTGCTCGCGCTTTTTTCCGAAAAAATAACTCTATTAGTCGTCACCATCTAATTTTTGTTGGGTTACTTTCAGCATGTCTAATATTGCAACACCTTTTACTTCTTTCTAAAAAGTTGTGGCTAGCCCATTCAGTTTGGCTTTCCTTATTAACAAACGTTTTAACTGAAATAATTTCGATTTTGTACCCGGGTATGCTCATTCTTATTTTCTGGGAAGGATATCGGGTGTTAAGTAGTTCAACTGCATTACAGCGCAAAATGGCAACTATTTACCTATCGTCATTCATTTTTTGCGTTGTCAGTGTCATGTTAATAGGTGCAACTCTTCCAAATGATTTATTGGCTGGCACTGGACGAGACTGGCTCTCGACTTTCGCGTTTTTAGTCATACTGATCAGCACTCATGGATTAATACTCTTCCGCCAACAGCAACTTGATCAAAAAGAACAGAACACAGCGCCCTCTGCTCAGGAGGAACCCGCACTAGCCCAACAAATCCAGGCGATTTTGGTTGATGAAAAACGTTATTTGGAATCGAGTTTACGAGTTGCTGACATCGCTCGCGAATTGAACGTGCCCGAATATCGTATCCGTTCTGTAATGCTCAACCATTTTAATGCTAAAAACTTTAACCATTACGTAAATCAAATGCGTATTGAATATGCTAAAACCATTTTGATTGCACCGGATAAAAGTGACTGGCCTGTACTTGTCGTTGGAATTGAAAGTGGTTTTGCTTCCGCCGCTCCATTTACACGAGCATTTAAGGAGTTTACTGGTTTTACACCTGGTCAGTATCGTAAGCAGCAGTTAGAAAACAAATAAGTCATTTTTGCTAGAATAAAACGCTCTTCAACATTTATATCTCGCTTAAACATCACCATACTTTACCGCGTATCAAACCGCTCTCGATTTACCATAGGTAAGAACAATATTGGAGTAAAAAAAAGTTCGAAAAGTGATATCTAAAGAGTTTAAAGTAGATATGCACCATTGGTTTATTCTGCACAGTCGCTATAAGTGCCCCCCCGTAAACCTAAGTGCGGCAGTTGTATTTTTGAATACTTTTATGAGTATAAGACCGGATAATCCTACTTATTGCTCTTCAATCGCAATAGAACCCGTAAATCGGTGTAACCAACCAGCCGCTAGGCTCGGTTTATAGATAAGTTCTATATGCTCTAGGCAACTGTGCTCACATCCCACCACATCGATAATCACTAACCCTGCATTACGGGCAACAAAGTCTGGCACATACGCAAGTGCAATCCCATTGTTAACCAAGGACATCAGCACACTAAACTCGGAACACCGATAGGTGATAGTACGAGGCACTTTATCGTCGCGCCAGCCGTCAGAACCAATGCCTCTTTTGATACCACAAAAGGGCGATACACTCGGACAAGCAAAACCGAATTCACGCAACTGTTCAACAGTGACCTCTCCATCTGGAAAGCGTTTGAGCAAAGGGTGCTGAACTGCTGCTACGACTTTAAACTCAGAAGTACCAAGGTAAATGCTTGCAAGGTCCTCTCTGTAGGAACTTTCTTCTAGTGCAAACCGAGTTACCAAAGCTAAATGTGCCTGCCCCGTATTTACCTGCGCAATGGCACGGCCTTCCCAAACCGACTCTACACTGTAATCATAATGTTCTTTGTTTAACCCTAAGGTAAGTTTGGGAATATAGTGCTGAAGTAACAATGAAGGCCCGACCATCTTCACCAATGTTTTATTTCTATCGCCACTAAACTCACTAATTGCTTGCTCTGCTTCATGCACCAAATGTGATGCATAGTGACGAAATTTCTCACCGTGTTGATTGAGCCGAATGTTTCGGCCAACCCTGTCAAAAAGTCGTATATTGAGCTTAGTTTCAATGCGCTTAATTGTTTTTGAAAGCGCTCCTGCTGTAATGTTGAGCTGTTCAGATGCTGTTTGTAAATTTGATGTCTCAGCAACAATTAGAAATTTGTTTAAATCTTCGGTATCCATTTAACTCATCATTTCCAAATTGGAATCATTAACTAAATAATTATAGCTTACCGAGACATAAATTACATGCAACAATTTCGCGCATTATATACAAGAGGTGCGATAGAAATGAGCAGTTATCAGTTGAAGCAATGGTTTTACGTAAAACGACCTAATGAATTTGTAGGCACAGAGCACTATGAACTCAGAGAGTCTGATTTTAGCCCCCAATTGTCCAAAAATGAGGTGCTGATAAAGTCTGAATACATTTCTGTTGACCCTTACATGCGGATCCAGCAAGCAGCAACACACTCATGGGAACCACCTCACCCTTTAAACACTGTGCAGGGTGCTGCGGTTGTAGCTAAAGTACTTGAATCAAACAATGACAACTTCCAACCCGGAGACTGGGTGAGCGGATATATCGGCTGGCAAACTCATGCTGTTGTGCACGGCAATGAAATACAGACTATCGATCCTGAACAAGCCGATGTAAAAACTGCATTGGGGATCTTAGGTATGCCAGGCAGAACTGCGTGGTTTGGACTAATGGAAGCTGGCAAACCCAAACCCGGTGAAACTGTACTCGTATCTGGTGCTGCAGGCGCCGTTGGCTCGCTCGTAACTCAGTTTGCTATTAAAGCTGGATGCCGTGTGATCGGTATTGCGGGTTCTGAAGAAAAATGTGAATGGTTAAAAACAATGGGGGTCGATGAAGCACTGAACTACAAGTCGTATTCTTCGGCGCAACAATTGCAAACTAAACTTTTGGAGCTGGGTGGTGTTGACGTGTACTTTGATAATGTTGGGGGCATGATAACAGATGCAGCGTTGACCAGTCTGAATCTGAGGGCCCGTGTTGTTGTTTGCGGCCAAATTTCACAATACAACGGCGGTCTGGATACCCCTGAAGTGGGGCCTCGTTTTTTACATCAGCTTTTGTATAAACGAGCTTCTGTGCAAGGAATATTGGCACGTGATTTTACTCACCGTATGGCAGAAATGATCGAGCATGTTGCCCCTTGGATCAAAACGGGTGAAATAGAGTTCAAGTCCACAGAGGTCTGCGGTTTTGAATATCTGCCGGATACATTGGCTGGGTTATTTGAAGGGCAAAACACCGGAAAGGCAATAGTTCATGTTGTATAATAACGTATTAAGTGTACCAGCCATGAAAAACATAACGCACATCCTTTTCACATTGTTAATATTAACAAGCATGACTTTAGATGCACAAACTTCCCTTAATAAACATGACCTACATGAAAAACATACACGAGTAGGTTCTCATGGCATGGTGTTGTTTACTAATGGCAAGCGTCTCTTTGCCAGTCACTTACCTTTATATCAAGCGCCTCACGATTACCAACTTATTTATGAAGTAGAAAGTACACATCGCCAGCAATTGATCGCACGCTTAACGCAAACAAATAAAACGACACACGCGCACTATGTGGAAAACATGATAACGCTGCTGCCAGCAACGTTTGACTTAAATACACTTATCGACGGTCAATCTTTTGAGATAGACACTCAGTTTTACCTTGGTCACTTTGAGCGAGGTGGTGAGAAATGGCTGAAGGACAAAAACTTCACATTTGTCCGTCAAATATACAAGCGGCCACTAACAACTTTGCGTACCGCTGGAAAACCAAGTCAAATAGAGTGGCATGTTTTGGATACAGGACCAGATAACAAGCAACTGCTTATCCATCCTATTCAAGCTGCGCCATCGTTTGACGCAATCGTGTTTGGTCATCAATGCCTTGCTAATAGCTTAGTGAATCAGTCCGAATCAATGCCTGATATTGGTACGTTGTATTCTAAAATAAAGCAATGTCAGTCGATGGAAGTGTTGTACTTTGAAATAAGGGATTTTGCCAAATGAAGCTAATATTTGTACTGCTTTCAATTGCTTTATTTTCTGCGAACAATTCATTAGCAAGAGAAAACGATTTTGATAAACGAATGGCTAAACTTGTAAAACACACATGGATTCACGGTTCACCAATGTGTGAGGGTAATAGTGATCCGTCCATAGAAGTTTATCAGTTTTCAGATACAACCTATATACTCAGGCAAAGCAAATGTAGCCACTACGAAGCCCCCTTTATTTACTTATTATTCGGTAAGAACAAAGTTTTTGTACTCGATACTGGAGCGACATCAGATCAAGTTACATTTCCATTGTTTCGAACCATTGAATCCATCATCAACAAGTTAGCTGAACAAAGAAGGCCGAGTTACGACAATTTATCTTGGTTAGTTGCTCATTCACATGGGCACGGAGATCACATTGCAGGTGATAGTCAGTTTCTAAATCAACCTAATGTATCCCTGATCAAGCCGAACTTGGAGTCGGTCAAGCAAGCATTCAGATTGCACGGCAACAATTGGCCGAACGTTCATGCTAATGTTGAATTAGGGAATCGTCACCTCACTATTATTGCACTACCAGGACACAAGTCAGATGCAATAGCGGTATATGACAGTGAAACCAAGTGGCTACTTACAGGCGATAGTCTTTATCCGGGTCGCTTGTATGTGAAAGACTGGGAAGCATTTCGTAATAGCATAGCCCGGCTAACTGATTTTTCGCAAAATAATGTCATATCGGCATTAATGGGTACGCATATTGAAATGAAGAATACCCCAGGACAAGATTATGAAATGGGAACGACCTATCAGCCAGAAGAAGCAGCGCTACCTATGTCCGTTAAAGATCTTAGCCTGCTAAATGAAATAATGCAGAGCAGAAATTCACCATCACGGGTGGTTACAGACCACTTTATTGTTTATCCAATCGATTGATGCCAAGCTAAGTTATTGATTGCTCAAGCCCTATTGCTAAAATCATTCGACTGGGTGAATTTGAGTAACTGGAATTCGTTTCAAACCGCCAAGCACGAGCATTCCACAATCTACTGTTGTTATCTTTTGGCTGCCCGACAATAGCTGAAGATACACGTATATTCCGTGTGAGCAATCGGGCTATTACAATGGGTAAAAATGTTTAACAGGTTGAAAAAAGCCTCTTAACGTTGTGCCAGCAAAGTTTAAAGTAGACGTACAATACCTTTAAATCATACATGGCCGCTTTGTAAAGACTGCTCGCAAACCTAAAAGCGACTCATGTATTGTTAAATAGTGATGTGAGTTTAAAGGCAAAACTGAATAATGTTTTATGTTTACTCAATTGATGCTTTGATTAGTATATCCCTCAACAGGGCATTATGTTTTTTGAGCTAATGAAGAAAACTCCTTTACCCCTTTTCTCCAATAGACAAACGCAACAACGGAGGCAACCAACGCTAATACAGCCCCAAATTCATCAATGTAATAACTTGAGTTCTCGTTTGTAATGGTAATCGGCGTAAAAATTTTCTGAATAAATATATTAGAAGCACCATGATACATAACAGCAGTCCAGACACTGTCTGTTTTTAACCGGATATAAGCCATGATAGTTCCGCTAGAAATAATGAATAACGTAAAGAAAAATAGTTGATAGTAAATCGATGTATCGCTATTTCCATACAACCCTAAAAAAATCAACGGCCAATGAAACGCAGACCAAAGTATGCCACTTACTAACGCGACCCCTGTAAATGATGTGATTTTAGAAAGCTCAGGAACTAATAGCCCTCTCCATCCAATTTCTTCACCTAAAATAGACGGAATTGACATTATGAAGCTGATACATGCGACTAAAATCAAATGAAAAAGAAATATACTTAAATCATTCCATTCGCTTAAGTTATAGCTTTGCTTTTTGTCCGCTAAGAATTCACTGTTGTATAATTCACCGCCCCCCAAAGACCAAATAAGTAAATAAGCCACTGACGCAATAGCAAAGGGTATTAGGTAGCTTTTCCATTGAACTTTCCAACTCCCCCATTTCCAACCCAGCTCAGATAAGCTCTTCTTTCTCACTAAACAAGTTAAAATCGTAGCAGCTCCTACTGACAACATAAGGGGCGTTGCTTGCCCCATTCTAAATATCAGCCAAAATCCTAGGAAGTAAAAAGCAATAACGAAGGCCAAAAATGTGGCGAGTGTAATATAGGTGTTTTTAGTCGCGTTCATATTAGGCGTTCTCATCTTTTTTTAAAGCAACTCGTTGCTTATATGATTGTAAGTGTTCAGGAAAACGCTTGCCAAAAGATTGGTTTTGAAGTGCTGTTATTGCTGAATTAAGCACACTTTGAATATCTACTCCTACTTCGTTAGACAAGTCTTTAAATGCTTGCTCAGCGTCCAAACAATACAAATTTAGTATCTCAGATTTTTCTTGCCCTTTAGGCGTCAAGTGATACAAGGTTCTTCGCTTGTCATTACCATCTTTGATGCCTTCAACTAATTCTAGCTTGAGCATTATTTTTAACCGCTGAGAAACCAACTGATGAGACAAATTTAGTCCTTGGGAGATTTGCATAATAGATGCGCTCTCTACATTAGATAAAAACAACAATGTAGATGAAGCAAAAACAGGAAAACCCATTTCTTTTTCAGTATATAACTCTTCAGACTGGCTTTGTATAAGGCAATGTAAATCAAAAACAGACTTTGCCATAAAAGCATAATTCGATCTTATTTGATTACTAAAATGTGATTCTTTAGTCATGAATTTAATTCTCTTATTCAAATCATAAATATCCGCAAGCACTTGCGAAAGTTATTGCTAATATAGGTAGGTATTACATGTCATGCAAGGAACTATTTGTAACATTATTTAAATTCACACAGTTCCATGCGCCTCAAATATGCAAACTTGAGGTAAACTTCACTTTCTAGTTTTAAAATCTTATGTCTAATCGACCATTCCCTAAGACGACCTTATTAACCGTGTATCAAACCGTACCAAGTTTGCCTTGGTAAAAATGTGGGTGTGCTAAAACTCGAAAAGTTTTCCTAAAGAGTTTAACGTTGATGCGCACCACAGGTTAAAAGTAAACAAGCGCTACGTGTGTATAACGCCCGTATACCTATATGTGGCAGCTGTATTAATGAAGACTTGTATGAGTTCAAGGATAGAACAGAGTAAACTCATCTTTCAATCTCTGGAAAATCAATTTAAATACATGTTCTTTATACTGATAGGTTTTTTAAGAGCAATTATTAAAACATTTTCAAGCTATTAATTTCACAAGTGTCAATGCTTTGGTTATGCTACTGAGTATTATAAAATTTAATTGCGACACCCCATGTTACCTTTACTTCGAATATTACTGATAGAGCAAGAGCCAACCACTTTGCAAGAGCTTTCTGCGAATCTTTCCAAAACAATTGCTAATTTTGAGCGAGATGATATTCAAATCGATATCATTGAAAGCCTTGAACTAAAACACGCGTTAGGTTGTGTTGAAGAAGATGGTGATATTCAGGCTGTCGTACTTAGTTGGGATGTACACAACAAGGTCGGTGAACGCACTTGTAGTCGATTTATTGAACAATTGAAGGCTGTTCGCTTAGAATTGCCGGTATACGTTATCGGCGACGATACTAATGGGCTGGAAATTGTAAACGAATCAGAAGAAATCGAGTCTTTCTTTTTTAAAGATGAAGTGATTTCAGACCCTGAAGCTATTTTAGGGTATATGATCAATGACTTTGATGACCGGTCGGAAACGCCATTTTGGACAGCGTATCGTCGTTATGTGGGTGAATCAAACGACTCGTGGCATACACCGGGTCACAGTGGTGGTTCTAGCTTTAGAAACTCACCTTACATCAAAGATTTTTACCAATTTTATGGTCGCAATGTTTTCGTTGGAGACCTGTCTGTATCCGTTGATTCATTAGGTTCATTATCCGACAGCACCAACACAATTGGCCGTGCCCAAGAGTCCGCTGCGGCTACATTTGAAGTAAAGCATACTTACTTTGTTACCAATGGGTCATCAACTTCAAATAAAATCATCTTGCAGACATTACTACGCAAGGGTGACAAAGTGATCATCGACCGCAACTGTCATAAATCTGTGCATTATGGCATTTTGCAATCGGCCAGCTTCCCTATTTATTTATCGAGTGTGTTAAACCCTAAATATGGCATTTTTGCACCACCGTCATTGGCCGATATTAAACAAGCGATTGAACAAAATACCGACGCAAAACTATTGGTACTCACGGGCTGCACATACGATGGTTTATTGAGTGATCTAAAACAAGTCGTGGAGTTTGCCCACCAGCATGGCATTAAAGTGTTTATCGACGAAGCGTGGTTTGCCTATTCATTATTCCACCCTAGTTTGCGCTATTACTCCGCTATTCATGCCGGTGCAGATTATGTCACTCACTCTGCACATAAAGTAGTGTCGGCGTTTTCTCAGGCGTCTTATATTCATGTAAACGATCCCGATTTTGATGCTGATTTCTTTAGAGAGATTTACAGTATTTACGCCAGCACATCGCCTAAGTATCAGTTAATCGCATCGCTTGATGTATGCCAAAAGCAGTTGGAGATGGAAGGCTATAAGTTACTTAATGCTTTGTTAAACCACGTAGAAGAATTTAAACAACAGATGGCGTCACTCAAGCATATTAAAGTGTTAGGTAAGCAAGACTTTATGAACATATTCCCACACTTTAGTGGTGACAACATGGGTCATGATCCGTTGAAAATTCTCATCGATATTAGTCAGTTGCCTTATTCATTAAAAGATATTCATAAATTTTTGCTGGATGAAATAGGCCTCGAAATAGAAAAGTACACGCACAGTACTATTTTGGTATTGCTGACACTAGGCGGCACACGTTCGAAGATTATTCGTTTATATAATGCATTGAAAAAGCTCGACAGTGGTAAAGTGAAGTTGGCAACATCGACCAGGCGCTCTCGCTTACCAGAGAGTTTACCCGCAATAGATCTGGCGTGTATTCCAAGTGACGCTTTTTATGGCGAGCGTGAGTCAGTACCCATTAGCAAAAGCAACAATCGCATTTGTGCAGGGCTAGTCACCCCCTACCCGCCAGGTATTCCGCTTTTAGTTCCTGGTCAGCATATCACTGAGGAGCATATAGAATATCTAAAAGAGTTAGCTGGGCAAGGGTTGACGATTCAAGGCAGTTTCGACGGCGAGATTTATGTTTTAAAGGCCAAGTCAAACAAATAAATCACCTCAATTATTCCAGCAGCAATGTCTGTTTCATTGCTGCTGCGTCTATAGCAGTTTAATTTTTAGAGTAAAAAGTAAGCTAAAAAATCGTTTGGTACGTAGGTATAACAATAAAAAATTTTTTATGAAATTTACAATGTACAAAAATATTAGTTTATTTACTTTTGGGACTCTAGCCCTGTGCCTTACTACACCCGTTCTCGCTGATGATCGAGGAGAAGTACGAAAACGTCTAGAACCAAAAGGTTTTTTATATGGCTTTGGCTTAGGTGTTAAGCAAGAACTTTATAAAGGATATGACCGACGGGTTATTCCTTTACCAATATTAGGGTATAGAGGTGATAGGCTCTCTGTATTGGGCCCTTTTGTTAGCTATGATGTATTGAACCAAGATGGGATTAAGTTATCAGCTCAGGCGTCACCTCGATTTCAAGGTTTTGATAGCTCAGACAGCGATGTTTTTATTGGAATGGACGAAAGAGACTTTTCATTTGATGCTGGTTTGGGAGTTAAGTATGAGCGTAATGATTGGAATGTAGGTTTATCGTCTATGTTTGACGTACTTAATAAATCCAATGGCTACGAGCTAAAAGCATCACTTGGGCGTGCATTTAAAAGCGGTCCTATTTTTTATGAGCCTACAATTTCAGTTAGTTATCTTGATGCTAATCATGTGAATTATTACTATGGCGTGAGAGATTATGAGGCAACAACGTTAAGACCGGCTTATAAAGCTGACAGCGCTTTAAACACGACGATCGGTTTTTCAGTTGCGACACCAATATTCTTTGACGGATTCACTCGTTTAAGTGTTGATTATACATTAAGTGATTCAAGTATAACTGACAGCCCACTGGTTGATACTGACAATAGTTTGTCACTACGCTTATTGTTCTCGCGCTTTTTTTAAGCGTGAGTGCTAAAAACTCACTTTAGGAGTAACCTTGTTACCCTAAGGTTTCACCTGATTTTGCACTAAGCAGTAATTAAAACAGAGTGTTAGCTTTGGCAATGTCAAACTAAGTTAACCGTTAATTATATTATTCATCATGTTTGCGTTATTGGGAATTTATGTAATTATTGAACAACGGTTCCATTACTCTTAAAGGTGCTCATAATTATCATGAATCGCTTATACTTGATTGCAATGTTGTTCTTCTTTAATCCGGCGGCTTTTGCAACTAATGATTCACGCTCTTTAACGTGGGGATATGTAAATTTTGCACCCTACCATTACAGTGAAAACGAAAATGTAGCAGGTGTTATTGCGCAACAAGTTAAGTACATATTTAATGATGCAAAGTTAACATATTCCGCCGTAGAACTGCCCAATAAAAGAGCTAAGTTATACATCACACAAGGTAGAGTCGATTTTTCTACAGTAATCGAAAGCTTTATTTCTACGCCTAATAATTTTTTGAAAAGTAACTTGCCAATCTACCGGATTGTATTAGGAGCTGTATGTTTAGATGATTCACTAAACATAAAAGAATTAAATGATCTAAAGCAACTCAGGTTAATTTTATTGTCTGGGTATACCTATGGCACACAAAAACAAATTAATGAGCAAAGCGGCTATAATATAGAGCTTCACGCGCAAAATCATGATAGTGCAGTAAAGGCACTTAAATACAAAAGAGCTGATTGTGTTTTGGGTTATGAATCACCTACTCGCGTTGAACAAGCAAAACATGCTGATTTAAAGCTGACATTTTATAAAATTGATGAGTTTCCCGTCTATTTATATTTAAATAAACAGGTAAAGAATGCTCCACATATTATGGATACAATTAACCAGCATATAGACCGTCAAATAACCCCACCAGCGTTGCTTTAAAAGCGTTATATATAAAGTACTCACTATGAGTTGATATTTTATAAATATTCATTTATGTTCGAGTACCTTCATACATATATTCAAAGTTAATATTTGCAGTTGAATGGGTAACTCAACCTAGATACGTGCTTTAAATCAGACAACATACACTTTTTTAAGTATGTAAATCTAACCAAACTCAGTGAAAAATCGCCATGAATAAATTAAAAAGTAAAAAAGCAATTACACTTATGCGTATAGCTGCTGCCGTTGTTACTATTATGAGTATTTACTTTTTCGCGCCATGGAAGTTTGCTGTGTATTACTTCTACCCATTGCCTACTTCAATTGAACAGCAGGCAGCGCAGGCTGTAGAGCAAGGTTTGGATGGCATCATTGTTTACGTTCATAAGCAAGGTGAAAAGCCTCAACTTTATGCCCAAGGTTGGCATAATAGGCAACTTGCCATCCCAGCTTATCCATCTGCACTATTTAAAATAGGCAGTATCCGAAAGCTTTATGACGCAGCGGCTTTAACTAAGCTTGCAGCCATTGGACGTATTGATGTAGATAAAACACTGGCTGACTATCTTCCATCATTAATTGGTCGCATTGAAAACGCAGATAAAATTACATTGCGAATGATGGTAAAGCACAGAAGTGGCATACCCAATTACACAGACACCGATAATTTTGATTGGTCAATCACCTACCCTGATCCACTTGCATTAGTGCTCGATAAACCCGCGGACTTTAGCCCTGATGCTGATTATGGCTATTCTAATACTAATTATTTGTTGCTGCGAAAAATTATGTCTAACGTACTGGGTTATGATCACAACCAATATATTAAAGATGAGATTTTAACGCCACTGGGCCTAACGAACACGTTTTCATCAGTGCATGAAATTAATTTAGTAGATTTAATGAGTGGTTACTACGTAGGTTATGAGAATGATTTTAAAGCACTCGATCAAGGCTATGTGGCAACCGCACAAGATGTGGGCGACTTTCTTATTGCTTTAAACAAAGGCACTTTTTTCGACGAACAAGAGCAAGCTTTGTATACATCGCTTTATAAGTATGAACACACGGGTTGGGTATTAGGGTATTCAAGCATTGCTCGTTATTATAAGGATATCGATACAGTCGTTGTACAGTTTATAAATACTAATGGCGATGATACTGTGATGCTCACAGAAATAATTTATAATCGGATTATTGATATTTTAACAGCGCAGCAGTAGTCGTTACAAAGTAGCTGCGTTATCAAAATTTATGTGAATTTTAAGAGGGTTTAAATGCGTTTACTACACACCATGTTACGGGTTGCTGATCTAGATAAATCAATTGCGTTTTATACTCAAGTGCTCGGTATGAAAGAGTTACGCCGTGCTGATAACGAAGAGTACCGCTACACCCTCGCTTTTTTAGGCTACGGTGATGAAACTGACACGACAGTACTTGAACTGACCTATAACTGGGATACCGACAGCTACGATTTAGGTAATGCCTATGGTCATATCGCCATTGAGTTTGATGATATTTATAAAGCCTGTGAAGATATTAAGGGCGCTGGTGGTAACGTTAGCCGTGAACCAGGCCCAGTAAAAGGTGGCACAACAGAAATTGCGTTTGTAAAAGATCCAGATGGCTACTCAATTGAACTTATTCAGAAAAAAGAGAATATGAATAAATTTTAGTAAATTTATTTAATAGGTTTACTAACCCCTTTTTAATTATCTAAGCTCAACTCTAATACGATATTAAAAAAGGTGCTGTATGCACCTTTTTATCGTAACTGACTGTCTTTACTGCCACGCCGATTAAGCCCTTTAGAAAGCGCGCCTTTACCCTCTAAACCAGCTTGGCAGCTTACACAATACTTAACCCCTGGTAACGCAATTCTTCGCGCCTGTGGTATTGGTTCATCACATTCTTCACATAGCTCGGCACTGGCTCCAGAAACTAAATTACTTCTAGCATACTGCACAGCGTCATTAACACTTGCGTCAATTTGTTCTTGAATTGCACCATCGCGTGCCCATCCACTTGCCATAAATCCTCCTAATAAAGTTGGATATTCGGGTTAAGGCTAACAAATGGAATGTTTATAATTACTGAATATAAATTGTCCGAAATAACAAACTTAACAATGTGACTTGTAGAAAGGTATGACAATTAAAACAACTTGCAATGAGAAAGTCGCTAAAGAATTATACCTTTAAAGCCATACGTTACTCATTTTTTGATTTTCACTTATCACAAGGTAAATATGAAATCGTGTTATAACTTTCTCATCATACAAATCAAAGCCTACTAGCTTTTATAACAAATCTGTAATTGTGGCAGATAAGCTTTTCTAAAAAACAATTGTTACTTAAACAGTAACTCTCCCTCAACGTTATTAAATGTTAGTTTTTTTAGTATTTCAAACCCTTCCGTTTGGAAAAAATTAATGTGCTGTTCTTGGGTCACAAATACAGCCATGCCTGTTGCCTGAGCATTACTTTTTACTAAATCATCAAGGCCACGTAATAAATAGCGACCAAGCCCCTCTCCTTGAAAATGAGGGTCAACGGCAATAAAGGCTAAAAAATAGTAATTCCCTTGCTGTTTGAGTGCATCACGAATGGTTTGTTCTTTTTCAATCAATTGGTTTGTCTGTAAATAACCCGCGCTTAACATCAATTTTAAACGCCAGTGCCAATACCGCTGTGCCTGCAGTTGGCTGCTTGATTCAAATACACACGCGACAGCTTTAAGCCTGTTATTCTTGTACAAACCAATGAGCGGTTGTTTTTCCTGCCAAAATGTACTTAGCTCTTCACGTATTAACGCTCGTAATTTTTTCTCATAGGCTGCCAACTCATCTTCTGAGTAGTTAAGCATTTTCTGCAGTATTGGATCATCATGGTACGCTTGATAAATTAAACTTGCTGCAATGCTAATGTCTTCAGCAGCAATATACTGTACGTTATATACATCGTCTGGCGTGATAGTTGTCATAAGTTATCCTTACTGTACCAATTTCGTTAAAGCGAACTCGATTTATGAGTGAGATGTCCAAACAGCTATTTATATATTTAAAGTCACCGAATAAAGTGGCTTTATAATAGTTACTTTTTTGCCGTAGGACGCGATCACTCTTTCACTATAATTGGTATTGGCATTATTGATTATTTTTATGTTGTTACTTATAGGTATATTCCGATCTGTAACAAAACGCAAATTCAGCGGGAGTTAAACTGCAAAAGTGCACCATGTTTACGCTTGTGTTGCCATGCTGTCAACATTGAGCACACATAAGTAAATTGATACTATGCACATGCACGCACTACTGCGCCTCATACAAACCTAAGAGTCTTTTAATTACATGAATTCAGTTGTTCTTGATGCTATAAAAGCCCTTCTTGAAGAAGGCAAAACTCCCACTGTTGCATTGACTAAAAATAGGTTAACTCAACCTGTTCCGATGCCGGTTATAATTGCTGCTGTTAGTCAATACAAGAATAACCCTGATTCAATTCATAGCCTGACAAAACAACCTACTGAACAAAACAACCCTTGTGCAGACCAAAAACAACTTGATCGCATTGAAGCTAAACTAGATACATTGTTAGCCTTACTTAACAAAAATTAATTGGACTATGCCATGTTTGTTGTTGATTTAACATTTGACTGCTACCAAGATACGACCCTTGAAAATGCTGAGCAAGCTATAATTCGTTTAGTAAATGCTTTGCGCTTTAATGGTCAAATAATGGGGGAAGAATTCCCTACCGTTTTAAAAGATGGTTATTTTATTACTCGGGTAATGTGCCCAACTGATGACGCAATGCATCCGTTAAATCACAGTCCATTTGTCAAACACAGTATTGATAAGTTACATGATGCTGGCTTATTGGCACCAAAAGTAAAAGTAATAGGGCAAGATATTCACTCTAACGGCGCTGATGCATGTCATGAACCTTCGTCATATATATTATATACCACGTATGTTCACACATGTAGCCCGCTTTATTGTGGTGATGACTTTTTACCTATTCCGTTATTTAATATTCCAGCCATTGCAAACGGGGATTATAAAACCCTTATTAAATGGCAAGAAGATTGGCAAGCATGCGATAATGCTGGATCATTACTTAGACATTGAATGTAGAAAACTATTTTTCAGAATTTTAGACCCATAGTTACTTGTAAATTTACCCTTCTAGATTTACCTCAGTCAACTTTAATTTTTATCGTTATATACTTCAGTATTTTGAAAAGTATGCCGATCAGCTAGAAACAGAAAATGCTAAGTTTAGGTAATCTTTAATAGTGCTTTTTTTCACTATTGTGTAAGGAATTTGTCACTAATAGTGAAAATAAACACTATTATGAAACCTTCTAAGTGCTCAATACTCTCACTTGGGGTTCTCTCTACAAATTATCAAGCTTATGTTATCTGCATCGTTATACCGATTTATAACTTTTCTAAATCAGGGTTTGCAACTAGCTGTAAATTAAATGGTTTTTATATGGGTAAGATAAAAACCCTTTAATATTAAGCAGGATTCTACCTACTTAAGTAAAAGTTGCTTAACATAATTATGTTGAATCATGCTGCGGTAGTCCAACTTTCGCTTAAAACTTCAGCTTGCTTCAAACATAACTCGATTGCTTCATCTGAACGATCAGGTGGGTACTTGAAACGTCTAAGTGCCCTTCTTACCAAGTTTCTAAGTCTGGCTCGAACACTATCTCGTTTTTGCCAATCAACTGTGGTCGATTTACGAAGCTTCGTGGTTATCTCTTTGGCGAGTTCTCTAAGATTATTGTCTCCCAATTCCCTTACTGCGGCTTCATTTTGGATTAGTGCACGATAAAACGCAATCTCATCAGCATTCATGCCTAGCTTTTCAGCTTCAGCAAGATCTTCTTCCATATCCTTAGCCATTTTTATTAGCTCTTCGATTACTTGAGCTGTTTCAATGGCACGGTTATGGTATTTCCTGAGTGTTTCTAATATGCGATCTGAGTAAGCTTTTTCAGACACAACATCATTTTTCATGCGTGCTTTAACTTCATCCTTAAGCAGCTTTTCAAGCAACTCAACGGCAAGGTTACGTTCTTTCATATTGCGAACGTCGTCTAAGAACTCATCAGAAAGTAAGCCAACATTTGGCTTATCTAAACCAGCTTGCTCAAAAACATCAACAACCCCGTCTGCAACTATCGCATTATCAATAATCTGCTTCATTGCTGAATGTTTTTCTTCGTCAGTTCTTCGCTTGTCTGTTCCTGTATACTTACTAAGACTCGCCTTAACCGCACTATAAAACGCTATTTCCTTCTTATACTCAGATGTTTCATCCAATGTACTACACAGCGTATAAGCTTTTGTTAAAGCAGCCATCACATCAAAGAACCGCTTTTTACCGTCAAGCTTGCCACTTCCTGGGTTTGGTAAGCTCAAAATATGATTCATCGCACCAGGTAGCAATTTTAATGCGTTATCTTCAAAGCTTGAGTAATCAAAACCATCAAATAGTGCACGAATAACTTCTACTTTTTCTACAAGAATAGAAAATGCTTCATGGTTGTCATGAGTAGGCTGACCTCTGCCTTTGGATTCTGTATAAGTTTTAAGTGCACTTTTCAGTTCGTTAGCAATACCAATATAATCTACAACTAAACCACCTGGCTTATCTTTGAACACACGGTTAACACGGGCGATAGCCTGCATTAAATTATGCCCTTTCATTGGCTTATCAACATACATGGTGTGGCAGTTTGGCGCATCAAATCCGGTTAACCACATATCGCGCACTATTACTATTTCAAGCGGATCGGTTACATCCTTATAGCGTTTCTCGAAAAGTTTCTTTGTTTCTTTATTATGAATATGAGGTTGTAATAATGCTTTATCAGACGCAGATCCTGTCATAACAACTTTAATGGCGCCTTTAGCAGGATCATCGTCATGCCACTCTGGTTTTAAAGCAACTAAAGCATTGTATATATGAACACAAATGTCTCGGCTCATACACACAATCATAGCCTTACCAGGAAAGTTAGATGTACGAGTTTCAAAATGTTGTATTAAGTCAGTAGTGACTTTTGCTATTCTCGGCTCGGCACCGACCAGCTTTTCAAGTGCAGCCCACTTTGACTTTGTGCTTTCACGAGCAGCTACATCTTCTTCATCTTCTATGACTTCATCGACTTCTTCATTTAGAAGCTCTATTTCATCTTGACGAATATCAAGCTTGGCAAGGCGTGACTCGTAGTAAATAGGCACAGTTGCCCCATCTTCAACGGCATCCTGAATATCATAAATCGATACATAGTCACCAAACACAGAGCGTGTGTCTTTGTCTTCTGCTGAAATTGGCGTACCCGTAAAACCAATAAAAGAGGCATTTGGCATAGCATCTCGCATATATTTTGAATAGCCGTACACATATTTATTGCCAATTACCAAGCCATTTTCATCTTTTATATCAACAAGGCGAGCCTTATCACCGTATTGACTGCGATGAGCTTCATCACTCACTACAACAATATTGCTACGTTCACTGAGTACAGGGTGCGCTGTTTCATCTTTTAATAAGGCAAACTTCTGAACAGTTGTAAAAATCATACCGCCAGATTGCTTTGCACTTAAAATCTCACGCAGTGAGTCTCTGTCTTCAGCTTGCACTGGAGTTTGCTTTAACGTGCCTGCGGCCATACCGAAGGTATTATAGAGCTGACCATCTAAATCATTTCGGTCAGTTACAACAACTATGGTGGGGTTATTCATTTGTGGCTGCGCCATTAACTTACCCGCATAACAAACCATTGAGATAGACTTGCCCGACCCTTGCGTGTGCCAAACCACCCCAGCTTTACCAGATCCTGGCGTCACTTTAGAGGCATAGTCAGCATTAGCTTCTGCAACCATTGCCAATTCGCTTGGCTGCATTGTTGCCATAACGGTAGCTTCTACCGCAGCTCTCACTGCATGAAATTGATGATAGCCCGCAATCTTTTTGATCAAAGCACCACCTGATTCCTCAAAGAGAATAAAATGACGAATGTAATCTAAAAACAACTCAGGTTTGAAAAATCCACGTACTAATGTCTCCAATCGAAATTCTAAAATTGGTTTATCGTTTTCATTGTCAACGGTACGCCAAGGTAAAAAACGCTCTTTACTCGCTGTCAGTGAACCAACTCGTGCTTCAACGCCATCGCTGATAACTAGCGCTTCATTGAATATAAATAAATCAGAAACTTCGTTTTTATACGTTTCTAATTGATTGAATGCGTGCCAAATATCAGCACTATTATCCGCGGGGTTTTTAAGCTCTAAAACAGCAAGGGGTAACCCATTTATGAAAACAACAATATCTGGGCGGCGGCTGCCTTTTGTACCTGTAATTGTAAATTGATTCACCACCAAGAACTGATTCTTAGAAACATCATTAAAATCGATTAGGCGTACATAATCTGCTTTGTCTTCCCCATTTTCTTTGTATTCAACCTTAATACCCTCTAACAGATATTGATGAAACTGTTTGTTATTCTTTATTAAAATTGGCGTTTCGGGGTGAGCGACTACAGCTATTGCTTGCTCTAACGCATCGAGCGGAATGTGCGGGTTAATCACTTCAAGCTGACTTAAAAGCCTCGCTTTTAAAATGACTTGTCGAAAGTCTTCACGCTCTGGTATATCAGAGTCAGGTGCAATATCGTAGCCATTGGCATAGTGATAACCTGTTTCTTTAAACCAATCTATAGTGATTTGTTCTAATTGGTCTTCCGTTATCATATCTTTTCCTTAAGCAAAGCTAACTCGATTACAAGATTTCTAAACGAGTTAAGCGAAAGTAGCTGTGTCTGTATTTCAGAAAATAGCGTATGTACTACATCAACTTGCTCTTGATGCGTATGCGTATCCTTAAAAATAGGTAACATAGGCGTAAGAAGAACAATGGGATGCCAGCGATTATATTTGGCCTTTGGCTCTAAAGCGGTATCAATAAACAGCCATTGGCAAAACTTCTCTTTAACCAGTTCTGACAAGTCTAATTTAAAATCTTGATAGGTATCTGAACCACTAATATAAGTCTGCCCTAACTTGTTAAAGTCGAAAACAAAACATAAGTTAAGTTCGTCATTGATAAACTCAGTTACGCCGTGATCACCACCATCGAGCAAAACACCACAAAAAATACTCGGTAACCAACGCCTGCCGTGCTCACCAAACTCTGGGCTAAACTCCAACCCGACACGACTTTCTGTTTTTTGCCGTTTGAATAAAGGTTTAATATCAAGGTTTAAAAGCGGCCATTGTAACTGTTCAGCTTGTTTAAAAACCGAATCTACTTGGCTATCAAACTTAATCGCTTCAAGGTAATGACTCATTGCAAAACGATTGATTGGTGTGTTCGGCCCTAACCCTTCAGTTTTTAGTAAGGTTAAAAAATCATTGAGTGCCCAGCTTAACTGTTCGTCGTTGGTATTTTGTTCAAGCTTGTGTAAACAGTGATAAATGTCTTCCCAACATAATGCGGCGTCGGGGTTCTGAGCGTGCTGATAAGTTTTAGTCGTAATTAAAATTAAGCGATAGTCATTACTATGTGTCTCTATATAATCTCGATAACTCTTTAGTTGATTACTATGTAAATGTGACCACACCTTGTGCTCAAACACCCAAGTACAACTAGGCCAACTCACCACCAAATCAGGAAATTTACCGTTAAAGTTCTCTTGGGTTGAAACAACACATTCGTCTTGAGTTAAATCACAAGGTGATTGCAGAGCCTGATTAATTCTAGTAAATATCACTTTCCTTACTTCTTCGCTGCTTCTAAGCAACCAAGCAAAGGCTTCTGTGACAAAGTTCTCAAGCGGATCTGTATTATCACGAGGTCGGTATTTACGAAGGTTAACTAATAAGCTGTCCATAATCATTTATCCCTCTGAAAAACGTTAGCCTTCCACTCGATGGATGGCAGCTACACGCTCGCCGTTCAATAAAAACTTTTCACCTGGCAACTCATCTTCTTGCGGAAGGTTATTCCAACAACCAGAACTCGATGAATTAAAAAACCTTAGCTCTTCAAGCCCTAATGCAGCAAGTTTCCGTTCAACTTGGCCGATTAACACTTGGTCATTACCATAAATGGAAACGGCCACTTTACGTACATTAGACTTCTTGAGTTGCTTGATAATATGCTCGTCTTGATCACCAAAACCCCACCCATATATGACTAAGGTTTCAGAAAGAGATGGAAGAACTTCATAAAATACACGCTCAAAATAACTGCAACTAGAGATGGCTTCTAGTTTATTTTCCAAAGTACCTTCACATACAAATGCAGGAGCTAAATTTTCTTCCTGCCATTTTCTAAGAATTGCTTCTAATAAACTGTCATCTTGTCCGCCAGTTGATATTTTACGTTCACCAGAAAAACCATAACGATGCAAGACCAAGTTGCCATGAGGATAAAAATATAATGTGGTTCCGTCTGCGCCATATGGCTCTCTCAATGTTTCCCAATCATTTCGAAAAGTATTAGGTTGAAAACAGTCTTTAAACCAACGACCTAAAGACCTATTGCCATATTGTGATGCCCAGTAAACTATTAAATCATAATTTAGTGATATTACTGTTTCAAATGGTTTCAGAAATTGATAGATGGGTTCTAAATGATTTCTCGCATTATCATATGTGACATGGGTAGCACGAACTGTTTGTATTAGAGCATTCCGAACACATTCATAGGCAATTTCCACCTCACCGCGAGGAAGTTCAAGTGCTTCGTTAACAAGCTTAGCTTGCCATAAACGCCTGAGAACAAGCTCAAAATCTGTCACTGCAAATTTTTCAAATACTGCTTGAACACGTGGTGTGACATATCCCCTACTAACAGCTTCCTCATACAAGGAATTATAATTAAAGCAACCATCAACCGCAATGCTTGCTCCATTACCTAATAACAAGCTACCTTGATTGTAATTTTCTTGAATATCATTCCATTGAACTATATCAGGCATTAATTACTTCCTTATCTTTCAAATTGACTTCACCAGAGAGAAGTTTTGGTAATAAGGTATCGCGCAAGTTCTCTAACCCTGTAATTTGGTTAGAGTTCACTTCAACCTGATTATCCATAGGGGATACAAGCCTTTCAAATTGATCAATTAGCTCATGTGATGGGACTATAAAGGGAACATTATTTAATTCAGTTTTATTAATAGAACTAAAAACTGTGCCATCTGAGCCTGAATCGCCGAGTTTGTCTTCAATGTTACTAATAAAGGCATAAGTAAAGCTTACTTTTTTTAGTTTATGACTAATAGCTGCAACACCACGCCCTAAACAGCAGCGCACTGAAGCCATATTTTTATCGCCTACAGGTGCCCTGACGCTGATTAAAGTGTCTCCAGCATCAGCAAACCTTTTAGGGTCAGTTGTATAGATTCTAGGTGAAGGAAATCTAAAACCAAAATCACGCCTTCCTTGGAAGAAAACTATGCCTTCTCCATTTTCATTATATGTATCACCCTTTGGTGATTGACCCATAGTTACGTCAAAATGCGAACCGATATTTGAAGCTTCCCACCCCTCAGGAATTTCACCCAACTCACTTTCAACAAATTGGTTAGGGAATAGGTCTGCTAGGGTATGGAGTTGTTCGGTTGGGATAATATCGCCAGCACCTGCGATGGCGACAATGGCAGCTTGCGTTTCCACTTCTGCTACTTCCTGTGGAGATGGGGCTTTGCCTGATTGTTCTTGATACTCTGCAATTATAGCTTCGCGAGCTGCAATTTTGGCTTTAACAGGTTCAAAATCAACAAACCAGCTTTTGAAAATCGCTTGTGCAATTTGTTCTAGGGTTTGGTTGATTTCTTTATTAATTGCGGCTTTATCATCTAATGACTTTAGTATTCTAGCTATTCTGATTTGATCATTGATATCAGGTAACGTTATAGTTAATCGCCCAATCATTTCATTATTTAGACTAGCTCTCGTTGACATCGTAGAAAATGCGAGCATTGAAGTTCTGAATGACGGACTTCTTAGGCTGTAGCCAATGAACTCTGGATGGAGAAGACTTGCAGTTTCAGGCTTTGGTCTCAATTTTTTGCTAAAACCATTAAAAGTAGCTTCCTTATAGTCTTTAAGTGCAACACTGCTCATGCCTAATTCATGCATGGTTTCACTTGTGCGAGTTAGAAATACATCACCACGTTTAATAGTTCCTTTCTGTCTTTCTTTTTCAGAAGATTCAACTAGTTGATCTAGTTCATCTGGCAAAAAGTAGTTATTAAAAACTTCTTTGAAACTCAAAAATGGGAAACCTGAACCAAAAGCTGAAGCAGGCTTTGAAAGGCCAGAACTGATTTCATACAAGTCAGTTAACTTATACTCTTTCCAATCAGCACTCATAACCTAACCCCTTCAAATTCTCCTTAATCTGCTTTTCTAGCTCTGCGCTTTGCTCAAATTGGGTTTTAAGTTGAGATGTCAGTCGAGCCATTTTGTCAGCAAAGGGTTCACCATCGTCTTCTTGTTCTGCTGCACCCACATAACGACCTGGTGTGAGTACAAAATCATGCTTTTCGATTTCAGCCAGCTCTACAGATTTACAGTAACCAGCCTCATCGTCATAGTTTTCGCCTGTTTGCCAATTATGGAAGGCATCTGTTATTTGTTTGATGTCTTCTGGTTTAAAATCTCGAAGTACACGGTCTTTCATATAACCTAAGTTACGCGCGTCGATAAACAGCACTTCACCTTTGCGGTTACGAAGCTTACGGCCATAGTCGGTGGTACGCTGGCCTTTATTCTTGGTTAAAAACCAAATACAGGCAGGGATTTGGGTATTGGTGAATAGCTGCCCTGGTAACGCCACCATACATTCGACTAAATCGTTTTCGATAAGGGCTTTACGAATTGCGCCTTCATTGTTGGTATTTGATGACATAGAGCCATTAGCAAGTAATAAGCCTAATGAGCCGTTTGGTGCTAGGTGATACAGCATATGTTGAAGCCATGCAAAGTTGGCATTACCACTCGGTGGTGTGCCATATTGCCAACGTGGATCATCATCGTTTACCCCTGCATCCCATTCCTTCATGTTAAAAGGCGGGTTAGCCATGATGTAATCGGCACGTAAATCTGGGTGCTGGTTATGGGTATAGGTACTGGCAGGCTCTTTACCAAAGTCAAAGTCGATACCACGGATGACCATGTTCATAGCGGCTAACTGCCAAGTAGTGTGGTTGTATTCTTGACCGTATATAGATACGTCACCAATTTTACCACCATGCTCGCTGATGAACTTTTCTGATTGTACAAAGAAACCACCACTACCCATTGCTGGGTCGTAAACACGACCTTTGAACGGCTCTAGCATTTCAACAATCAAACTTACAATAGATTTAGGCGTGTAATATTGACCGCCTTTTTTACCCTCTGCTAACGCAAATTGCCCCAAGAAATATTCGTATACATGCCCAAGAATATCTTTAGAGTTCATGGTGGCATGGTTAAACGGGACTGTGGCTATAAGGTCGATAAGCTCTGCGAGTTTGCTTTGGTCAATTTTTAGTGTGGTGTATTGTTTGTTTAGCACACCTTTTAGTTTGCTATTGTCTTTTTCAATCGCTTCAAGGGCGTTATCAATCAGCTGACCAACACTACGCAGTTTTTTACCCGTTTCGGTTTCAAGCTCACCGCCGATCACAACCTTATTATTGTCTTGTAAATATGACCAACGCGCTTCTTTAGGCACCCAGAACACATTTTTCTCAGTGTAGAAGTCACGGACTTCAAGCTCTGCGTTTAATTCTTCAATATACTCTGGGTCTTCAGTACCAGCGTCAAAGTCAGTCGGGTCAATGAAGTATTCATTATCCCCATCGGCAAATTGCTTTTTTAATTCTTCACGGCGAATGTCAAACGCATCAGACACATATTTAAGGAAAACTAAACCCAATACAGTATGTTTGTATTGTGCTGCATCGAGTGTAGAACGAAGCTTATCAGCTGCCGTCCAAAGCTTTTTCTCTAATTCGTTTAAGAAGTTTTGTTCTTCATTTTTCATAACAAACCCTATTTACCAGTGCTGGTGAGCACAGAGTATTAATGCGAGTGTTGGCAGGAGAATAAGATAATGGCTAAAAAATGATAATTTACATGCCGTTATAAAACGATAAATTACAATTTTTTTAGCAAATAGAGCATGGTTTAAGATAAAAGACGCCCTGCTCCCTGCCGACTTACTTTTGTATACATTGATTGTGCCTTAACTTATTCAATTTTCATATGATTATCATCAATTATGCGATTAGTTGCATAAAAGTAGTAAACAAATCTTAAAGCGGTTTCAAAATATGATTAACACGTAATGTTATTTTGATGCTTAGATACTGAATTACGTATACAGCTAAATAAAAGACTAATTAAAGTGCTCTTGAAATAACGCGTTTGTTGCAATTGAAAGTTGAATTCGTTGGCGAGTTAAAAGAAGCTAAGGGTCTAAATAATTAACCTTTCCAACCCAAAAGCTACTTTGATAAAAATATTTTTCTTCAAATTATGTACGTAATGGATCTAGAGAAACTTTGACCTGTTAGCACTCACAATATATATGAAACAGTCAGTAAGATATTAAATAAAATTAGGTACTTACTCTTCAACATCCGAGAACATAACATAATTAGTGAATTGTAATATGGTTTTCTTTTTAAGTTTTTTCATTGTTAGCTTCTACTGAGATTTTACCTATTTATTGAAGGAGTCCTCCTCTTCAGAGTAGTGAATGCAATGAATTTTTAAAATATAAAACTAAATCTGATTAACCATTTTAATGTTATAACTTTCAGTGTGTTAAAAGACTTCTTTAAAAGCTTTTTAAAATGCCTAAAACATTTTAAAAGTGTGTTCTACACATTCAAATTTGATAAATAGCAAAAAGCAGCTATAAATTAAACTAAGAAAATTACACCCCACATCAAAGAAAAACACCTAAGCAACTGATAAAAAAGAATTTATTGACAACCAACTCATTAACCTCTATCTATTTTTATAGCCGCAAAAATATAAGGTTAAAAAAATGGATAAACTAATTAAAGAAATATTTCATCGACATATTATCTCTACAGATATGTCTCTCAAAGAAGCATCAGCGCGTCTAACAATGGCGATTATTTTCGAGACAGGGCATAACTGCCAGAACTTGGGTAGCGTGCAAATCAAACGCATGAGATATGATAATAAAACTATTCAAGTGCTAGCTTGTAAGTCTAAATTTAGTTCTGATAACAATCAGCTTTACATTCCTATTTCCCGCAAGCTCTATCAAGCCATCAAGTTGTTTCAAACGCATTTTGACATGCTAGACGTCAAAAATTGTAAAGATGATACATATCGCTCACGCCAAAATACTACAAGACAATATTTCGAGTCTAAGCATGAATATTTGCGAACACACCTGGGTCACTGCATGGGGCACTCTAATGCATCACACACAAGGTTATATATCAAAAAGTGAAGCTTGATGGACAACATTCATAAAGAGGGATTGAGACATGTCTAGAAATAAACGACTTATATCGCCAAGCTATGCAAACGGTGACTATTGTTACGTTTGGCTCACTACTGAGATAAATCCGAAAATCGAATTCATCCAGGGTAGCCAGCACATTGACTTTCAAACAATAGATCAAACAACAGGTGAAATATTTGAGTGTAAAATTAAGCAACGACAAAAACCCTCTTTGATCCGCGCCCCTTACCTATGCTGCCCAAGAGGTAATTTAGTATTCCCTGTTCTTTTGTATATGCGTTCATTAGTCACTCTTCACAAAGATAAAAGCACCCTAATGACACATATCCAGGCATTATTAATGTTTTACAGATGGTTATACAAATCTCGAAAAACAATTTACGATTGCAATGCAGAAATAGAAAAAGGAGTTGTTTATCAGTTCAGAGATTTTCTACTAAAAAATGTTAAAAAAGAGAGCTACAACCCTGAACTGAAGGTCAATGAAACCCAAGGTAGCCTTAGTGCAAGTACATGCGCTACCTACCTACTTAAGATAGTTAAGTTTTATGTTAAGTTGAATCATCTAAAAGTTTTAGAACTTTCTGAATCATTTAAGCCTTTCGAGTTTGAAATAAAATTTATAAAAACTGAACAAAGCAGTCGAGCAGATATACTCGCTACCCTTAATACAAAGAAAAGAACCATTGTTATTAAAACAACAGGGCTAACAGCACCGTTCGGTAAAGTTCAATCTCCGTCTTCTTCTCACACACTCAAACCAATGCTTGAAGAATATAAACAGATTTTTTACAAATATATTCAAACAGCTATAAGCGGCTATTTTGACGAAGAAAATATTAAAAATTTAATGCTTGAACTTGCAACAGAGACAGGCTTGAGACTTGAAGAGTTTGTGACTTTTCCGGCTTCTGGAGTCGTCAAAAATCACAAGCACAGCGACAACTATAAAGTCACAATTAGTGAAAACTTGAACGGCTGCCTAACTAAAAATGATAAAGAGCGCACCATCGTTATCAGTGAAGATTTAATGTGTAAATTGCGTGCGTATCTGTTTTCAGTAGAGCGTGCTGATGCTATTAAAAAAGCACAGTTCAGACACAATTGTTTATTTGTAAAACCACTAGATGGCCTACCCTACTCTACGAACACACTTCAAAAACATTTCGAAACGATCAGAAATAAAATACGTATAGAAAACATAGACTGGTACTACACAACTCATGATATGCGAGCAACCTTTGCAACAAACTGGCTATTCGAGCAACACACCAAAACAGGAACTTTATTTGAAATATTAATTGATGAACTGGCTGAAATTATGGGTCATCAAAGCACGACTGACACTCAAAAATATGTGGACTATATGCAAGATGAGCAGAATTGGAAAGACTTCTCAGCTAACAAAAACTCCTTTATAAGAAATGTGCAGAGGTGAGCTATGGCTAAAAGTCCAATTTGTGATATTGAACTTGAAACAGTTCACGATGATACAAAAAATAAAATAGAGAGTTTAGGAACAAAAAGAGATTTGCCATTCTCTTTAACGTTAAAAAGCCAAAGTGAAAAAAAATTAAATATCAGAGAGTTAAATTACTATAAATGTAATCAAAAGCTTGGATATCCTACCTACAATAGACAAGCTGAAGTAAAGTTATTTTATAAATTTTTACAAAGAAAAAGAAAAGATGAATACTCTGATGATTCAATTTACCAGTTTTATGTAGTTTTTCGTCCGTACATTTGTTATTGCGATAATTTAAATATTTCACCGTTTTCTGAAGTTGGTTACCTATCATACCTTGGCAGTGGAGGAGAGTTATGGAGACTTGTAGCACTATATGAGTCAAGAAAAAAGGATTACTTTGAGTATAAAAACGATGAGGAAATCGGCTTAAAAGAACGTACTGCTGCGAGTTACAAGAGCGTAATTGATCAAATCTTAGTTGCTTTGAATTTTAATATATTACCGCTTCAAAGCTCATTAACAGTGTTTAAATTAAAAAATCAGTCTGGCACAACAGCATATACTCATAATGAGTTATCAGTGATGATACGCCGTTTAAGCTTTTACTTCGGTTCGCTAGCGACCCAATTAATTCACTACCACAAGTCAGGTAATGAACTTCCACCTGAACAATTAAAAGTTGTTGTCGATAAACAAAATAATCAAAAGGTTTATGTGACTGTTGGACAAAACAAAGGGAGATTTGGGCCATGTTCCCCATTGCATCAATGCATGACAGCGGGATATCTACTCTTTTGCTATTTCACAGCGTTTAACAAGACGCCAGTATTAGAATTGCACCACCCCGTTTTCGTTGAAAACTACAGAGATAAGACTTCAAGTAACTGCTGGATCAAAGCATACAAAGGAAGATCGTATAAATCTATAGAAGCGCTCTTTAGAGAAGATCCATCTGCTACAACTCACCCTGAGTTAAAAGGCACTTTAGGCGAAGAGCCAGATAATGAAGCTGGATTCATTAAAACACCGATTCATAAAAGTGACAAATTCGCTATTGAGAGTGGGATGGATTTTATAAATAAATTAGAAGAAGTTTCTAAGCTCTATTCAAGTTCCGAATACGGAAAAGTGTTTTTTAGTATTAACTCTAATGGAGAAGAGGTCCCCCTTCACATCTCATACGCTAGCAATGTAATTTCTCAAAACTTATGCTTGCTTTCTGATCAAAGAAGTTATCTTGCGGAACACTTTATTCACAGGTTTAAACAAGTGCAGAACCACTCTGTATGCACTGAAATCGTTACTAAAACAAGTGGGAAAAACTCACTGATTATCAGCAAAATACAAAGAGAACTTCACGCTAATAGCATTAAACGTAGAAGCATCGAACTTGCTTTTGCAGCTTTGTCTTGTATGACTAATTTACCGCTTCGCAACATTATTATGCCTCTGACAATCCTGGCAAATGAAGATAACCCTGATAAAATTAATGTTTCTTTCAGTTATTTAGATGGTAAAGCAGGCTCTTTCATAACTGAAAGAAAGTTTAAGAAGTTTTTATTAAGCTTAGAAAGCTACGCGCAAACCTATAATAGGCTGCCGTCTCAGTATCAGCAAACTAACCCAAAAAGAAAAAATAAGCCTGCTTTTTTACTTCCTCTCGGCAAGCGTGATAAAACTTATCAATGGCAAAGTATCGAGTCGATAATCAGTCCAAACCTTGTCACTAGACTTGGGGTCAGCTCAGGCAACTTCTTCTTAGTTTTATCATCATCAAAGCTCAGGTTAACAACAAGCGATCAAGAGTATAGTGAGGCAGATCGAGGTCGTTCAGCTCGATCAATACTTCAAAATGAAAAAGCAACGCTTGAAAAAAGCTATATCAACGGGCACCCCATTCAAAATAAGAAAATGGTCTCCCAAGGCATACAAACAATTGAAAATATTGCAAAAGGTAACTCATTAGAAGAGTCTAAACAAAGAGTAAAAGTCACAAATAAAATTGAAGTGTTAGCTTACGATGAATATAAAGAATTAAAAACACCAACAAACCCGAATGGGATTCATTGTAATGGCAAACCAGAAATTGAAGGGGAAAAAGACTATCATTACGCTGCGAGAAAATTTGCGTTAAATAACTCAATTATACATGAGAATGAAGACATCACTTGCTACCAGCTAGACTTGTGCATCTTCTGTAGTTCAGCAAAGCTTGTTGATGATCCACACTCTATTTATAAGCTAATCAGCTTTATCGAAGCTTTAAGAAGCAGCTTATCGCTTCTACCAACCGTTAACAGTCGCGTTTTAATGAAAATAGAACGCTTTGAGCTTCTCTTAGAGCAAATACCGTCAAACACATTTAACAAAGCTTTAGACAAGAGACTAAAAAATGGAATTTACCCATTATTTTCTGACGAGCACTTGATTCTGAACTTTGCGATAGGAGCTACAAAGTATGATCGATAATATCACTTCTAATAGCCCCAAAAATGTCAGAAATTATGAGCATATTACTACTTTTGATACTACATATATTTACAAGACAATTTTACCAGCACTGGCTGAAGGAAACTGGAAAAAATTAAAGGAGCTAATTGTTTATCAAGATCAAAACATAACAATTTTTTTCAAAGAAAACACATGGAAGTTTCTTGATTCTAAACTCCAAGCAAAGTCAGTTAGCAATTTAGTTTTTAATAATGACACGGGAAATGTCACACACATACACTCTGAAGTACATGAAAACTTAATTAATGAGATAAAGTGCTTTGCTTTAGCCCAAGTCTACTTCTGTAAAGACAAAGTAACGTTCAATAATATCGGGAGTCATATTCGTTCTCTAAGAAAACTGATTCCATTTCTTATGAGTAACAATATGAGTAGTTTTTCGCAACTTACAGAAGACTCTCTTTTTGAAGTCAACAGTTTAGGATACAAATTTAGTAAGAAGGATAGCTTGTCAGGATTGAATGCCCTGATCAAAAGCGCTCAACATCTACACTTTGATATGTCTTTTTATAACACTATTTCACAAAAAGACTTAAAGGTTGCAATTGAAGAAGCAAAACAATATCCAGTTATCCCCCTACGTATTTATACCGAGATATTAAATCAATACTCGACTCTAATTAAACAAGCCTACTTTGAATTACACACTTTAAAGACTCAAGCAGAAAAATTTCAGAAATTTATAGATGAACAGCAAGCTGACAGGATCTATAAATTGCGGCATGGGCTTGTAAAACTGTCAAAAAGAGAAAAAGCCACTAAATCAGCAAAGGGTTTTTTACATGATTTGAAAGAAAATGGTATCGAGCTAGTAGATTTTGAAAAGAATAAACTGTGGATTGAGTTATTTAAAAAGAACCAAGTGTCATTAACTATGCCGACAAAAAGAGTGAAGAAAACTTTATTTCAAACCCTTAACGGTGAAACAGTTAACTTTACTCAATTCAAAGAATTTAGAAAAGAATTAATTATATCAGCTAGTTGGCTGTGTCTATTTTTGTCTGGGATGAGAGTTAACGAACTACACTCAATGCACCATATGCATGGCGCACAAAAAACTAAAGCTCCAAAGGACGAACCACTAACTAAATCTTCAAAAAAACTAAGATACAAAGCTTATAACTCCTTTCAGCAAGAAGAAATTTATTTGCTAACAACAAGACAGAGTAAAATCACTGGTAACAGTCAGACCAAAGATGATGTTTATGTCACAACTGAAGTTGGTTACAAATCTTTCAAAGTATTAAGTGCATTAATGAATCCACAAAGAAAGAGAGCAAAGTCTAGTACAAAGCTATTTTATTCATTAGACAGATTAGTACCTGAAACACTTAATTTAAAAACATTAGACTATCTATTAAACAATAACTTTAATGCACTAAATGCCACTGGAAGAATAAATCTAAAACTAGATAAAACAGACGTCGAGTACCTAGACAAATCAGAAAAAAAACATCAGTTTAAAATTAAAGAGAGATTTCAAATTACAACACACATGTGTCGAAGAAGCCTTGCTTACTACTTGGTCGGCTTTGAGTTGTGTTCATTCCCAGCTTTAAAACAACAATTTAGCCATGTATCGCTTCACATGACTCGGTGGTATGCAAGGAATGCGAGTTCATTTCTAAAGTTTTACTCAGAAATTCAAGATCAGCGCTTACAATCAAAAGCTAAAATTTTTGCTCGTATATTCAATAAAATAGCTAACCGTGAGCGTATCGCTGGCGGTAAGGGGAAGCAAAAAACTCTTGAAATTGCAAAGTTAGGAAAAAACTATTTTGAAGAAGGTGGAAATAAGTCACTATTGAACCCTGACTTTTGGTACAAACAGTTAAGCGCTGAAAAAGAGCATATACATGCTATCGCTCCTGGCATGTATTGCACAAATAAACAGTGCTCTATGAGAGTCAATATTGATCTCACTGAATGTGTTGATTGTGAATATGACTATATAGAAGACGTTGTTTTTGCTGAATCTACCAGATTTGAGGCCATGCGACACCTTTCTTTATTGGAGGAGTTGGATGATCTCAGTCCACGAACTGCTGCAAGGCTTTTTACACAAATTAAAGCTTCAGAAAAAATTATGTCAGACCTAAATTTTGATTATGAACCTTACCAATTCAATAAGAAAATTCTGGATATGGTAATAGTAACAAGGAGCATAAGCTAATGAACTCTAGAGATAAAAGCTATAAACAAACTGAACAAAAATTACGTGTTGCTATACAAAATATTCGTGATGGTAAACTTACTAGCCCAGATCTTATTGAAAAAACAAAAGCAGGTAAAACGGTTAAGCTTAATAAACAAAATGTTGAAATTGAAGCCGGAAAAGGAAATGGATTAATTCGAAAATATTATAAGCATATTGAAAGAGAGATCGATGCGATAGTTACTGCTACGGCAAACCCCCTCGGTGATATAAGTTCACACCCAGAATACATTAAACTAGTCGAAAAAAATCATTCTCTCAAAGAGAAAAACAAAACTCTGACAAAACAAAATAAATGCCTTTTAGCTGAAGTTAGCAATAAAGACACTGTAATTGAAAAAGACCTTACTGAAGTTAACAACATGCTAGCTGCACTTTGGGAAGCTATTCCGACAAGTGAAAGGCAAGCTAGAATGAGAGCGGCACACCAATTAGCCGATGTTGTTCATATTTCAAAAAACAATAAAACAGAATAATTTTAGACCAGCCTTTATTCATAGTGCCAGAGCTGCCGCATAGCACCTTAAACACGAAACACAACCCATAGTAAAATGTCATGTGTTGCGAATCACTTTTGAACCGTTTGTTATATGAAATCATACCAAGAGCACTTGCTTTCTTTGTACATAGGATAATAATTGTGCATCAATCGAAGAAAACCCAGTTTTTGACCTTGCACAGTATTAACTACTCTGTGTGACAACCCATTTCCTTTAGTAGACATATAATCTACGTCTTCAACAGTCATGACATCCGCATTAATTTTGGTTTCGTCGAAACTAACCTTAGAACGACTATTCTTAACTAGAATACCTCTTTTCGCTTTTAGAGTATTTATAGCAGCACAAAACCCATAGTCTTCTCTCAAAGTAAGCCCTAGAACAGCGGAAATCTTCTCGTACCCCCCCGAAACAAAAGAATCTATTTGGACTGAGCTACTAGTGACGGTATTTACAGATTTTTTTCTAGTTGTAAGTAACTCATATGCCCCCTCCTCTTTTGGGTTCCATATACAATGACCAAGACCTAGTAATGCTTCAACAACAAGAGGTAAACCGCTTTGACCAGTGACTAATTGAGCAGTAATGCCATACATTGGAACTTCGTCCATTGCTAACAATGTGTCATTAATAATTATTACACATACATCAGTCTCACTAACTAAACCATCTTCTAGGTAACCATTAAACTTATCGTTTTTCTCTTTTACTGCCCCAGTTATTTTTAATAGCGCCCTTTGACTCTCGGCATTTTTATCATCAGAGTTTGGATTAAGCATTCTTGATTTATTATTTAAATGTTCCCACATATCTAGCATTGGGGGCTTTGGTGGTGACGGTGAAGGTGTAATTACTTCAAACCAATATACTTGTCCATCTTTTTCTGCCCGAAAATCAGGGCCTTTATTCGAGCTTGATAAACTAGTAAAACCGTTGTTTCTTAAGTAATCAAAAACAAGTAATTCAGACAGCCGCTGCTCATAGCTATAACCACTTTGCAGCAAAATTGATTTTTCAAAATGGCTGTCAGCTAAACCTAACTTTATGTAGTCATCTAATACGCCTACTAGATAATCTACCGCTAATTGCCTATATGACATCATATCAGGGTATCTAAGTCCAAGCTTAAAATACCACTTTTTAGTAAGTTCTAATCTCATTTTGTTCCTTCAATGTAATGGTTTTTTACTAAGAAAATGACCATCTTTTGATCGTATAGCCTTTAGCTGCCCGCCAGATCAATCTAAACCAGTTCATCTAACATTCTGAGGTTTGATAAAAAGGTTCTCACATGAGAGTTACTTAACATACCCAACCCATTCATCAAAACAAGTTATGGAAGCTTGGCATTTAGCATACCTTTATATTTATCATCATCACAAACTGCTATAGCTTCCTTTAGTATTTCAATGTAGCCTGGATCGCCAATTCTTTTTAAAATATCACTCTTTAGTTCTAAAAATGAAGAAAGATATTGGCATTCATTAGGTTTTAATAAATTAATTGCAGTCTCTATATGTGTTTTAGAATCTAAATTATTACCTAAGTTAAATTGAGCTTTTGAAAGCCAATAATGAACAAATGGCTCATTATTATTATCTTTAAGTAAAGCCTTACTTTCTTGTTCAGATTTTTCATACTGACAAGCTCTACAATATATTTCTGCAATTCTGCGTTTATCAAAAGCGTTCTTATTATTGATATCATCGTAATATTCGAGCGCCAAGAAAAACATTGATTTAGCCTTTTCGATACAAAGAGGCTCATGCACTTTTCCCGCCTGCAAATATAAATTTGCAATAGATTTTTTCGCATAATTATCTTTCACAACTCTTGCTGAGGGTAGTGATAATGCATTAAATAAATCTAAAAATTCCTTTGGCTTTTGGAAAGCTAAGTTCTGTGAAAAGACAGAAAAGGCACGGTAAGCTTGGTCATAGCCATATGACATAGACTCTTTTATTAAATCAGAAACAGTATCTAGAAATTTGTTATTAAATTCAGACCTAAATTTAACTAACTCCTTACGAGCGGTAAGCTCAAAAGCGGCCAAATAAACGGATATAGAAGCTTTGTTACTTTTCGATTTAGATGACTCTAAAATCGATTCTATTAATGCTTTTGCGCCAACTGAATCCTTTTCCTTTATAAGTATTCTCGCCAGTTGAAGTTGCGCTTCTCGAAGAGGTGGCTCTTGTTCACTTAGTTCAAAGAAGATCTCCTTTGCTTGATTTTTACTTTCATCATCTTTAATCCAAAGTAATGCTTTTGCTTTATGATGCTTAATAACTATCTTAAGGTTTTCATCAACTAATTTCAGGCCAATCAAATTATCATAAATGTAAAGATTCCTTCTCAGAAATGCTTGAGCTTTGTCCCAAGAGTCTTTTGCTTCTTCATCTCTTTTGACTCTATATAATACTTCGATTGTTTCAAGAATTAGTGAAACTCTCACACTTTGATATTTATCTGCATTACCTATCGAGTCTAACTGTTCATCCAAATTTTGGAGACAGCTTTTATCTACATCGACAGGGTTTCTTGAAATAATGTGAGAGTATTGAAGAATCTCGGTTTTATTATCTTTTAATAAATTACTAATTAATTCCTCATGTCTACATGATACTTTTAGAAAGCAAGACCAATCTTTCTCTCTCGCATCTGTCAAATAATTTGAGACCTCACTTCTAATATCAAAGTCAATCAAACTTACATGGTCTAAAATTTCATAAACAATATCGTGTATTTTTAATACATCACGAGAGGCTTGAGTTAGAGCAGCCGACCTTTTTAACTTAGATATTCCAATTGGTTTAATTGCAGACTTTGCAAAAGATGAGTCAATATGTTTTGTCCGACAACTCCGAATAAAACTCAATTCATTTTTAAATGCCTCACCAAGATGCCCTAGAAGACGTTCAGCTAATAGCTTGTTTTTGTCATCAGAATATTGATGGATATAATCACAATCAAGTCGGACATCTTCCCATTCATATTCGCCACTTATTAAATTTGCATTCATAAGAGAGTACACAAGCGGATAACCGCCAATTAACTTGTAAAGGTAAGTGAAAATATCATCAGGACAAGAAGTGCCAACATTGTTTTCAAGTAGTTGCTTTGTAGAAATTTCATCTAATAATGGGAGGTTATAATCAGATGGAAAATAAACCTCTCTTCGTGTAGCTATAATCACAGAATTATTACCGCATAACTCTTTAAGCTCTTCATTTGATGAACTTATTGATAGGTTATCCAATATCAACAAACATCTACGGCTTTTAATTATTCCAAGTAAGTTGAAAGTATGACTATTGCGGTATAAATCCCAAGCCCCTAAGTCCTCTAATCTCTTGACATTTGATGCATCCAACCATATTACAATTTCATAATCATCTTTAATTTTATGAGCAATCGAGTTAGCCAAACTAGACTTTCCTATTCCACCCAGACCTGAGATTACTATTGATTCTCTCTTCGATAGCTGTTCAATTAATGAAGCTTCAATCCCGTCTCTAGATACATAGTTTTCAAATTTTTGAGGTAAAGAAAGGTTTAATATAGACTCATTACGAATTTGCTTTAAATATGGTAAAAAGTAGCTAAGTCGCTCAATTTCAGATTCATCGAATAGCATTTCATCAATAATATATTCAGCTATCATTCTTGAATCCCACACTAATACTTCAAAATTTAGGTACTTCTTAATTCGTGCAGCTCTCCTGTTCAAAAGAGTCTGCATTTTAGGTGAACAATTGCTGCCGCCTAACAGCAGTAATTTATTTAAGGAATTCTTGTAATGACTAAATGCATGTCGAGTATCGTTTTTAATTTTTTCTAAGTTGGTGAAATATTTTTTGCTAGAACTGTATTCTGTTACAACAGATGCCATTACTGAAACGCTATCTACTATATATCCAACGGGTGCCCCATCAGCATTAGTACCTTTATTTATCATTTCATATTCTGAAAAATAATGATTCGAAACAATATAACCAAAGCGTTCAAAATTATTCCCATTAAGGACCTTAGATATTTCTTTGCTCAATAAAGCAATATAAGTGTCTCGTACTTCTTGTTTCATTATTATTCCATTCCTATAAAGGGCAACCAATAACACACATTATTTAAACAGAGCAAATGGATCTTTATTAAGTTTGCGTTTGCCAAGTTTGATAAAAGTAACTTTTACCAAAGCTTCTAACTAATTGCTAGCCCTAATAAAATTGATTTACACATAGACTAATGTCAAAGAAGAGGCTCTAATTATGAAATTTTAACAGTGTACAGAATTTATCGATTGTTACCCCAAAATGTGCCTTTCTATGACAGTTAGGACACAATGCTATGATATTCTCTAGTGTATCTAACCCACCTTCACTCAGGGGGGCTTAACATGATGTACTTCTAGATAAGGAGTTTTATTTTTTGCTCGTATAAAAGGTGCTGACAACTCACGCATTTCACAACATGAAACTGATCTATGTTTATTAGTTTCCATATTTCATCCAATAATTCTAATCGAAACTCAGTGATAGTTTCTTCAAAAGCATCAAGATATATTTTTACGATACTATCATTTAATAATTTTTCAGTTGAATTGCCGCTTAGTTCAATGTCCGTTGAGCTTAAATTATTTGCAATTGCGCTTTCTATGCTCCTGCCTTTATTATCTTTTAGCTCATAGAAGATTGGGAAACGATTGTGACTTTGAATAATTTGAGAGCCGTTTTCTCAATATTGTAGATTTCCCCTGACCTGCAAGCCATTTTATCAAAAGAGCTTTAGTCTCATATAATGTAGTCTTATCCGGGATTTCAAAAGAAACACTGTGACCCACTTTTAGGACACATATCGGAACAAATACATCATCAACAAAGATAGACTTATCTTTCGATGCAATTGTTTTAATGTGCAAAACTTTATTACAGTAATCTATATAACTTTTCTTGAACTTTTTAGCTCAATTAGCTCATATTTTTGACGTTAAGAATCAAAAAACGAGCCAACTGCTTTTTTGCAACTTCTTTAACTGCAATAGATGATGCACTATGAGCAATACTTTCGAACACTAACCTTCTCCATGTTGTAGAGTATGTCTCAATGTTAGCTAACTCATACGAATTTCTTTTAAAGTTGATATCTTTCAAACGAAAAAACTTAGAATAAATTTCTGAAACGTTTACTGATGATCCCACGAAATATTTGAAATTATTCCACAAGTATTACATTTAAAATCAAAAAGTCCAAACCACGCTTCATCCTGTAGCCAGTCACCATTACAACTTGGACATTTGCGCTCAAGCTCTGATTCTTTATTCTGTCCGCCAACGCGATATAAATAATAATACACTGGCTTGTTAGTTAAATAGGCTATTCGCTTCCTTAAAGACTGCCCTCTTCTATATAAATCACTATCAACATCAGAAAGCTCTTTAATAGCTGCAAACTCACACCTAGTAGCTGCGTTGATCTGGATTTGATCGCAAGATTGCCAATCCTCTTTCCATTTTATCAATGCCTTATAGTCACCATTTGAGATTGCAGGTAACTTGTATAACGGAACTGGAAGAAAATCATCACCGCAATAGATAGGGCTACATGTGTGCACATAAGTCGTATAAATGATATAGCTGCTTGGCTCTTTACATTCATCTGAACCATTAGAGTGAATATCTTGCCCAATTACTTTTACTTTTGGATGCAGGAGTCCAACTTCTGTAAGCTTATTAAGGCTGTGCTTAACAAATGGGCTATGATTCAAAGGATGAAGAGAGTCTTTTTCTGGACACATAACACGAGTCACAAAATACCCTTCATTCAGAACTGTTGGAAACTCATCTCCAATAATCTGACCATTAAATCGAAATGCATTAACTAGTTGAATAATCGCATGTTCTGCATCTGCTAAAGAAGTATCTTGGTAGCAGTCAAAAATCAAATCAACAACGAACATATATTAATAACCCACAGTTTAAAGAAAGATTTAAAACGACTAAGTGTACCAGAATTAAAAAATGATGCTTAACACTTGCGATGGGAGTGTGATGTGTATCCTATCGCAAGTTCAAGTTAAACATAATAATTTTCATTCAGTTATCATTCTTAAAACAATTATAACAGTACCACTACTGAATGTTCTGCTTTCTCCAATTGTCGATTGCAGTATTAAGTCTATTATCTGGAGTATCGTCCTGCCACTTATCCCAAAAATCAACCGTACCACTATTTGGCTTGTTAAGAGGTTCATCCACTCTAATTCGACTTGGTAACAAACACGCATCACCAACAACTAATGCTTCACCTGTATCTAAAGTTGGCAATATATCACTAAACCCCCCCAAGCTATCAGGTAATAGTCTCTTGACCACTAATTGATCTTCTGAATTGGTCAACCTCATTGAAACAAAATTACTGCACTGGCTAAGCATGGTTTTATTAACTTCCGAAGGACGTTGGCTAATAACCACTAAACTAACACCGTACTTTCGTCCCTCTTTAGCTATTCTCTCAAAAATGTCCAGTGAGATATCATCTGAAGCACCAGAAGCGTTTCTTTGTGGCATATACAAGTGAGCTTCGTCGCACATTAATGCAATTGGGTGTCTTAATTGTGAAGGTGTCCACTGTTGCAAAGAGAAAGCCATTCTTGCAACAAGAGAAACAATAAGGGGCAGTATATCCGAAGGCACCTCAGAAAAATTTATGATCTTTATACCTCCTAAACCATTTTCTTCTGTGCTCCCTAAAAGAGCAGTAGCTAGTTCTTGCAGCCAATCAAACCTTAGCGTATCGGCCCCTCCTTGAAATAAAAAACCTAGCCTTCTATCCGATAATTTATTTTCAAGACGAGCGATCATTCTGCTCAATTTCCCATTGAACTCGCCAGCTTTAGTAGAACCAGCTCTTGCTCCTGGAACTTGTTCAGTGTTTATATTATTCAATTCTACAAGTAAATCTTGAATGTCAAAGGGAACCGGACTATCGACAGTAAAGTTATCTAAAACATCATTAAACTCACCACCTGTGAGGTACTTCCTCTTTGCAGCATTCACCTCTCTTGACATAATCATAGACTGATTAGGAGCGTTTTGGTCACTACGTTCAACGAACATAGAAACTAGGGCTTCATAAGACAGGAGCCAATACGGTAAGTAAATTGCTCCATCGTTTAATGTCCTTTCAGCATCGATATCAGCAGGGCCAGCTACCTTGAAATGCTTAATTCCTAATTGGTTTAATGGCTCATACTCTCCATGCAAATCAAAAACAATAGCATTGGAAGTTTCTAAATTTGCCATTTGCTCAATAATCTTAGCTGTCGTCCAAGATTTACCGGAACCTGTGCTGCCGCCAATAAATGCATGACGCTGGAAAAACTTGTTACCATTCAGATATGCAGTAGCTTGTTCATCAAGAGTGTATTTACCTAAAGTTAATGACGATGCTTCATCACCAGTGCGTGACAATATGCGCATAAAAGCCGTAAGTTTGATACCCTCTAACGCAAAGCAATTAGCATCAATTTCAGGAACACTATCTAAAGTTCTTCTAAAAACATTTTCAGCTGCTCCATCTCTATCTAAGAATGTCCCTATCAATGCAACTTTACAAAGGTTCAACTCATGAACTTCATTATTGTCGTTGCCTTCTAACAGCTCAGCTATTTTTTTTCTCGTAACTTGACTGATCAAACCAATCAAATGCTGTCCCTGCTTACTACTCTGAAGAACTGCTAATCGATTAACTTGTAGACGTTTTAATAAATCTGCATTTGCTACTTCAACAATTACAGTTGTTGTATCAACAGAAACAACCTTACCAAGTGCGTCATCATCACCATAATTAAAAATAGTCATACTTCGCTCCTTAAAGAATTAAATTTAAATACCCTTCTAATGACCAGTGATTCGCACTGACTTTAATCGGATCATCAACTTGAGATGAATAGATGATAGATTCATCATCATTGTCGCCACGTTCAATTGCTAAATAGTTTTCAACTCCGTTTTCAAATAAGAACATCCTCGTGGCATCACTTAATTGATAAGTGATGATAGCGATCGATGCTTTATCTCTCACACACTTTTGGATAAGTTTTTCTTGAATATGTTGATCATTAAAACCAAATCCAACTGCCAAATAACTATTGGCATTTGCTATCGCGCCATCAGCTTCAGCGATTATAGTTCTAAATGGTTCTAAGTGGGTAATTCGGTACTTTTCTGAACCAGGTGTTACAATTTGCGGCTGGAAATTTGTTGGGATTGATTCCGAGTTACTAAAACCCACCACCTCACCTGATTCTGATTTAAACCAATCTAATGAACCATGCACTTTCCAGATATTAACAACACGATCACATCGTAAATAATCAGGCTCTTTTAACAAACGCCTAAACCCGTGAGAAAAACCAGTGTAATGGTGAACTCCCTCCTGCTCACATGCATACTCACACAATCGATCATAGTTTGTAGTGACAATATCAATGGCTCTTGCGGTACTCTTAAAGTAATGACTTAAAAGGCGTCCTAAATGGAAATAATTACGCTCAGGTAATGAAGCATTAAAAACAACTAAATCTTCATTATTAATCAGTAACCATGTATTGGAAACAATCTGATTTGTTAAACCACCAGACATATCAACTTGGTGTAAAGCTGTTTCCAGATCAACATGATTGTCTAATAAAGTAACAAACTGCTCCCATTTAGTATTATCATCTCCCTCGAAAACATCTCTATTAATACTTTGTTTGAGATACTCAGCTAAACCCCACATCCCTGACATTCCAAACGCTGCTGAGGCTCCACTACCTAATATAATAGTGGGAGATTGAGCGTAATAGCTTTGTGCTTGTTTGTAAAAATCAAATGTCGGCATGTAAATCCTTTTAGTGTATTTAAATACAATATTTAATTTCTGATATATCGAAAAAATCAGAACTCAATCATTCTAGCTTTATATAAATGTAACAAACTCCTTTTTTCAATGATACCTTTTAGCTTTTATAACTATCTGAAATTCAACATTGTTTGCTGTAAATCAAAATTTAGATTAATTATAATAACTTCACCATACTGCTGAGTAATATACCCTCACATTCAACTCTCCTCTGTATCTTTTAATTGATTTAATGTCGGTAGAAAATCAGATGGCTCACACTCTAGTGCAATAGAAAGCTTATAGAGGATGTCTAATGTGATATTTACCTCGCCCCTGTCGATGCGGCCAACATAACTTCTATCAATTTTTGTTACGACGGCTAACTTATCTTGAGAAATCTTCTTACTTGTTCTTATTTCACGTAATTTTTTACTGAAAATTTGGTTTCGATCATTCATCCGGTTTACTCCAAACGAAAAGACCGATCTTCCCATATTGCGGATTATATTATCACGGAGTATAATCCCACGGATTATAGTCACACTCTATGCAACTATCCTAAGAGGGTTCATATGAAGTTAAACTTTCTTATCACTCAAATTATCTTGGCTAAAAATTTTGATAACTTTTCAGCATTGGAGCTAAGAGCCGCATTTCTCGTATTGCAAGAAGATAAGAGTTTATGCCCTATTGAAGCCAGAAGGTTCTGTTATGCGGAATTGATAAAACTAGTAAGAAGAAATTGGTTAAAGAAAATTAAATCCAATAAAACTGGTGCTGTAAGCTACAAGAAAACAGCGTTATTTAATGCAGATAAAATTCTATCTGAGCCGAAAAGTTCAATGACTGAAAAGTCGGATCTTATTCATCGTTCAGAAAAAGTGGAAGCTCCCTTGTTACGCAGGTTAAACCGTTACAAAAAAGAACTGTTAATTAATTTTGGAGAACTAGAAGAGTATGAACAACTCTCAAAAGCTCACCCAGAATTAAATGAACAACTTCAAGGTAAGTACAATCAAGCCCGTGAACAAAATTCAGCTTTACTTGGCAAAATCAAAGCAATTGAAAACCTATTAAACCCAATGAGTAAACCTTAATGAAATTAAGAAAGTGGCAGAGTGAATGTGTTGAAAAAGCACTTAAACATTACTCTGAAGGAATAAAGCATTTTTTAGCACTTGCAACACCTGGTGCAGGTAAAACCATAATGGGATCAGAGCTGGCTAAACAACTATTTGAGCTAGACATGATTGATTTAGTCTTTTGTTTTGCACCTTCGAGAATTGTCGCATACGATTTTAGTCAAAGTTTGGAACAAACTATTAAAGCTCGCTTCGATGGCCTTATCGGAGCAAAAGGTAACTCAAAAACATATCAAGGAATGCAATATTTAGATGAGTCATTTTGGGATCTTTTTAAGTCGCATAGGGTTTTTGTTATCTTTGATGAGATACACCATTGTGCCGGAACAAATATCGATAACGCTAACTCATGGGGAAGACCAATAATTGAAAAAATAAAATATGGCGCTGAATATACCATTGCTCTTACTGGCACACCTTGGCGCTCTGATGCTTCTCCTGTTGCACTTTCTCAATACTGTGGTGCAACCCGAAAGATTAAATGTGATTATGTTTACGGTTTAAAAGAAGCTATACATGACAAAGTTTGCCGAGTTCCACAACTCATCGCTATTGATAACGATAATATTACGCTTACAGAAAAAGATGAAACACAGCATTTTAAGTCGTTTGCAAGTCTATTAATGGAGTCTGGTCTTCCTTATTCTAAAGTTGTTCAAAATAAGATTGTTATCGAGCAGATGCTTACAAAAGCTAACTTTCAACTAGACCAATTAAGAGTAGTTAATGGTGAGTCAGCAGGTTTAATTGTTGCTTCAAGCATTAGCCATGCTTGGAAAATCCATGATATTTTACGAAAAGCATTAGATGAAGATGCGCTTGTAGTCACAAGTGATGAAGACAACCCAAGCGAAACTATCAGACAATTCAGAAAAGGTAATGATAAATGGGTGATCAGTGTAGGAATGATTTCTGAAGGCACCAATATCCCTCGCTTGCAAGTATGTTGCCTGCTGACAAATGTGACTACAGAATTATATTTTCGACAAATCTTAGGTCGTATATTGAGAATTACGGATAAAGCAAACCAAGAGGCAATCATGTTTATGCCTGCGGAAGCTATGTTGATGGAGTTTGCAAAGAATTTAGCTCAAGATATCCCTGGTACAGTTCCAATTGTAAAAGTAGAAACCACGACCAATTCTGTTGACTTAGAAGGTGATGATAATCCTATATCTGAAGCAGAAAATGATATTAAGGATAGTTTGCTCACATCTGATATCGATCTTGATTGTTCAAAAGCCTTTTTACAGCCTTCAGAAATAACACAAGTATCAGACAAACAATTAATACAGTGTGATCTAAGCGACAATTACGAAAAAGAATTAGGTATATATGGGCGGTTTAAGCAAGAAATACTAGAAATCAGAGACTTCTAGTATTTTGAGTAATGGACTTCCCAAAGTTTACTACGCCAAATGAATTACATTATAACTTCTACTAAGAGTTGTTTTATGGATAAAGGCAAGCGTCATACCCTCAAACTTAAATTGGGTACTTTTAAACAAATTACTGAGCGTGGATCTTTAATTGAAGAAGTCGCTGAACGATTAGGTATTTGTACCAAAACGTTATATCACTGACGGAGCCAGTTAATAGATAAATCTAAATCCGTTCAATCACCAGATGAAAAACTTAAAAGCATATTATTCTGAATTAAAAGCTGGTCTAGTAAAACTTGGGCAGTTCAGTTCGAAAGGTGGCGAAAAGGAGGGTTATTTTCTTTCAATGATTTCATGGCTGATTTAGCTATACTAAGAACATCTTATAAATATACAGTTCGGGATATAGCTCTAGTCCCCTATTTCTTAATTGTACATTCAAACTAAATTATTAAAAGAGTCAATTCTCATAGAGGAAGTTGTAAATCTATTTAAAAAATATAAGTTTTATAAGGCTCTAGCTCAAAAACGGTTTGTCCTATACCAAAAAACAGGACGGCTAAATCCATAGCTCACATTTACTCTATTGATATAACTACATGTAAGCAACAACATTAAAGAATAAGTAAATGAACCAACATAACGAACATTCATCTTACAGAGAAAAGCTAATTGAACATTTGTTTATAAGCGAATTACTTAAGCTGTCTTGGCTTGAACACGAGTGTAGCCTTGAGATCGCAAAACCAGAAGTAGATAACTCAGGGTATGATGTTATTGGTGAGTGTTATGGTGTGATTAGACATATTCAGTTAAAAGCCTCCTTCATCACATCTTCTACTTCAAAGCAAAACATACACATGAAACTAGCCGATAAACCTTCAGGCTGTGTTATTTGGATTATTTTTGACGAAAACACTTTAGAATTTAAGAATTTTTTATTTTATGGTGACGTTGCAGGTGAACCTTTACCTGGTATTGAAAACTTCAAGACTGCACGTCATACAAAGGGCAATAAGGATGGTATTAAGAATGAACGACCAAATATTAAAATAATCAATAAAGGACTATTCCAGTCTATTAATTCCGTTAGAGAATTATTCAATATACTTTTTTGTATAGATCATTCTGAAAAAGATAATAGTGAGGCTTGTATCACCCCAAGAAATGAGAGTTCGGACATCGAGAATCATACTGTAACTCGCTCTAAAAGCTTTAACAAACTAAACAGAATAAAGATATGGTCTCAAAAGCCTTGGCAAAAGAACTATCAATTAATAAAAGGTTTTTTAGAGTTAAAATCAACAGATAACGCTGTGTATTTTGATCAATTAATAACATACTGCTCAAATGTTTATGGTGAAACTGAGGGTATTTGGAAGAATAACTTTAACTCGATGAAAACTGATTATGGAAACTCACACGGTAAAGTATTTTATATAATCAATAATGAAGTCAATATATATGATGAAGTGAAGAGCGAAATAGAGAAATACTATTAAACGAAGACTCCGCATATTAATTCTTGTTTGAAATAATAGTTTGTTTTTTTAGACTGAAATTAAAAGGCAACTTAAGCTTCAGTTTTTTTAGACTGACACCGAAATACAAACAAAAGCTAAAAAATTAGCCTCTTTTATTGTAAAAAATTATAGGCTTGCAATTAATATTGAAGCTATATTGAGAAACTAGTATCCAACATTAAGAGATCCAAATTCAAATTAATGGCGCTACGCGGTGCGAGTTCCCGGCGCTGGATGAAATATCAAACATAGAAAGCGATTTATCTCGGCGTGGAAAAGACATCGCTAAACGTATTAAATTTTTAACTAAAAAACCAGTTTACTACTACTTATACCGAGTAGGTGGGAAAGATAAAGCCTCTGAGTTAGCGCGAAGGTGCCCCAGCTGCGACAGTGATTGGAAGCTACCTGAGCCGTGGTTTGGTTTATTCGATTTTAGGTGTGAACCATGCGGCTTAGTATCTAACATTTCATGGGACTTTCAATAATAAATTTCGCGGAGTGAATGATACTCCGCTAATATTTTTTAAACTTTAAGTGCTTTTATAAACGCTTCTAGATTTGGAGCTAGTACGTGGTGAGGTTTTTTACCCACGTATTCCAAACACACTTCACCACTTTCAACTAATACTGTAACAAGCAAGTCCTCTTGCTCTGTTAAGCCTATGAACACGCTGGGTTGTTGCTTTAGCTTGCGTTTCATTAATACATGACCGGTGATATTTTGCTGAAGTAAGTCAAAGTCATCGTCACTCCAAGCTTGTAGTAACTCTACTTTATGGTCTTCAATTATCGCAACAATGCCGCCACCAAAAAAAGACCCATAATAGTCTGAAAGTTCCTCAGGAAACGTAAAATCAAGCGCGCTAGCTAAATCAGTCAATGAGCCTGATTCACTACGACGAACAGCTTGCCACTGGATCTGCCCATGCTCATTGGTTTCACCCACTTCACATGGACTAGGCCAGCTATCATCCTGCTCTATGAGTGGTAATTTGTTGGTTTTCTCTAGGGTGTGTTGTGCAAATTCTTGATGAAGTTGCTCTAACTGGGTAACAATAGACATACTGCGAAACTCATTAGCTTTAGGTATAATGAAGCCATTGTAACTACAAAAGACGCAACATGACAGATTACAGCAACTCACCCGAACTAAAAGGCAGCGTACTTGGCCAATCAACCGAGTATGTAGATACCTATACACCTAGCTTACTTTTTCCTATCGCTCGAAAGCTTAACCGTGATGATTTAAATATCGACGAAGCACAGTTACCTTTTAAAGGACAAGATATATGGACTGGCTACGAAGTATCTTGGCTAAATAATAAAGGAAAACCGATGGTTGGCGTCGCGTTATTTGAGTTTCCTTGTCAAACTAGCCATATCATCGAATCAAAGTCATTTAAACTGTATTTAAATAGTTTTAACCAAACCCGATTTGATTCAGTTGATAAGGTTAAAAGCACATTAAGTAATGATTTATCTGTAGCTGTTGCAATGCCTGTAAAGGTTACTTTGTATAGCCCAGATGAATACAACTGCTTACCTTGCACACCTTTACCTGGTGTGTGCATTGACGATTTAGACATTGAGATCGATAGTTATGACTTAGATGCTCAAAGTCTCAAAAGCGCATCTGATGAGTGTGTGACCGAAACACTTCACAGCCACCTACTAAAATCGAATTGTTTAATCACTTCACAGCCTGATTGGGCAAGTATCATTATTCGCTATTCGGGTGAAAAAATTTGTAAAGAGTCGTTATTGCGGTATTTAATTTCGTTTCGTACTCATAATGAATTTCATGAGCAATGCGTAGAACGTATTTTCTGCGACTTAAATACTCAGCTAAAGCTATCAAATTTAGAAGTCTATGCTCGTTATACTCGCAGAGGTGGCTTAGACATTAATCCGTACCGCTCTACAAGTAATAACACAGTGCCATTTAATGTAAAAATAAACCGCCAATAGCTGTTAACTTAAACTAACCCCATGCATTTGGGGTTAGCGGGAAACACGTCGTGTCGGGATAGGCATTGAACATACATCAATGTAACCTGGTGATTCAACAAACCACGCTTCACTGCGATTTTTGCGGGCCTCGATCAGTGCTTTAAACGCAGCGGATTCAGTACGCATTACTTCAAACTGACTGTCGTCATCTTTGGCGATATCATTTAATACCTGCACATCAGTAATAGGATTAAATGTTTTCCCGTTAGTTGGCAGCCTGTCCAATCGGTTAAAGTACTCTATCCCCTCTAAAACACGACCGAAAACTGTAATATTCCGATCCAAATAACGTTGGCTATTGCCTATTGTGGTGTAAAACTCAGTCCCCCCACTATCAGTTTCATTCCCTCTGGCCATCGCAAAAATGCCGTGGCAATGAACTTGCCACGTTTGGGTCTTTGTCTCATTTTGAGCCACCGCAAACCCATTTAAAAAACCAGTAATCGGGGCATAGCCGTCACTTTTATCAAGCTCGGTAATCATCAGTGGTTTTGGGGTTTTCAAATAAAACTCTGCAGGTATCTTTTTATTGGCTGTTTTTATGAGTTTTTTACCGCTTGCATCACCACCTTGCGCCACAAAGCCTTCAACAAAACGGTATATGTTTAAGCCTTTATAAAAGCCCTCCTTAGCTAAGAGTTTAATGTTCTGAGTGTGATTTGGTGCTAAAAGCGGGTTTAACTCAATATAAGCGTCACCCATTGGTAACGATACTTTTAGCACATTACTCGGATCAACTTGTCGCCACTGTGATTGTTGTGCTTGCTCAATAATGGCAGCTGCACTGGGCTGCTGAGCATTAATTAAAGGCGAATGAAATAATAAAGAGGTGAAAATAGTAACAAAAAAGTGTTTACGCATGACAAAAGCTTATTAGGTTTTTATATAGGTTATTGCTTTAATTTATTTTTATCAAGCCAATAATGTGCTTTGTGGATAGGCGCACTGGGGGGCAATAATGGGTTTTTAAGCTCAATGATACGGCGACTACCTAATTTTGCTTGCTTAATAACCTGTGAAAAATGTTGATTAAATAGCGCTTCAAATGAACCATCATCAATCGCTTTTAATAAACCTGACTCTATTAACTTATGCAGCTTCAAATCATTTTTAGCAACAAAAAAGTACACAGCACTTGGGTATCGAATAGCAATGTATTGATCACCAACAACTTGCTCATTGTGTAAACTTGCAAGGTCGAATATTTCAAAGGGTAAAGCGTCAAAACGGCCACTGGTAAGCATATTAAGTGGGTCTGCTCCTTGCCCATACGTAATAGTCTTTAAATCGTTACTTTGAAAAATAGCAGTATCAGGCCAATCTTGGCGTAAGCCAAATGTAAATGGGCTCAGCTGCCCTGAGTGTGTAACATTTGAAAAAAGATCTTGTCTTGTATTTTGTATTAATGCAATGCGATACCCCATCAACCCCTTTACAAGAGGAATTAATATCGCTTTTGCTCTTTTCTCAGACGAAGGGCTGGTGACCGTCCAAAAAACATCAATGCCATCTTGTTCACCTAAAAGGCGTATCGCACGAGTCTGCGACGGGATTTTATCAATTTCAATTGGTTTGATGGTGATGTCTGATTTACTTAGTACTAATTTAAGCAACTCTGTAATATATGGGTGTCCTCCCGCAGTATAGCGAACTGTTAACGCCTCGGCTGCAGTCATAAATGGCATTAATATGCACCCAATAATTAAGAGTCTATTCACTTTAATAATTATTCATCCCAATCAAATTTATATAATATGTCAATACTTCGAGTTAAGCCATTGGTCGCCTCGACATACAATTGAGAGAGGAGCTGATAGCGAATGGCCACTTCGCTTAACGACTCAAACACCCCTACGCTGTATTTAACTTGGATACCGGGTGCGACATAACCTGAAATTTCAACTTTAGTGTCATCACCACTGCCTTTTGAACTAAGGCTAACATCCGATAAACCAAAGGTTTCACCTACTTTTGACACCAATCCTTCACTGCGACTCACCCCTTGTGCTAATAATAGTTGAGTTAACATGGCATCTGTTGAACTATCACCTTCATCAAGCGGCTGGCCATTTAAAAGATAAGCTAATGATTGCCCTTGATCCATGGCTGGCTCTGAAAATACTTTTAAAGAAGGTTGTTCAACATTCCCTGTTAGTGTAACCCCCGCTACGACATCATTAGCGGTGTTCTCTGGGTTACGTATTGCTTTTATATTCAAGTAAGGTTTATCAATTGGTCCGCTAAAACCAACTTGACCTTTAGTAATAATTAGATCTTGGCCAAAAGCACGATAAGTACCCTCACGTAAGTTTAGCTCACCGGTAGCAATCATGGGAGTTTGTTGATCCATTTTTATGCTTAAGTCACCGGCAACTTTAGATTCGAGCCCAAACGAATCTATACGGACATCATTTTCTACAATCAATTTTAGATCAATATCATAATCAAATGGCATTGCTTTGGACTGTTCATTTTGCTGATCAATAATAATCTCATCATCACTTACTTGCACAGCCCCTTCAGGTAATTCTTCAATAGTAATTCGCCCATAAGGGACTACAACTTGCCCTGCTAATTTGAATGCACTATCTGCAAGGCTTAATTTTAAATCTGGGGATACTTTAAAAAGCACACCTTGTTGTGCTCTAACATAAAATTGCTCACCGTCTACTGCTAAATTTACCGCTGGTTTTTCTTCTCCCCAATCAATATCGCCCGTAAGGGTTATATTGCCACCTTCACTATCGTTAAGCTTGCCATCTAATGAAGCGGTTGTATTATCAAAGCCGATATCAATATTTGAATCAACCACTGAGACTGGGAGCTGTTCACCTTGTATATTTACTTGCGCGATATTGACGTTACCATTTAACAAAGGAGCGGTGATAGAACCACTGAGTGCAATTTGACCGCTAATATCACCTTTAAGTTGTTCTAGGGTACCAATGAAAGGTTGCAAATCAGTCAGTAAAATTTGATCTATGTCTATGTTGCCAGATAATACCCGACTTGAAGGTAAATCTTGCACTGAAATATCCGCACTTATATCACCTAATAAACTAGAGCTAAGATTTGCTTGAAGCTGACCATTCACGGCGTCAGAGCTCGCCTCAAGTGTTAAAGTTTCAATAGGTAACTGATAACGTTTTTCAGCATCAATGTAGGTTGCTGAGAGCTGATGAGATTGCAATGAAGCTGTGAGCTTACTTAAACTGGCGGCTTGCCACTTTGCCTCTACTAGCCCACTAAAGCCCCCTTGTGTTGTTATGTTATGAGGAAATAAGTGTTTTAACTCAGATAAATCTAAATTATCCAATTTAGCGGCTAAATGCCCCGAGTTATCAACCTGCTTAAGTTTATCAATGCATAGCTTACTATTTTTAGTTTGCCAACAATGCTTATCAACTGAAAAATCGCCCGTATTTGTATCAAAAGTGACAGCTACCTCAGGCATTGCTGTTAACTGTATTGTATTATCAGTCAATAACACATTGCTTAGCTGTCCTTGCCAGACCTTATTAACAACAGCACCCGCTACTTCAAATTCAGCTTTGCCCTCAAGCGCGTCGAATTCAAACTGAACTCTATGGTCTTTTTTGTCTCCTGTCGCATTTAAACTTAGGCTATTAATATGCTGCCCGCCAAGCTGAGCATCCGTTATCTTGATATTGGCATTAGTTTGCCAGTCAGCAGCATAATTAAAGTCAGATTTAATAAATAACGCTGCAACCGATATGTCAGCGTATGTTAAATCCTGCACGGCTAAGTCTAAGTTAGCTATTGGTTCTAAACGCCCGCCTCGTATAGCAAGTTTCCCATTTCCTATCCCCGTGAAAGGCAGCTTTTTTTGCTCTGGTTTATCTAAATGCAGCTTTGCATCTATATTCCATTGCTGATCTATATTGCCTGTTAAAGATAATGTGTTTTCACCACTTGTAAGCTCAAATACTTTAATACTTGCATGTAAATTACTGTTTAGATCAAAGTCTGACATAAACTTAAAGTTAACGTCATCAATAAGCCCCGTTAATTGACTATCTTGCATGATTAGTTGCCAATTATCATTGGCAAACTTGAAAGACCCTGCAAATTGACCAGAAATATCACTGGTGACCACATCAGTTAAGTATTGCGCTTTAAGTTGGTCCAATTGCCCAGAAAATTGACTTGTTAAACCATTATCCCAGCTTGCTGATGCCTTTATCGTGGCGCTGCTTTCATTGGCTGCTAAAGCAAGTTGTTCCACATTTACTTGTGTTAAACCTCCGTTTAGCATCGCATTTAAATTTACTTCAGGGTAGGCACCTAGTTGACTCTTTCCAGTAAGTGTTAACACATAGTCATCTGCGTTACCTTTGCCATTTAAATCAACATTTTCAATCTTTAACGTGTTGCTTTGAGTGTTTAGCTGCCACTTCGCAATATTCGCTTTTAGTGTAAAAGGATAGTTTACTGTTTTTAAATCAGCTTTTATTTTAGCTGACAATGGGTAAAGCCCTTTGCTAATTGCATCAAGTTGAAGGTCAGTTAGATCACCACTGGCGAGTAAAGTTAATTGATTTTCTGTGCTTGCAACTTCAATTTTAGCGCTTAAAGGCGTGCGCCCTTTTAGCTCTGCTTTTAGCTCACTTGATAGATGCCATTGTAAGTAATCCGCGCTCAGCGTGTGCATTACCAACTGGTCTTTTTGCAGCGAAAGGGCTGTATTTATTTGTTTAATTTTGTGCTGTTGTTCACCTTTGGTTATGTTTACCAAGTTTACTGCTACTTGTTCAATATTTGCAGCTATAGGTGAACTAAATTCAATATCAGGTAGTGGCTCCAATGCGGTTAAAGGCTCCACTGGAGACTGTTCGCTTTGTTTTAATAACACATCAATTTGTTGAATATTCAAAGATTTTAGCGTTACTAAAGAGTCTTTTGCTTTAGCACTTAGTTGAAATTTATGAACCGTTACATCAGCACTAGAATGTGACAAGTTAAAATTCGCTATTGCAACACGTTTGATTGACAGAGCAAAAGGCAAACTCATCTCAGCAGCTTGCTCACCGAGCGTTTCATTTGATAATTCTTCGTCAACAGGTTCAACACTTTCATCCTCAGTTTGAGGATTACCGAGGTTTAAATTAATTGCCTGAGCACTTAAGTTTTCAATACAAATTCCATCGCAGTGCCACCAATATAAATCGAGTTTTAATTGCTTTGCTGTAAGGTTTAAACTCGGTGACGTATAGTCAACGTCAAATGCGTTATTATATAAAAAGCGACCATCTTTGATATTTATAGACAGTCCATCAATTAATTTATTTGCTGTATAAGCAATTAATTGGTTTCCTGATGCTGTAAATAGCAAGCAAAATAGTACAACTATCAGTGTACTAACTACGATGGTCAGTGCGGCTGTAATTTTTTTCATTTTTGACATTAAATTTCAGGCCCTATTGTAATGCTTAAACGTGTGCTTTTACTTTCTTTTGTTAGTCCCCAAGCATGATCAACCCTGACAGGCCCAACGGGCGTGAGGTAGCGAAAGCCAAATCCTGCGCCCACTTCAACTCGGTCTGAAAAATCATTGGTTGCCGTACCACTATCAATAAATAGCGCTAATCGCCAACTTTTTGCAAATTGATAATTGTACTCAATAGTACCTGACAATAAGTATTTACCACCAATTAAGCGCCCTTCTTCATCCTCTGGCGATATTGACTCGTAAGCAAAACCTCGTACGCTTTGATCACCACCTGCGTAAAAGCGAAGAGATAAAGGCACATTATTAATGTCATCAACATACATAGCCCCTAAATTTGCTTTTAAAAACAGTAAATGCTTGTCCAAATATGTGCGTAACCATGCATTTTTAAATTGTACTCGCATAATATTGGTTGTTGAAAATGCATCTTCTAAACCAAACTCTGCTGAAATAAGCCATTGCTCCCCCCAGTATGGGGTTGTTCCACCTTTAGTTTCTTTTTTGGCATAACTAATACCTGGCATCAACATTTTGGAGCTTTGTTCATCATCTCCAAATCGATAAGTTTCATAATCACGGCGAATGAACGCAGTGCGTACCCAGTCGCTCTCAGTCAACCATTGGCGTTGTAATTGTGCGGTAAATATTTCGCTATAAATATCATCCGTTATTTCGTCCTCCAGTTTGTAACCAACCGAATAACGCCATAAATCATCATTCGGATCATCAACAGGTACAGTATAACCGAATGATATATCTTGTTGTTTTTCAGCTACGTTTAAATTACTTTCAAGATAATGGCCATTTTCTGTGATCCATGGCTTTGACCATTTAAACCTTAATTTAGGTCCTAAGTCAGTGTCAAAACCACCGCCTACTTCGAAGCTGTTTGCAGGCTTATGCAATACATCTACATTTATGGGTACTTGTTGATTTGAACGGTTTGCTATATCAGCATAGACTAGAACACTATTAAAATAGGGGGTTGTAGAAAGAGAGAGGTTATACTCTGAAACAATTGACGCTTGATATTGCTCCCCCTGATTAAAATCAGCTAGTGTGCGAATATACTTTTCCGCAGGGGTTTGTTTACCTAAAATTAACGCACCAAACTGATACCTTACCCCAGTATCGAAAGTTAAAATGACTTCAGCGCTATTCGATTTTAGAGAAATCGCTAGTTGATGTGTTTGCCACTTAACATCGAAATAACCCAATTCGAGCAATTGGCTTTCAATTCTTTTGCGAGCAGAGTCGTAATGGCTGTGGTTTAAAATATCACCTTGTTTTAGCTTAATTGATTCTACTACATCCATTAGTTGCGGATCAGATTTACCGTCACCGTTTACAGTAATAAGAATATCAGCTATTCGTGTTGCAGGGCCACGTTCAATCGTTGCGACAATCTCTTGAGACTGCGCAAGATAGTTAAGCTTAATGTTAGGTTTGTAGTAGCCCAGCGCCTTCAAACTATTCGCTACTTGCTTTTTAGCATGGCTCAATAATGTACTGGTGGCTTTTTCTCCCTCTAGTTGCTTTAAATACAGCTCTACATTTTTTTCAAGTTCACCACTAATACCATTAATATCGTAACTTTTTACAACTTCGGAAGCGGCAACTAAATTGCACGATATAAAAAAGAATACTGCTGCGATGAGCGCAAATAAACGACTAGGCAAGTAATTTCCTTACTAAAAACAAGTGAACCTTTAAGAGGATTAATAATACCACAAGCCAGTACCGCGACACATCAACTCAAATGTGAAAATTAGTACGCTTAATTGCTTTATTTTGGTTACAATAGCAATAACGAATTTGAGATAATATATAGAGCTTCTAAATGCAATTTCCTGATGACGACAATGGCCAATTACTTACTGAGATAGCTGATGCTGGTATTGATTTAGCACAAATGCACAAAATTGATTTTTATATTTTGTTTGAGCAAAAACCTGAAGCTGAACAATTTGCAAAAGCGATTAGTGAAGATGAATTAGCGCCAACAACACAACTTGTGCAATGTAAAGACACAGGTATCTGGGAAGTTATCACCCAAGTTCAAATGGTCCCTGAGCACACGTTACTCGGCCAAACAGAACAGTACTTAGAAAGTATCGCTAATGGTCACAAAGGCTATGGCGATGGCTGGGGACTAGAAAGCGAATAATCCCTGTTGGAACCAGTTAAGTAGTTAACGACTTAACTGGTTTGCTTTTCTGTAGTTACCTTTATAGTCGAATAATTTATCAGCGACTTTCCAGCCATACTTTTTACTTTTCCTGGCGATTACAAAATCAGGCGCAGTTAAGTTAAGCTCATCAGTAATTACTTCACTGGCCGTTTTATACTCAATTGGTAAACGCCCTTGGGAAGAGCGAACACCGAACTGTTTATTAAATATATAGCGGGCTTTCGAATTAGAGAAATCAAATATTTCATCGCAGCTTGCACCATCTTCATCAAAGTAGGTTAATTTAATAACACTGCTATTTGAGTTCAGCACTTGCACACTCAAGCCGCTACATCGCAATACTAATGCATCTTTTAAATTTAACGCTGCGCGTAATTTATCATCCGGATCAGCAATTGTTGCATCGCACGATTGACACACTCTCGCTGCAATATCATTTTGAGCACCGCACTGTTCACACTCTTTAAATCTAAAGCGATAATCACATTGTGATGAATCTGTTTCGTCTTCTAGCAAGCCTTGACAACGCCTACCAAAATGCTCGGAGACTTTTCCTTGTGAGTCTGTTTTACCCCAAAAGATATTAGCAAACCCACAGCCAGGGCAAAGTACTTGCACGGGTTCATTATCACTGTCGACTTTTTTATTCCCCACCTCAGGGTAAAATAAGTCAAACCCATTTCCGGCATAATCTACCACAAGGCAATCTTTCTTTCCTTCACTTAACCTTAACCCACGACCTACGATTTGTTGATACAAACTCACTGACTCTGTTGGACGTAGAATCGCTATAAAATCTACATGAGGTGCGTCAAACCCAGTTGTTAAAACAGACACATTTATTAAATACTTTATCCGTTTGGATTTAAAAGAGTGGATTATCTCATCGCGTTTTTGTGCGGGGGTATCACCTGTTATTAACGCACTATGTTGCTGAGGAAAATAACTTAATACCTCCTGCGCATGGCGTACAGTTGCGGCAAATACCATCACCCCTTTACGCGTTTCACTGAGCGTTAATACATTGCTACAAATAGACTGGGTGGCCCGTGTATTTTCTTTTAATAATGTATTTAAGTCATCTTGATTAAATCGGCCAAAACTATCACTTTTTAGGGATGAAAAATCATAATGACTTAATGCAGCATCAACTTCCTTTGGTGGTGTTAAAAACTGGTTTTTGATCATATAACGCAGTGGCAATTCAAATATACATTGTTTAAACGGACTTGCCTCACTGCCACGTACAAATCCATGATAATGCTTATGGTATATCCATCCTATTCCTAACCTGTAAGGCGTCGCTGTTAGGCCTAATACTTTAAGCTTTGGATTATTTTCTTTAAGTGTTTTTATTATTTTTAAATACTGACTGCTTTCATCATCACTCACACGGTGGCACTCATCAATAATGAGCAAAGAATAATGTTCATTTAATTGTGATAGGTTACGTGATAATGATTGCACACTAGCAAATGTGACTTGATGTGAAAGTGACTTTTGCTTTAACCCTGCTGAAAATATACTCGCTTGAAGTCCATAACTGGAATACTTTTCTGCATTTTGTTCAACTAACTCTTTAACATGTGCTAATACAAGAATTTTTTGTTTGGCAATACTAGCCAGCTCCGCAATAACTAGGCTTTTACCAGCCCCCGTTGGTAATACAATGACTGCTGCATTATCTGTTTTTCTAAAGTGAGCAACAGTACGCTCTACAGCCTCTTGTTGATAAGGCCTTAATATATAACTCATCGATACTACTTAAACAAAAAAGCCAATGAATTAATCATTGGCGTATTTATAGGCATATTTAATTTTATGCTAAATGATCTGTTAACTCTACACCTTGAAACGCTTTAGGGCGTTTACCACGGCCGGTCCACTCAACGATTTTACCTTCGTGTTCAATTCTGTATTTAGGTAACACTTTAGTGCGCTTATCACCAGCAACTTCTTGAAGATCTTCCAGTGTTAATCCTTTTTCTTTTAGTAAGTCGAGCACTTCTTGCTTAGCCTGTTGTTGCTCAGTGAACTTAACAATTGCATTATTAATTAATGACTGCGCTTTTTCTAACTCAGATAAACTAGCATTTTTAATAAATGAACGTATTTCTTTCATTTGACTCTCAAAAATAAATAAGGGTTTAGGGTATCAACTACAGTCCATTATAAGCATATTATTTATAATAATCTAAGCAGAAACTATTTTAAACTAACCAAGTCAGAACAACCTTATTTATTTGCACAAGGTTATTTACTAATTGGTATAACCGATCATCTATACGATTTTCAAATGAAATTAACGCCTCGCACTCTTCTATTTGCTGTGTAATTGCATTCATTTTAACCATGACTATTGACCCTTTAATTCGATGCAATATTTTCTGGCATATTGGAATGTTATTTTCTTCAATCGCCTTTTCCAGCGCTAATATATCTGCTTCTAATGTCTCATTAAAAATACGCGCCATCGTAACGGCATCGGCTTCAGAGCCGAACACCCCTACCCATTGAGATAAGTCTGGGACAATTATTTCATCATGAACTAACGATTCACTATCACGAGAGCCTAGGGCCGATGATTCAACCAAATCAGTTAATACCTCATACAAATCAGCAATGTCATACGGTTTAAACAGCACATGATTAATACCAACATTATTAGATAAAACTGATATATCTTTTGAGTTATCTGCTGTAAGGCCGATTATGGGTAAGTCTCTAATCGTTGTTAGCGCGTTCTGACGAATTTGCTTAGTAAGCTCAAAGCCGTCAATCACAGGCATTTGACAGTCAGTAATGAGGATATCAAATCTCTGTTCATTTAATTTTTCAAGTGCAATCTTACCGTTACAAACTATCGTTGCATCACACCCTAATTGTTCAAGCTGGTTTTTAATTAGAAATTGATTGACCTGATTATCTTCTGCAACTAACACTTTAAAGTTACAAGGCTGAAAAAGAGCCTTATTTGGCAAAGGTGAATCTGAGTGACAGAACAAGGTTGCGAATTTAACTTTACTAAATTGCGTTAACGGTATTTGAACTATTGATTCTGTATAATAATGAAACTGTTCGCCATTTCCTGCTACAACAATTGCTTTTCCTTTAAAATTAGCTATGTAGTCAAGCCACTTTTGACCATATTGCTGAACTAAATCGTCCAACATAAACACGATATTAGCCCCATCGTTCAATACGTCATTTATAGAGGATTGTTGGCATATTTTAAAGTTAATTAAGTTAAGAGTAAGGCCATCAACTAAAGCTTGATGATATCTGAATAGCAACCATGACTCTTGAGTCTTGATATCTCGATCTATCGATGGAGCCAAATTTTCATTCGATTCAGCAACAGTATTTACAAGGCCTAAGTCTATAAAAATCCCATGCCATAAACTGCTTTGTGATGGTTCGCTAAATGCAACATCTCTAATCGCAACAAACTTACATTGGCGTATTTTGCCCTTCGAGTTGTAACGAAATGAACACGTCAGTTTATTAGTATCGCTATCAATACTTTTAAAAGCACGGGCTATATTTACTCTATCTTCATCACAAATAGCAGGTGATATACACCCTGCTATTCCTTTTTTATTAACCGCACTCTCTGTTAAACCTAGCATTATCAATGCACCTGTTGATAACTCTAAAAAACGCCCTTCTCCATTTGGAAAATATTCAAACTGACAATTACCGTCTGAAAAAGCATTTAATAACGCTCTGCTCTCATCAAGTTTATTTTTATCACTTGTTAAATACCTACTACCAAGCTTCATATCATGAAAAAAAGTTATTACCCCAATAATCTCACCACATTCATTAAAGTAAGGCTGCTTAACACATTCTACCTTTTTGAGCATACCTTCGTTACTGGGGACATCTAATATGAAACTTATCGTTTTTCGAGTTTTAATAACCTCGTTATTATTGTTAATTACATGGCTATGTTTAGTTATGCCCTGTTTTAACCGCCCAGTAGATTGTTCCCACAAATTAGAAAACTCGTTCTTGCACATTGCATTTGAGAAAAACAGCCGGCCATCAAGAGTTTCAATAAAAATGGCTAATTGGATTGAGTTAACGAACTGCTCCATGTTAATACTAAAGCTTCCACTTAATTTACAATCAACTTTTTTAACCGGAAAAAACCTGCGTAACATAAAGGTAAACCAAATTAACTATCAGATACTTACATCAATATAACATGACCTTAAACAGAGTCCACATTCAGATTAATCAAATTTCAGTTCAAGAAAAAAGCCTAAAGCTTACAAAGCACATAATAAAACTTGCAAAATCTAAACTTCTAAAGCTTCTTGGTTATTTCAGAGAGGTTGGATTTTTCAAACTTAATATATAGCCATTTACATGTAAGTGGTATAACTGAGGCTTTAGTAACTTTAATAAAATTAGGCACCTATGCTTAACCATAAGTATTCGGTGGATATTCTCTAGAAAGGTACTGAATGGCTTTTATCAAACAAAACCTATATAAAACTTAAATTTCAAACAGTTAGGTTGTTTCAAAAAGTAAGGGAAATAAATAGTTTATTGTAATAATTAACGAGCTATACATGGAGAGAATATATATATGAAACAGTACTAGAAACATTAACGAATGATAAACTGTTTGTGGGGGAAATTAGATTTATCTTTGAGTCTTACATCACCGTAATAAATAGGCTACGTTCTAATCATGTCTAAGGTCTAAGCTACTGAACTTAAATAATACAAATAGAGCTCACTATGTGAGCTCTATTATTAACTACTGTGATTTAAAACCGGATATTAAAACCTACGTTAATTCTACGACCGTAAACATCATAGTATTCACCTTCGTCATAAGTACCTGGTCTTCTTGGAGGTGTAATGTCAAACAAGTTAGCAACACCTGCACGTAACTCAATCATATCGTTAACGTTATAACGAGCATTCAAGTTCCACTCTGTATAAGATGGTATATCGTTATAATCATTATTTTCTATTGTCCACTCTCTATCAAGAACTGTCGCATGGCGGTATTTACCAACCATACCAACATATAAGTCTTCATAAGTGTAGCCAATTGTTAAATTACCTTGCCAGCGTGGATATGCAACTTCACCAACAGTTGGTGTCATTTCATAACTATCACTTGAAACGTCGGTATTGAACTCTCTGTGCTCTAAGTAACTTGCAAGTAAGCGAACATCGAATAAACCAAACTCTGTTTCGTACTTATAATTACCTTCTAAATCAACACCCTTTAACGCATAAGATGCTAAGTTATAAGGCCCATTACGCACAAGTGCAATATCTAGAGTTGTAGGATCTCGGTCAACTAAAGCACATGCACTATTATCAAGGCTTGAAGCTTCATAACAGTCATTAACTACACGCTGCGCACCAAGTGAATTAATTGCGTCTTGAACATCAAAACTCCAATAATCAGCTATTAAAGTGATATTTTCTGTTGGCGTGTAAATTACACCAAATAAAGTATCATCTGATGTTTCTTCTTGTAAATCAGGGTTACCCGAGTTAACACTTGGTGGTGTAACCTGACGCCAATCCTCTGAAGGTCTCCAATCACCGTCTATAATACCTGGGTTAGGAATTCCCGCAGCTTTACAGTTAGCAATTATGTTCGCTTTTTTAGAGTCAGTTGCAGTTGCAATGCGTGTTTGGTCACATGGATCGCCATAAGAAGCGAATGACTGAGTACCTGCAGCGTATAACTGTGATAATGATGGAGCACGAACTGATTTAGATTTTGTACCACGGAAACGAAGTTGATCGTTCATTGCATAGTTGAAACCAACTTTCCAAGCAACATTGTCACCAACTGAAGAATAATCCATGTAACGTGCAGCAAGCTCTAAGCTTAGAGATTCAACTAGCGGCGCATCTACTAATAAAGGAATAGAAGTTTCGATACCGATTTCATCGACCGTAAATTCGCCATCCCAAGATTTAACAAAGTTACCGAAAACAAGATTATTTTGCATAGCTGCACCTGGCTCATTAGAACCAGTTTCTTTACGGTGCTCAGCACTTAGTGCAAAAGAAACACCACCAGCAGGCATTTCAAAAGCATAACCTGAAATAACACCACCAATTACTTGCTGCTGTTTAACCTTCGAAATTGAAGCTGAAGTTGTTACATAGTCTAATGCCTCTTGTGATGCACCATTCAAACCAAATAAGCTAAGTGGTTGACAACCATTTAATGCGCCCAGAAGTGACCCATCTGCATCACGGTCAGCACAACGAATTTCACCATCAACCATTACAGCATCTATGGCTTTATTGAAGTTGTCTTCAAAAAACTCACCATTCCATGTTGTGTCATTTTTGTTGCGGCCGTAACTAAAGTAAACTTCATAATCGTATTCTTCTAACAATAACCCTTGGAAAGAAAGAGTTGTATTGAATGAAGTGCGGTCATCTTCATAAGTACGGTTACCAAATCCTGATGCCAACTTATTAACTCTTATTGTATCGTCAGGGGCAAGTCCAGCATCGGCGAACTGCGCTTTTGCATCTGGATGCCAATAAGCATTGTCAACACGTAGTCTTTCAGCCAAGAAAATTGGGCTACTCTCTGCGTATGCACTTGCTTTAGAGAATGAAACCTCAAAATTCATTGCATGGTCGTCATGGTACTGATTTACAACGTTTGTGAATACATTGAAACGGTTAAGTGGTGTTGCCAAATCTCCGTGTTCTATAAATTTATAACCATTTGAAAATCCATCGCCAAAGTAACGACTTTGAGAGTTTGGAGCTGGTTGAGTCTTGCCTCCGATCGCAAAAGGAATTAGTTCCCCATTATCACCAAAAACATATTGACCGCCAGGTAAATATGCATCGCCTGCACGATCATATGCACCTAATGTTTGTAGCCCTTGATGAGTTGCATAGGTTCTTGCTGGAATACCATCCTTATCATCGACATTATCTGGATTTAGCATCGTATTGATTGGATTTCTAAGGAAATCTCGATCCTCTGACTCCAGCTGCTCTACCTCTGAATAAGATAAACTTGTGATGAAACTAGTTTGTTCGCCTTCACCACCAAAAGTGAATGAGAAAAATTCAGAACCCCCACCGTCTTGCTCTGGCATTGATTTTTTGTAGTTGAAATCCATAGTATCTTGAGACTTTTTCAAGATAATATTTACAACACCAGCTACAGCATCAGAACCATAAACCGCTGATGCACCACCGTGAACGATATCCATGCGCTCTATCATTTCTGTCGGAATACCGTTTAAATCAACCGCTGGATTATCAACAGATGCGCCTACATAGCGGCGTCCATTAACAAGCACAAGTGTACGACCTTGACCTAACTGACGTAAATCAGTTGTATTAATACCTGCACCAAAGATTGTGTTCGTAGTTGTTGTTGGAGCAGAGCCAACGCCTGAAGAAGGTAGTTTTTGTAATAAATCCGCTACGTTAGTAATACCTGCGTTAGTTAATTCAACGCCTGTTATAGTTGTAACAGGTGTTGGAGAAACTTCAGAAAAACGCTTAATACGAGAACCTGTAACTTCGATTCTCTCAACTTTATCTACGCCCTCTTCAGCGGCGATTGAGCTAGCTGAAAATGCAGCTGTTGACGCTGCACCAAAAGCGATCGCTAAGCGAACTGCTTTTGAAACTTTATTATTTAACATATGATTATTCCCTGGTCATATTTGAAATATGATTTTATTAGTTTTGGACCCAACGGTGTTGCTTAGTTAACATATTAGAAACTAAGTACCCCATTGAGATAAAATATATTAATATCAGGGACATCATTTGGTCAACAGTTTTTTAACTTGCGAGGTGTTTCGTTTACAAAAATAGATTGATTTCCAAGCTAACATTGAATGTAACCATATGTAAATCATGAACAAACTATTTTATAAAATATTTTGAATTATTAGGAGCAAACAACCAAAGCAGAATAAAAGGTTTATAACCATTCACATGCTGGTTCTATTTAAATTTACCACTAATTTAGGTACGAATTTTATAAACCTTCTGTCTAATACATTGAGAGATAACAAAGCGTATTTACGCGCCATTAGCGGGTCTATTGCAAGTGAAAAGCTCTACGCAGCTAGCTTTGAAAGTAGCCGCTAGAGATAAAGTTATTATCCAGAGTTTAAGTTAGATGCTCATTTTTAATTCAATTGTTCTCCAATAATTTAGCCTAACCTTTAAACCAACCCGTTAACGAATATCTTGGCCTCTGAGCAAAAGGTGTTATGTAACTAACTGAGTGAATTTTTTCTACGTTAAAGATTGTAATACTATTATATTCAGGTAAGAGAGAATTGGTAATACTTCCATTTTTATCCAAAAAATGCAGGGCTCCGCCCCAATCAGAATGCCAATATTCTGATAAGCTGATGACATAAGCATAGATTCGTTTTTCAATAACTGATATGTCATTATGTCGAGTTAAAAAATCTCCGTGTCTATATTCGGTTGCTTGACAATCTAAAGATTTAATTTTTTCATTGCTAGTTGATTCTAAAAAATTAATGAAGCTCTGGGAGTTTAAACATTCCAATAATTTTACGAAAACACTTGGACTGTCATCGTTTATATGACACCTACCATAGATGAACCCAACCCCCTGACTAGCAGATAACGCAATCTGATTATTCATTGATTGATAGTCATCTTTAGTAAACCCTTTCAATATATCTTTTGTCAACTCGATAGGCTTACCATTTAAAACAACCGCTTTATTAAAGCTCAACCCTTGTACATTTGTTTTCAATTCACTAGCAAAGGTAGCAGTTAGAAAATCTGGAATTCTCACTATACCGTTAGTTATCAACTTGTTTTTATACTTTTGACTTAAAGAGTTTGAAGAAATCATAGTCGTATACAGCTCTACTTAATGTAAAAAGCCAGTCTATAAAAATAGACTGGCTGATAGACGATTAAAACTTAACTATCAAAAGTTAAAAGTCTTGCTTGTAGTTCATAAACCAAGTACCGCCTGGAATATCATGTACAGAATAGAACGAATTAGCAAAAGGATTTAAAGCAACTGGTGGCTCTTTTCTAAATACATTTCTCATACCAACGCGGATGCTTCCATCCCAAGGTAATGAGTAACTTGCTGATAAATCGTGGTAAGTTACGCTACCAACACGATTTAAGCCACTAGGATTATCTTCGCTTGTAACATCACGCTGATTACAAAGTTCGCGTGTAGCAATACCATCCTCTAGGAAGGATTCTGGGATTGAACATGACTCAGTAATGTCACTACTGTAACGCATACCCCAAGTGACAGATAAATCATCGTATGTCCAAGTTGTATTGAATGTTCCTCTCCAGCGAAGAATGTCACTATCAATAGCAGCAACCTGATTATCTGCATCATTAATATTCTCATCGTTACCAGCTGAGCGATACTTATCTGTATATGAACCGTTTAATCGGAAAGCAAAGCTACCAAGTTCTTGAGTATCAAATCTGTAGTTAGCGTTGAAATCATAACCTTCTACCTCTAACTGAGCCAAGTTAAACTGAGAAGTACGTACAGTTGCAATTCTACCATCATCACGACGGTTGACAAAACCACAGAACTCGCTTTCACCTTGAACATAACAACGGTTTAACATGCCACCAGCAGAGATAGAGGATAATGCATCTTGAAGCTCAATCTTATACATGTCGATTGTAATATCAAAACCATCTAACCAACTAGGGTTGTATACAATACCAAACGTAGTTGTATTACCTTCTTCAGGTACTAGACCAGGGTTACCACCATTTAAGCTTCTTAATTGAGAAGTAGGCTGGACAGAACCACCTGCAGGTACACCATCTGCAACACAACGCGCTTGAGTGGCTTCAGACTGAAGTGGAAATTGTGTTGTATTACATGGATCTTGTGTTGAAGGGAAACCTTCACCACCACCTGAGAACAGGTTGTTTACTGATGGCGCTCGGAAAGTATCAGAGTAATTACCACGCAACATCAAGTCATCATATACACGCCATGTAAATCCTACCTTAAAGCTCTCATTGTCAAACTTTGAAGTTACTGGATCTATTCCTACAAAACCATCATTGGTAAAATCTGAAAAGCGGCCAGCAATGCTAACATCAAGGTTTTGTACGCCCGGAAGATCCGCAAGAAGTGGAATCGCAAGTTCAAAATACGACTCTTCTGCTGTTTGGCTACCGTTAGTTGGCTCTCTAAAGTTACTTGAGCTTAAGCCACTTGAAATAAGCGCATCAGGATTATCAACATAAGAATTTGTTCTCGTTTCATAACCAGCAGCAAAACCTAACCAACCAGCTGGAAGTTCAAATATCTCACCGCTGATATTTGCAGAGAAACTAGTTACACCAGTTTTAACCTGCTCATTTAATTCATAGCCGATGTAGTTAGCCATCTCTTCAGTGAAGCCCGTAACACCATTGAATAAATTAAGAGGAACACAGCCAGCAATTACAGCATCAGGTGTGCCACACTGAGCAATTCCGCTTTCAACAAAAGAAGGACCAACAGCATTTCTTAGATTTTGTAGGTTAACATAGTTTTCACCGTGGGTTGTTCTGCTTGAGTCGCCGCGAGACATAGCAACATCCCAGAAGAATGTACGGTCAGCCGCTTCAAATTCACCTTCGAATCCCCCTGTGATGAAGTAAGTATCATAATCTTGGTTGCTAGTACGTGGCCCTATTGGTAAAGTTCTAAAACCAAATGCAGATAACTCTTCGCCAAATGGATTGTAGTGGTTATCAGCGCTATATGGAATTTCCCATTGTGGTCCAGAGAAACCAGCTGTAATTGGTACCGCAGCAATCTGAGTTACAGATTTGCGTTGATTGTATGTGAAGTCAATGAAAGCACGTAACTCGTCAGTAAATTCATGGTTTGCCTTTGCAAAAATATTCAATCTATCCGAAGGTGTTTTAAGGTAGTTTGTTGGAGCATAATTGTACCTGTGCTTGGTACCAAACGACTCAAAGTCGTCAGCCGTGCGCATACCCGCACCTTCTTTTTCGGGGTCTAAAGACTTAAACCCATCAGATGTATTAAATATACCATTAAGACCGAAAGCACTACCGCGAGCCTGTGGGATATATGCTACTGGATATTTTGAAAGTTCTCGATCACCGGCGCCAATTTCTTTTTCTTCAGACTTTGAAATATTTAAGAATAATGAAGTTTTATCTTTAACAGTACCAATTGAGATACCTGCTTGTTGGTATTCTCCATCACCTTCGAAATTAGCGCCTATGCTTGCATCTAGGCTCAAGCCTTCAAAGCCTGATTTAGTAATAATATTTACAACACCAGCAATGGCATCAGAACCGTATACCGCTGAAGCACCATCTGCAAGGATGTCTACTCTTTCAACAATAGCAATAGGTATTTGTGAAATATCAACCTGACCACCACCAAGAGCAAGAAAACGACGGCCATCAACCAGAACTAATGTACGGTTATCGCCTAAGTTACGTAGCGAAATAGTTTGAGATCCATCATTCGCATTTGTATTGTTTGTTAACTGAGTTAAACCAGATAAATCAGCTTGTGCAACAGTTTGTAAAAGTTCACCAACACTTTGCACACCTGAAGATTCAATCTGTACTCTGCCGATTGACGTTACAGGTGAAGCGCCTTCCATATCAGCTCTTTTGATTCGTGAGCCTGTAACTTCGATTCTCTCAACTTTTTCAGCGCCTTCTTCAGCAGCGATTGAGCTCGCTGAAAATGCAGCTGTTGATGCTGCACCGAAAGCAATCGCTAAGCGAACTGCTTTTGAAACTTTATTATTTAACATTTGATTATTCCCTGGTCATATTTGAAATATGATTTTATTAGTTTTAGACCCCAAAAGAGCTACTTAGTTAACATAATAACAACTAAGTACCCCATTGCGAGAAAATATACTAATATCAGGAACACCACTTGGTCAACATTTTTTTAACTTTAGCGATAACTCATTTACAAAAAAAACCTTGCGCAGTGTTAAACAAACGTAATAAATATAAATTTTGTGAAAGCCATAGGGAGAGCGAAAGCAACCAAAAATCAACCAGATTTCATGTGAAACAGTTATTATTAGCATTTGGGTAAAAGCCCAGGAATTTTAAAACCAAACAATCAAAACAATTAACAACTTTATTCAACGTGCTTTAAATTTTTTAGCCTAGCAATATAAAAGTAATTTTAAAGCTTATAACCTTGATAAAGTGTTCCAATATACTGTTTGTTTTTATCGATTAACTTTACAGAAGATGATGATAAATTATATTCATTTAAGTAACCTAAAATTTCACTACTATTTTTTGCTGCATGTTCTAAATCAGTCAGTCTATATATTAACCCTTCAAGTTCTTTATTGAATAAAGAGTAGGCTTTATCTAAGTCGATTTTTCTATTAGTTAAAACAAACTCGTAAAAACTTGGAAATAATGTTGCATTGAATGCGTAGGGGTTTATTTTGTTTTCTTCTTTTATCAAAAGTTCTATCGAATCATTTTTTTCACCTAATATTTCATCATTTTTTTTGATGCATGTTATTAGCTGATAAAGCTCATTTAAAAACGTGCTTCGAACTCGTTTTGCTGAAGCTAATATATCTATATTTGGAGCAACGATATCAGAGTCTTTTTCGTGACAAATGAACTGATAACTCCCCCCTTTTTTCAAAACTCTGCCACACTCTTTAATACTGGCATGAAGCTCACTATATTCAATTGCAAACTGTGATACTACTGCATCAAAAAATTCATTTTTGAATGAAAGGTTTTCTGCGCTCGTGTTAGAAATAAATGTACCTGGTAAGTTTTTTATAATGTCTTCTTTTAATTGCGCTTGATCGACTGCAAAAAATGTAAAATTATGCCCACGAGAATTATTTATTAAATCAATTAATGCTCCATTACCTGTACCTATGTCTAAAATTTTAGCATCTTCATTTAATGTATTAGAAAAATTTCCCCAACACTCTTTAAGTTTGCCTGAGTAATTTGTTTTTATATCTTCACCAAAAGAAGTTATATAACCCTGTGCCCAATACTCGCTCCAATAATCTTTCATAAACCCTTCTTACTGACATGAAAAAGGGCTGAATAATCAGCCCTTATGTATTTTTAAGTTTATTTAAACTTAGAAACTAATAGTGTAGTTCACACGGTAGTCACGACCAAAGTTGTTGTACAAGTCTTGGTTATCCCATGTACCTGCTGAAGAAAGAACTGGATCTTCATCAGTTAAGTTATTGATTGTGAAAGTAACTGAACCGTATTCACCTGCAAAATAGCTGTAAGTTAAGTTGTGAATCAACCAGCTGTCAAGCTTACCTTCTTGCTCGTAGTAACCATCACCGTCTCTATCGATCTCTGTCTCAGTTGTGCTATCTGTGTAAGTAGAGTTCCAAGATACTGAGTGATCTTCATAAGACCAAGAAACAGTCGCTACAGACTTAAGCTCTGGTTGACCTGACCAACCTGTAGTATTTTGAACCGTACCACCTACTTCAGAATCATACGCAAGTACAAAGCTGTTAACATTGCTGAAACGTAAATCACCGAATGCTGTTTCAAGGTTAGCATTGATTGTGAAATCGATACCTTCAATTTCGAAACCAGCACCGTTAAAGTATGAAGTACCCGCTTCAATTAGCGTACCAGATGCAGCACGCTTCAAGTAGAAAGTTTCGTTTGAAGTATCTGTATCAGGTGAAACCGCTGAAATTAGACCAGCAGCTTCGTCTGAAAGAAGACCTTGTAAAGACTTAGACTGAATTACGTTTTCAACAGAAAGTTGGAAGTAATCAAGCTTAAAGCTCACATTGTCATTCACATCCCATGCTACACCTAAGTTAGTGTAATCAGACGTTTCTGCATCTAGACCAGAGTTTTGTGTGTAATAAGTATCATACTGACGTGATGTTGTTGCACCATTAGCGTAATCGATTGCTGATTCAGCAGAGAAAGTACGTGCAGCATTTAGCAAGTCAAGACCTGGCGCACGGAATGATTCTGAGTAAGAACCACGAACCACTACACCTTCCATAGCTTCCCAACGAGCTGAAAGAGCAGGTGCAATGTTATCACCAAAATCTGAATAATCATCGTAACGTGCTTTAACGTTAAGCTCTACAGTCTCAGTTACAGGTAATACTGTTTCAAAGAATACAGCTGTTACATCACGTAAACCTTCAGAAGAGTTACCTGCTGAACCACCGATACGGCCTGCTTCAGACTGACCATCATAGATATCAGCATAAGTTTGCTCAAAGTACTCTGCACCCACATAGTGAGATACTGTACCGCCAGATAATTCACCTAAATCGAAACCGATACCAGCAAATACTTGGTCGAATGTAGAAGAAGACTCTTGAAGAGTCGTTGCTTTCATGTTCGCAACACCTTCTTCAGAACCTAAATCAATACCATTTTGTTGGTTGTAAGCAAGACCTGAATAAGAAAGGTAGTATTGACCTACAGACTTATTATCAGCCTTGTTGCGGTGATAATATACTTCCCAAGAAGCATTATTCCAATCAAGGAAACCACGAAGACCTGCTGTTAAATCTAGGTTGTAGTCATCAACGTTACCATCACGCGTACCGATATCTACCCAACGGAAGTAACCAGTTGTTTCCTCACCATATGGGTTGTGCTCATTATCAGCAGCCATTCCACGCCAAGGTGCAGCAGGTGGTGCATAACGACCGAATGAAGAGTTTTGTACAAACATTGCTTGACCAAAGAACTCTACATTTTCAGATAACTCATAGTTAGAGCTAACATATAATGTGTTACGGTCGATTGAAGCGGTGTTGTATGATACGTTACCGAACGCATACATACAGTACTCAGAGCCTGGGCCCCAATCTTCATTTGCATCAACACGGCGGAACGTATCTTCACCATATTCTGCAATTAAGTCATCACATTTTAGTGAAGCTGAAGCTGTAGCAAAATCAGGTGAAGCAATAGTAGCACCATAGATTGACCAACCTACAGTATCACCTGAATACGCTTCAATATCGCCGTCACCGTCTAAATCGCCGATTTGCGCTTTAGTATAATCACGCGCGCCGTCACTAATACCTTTACGTTTTTGGTGATCGAATGAAAAGGTAATATTACCTTTGTCGCTAGAAACACCACCCACTACTGAGAACTCAGATGAAGTTGTGCCTTCATCTTGGTCACGGTGACCAGCGCCAACGTTGAAAGTTAAACCTTCAAAGTTGTCTTTAAGGATTACGTTAACAACACCTGCCATTGCATCTGAACCATAGATTGAAGAAGCACCTTCAGTCATGATATCGATACGTTCAACAGCTGCCATTGGGATAGCATTAAGGTTAGCAGATGCACCACCAAGAGTTGGTGAACCTGGGAAACGACGGCCATTAAGAAGTACAAGAGTACGACGAGAACCAGCACCACGAAGGTTGATAGTTGCTTGTGACTGCGCTGAGCTACCAGAACGCTCAGAGAATGAACCGAAAGAGTTTAATGAACTAGAACGTAAAGCATCAGCAACTGTGAAGTCACCTTCCATCTTTATGTCTTGCGCTGTGATTGAAATTACTGGTGAAGCGCCTTCAAGGTCGGTACGTTTGATACGTGAACCCGTTACCTGGATACGTTCAACTTTTTCTGCACCCTCTTCAGCAGCCATTGTATTCGCTGAAAAGGCAGCAGTTGAAACTGCACCAAAAGCAATCGCTAAGCGAACAGCTTTTGAAACTTTATTATTTAACATTTGATTCTCCCTGGACCACTATATTGCGGTTATTTTTATTTAGCTTTTGTAAACGATTGCGAACATAACGTTGCAATCACACAAAGATACTAAACAAAAAAAACACGACTGCCAACATCTGTTCACGAATAATTAAACTAATTTAAGCAATTAATCCAAAAAATGCATCAAACAGGTACAAATACACTTATTTAAGGGACAATTGTAACTGGTAATTTATTTAAATTGTTATGCTTTGTTTTATTTGCGGGAACTTAGTTTCTTTTTCAGCAACAATCAGAATAGGTCTAACTGGCTCTTTTTTGTACTTTGAAAGTCTAACTTTAATGGTTGAAGTATCATTTGAGCGATAGGTTTTATTTGTTTTTCGACATACACTGCATAATCAAACTTGTTGCCAATTTGGTGTAACTGCGCCCCGTTATTTGTATATACATATTCAACAACCTGTCCCATTGCTATTTCAAATTCAGGGTTGTTAGCTTGATATTTTTTTAAAGCTTGTACGTGAGGTGGGATGTTTTTTTGGTACTCTGATAAATGTTGCCCTAGGCGTTTACGGTAGATTAACTTACTATCGAACTCGCCAGCATGTAACCGTTCGATATAACTTTCGATAACCGTTGTTAAATTTGTGGCGTCAAAGTTATCTTTAAATAACAATTCAAAAAGCGCTACCTGAAATTCTTGTGCAAGCTGTGTCCAGTCACTACGTACGGTTTCCATACCTTTGAATACCAGCTTTTTATCCCCATCATTATCAACTTGGCCCACATAGCGCTTTTTTGAACCCGTTGTTTTGCCGCGTATAGTAGGCATAAAAAAGGGGCTATAGTGAGTTTCAAATTCTATTTCTAAATAACTTTCTAAATCAAATCGATTTTTTATTTCTTCTTGCCATTTTTTATTTATGATATGCGCTAGACGGTTCCCTTCCTGCTTACATTGCTGTGCAGTCATTGCTTCATCTAGACAGACAAAGGTCGAGTCTGTGTCGCCATAAATAACTGTGTGACCCAGTTCTTCGAGCCATTTACGTGTCGTTTGCATGATCTCATGGCCGCGAAGGGTAATTGAACTCGATAAACGCGGATCATAAAATCGACAGCCTTTTGAACCGAGCACACCATAAAGACTGTTCATTATAATTTTAATCGCCTGAGATAGCATAGGTTGGTCGGTCTCTTTAGCATGTTGGCGAGACGCAGCAAGCTCTTTGATTAAGTTTGGTAAATGATGTTGCTCTTTTGAAAAGTAAGCTTCATAAAACCCAGGGATAGCATCACTCACATTACCAAGCCCTTTAATTAAGCCCAGTGGATCAATACAAAAGGTACGCATAATAGAAGGGTATAGACTTTTAAAATCTAAAACCAATACGTTTTTGTAAAGCCCCGGTGTTGATTCCATAACATAACCACCAGGGCTTTCAAACGTTAAACCATGCTCACCTAAATTAGGTGCAACATATCCACTCCGGTGAAGTAAAGGTAAGTACAAGTTTGTAAACGCAGCCACGGAGCCACCCATCCGCTCAAGCTCTAAGCCTGTTAATTCAGTACGAACAACGGCAAACTCTATAAGTTTAAGCTTATCGAATATTCGATTGACTAAAACGCAGTCTTGTCGGTTATAGGCTGCAAGTGCTAACTTATCTTCATTATATTGACGAATAATTTCACTTAAACGGTTATTGCTTTTTATCAGTTTTTCTTCACCTAATACTTTGTGACTCACGTTTGCAAGCGAAAAACTATCATAGTGGTACGTTGCATTTTTTAACGTATCGATTCCATCAATGACGCAACGACCCGGTAATGTTAATCGCGTAAAATGACCTTCCTTTACAAAAAGAGGTGAATGATCTCTTCCTATTAATAGCTTTATTCCAAGTTCTTCAGCGCGCTTATAAAGTAAAGTAAAATCAAATTCGATGACATTCCAGCCAATCAGGATATCGGGATCCACTTTTAAGATAATCGCTTGAAGCTGGTTAAGTAAATCGAGCTCATCATGACACCACACAATTGGCTGATTCGATGCCATAGGCTCGCCAATCATCAGTACACAATCTATGTCATCACCCACCAGGCCGATTGAAAAAAGCACTCCTTCCCCACTGCACTCTATATCTAACGATAAACGCTTAAATGAGGGTATATAGTTATCCCCTGCCTTTATTTGCGCATAATTAATTTGAATGTAACCTTGCTTTTGTGTGACCTCTCCAGTGACATAAACACTGCCACGAATAAAGCGCTCCATCAAAAAACGGTCAGAGTGACGAATATCTGCTTCATATATTGAGATTGACTGCTCAAGTAGAGTACGTGCTTGATATAATGTTTGAGTTGAAGAAAAATAACAGGCGAGGCATTCTTCTGAGTCAAAGTGGTGTATTGATACCTCTTTTATGTCGAATGGGATTGCAGCTGATTTTAATAAAGCGTTTGCTTTTTCAAAATCTGAGGCGCGTATAAAAAACAAAGCCGATTGATTAGGTATTAACACTTTTATCGGGCCAACATCGCTAGACAGCCAATAACACAGAGTAATGCCTTCTTGGGGGTTATACTTGTTAGAAGAGTATTGTTGCCTTGAAAGTATAAAGCCTTGATAGATTGCTTGTGTCAATGTCCGATCCCAATTAATATATAGCACTGTAATTATATACATACTTTAGGTTATTCACCCATGCTTTCTGATCCATTAAAAGCCACCATACGAAAAATTCATAAGCATGTGGCCGATAACCTGAGTGATTACCGTCCTCGTAGCAGCCAAAACTACTTAGTCGCTGAAATTGCGAAAACACTTGCAGGCGAATACCATAAACAACAACGTATTTGTGTCATTGAAGCAGGTACTGGTACGGGTAAATCACTCGCTTATTGCCTAGGCGCTTTGCCTTTGGCACTTGCACAAAAAAAGAAACTTGTTATTTCAACCGCAACAGTTGCATTGCAAGAGCAGCTTATAAGTAAAGAGCTGCCGTTTTTTAAAACCCATTCAGGGCTTGATTTTAAGTTTGATTTAGTTAAAGGGCGCCAACGCTATATATGCGTACATAAGCTACACAATGCTATAAATGGTGATAGCCAAACACAAATGGAGTTTATGCCTACACTGAGCTCTCCTTTGAGTCCGATGGAAACAAAGTGCCTAAAACAACTTTATGATGCTTATACTAATAAAAAGTGGCAAGGCGATAGAGATAGCTGGGCTGATACTATTCCTGATCGTGTATGGGGGCTAATTGCCTGTGATAAGCATGCCTGTCAAAGACAAATGAAAGCACATCAAACTTGTCCATTTCAACTAGCTCGTCAACGATTAATGCAAATGGATGTTTTGGTTATTAATCACTCCTTATTACTAGCAGATCTTGATTTAGGCGGCGGTAAAATTTTACCCGAGCCGGATAACACCATTTATGTTATTGACGAAGCTCATCATTTAGCGCATATAACACGAGATTTTTCTTCTGCGGCAGCCACTATCAAAGGCACCATTGACTGGTTAGACAAACTCACAAAATTCAGTGGGAAAATGGCAAAAGTTTTAGTAGGTCAAAAAGCCATAGGGCAAAACTTTAAATTATGTGACAGCGTGAACGATGCTACTAAAGACTTAAAAATAGTTCGTGACATATTAGACAAAGCCGATTTTAACTACTCTAAAGATGACACGTATCGTTTTGAACATGGTGAGATCCCCGATTCTTTATACAACAAAGCCAAAGACATCAGCGAAGCGACTCTAGATGCTCTTCGTTGTTTAAATAAAATGCACGACACATTAGTGCAAGATGTAAGCGATGGTGATATAAAACCCTATGTAGCCGATCCTATACTGGGTGAAAGTGGTCATTACATAAATCGGTTAGAACAACTTAATAAGCTTTGGTTTAGTTATGCTAATAAAGGTGAAGCAATTCCCCATGCACGTTGGATAAAACGGCTAGAGTATAAAAACCATCATGATCATCTATTAAGTGACTGTCCCATCGAAGTGGGTTATTACTTAAAAGATAAACTTTGGCGACAATGTGCGGGTGCGGTTTTATGCTCTGCAACATTAACCGCACTGGGGTCATTTGATCATTTTGCATACGAAAGCGGATTAGCCAAAGAAGAAGGCGTTAAATACCTCAAAGTGCCCTCACCTTTTGATTATCCGAATCAAGCTACATTACATATTCCAAAATCGACTATTGAACCTACCGATAAAGATTTTAGTGATCATTTAGCCTCTGTGCTGCCCAAACACTTAAATAAACAACAAGCTAATTTAGTGCTATTTGCATCGTATTGGCAGATGGATCATGTAGTCAAAGCATTGCGCTTAAAGAACATAGATATTTTAGTACAAGGGGAAATGTCTCGAGAAGCGCTTTTGAAAAAACATAATAAAAACATAGAGCAAGGGAAAGGTAGCATATTATTTGGCACACAAAGTTTATCCGAAGGGCTCGATCTACCCGGTAAATATCTTGAAAACCTCGTGATAACTAAAATTCCCTTCGCCGTGCCAACCTCACCGATAGAAGAAGCTCAAGCTGAGTTTGTGCAAAGTAAGGGTGGAAACCCATTTTTATCAATCACTGTGCCTGATGCAGCAAAGAAATTAGTACAAAGCTGTGGTAGACTGCTACGAAAAGAAAACGATCAGGGACGAATCACAATTCTTGATCGCCGATTAGTTACCAAGCGATATGGAAAAGCTATGCTTGATACGCTTCCACCTTTTAAAAGACAAATAGACTATTAATGTTTGAACTTGCACTAGACCCAACAACATGGGCACTCCTTTGCGCTGTGGCACTGGCCGCAGGTTTCATTGATGCCATAGCTGGCGGCGGCGGTATGTTAACCGTACCCGCATTATTAACAGCCGGATTGCCACCCCATTTGACTCTAGGCACAAATAAATTAGCCGCAAGCTTTGGCTCACTTACCGCAAGCGTAACGTATTTTCGTAAACAACTATTTAATCCACGTTTTTGGGCCGCTTCAATCATAGCTACGGGTTTGGGTGCATTAATTGGCACACTTGTTGTTGACTACCTAAGTATCGAATTTTTAAATAAACTCTTACCCGTTGTTATTATTGTTGTAGCTTGTTACAGCTTGTTCGGTAACCTCAGCACGACTGAAGAGCATGCATTACCTCCACTTAATCGCTCAACAAAGGTTAAGCAATGGCTGCAAGGCTTAAGTTTAGGTTTTTTTGACGGACTAGCAGGACCAGGTGCAGGTACTTTTTGGACTGCATCAAACAGCTTACTTTATAGAATGAGCTTACTGTTAAACTGTGGTTTAGCGCGTTCCATGAATTTTGTTTCAAACTTTGTGTCATTAATCACCTTTGTTGCACTGGGTCATGTTAACTTTATATTAGGTGTCACAATGGGGCTGTTTCTGATGTTAGGTGCATGGTTAGGAGCTCACTCTGCAATTCGCTTTGGTAGTAAGTTTATCAAGCCCGTTTTTAATACAGTTGTGATTATTTTAGCGCTTAAATTAATTTATGAGGCATATTTGTAATATGCAATCAATCGCGTTTGAAAAACTTTGTCAGCAAGTAAATACACTCAAGCAACAAGCTATCAAGTTTGATAATGCTAAGTTACTTACTAAAAACCGTTATATGCAAGCTCAACCAAGTTTATTTGACCGTCGTGTTTTTTCAACTAAAAGCTTAAATTTGGTTGATTACGTGATTGAAATAGAAGATGAAATAGCAAAGCTACCTCCAGCAGAACATCGCCACGCCTACAATTATGCCCTTGAACGTATTGGCAACCAAGTAGAGGCTGTATTTAATGTTATTAAATCAACACCTATCTGGGCTAAAGAAAATAAAAATACATTTAAACCCCGCAATAAAGCAAAAGTTTTTCAGCAAACGGCAAAAAAAATCATGCAACCAATTCATGAGCTTTACGATGAATTAAAACAAAATCATGAGTTCGAGCGAAGGCTATTATTAATGATAGAAGAACGTAAGCTAAAAATGCAAAATGTCGGACCCGCAAAAGCTTCTGAATTGAATTTAGAAATATTAACCTTACACGGCCGCTTGGGCCGGTGTAGAAAGGCAATATCGGCCACTGAAGAAAAAATCCAACTTGTTGAAAAAAAACAACTACGCTAATTACCCTTCTAACACTTAATATTTGAATAACCCATAATTTCATGCTCGATTTTGCAGCAGATATTCGATTTATTTAACACCTTAGTATAAACTAAAATCAATGATATAAACTAAGCGAGTAAAGCCGTGAGACTCCATGATGATATACATAACTACTTTGAAAAAATAGTGGTTGAAGAAATAATTAAGCGAAAGTTAGATAAGCAATATGACGATGATACAATGGCGGATTTCTGTTGTACTGTGTTAAATCAGTTAACACCGCGATATATTCGTTTTGACGTTGATATGGCTTTTTATTTGCCACAAGACGAGCGAATTCACATGGAAAACCAAGTTAACATTGCAATAGATGTTGCCATCAGCCAAATCGCAAAAAAAGGAAAAGTATGAGCCAAACACTTGAACAAGCACCTACCCATATCAAACTAGCCGTTGATCTCATTCAATTATTAGAAGAAAACAATGTTAAACCAGAAGATGTGTTAAAAGCATTAGAGATTATTAAGGGTGATTACACAAATAAACTGACTGCATCACCCACATAAATTAGGCGCTTTCATTTTTTTAAAATGATTACTCCCCTTTAAATATACCAACGTAAGTAGCTTGCGTGTTTGATTTGCTTGCTCTATACATACCTGAGGTATTAAACGGCATACTCATATTCCCTTCCCTATCAACAATAATCACACCACCCGTACCACCTATTGGTTTAAGCACGCCGTTGATAACCTCATCGCCTGCTTGTGAAATTGTTCTACCTTGGTATTTTACACGAGCACAAACATCTGCGGCCACTGTATAACGAATGAAGTATTCGCCATGGCCCGTTGCTGACACCGCACAAGACTCGTTTTCAGCAAATGTACCGGCACCAATAATAGGCGCATCACCAATACGACCAAAGCGTTTTGCTGTCATGCCACCCGTTGAAGTACCCGCCGCTAAATTGCCATTTTTATCAAGTGCAACAGCCCCTACGGTGCCCATTTTAAAATTCACGGGCAGTGCTGAGTGAGCTGCTTGGTAATCCTTACTTGTTTGCTTTGCTTTATCGAGCTTTTCTTTGGCTTTTAATAAAGATTTATACCGATTTTCTGTATCGAATAGAGTGTTTTCAACTAACGGGACACCGTTTTTTTTTGCAAATTCCTCAGCACCTTCACCGCTAAGCATTACGTGGACTGATTGTTCCATCACTAAGCGGGCCAAGTTAATAGGGTTCTCAATGTGCTTAACACCTGAAATAGCACCTGCTTGGCGGTTACGTCCATCCATAATTGACGCATCTAACTCATGGTTGCCATCATATGTGTAAACAGCGCCACGACCAGCATTGAAATAAGGGGAATTTTCTAAAACATTTATAGCAGCTGTAATGGCATCTAGACTTTCTCCACCTCGTTCAAGCACTTTATAACCTTTCTCTACTGCCTCTTTGAGTTTAGCTCTGTATGCTTTTTCTTGCTCTGGTGTAAACCTGCTCTTTTCGATAGTGCCTGCACCGCCATGGATAGCGATTGCGAATGGTTTTGTATTGGCAAACAATTGTGGAGTAACAATAAGCGAGGTAACGCTTATTAAACTAGCTAAAACTAATTTATTCATGTTTTTCTATTTAGTTTATTCAATGTGATACTACTGTGTTTAAAATCACCTCCTATTACAACCTTTACCAGATAAAGCGCATAAAAAAAGCGCCTAGTGGCGCTTTTTCGTCATACATGCTTAATTAAGCTTGTTGAGCTTTTAAGCGTGCTAAACGTGCTACTTGATGAGTAGACGTTAAGAACGAATACATTGGTGCTAAATAACCACGTTTACGAAGATCTAAAAAGTCTTCATCGCTTAGTTCATTAAGTTTTTTCTCATCAATAAGGTAAATCCCATTGATGTCTTTTTTCTCGCCTTTAATATCAACTGTTAGTGTCTGTGCAACTAACAGTTCTTTATCAGCTAAAAACTTAGTGAACGCTTCTGTTACTTGAGAAAATTCAATAAAAGATACTAATGCTTCTTTACGACGCTTAAGATAGTCAGTTTCTTCACCGTTTTCGAATAAAGCACTACCTTGCTCTTCACCAACTAGCGGGCTTGCTTCATCAATCACGATACCGTATTGATCTTCTTGCGGGTGTTTAACCAAACCAAGTGGGTAACGCGTTGTAGCCATTGGTGCATAAGCTGCTGTCCATTTACCGTCTTGAACAAATAAATTTTCACCTGGCTCTAAACCAAACATAGCAACGGCTTGAAACTGACCCGTTTCGTTATTTTTTACGAAAGACATTGGAAATTCGTTTGCTACACGTGCAAACTCATGTGCAACAACAGGCACTAAATGTTGTGATTTTAAAAATTCTACGTTGATGCCATTTTGAATTTTAGTGTTGGCATGTTTTTCGTTGTGTAAAGGCTGTACTTGTTGCTCCGCCATGTTACTGCTCCATTAATTTATAAGTTATGATTTTTGCTGTTAGTACCCTAAGGCTAAAGGTTTTGGTTGCAAAAAGGAAGTGAAAATTTTGTGGCAATTTGTACAATTTAAATCAAAGAATAGCAAAGGTCTTTTATGCAAATAAATGATGGTTCAAAAATTAATCTACGCGTAAACCTTTACCATTACATAATAGTAAAATTTTGTTAATATATTCAGTAGTTTTAGGATTAAATAAGCTTGGAAAATATGGAAAATTACGCGTTAAACCCACACTATAAAATTGATGTCATTCATATTGAAAGCATTGGCGAAGACATTATTATCATTGATAATTTCTTGAAAAGTATTGACCCTGTAATTCATTTTGCTAATCACTTTGCTTATTTAGAACCCATCGGAAGCGACGGTACTTTATTTCCTGGTAAAAGAGATACAATGCCGAAACCTTATTATCGCGTTTTTGAGCAGCTATTTGCCACGTTGAATGACAAAGGCGTGTTCAAAGGTAAACAAAATCTCTATTTACATAGGTGTAAGTTATCACTGGTTACTCAAAAATCGGGGGATTTAAATATTCTTCAACGCATCCCCCACATTGACTCAACTGATGATAATACCTACGCAGCAGTTCATTATATAAAAGGAAAGGAATCTAACGGCACTGCTATATATCGTTATAAGCCAAAGAACTTAGTTAAAATAACAGATGAAAATCAGCATGCCTTTCTAGAGTTAATTGAAGAGACGAAAAAGCATGAATCGCAACACTCTGGGTATTTAAATAGTGATACATCATTATTTGAGCAGGTTGTTAGTATTGAAGCAAAAGAGAATCGAATCGTTTTATATAAAAGTAATTTATTACACTGTGCGAGTTTAGATAATAATGTCGATTACACAGCAGATATAAAACATGGTCGCCTATCTATTTCAAGCTTCTTTCGGCTAATTGAGTAAACGACCAAACCACATAATCTATCGCTATAGTATACGAGGAGCAAGCAACGCTATATCAGAGCTTTTGTAAGCCAAACTTAGCTATTTTGTTTATAAGCCCTCGATGAGAAGGTAATTCGATTAGTAACTGTTCGACGCGACGCTTTTTTAAATCAACTTGCTGCTCAGCCAATAAACTGGCTTGTTCAGATAATTGTTCTTTCTTTGGCAAATAATTCATACCAAAAAGCACATAAAGGTAATTTTCTAAGTCAAACAAATCAAACTTACTATCAAAATCCTCTCTTATAGGTGAAAAGCTTTGCCATTTTAACACGTTGTTTTTTAACTTCTCAGACAAGGTTGAAGGTTGCTTGTTATCCACCCAGAATAATGAATCATCTCGATCAGATATAAAGTAGTGCAACTTAATAAAGTCGAATGTACTATCCCACACATACTCTACTTGTTTATTAAAATCGGTTGCAATTATATCAATATCCTCTTTATTTCGAGGAAAACGCTTAGATAACAGATTCCCTGAGAAATCGGTTATTAGAATAGCGGTTGCTTCTAATGGCTCCACAAACCCTTGTGATAAACCAATAGCGACACAGTTTTTATGCCAAAACTTTTCTCTGCGACCTACTTTTATTGGTATTTTTCGAGGCTTTAAATGCGTAAACTTATTACCTAGGTAATGATGCAATTTCTTTTTCGCTTGCTCTTCACTCATGTGCTTTGAAGAATAAACAAAACCAACACCTCGGCGCTCTGTTAATGCAATATCCCAAATCCAGCCTGCTTGATGGGCCGTTGCTATTGTATATGGCGGAATCTCATCATCTACAGATGTAGGTACTTGCAACGTTATCGCTGTGTCTGTTAACAATTCATTTGAACGATCTATAAAGTCAATATTTAGCTTTTCGCCTAAAATAGCAGCACTAAAGCCTGAACAGTCAATAATAAAATCGAAACTTAATTCATTTTTTTCATTATCAATCAAGTGTGTGACAAAACCATCTTGATCACAATTAACATCTATAATTTCTGCATACAGATGCTGAATAGCAAACGTTTTTTGGGCATGATTCATTAAGAAACTAGCAAACTTTTTTGCATCAAAATGATAAGCATAACCGTTAATACCTACAAATTCTGGCGTTGAAATTGACTTCGGCGCACGCATTTTTTCACAGCATATTGCTTGCTTAGAGACATTATCGGCATACTGTTGATGCTTATCACTGCTTAACCATTGATCTGTTAACTCTTCCCCAAATATATGTGGGTGATCAAATAAGTGGTGATAAAAGTTTTCACCGTGCTTGTGTTTGTCTAGCCAATTAACAAATTTAATTGACTGTTTAAAGGTAACATCACATTCACGTATAAAGTCTGTTTCACTAATTCCAAACTTTTGTAATGAATTACGAATCGAAGGAACTGTTCCCTCACCAACACCTATCGAGGGTATACTTGGTGATTCAACTAGCGTAATTTCAATATCAGTACCGAGTAAGGATTGGCCTAAATGATTGGCCGTAAGCCATCCCGCAGTTCCTCCTCCTACTATCGCTATCTTTTTTATCATATTAAAATCCTTAATTCTCTAACTCATAAAAAAGCCCAGATTAAACTGGGCTTTTAGTTAACTTTCTAATCTAAATTAGAAGCGTAAAGCAATACCAACTCGGTAGCGCGCTTCACCTTCAAAGCTCCATGCAGGGTAGCCATTACGTAACTCAGGCTTAACTTCTGCATCACCAGTAGCTGTACCAACTTGGATGCTATCTTCTTCTGTGATGTTAACAGCTTCAAATGTTAGATCTAAGTAGTCTGTAACAGAATAGTTAGCAGTTAAATCAAGCGTACCATAGTCTTGGTGCTCACGGTTACCGTAGAAGAAAGGTGCTTCTCTAACCATGTACTCTGAACGCCAGTTGTATGCTAGACGTAGACTATAATCTTCTGCTTCATAGTAACCTACAAGGTTTACAGTATGCTCTGAAGAATCTGAGAATAATTCAATACGGTCTGGGAAGTTTTCCGCAGGCGCCTCTGAGTCAACCCAAGTATAGTTGGCTTGGTAACCGAAACCGCTGTCAAAACCATCTTGGATTTGAAGTTCGATACCTTGGATTTCACCACCAGAACCTGTGCCTTTAGTTGCTACAGTCCAGTTATCAACACCCGAATCAGGGTCAACGATACCAATGCTTTGATTTAAGATTTGGTCAACTTTAGTAAACGATGAAATATCTTTGATGAAATATGTAGCACTAACCATACCGTCGCCATCAAAGTAGTATTCCACACCTAGATCTGATTGCGTTGCTTTAAATGGCTCAAGACCAATGTTACCTGTTGATATGACTTCGTTACCAATAGTACCGTCTTGATACCCTGAAAGTGAAGAAGCTGCGAACATATCACTGTAGTTAGCACGAGATATAACTTGTGCTGCTGAGAAACGTAAAATTACATCTTCAGCCAAATCAAAAGCAACGTTTAAGCTAGGAAGTACTTCACTATAATCTGCTTTTTCAGTGCTTAAGTTGTTACCGTAGTTACCACTTGCGTCTAAAGCATAGTATTCAGACTCTGCATCTGTTGATACATAACGAATACCAAAGTTACCACGGATGCCATCAGCTGAAAAATCTGCCATTGCATATAGAGCGATATTTTCTTCTTGGATTGTACCATAGCCTGACTTATAACCAATTGATGTATTATCAAAGCTTGTAATTGCGGCATAACCATCACTTACCATTTGGTCAAGTTTAGGTTCTGGTAACGTATATCCTGCACCTGAAGACACTGTACCTGAATAGTAATGAGATGCATCATAAGCAGCAATCGAATCTACAACATTAGCTGTGTATGTTTCTTGCGTTACTTCATGATCCGCCCAACGGAAACCTGTTTTAATTGAGGTGATTGCACCAAAATCGACAGGGAAAGTGAAATCAACCTGTGCGTATGATTCTTCATCTGTATTTGGTTGCTTCTTAAGAGCCCAACCTGCTGAAGAAAGCTGACCTTGGAAATCATCAGGACCGAATGATTTATTTGCAACGTCGATATTGATCACATCGCCAGTTGCGTCATATGTGCCTGCATAATCACTTGGTGTGCCAAGCCAGAAACCATAGTTAGCTGTTAAATCCGTACCACCGTCTGACTGTGTATTACCGAAGCGACCTTCAACTTCAAAATTTTCACCAGCATATTTAAAGTCAAAATCAACAGTTTCTGATGTCATTGAACCAGCACGAGCCCAAGTTTGTGCCCAACCTGGATTAGCTCCATTACCCGAGCGGCGGTAGAAAGTACATGTACCATCTACATTTACTTGCTCACATGATGCTTCTTTGTCATCTGGGAACATTACAAATAATGATGTGTTTGCATTATCAGCTGATAAATCTAAGCTCATGATGTTAAGACCAAGAACTAAATCATCAGTTGGTGCATATTGGAATGATGCATTAATTGCTGTGCGTTCACGCTGTTGTTGGAATGTTGAAGGAACAATGTCACCCCAGCCAACCAAAGATTCAATACCGTTACGTTGGTAATTAGTTTCTGAGAAGGCTGCAGAAACTAGCGCACCGAACGTTTCGTCTTCGTTCTTCCAGCTGTATAAACCAGAAATTTCTGGGTCAGCTTGCTCTGAAATCGAACCGTAATCTGCTTTAACGCTTCCAAAAAAAGTGTTTGCATCTAAATCTAATGCTTTACGAGTATTAACAATTACTGTACCACCGATACCGCCTTCAACAATATCCGCTTGTGAAGATTTGTATACTTCGATACCGCCAACCATTTCAGGCGGAAGCAATGTATAGTTAAAGCTGCGGTCGATATTTTGTTGGTCGTACCAACCAGTTGAAGCAACTGAGTGACCATTAAGTAATGTGCGAGTTAGTTGTGCTGATGCACCACGGATAGATACCTGTTGGCCTTGGCCAAACGCTCTATTAACTGCAACACCTGAAATACGACCTAACGCTTCACCTACATCACTGTCTGGAAATTTACCTACATCTTCCGAAGATAAAGCATCAACCACTGAATTTGCAAAACGTTTAGTATTCAAAGACGCTTCTAAAGAACGGCGGATACCGCGTACTTCAATTACTTCAACATCTTCTTGAACTTGAGTTTCTTGCGCTGCGAATGCAGCACCAGTGAATCCGGCACTCATTACAAGACCGATATTTACTGCTAATAAGCTTTTTTTAAAATTTTTAGCTAACACAGGATTCCCCTTGAATCATTTTGTTGGTTTTTTATTTATCACTTCTGCCCAGTGATGATGACAGCGTTGTCATCTAGTAACAAACCATACACCCTAAATTACATTTGTGCTACATTTTTTAGCTAATTTCTGTACGAAAAAAACTCATAAAAAAGCAACTTATTGATTTAAGGTGAAATTAAAAGTGTAAATGAATAGTTTGTTACATTTTAACGGCGCAAATATACCATGATTTAATATCAAAAGAGAAAGAAGGCATACCTAATAAAGGTAAAAAAGGCAGTAAAACCACAACAACTTGTAAACTTATCGTTCCACTTAAGCATTTTAAAGAGCAAAAGCTCTATAAAATAACATTGGCTGTAAAACAGATAATGATTTGTTATTGGGCAAATAAAACAATCAAGGGGGTAGTAAATAATTATCAATATCAATGACAGCGTTGTCATTTAAAATTATAAAGGCCTCATCACCACATGTCTACCTTTATTTAATGCTCATAGTAACCCTTTAATTAAAAGCCTAATATCTAAACAAAACTATATACCTCAGCCACCCAAAATACAGAGTTCACCATTTTAAAAGGATTTTAATATCAAGACGTTACTTTGCAACAGTGGCAATCCCTTTTTACGGGTAACAATCATTATAGTAAGTAACAGTTAAACGCCCAACAACACTCACATCTTGAGATGATTTGGGTATATGCAAATCTGTCAGCATCAATATTCAACATGCTATTGAGAGGAGGTTATGAAAAGTAAAGAAATTGCCTGACGTTTTAGAGAAGATGGTTTTTATATTTAATATTAAGAATTAGTTGATCTATTAACCAGATAAATTAAGTAAACCAGTGTAGAAATTAAAATGCAGACTAAATGTCTGCATTTCTAATACTAGGTACTGTTATGTTAAGGAGCCCAATAAACTTCTATGTTTATCGTTGGGTGATTGAGAACGGCTCGAAGTGGCATATCGTTAACCTCTCCGCCTGCTTTTGCAGATTTGTAAACAGCTAATTTTTCTTCACCACTAATAAGTAACTTAACAACTTTAGACTGCGCAATAGCAGACAAGGTTAAAGTCATTCGTTCCGTAATGCTTCCTGTTACATCACTTTCAATAGCATTAATCGCGCAAACCAATTGCGATGTGGTTAAACCGAACTCTAGACCGTTGGCATGTGGAAACAGCGAAGCTGTGTGGCCATCAGGACCCATACCTAAAATTGTTACATCAAAAGTTTGCTTGAGTTGTTGATACGCTTTTTCACATTCTTCACTACCCTGCTCTGCCGTTTCTGCGTCATTTTTCATGGTAATAAAGTTAGCGGCTGCGCCGTGATGTTGCAATAAAGTACTTTTTATAAATGCTTCATTACTTTTGTCGTGACTTGCATCGACCCAACGCTCATCAACCATAGCTACATCGATATTTTTCCAATCTAGCTCTAGGTTTGAAAGGTGCTTGTAAGCTGGTGCCGGTGATGAACCACCTGAAACCATCAGTACAGCGCGACCGTCTTGCTCAATGCCAGAAACTAAATTTTTCTCTAGACTAGCAGAGAGTTCAGCAGTTAGTGCTTCTTTTGAATCAAAAAATTTCTCAGTAATATGTGCCATACTTATCCCTTTTCGCCGGTGTTAAACCATACATGATTTTTTTCAGCAAGAAGATCATCCGCATCTTCCGGGCCCCAACTGCCAGCGCGGTATAATGCAGGCTTACCTTTCTCTTGCCAGCGTTCGATAATTGGATCAATCCACTTCCACGCTTGGCGAACTTCATCACGATGTATAAATAGTGATGGATTATTTGCCGCTGCATCAAGCATTAAGCGCTTGTAAGCATCAGAATGGAATCCATTACTATAGGCCTCTGATAACTCAATATTCATTGTGACAGGTTCAAGCTGCATCTCTAAGTTATCAAGACGTTTAGACATTAAAGTAAGTTGTATTGTCTCTTCTGGTTGAAGCCTTATTACAAGGCGATTTGGCTCTATTTTACCTACATTATCACCGTAAACATTGTGCGATACTTTTTTGTACTCAACAACAATCTCAGCACATCGTTTAGCCATGCGCTTACCTGTACGTAAATAAAATGGAACACCCGCCCAGCGCCAATTATCAATATGAGCACGAATAGCCACAAATGTTTCTGTTTTGCTGGCGCCTTCATTCAACTCTTCTAAGTAACCAGGTACAATTTTACCGTCTAAATCACCTGGTACATATTGACCACGAATAATATTGTTATCAACATCGCCATCGACCAATGGGCGTAAAGACTCCAATACTTTTAACTTCTCAGTACGAATACTATTGGCATTTAGCTTATTAGGAGACTCCATTGCAACAAGGCAAAGTAGTTGCAATAGATGGTTTTGTACCATGTCACGTAATGCACCGGCTTTGTCGTAAAACCCTGCACGGCTCTCAAGACCAACCGTTTCTGATAAGCTAATTTGAATGTTATCAATTGATTTAGCATCCCACATATTTTCAAACAATGAGTTTGAAAAACGCAGTGCCATTAAGTTTTGAACTGTTTCTTTACCTAAATAATGGTCAATACGGAATATTTGATCTTCTGTAAAGTACTCAGCAATTTTTGCATTGATTTCTTCTGCTGACTGGCCACAGTAGCCAATGGGTTTTTCAACCACTACACGAGATGTCGGGGTGATAAGACCTTTGACAGACAATATTTCACAGCAACTTCCGTAAACAGCAGGTGGTAATGACAAGTAGAAAACACGTGATTTTTCTGAAGAATCTCGATCGAGAATATCTTTTAATTTATCCCAGTCGCTATCCGCTTCAGTTACATTGGTAACAACCGGAACTAAAAAAGCAGAAAATGCTTTCCAATCTTTGCTGTTAAACTCACCTTTACTAAGAAACTGTTTTAACGCTTCATGCGCGGTTTCGGTGTATTCTGCACGTTTACTTTCTTCGCGAACGGTCGGCAATATACGCGAACCTTCTGGTAGATTCCCTTCTTGATATGCGCGATACATTGCTGGAAGTAATTTGCGTAAAGCAAGATCACCACCGCCCCCAAAAATAACAATATCAAAAGGATTTAGCATAATTAACTCTCTACGTTAGCATTGCCCAGTTGTCGACTGCTTTTATTGCAGTTCAGGCATACGTTTGTTGTTTAAAGTGATATCAGCTTTTCGCATCGAGAAAAAGCCTGTTGAATTCGATTTATACGGCTGATTAAATGAGCCTTAGGGGCTCTGCATATCCTCTCACAAATATACAGGCCCTAAGAACTCCAGCGCTACCCGTTCAAAGGTATTTGGTTCGCAATAAGCATTTAACTAATGCCAATCGCTAAATTTGTTAAGCGCGGTGCGCTTTGTAGTAGTTCATTAAGCCTTGAGTTGAACTATCGTGGGTATGTTTAACTGTTTCATCAAGTAATTCAGCTTCTATTTTAGACGCTAACCCTTTACCTAACTCAACTCCCCATTGGTCAAAAGAGCATATTTCTAAAATAATACCTTGGCAAAATATTTTATGCTCATACAGTGCAATTAAACGCCCGACTGCTTTTGCATCAACTACATCCAAAAGAATAGAAGTAGTCGGTCTGTTACCTTTGTGTATTTTATGATTTAACAGCGTTTCAATTTCACTCTCAGATTTTCCTTTAGCCGTTAAATCTGCACGTACTTGGTTTTCATCAACACCCATCATCATTGCTTCTGTTTGAGCAAAAAAGTTGGATAGTAATATATCGTGGTGTTGTCCAACACTTACCTGCGGCTTAACTGAGGCTATAAAATCGGCAGGCACAATCACGTTACCTTGATGCAAACATTGGTAAAAAGCATGTTGGCCGTTAATGCCCGTCATTCCCCAAATAATAGGAACCGTCGTATAATTAACAGTTTCACCAGCAAAATTGACGTGTTTACCATTACTTTCCATTTCACCTTGCTGCAAATAAGCCGGTAACATGTGCAATGCTTGATCATATGGCAATATAGCTTGCGCATCATAACCAAGAAAACTCGTATTCCACACGCTCAACAATGCCATCAATAGCGGAATATTTTTTTCATTGGGCGCTGATTTAAAGTGCTCATCTACTTCAAACGCACCTGCAAGTATATCTTCAAATGCTTCAAATCCTAGGTAAAGCGCTATAGGTAATCCTATCGCACTCCATAATGAAAAACGACCGCCTACCCAATCCCACATTGTGAATACGTTTTCATTTGCAATACCAAAAGCAGCCGTTTTTTCTAAATTTGTGCTCACAGCGACAAAGTGCTTTGCAATAAATTTTTTGTCATTAGCTGAACTTAAAAACCAATCAACAGCGGTTTTAGCATTCGTCATTGTTTCTGATGTGGTAAATGTTTTGGAAGAAATAACAAACAATGTTGTTTCAGGATCAATTTGTTCTAAAACCGATGCTATTTGTACACCGTCTGCATTAGATACATAGTGAACGCTCAGGGTATCGTCGGCATAACTTTTAAGCGCTTCCGTAGCCATTTGTGGCCCTAGGTTTGAACCACCCACCCCAATACTTACTACAGACTTTACAGGTTTACCTGTGTAGCCTAGCCATTCACCTGAACGTACTTTCGCTACAAATCCTTTAATCTTTTCAAGCTCGGCGTTCACAACATTACTAACATTTTCACCATCAACAACTAGGTCACTGGCGTGTCTATTTCGAAGCGCGGTATGAAGCACAGCTCTATTTTCTGTGAAATTAATTTTTTCACCTGAAAACATTTTATCGCGCCATGCAGCAACATCACAATCGTCGGCAAGCTTTAGTAATTGGTTTAGTATTTTTTCATCAATAAGTTGCTTAGAGTAATCAAATAATATGCCAGGGGTTTGAGTCGAGAAAAGCTCGAATCGACTGCTATTATTGGCAAATAGATCTTTAAGGTGAACTTCTTTCATCTTATCAGCACTAATATTCAGTGCTTGCCAGCTAGCCAGTTGTGAACGACAACTCATTTTTAAAATCCCCTAATAAACTTGCAACAAACTGATTTATAACTATCTTTATAGAAATATAGTTAAGCGATAGTCTAATAACATACAAACAAAGTTAACGATAAGTTAAAATGACAACGCTGTCAATGTTCTAATTTTATATTTTACATTCGGGATAATAGCTTAATTTTACTCGTTTGACACCGGTATCATAAAAATTTTATCAATTATTTTACTGCTAATTTTACTTTACATTAGCTACACTAGTCGGCTTGATGAAGATTTTAAAAATTCATCGGTTCGATTTATAACAAATGTCGACGCTTGATAAACGTATAAACAACTCGATAATAACAACCTAATAAGTAACTGTATGAAAGTAACCATAAATGATGTAGCTAAGCTTGCTGGCGTTTCAATGAAAACGGTTTCGCGAGTGATAAATAAAGAGCCTTCCGTACGTAAAAAAACCTTTGATGTGGTTATGGAAGCAGTAAACGAATTAAATTATCAACCGAACCTTGCTGCTCGTAATCTAGCTGGAACGTCTTCATTCACTATTGGATTAGTCTATGATAATCCCAATGCTTATTATGTAATCGATATGCAAAACGGTGTGCTCTCGCGTTGCAAAGATGAAGGCTATGAACTTGTTATTCATCCATGCAGTTATTCTGAAGCGAATATGGAGCATGATTTTAAAACAATGATCAAGCGCTCTAGGCTTGCAGGTTTAGTGTTAACCCCTCCTCTATCCGAGCAAAGCAGCATTACTAATTTATTAGATGAATTAAACATCCATTATGTTCGTGTTTTATCTGGTCGCCCAAGTGAAGAGGACCAAGATACCTGTATTTATGTTAACGATTTTAAAGCCGCCTATGAGATAACAACGCACCTGCTAAAGCATGGCCACAAAAACATTGGATTTATCTGCGGTGATAAAGAACATAAATCGACAAGTGAACGATTAGAAGGTTATAAAGCCGCGCTGGCAGATCATAATACTCAAACGAACGATGCGTTTATTTATGATGGTAAATATTCATTCGAATCAGGTGTTGAAGGTGCACAAGCGTTACTAGCTGATGACAATAAATTAGCTATCACAGCTATTTTAGGCGGTAACGATGAAATGGCCGCGGGTGCGCTTTTCGCCTCGCGTTTAATGGGAATAAAAATACCCGAACAGCTCTCAATCACTGGTTTCGAGAATTCTCCTTTCTCACGCCAAACATGGCCTAAACTGACAACTGCACATCAAGAAAACGATGTAATCTCTCAACATGCTGCACGTTTGTTATTTACCAAAACAAGAGGGGCTAGAAATCAAGATAAAGATATTATCACTTCATTCACTCCCTCAATTGTCGTAAGAGATAGTTCAGGACCAAAACTGTAAGGTAAGCAAGAAGGCGCACATGTTAGCGCCTTTTTTATTGGGCAATTCCATAGTTCGGTTAATATACGGCTAAAGTAACGCTAAGCCGCCTTTAAGATTGTACACATTTTTAAAACCAATATGTGCCAAATTATTCGCAGCTTGTTTTGAGCGATTACCACTGCGGCACAATAAAATATAACGATGTGCCTTTTCTAACTGTCCAGCCACTAAAGCATGCGCCATTCGACTCAGTGGTATATTAATAATCTGTCCTTTATTCAAATTGAATGTATTGTGTAGATCATTAGCACCGTGCTCGTAAGGCTCTCTGGTGTCTATCAGAAATGTATTCTCTTCGCTCAACATTGCTTTGGCTTTCGTTACATCAACTTGCATTAAAGCAGGCTCATCAAGCGTTGCAGCAAATCCACACAAACTTGCCGAATGAGTGATTATGCTAGCGTCATTCTCTTGTTTGGTTTTAACAAATTCAGCATCAGACATTGCACCCGACAATAAGGCACTTAACAATGGAGTTTGTTGAATTTGTGCATGCCAGTTAATAGCAAAACACTGCTGGTAGTCATGGCCGGAGCAGATCACGGTTTCATTTTGCACGATCTGATTTAGCTGACGCAACGAGTTAGCCATTTCATCTGCATCCCCCCCTGCTAATAACGTACTACCAAGCCCGGCTGGCAGTAGTAAATCGCCACAGAAACAATATAAAATTTGGCCTGATTTTTTGCTTCGTATTAAATAACTCATACTATCTTTACTATGGCCAGGGGTTTTAATGCGTTCCAAATTAATATGGGTTAAGTCAAGTACCTCTTTATCATCAGGCCAACCCAATTTATCCGTTTTAATATCACTTAAAGCAGTGGAGAAAGCACTTTCATAAAGTGATCTTGCTGAAATACGATCTTGGTGATCATGCGTATCCAATATAGCCACTATGTTTAATGATTGCGTGTTAACTATTTTTTCAAGTCGAGGAAGCATTTCAGCAATCGGATCGATAAGAATGGCCTCTTTACTGTCACTTACATAAAGCCAACTACAGGCACCTTGATGCCTATACTGAGTTAACCCTAAAGCACATGTTTCTTGTTGAGGCGACAATGCATCAGATACAACTAAACAGTTGGCTTGTAAAATAGGCTTTAATGCGCGAATTCGCTCACATGCCAAATCAACTTCTAAAGCTGACATGGCAGGACCAAATGATAAACGTAAAGCATTTTCGCTTTGCCAATCTGATGCTCCCATAGCATCAAGTACAAAGCTTCTATTCGCGCCAGAACTACATGCTGAGCCTCCACTTATACGTATACCTGCCGCATCAAATAAATCCATCACCTCTTTGCTACTTAACTCATCCACAGAAAAGTTCAGTGTTGTCGGCACACTGTTGTCAAACCGATGATTAAACGTAATTTTTCCAAATGTATGTGTCAAAGCAGCATATAATTTATCACGGTACTCGTTCAGTACGCTTATAGGCTTAAATGTAGTGTCCGTTTCATCGAGCAATAAACTAAACAGTTTATTTAATCCCGCTATTCCGGGTAAGTTTTCTGTCCCTGAGCGCATACCACTTTCTTGTCCACCTCCAGCAATAAATGGAGTGTATTCACGTCCTTGACGAATATAGAGTAGGCCAATCCCCTTTGGTGCATACAATTTATGACCTGAAAATGGCGCATAATCAATCGTTGTGTCGCTCAAAGCAAGATTTGTCTTTCCAAGCGCTTGAACGCAATCAACCATCCACGCGACATCAGTATTATGCGCTCGAATAGCCTTTTCAATAGCAGCTAAATCTTGATAAACACCGGTTTCATTATTAACCGCCATAGTACAAATCATTAAAGCATTTTTGGCATGCTGTGTAATAAAGTCTAAATCAAGGGTTCCGTCATTTAACACTGGGATCGCTAACACATCTGCATGAATCCCCAGAACTTCGTTCCAATGAATTAATGTATTGGGCACTGCTTTGTGCTCGGTTGCACCATATAACAGTACAGGCTTTTTAATTGAGTGGTCTTTAGCTGCAATTAGTGTTGACACAACAGCAGTTTGAATACCTTCTGTGGCACCTGATGTAAATAATATATCACCACATTGTGCCCCTATTACTGTTCTTGCTTGTGCCCGTGTTTGCTCTAATAAGTGTTTTGCCTGAATTCCGGTTATATGTGAAGAAGACGGATTACCAAAGCAAGTTTGCATGGTGTGTAAAACAACGTCAGCAATACAAGGTAAAACGGGAGTAGTTGCATTTGCATCGAGATAAATTTGCGCGGTTAGATCTGCACAAGGGACATGTTCGGACATTAAAAACGCACCATATTACTAAAAGATATATCTTATAACACATTCTACATAAATTTTATGGCTGGTGTAATAATCAATTCATCTCTATGGTGCGTTATCTATTCTATTTAAGACTAAAGGCTGCTCACCCCTGCGGCTCGACTAGTTGCTCTTCTTGCTTCGTGGACCACGCATTGATAAGCGCTTTGACCAAAGAAGCTAGCGGAATGGCGAAAAACACTCCCCAAAACCCCCAAAGCCCACCAAAAAACAACACAGCAACAATGATGAAAACGGGGTTTAAATCTACCGCTTCTGAAAACAATAAAGGTACTAAAACATTACCATCAAGCGCTTGAATAATGCCGTAAACGATTAGTATCGTCCAAAATTGCGTTTCTACACCAAACTGAAACAGTGCAACGGCAGCAACCGGAATAGTCACCAACGCAGCACCAACAAATGGAATTAGTACAGAAAAGCCAACTAATACCCCTAATAAAGCAGCATAACGTAAGTCTAAAATAGTAAAAGCAATGAAGGATACTGAACCCACTATCAAAATCTCAAACACTTTACCACGAATGTAGTTCATGATTTGCTGATTCATTTCATGCCAAACTTGTAAAATTAAACGGCGCTGTTTGGGTACTAGCTTTGCAACACTTTGCGTTAGTTCAAGCTTGTCTTTTAGCATAAAAAAAACTAATAAAGGCACAAGGATCAAGTAGATCAACCACGCTGCGACATCTTTAAGCGACGTCAAAGATGCAGATAAAGCAATTTGACCAAATTCAATGACTTTACTTTCTACACTCATTACCACCGACTGAACTTGCTCAGCAGTTATCAAACTAGGGTATTGATCCGGTAAATGTAATAAAAAATACTTTCCTTTTTCAATCATATGAGGTGATTCTTGAAGCAAGTTACTGGCTTGCTGCCAAAGCACTGGGCCCATTCCCACAATTAAAGTAAGCAATAACCCTGTAAAGGCTAACATAACAAAAATAGTTGCCGTGAATCGCCTTAATCCAAGCCGCTCTAAATGTGCAACTGGCCAATCAAGGAGATAAGCAATGACTAAAGCAACCAAAACAGGAACAATCAATGAACCAAAGAAATAAAATAGCGCCATTAATGCGACTAATAAAAATAACAAGGTAACCGAGTGAGGGTCTGAAAACTTTCTTTCGTACCATGCTTTTACATATTCAAACACGATGTGGCTCCACCATTAACAGCCCGAGCTGTTTTTGTAATTGGTAATGATATTTATGCTTTTGCAAAAAACGTTCAATATCAGATGTTGATTGCTCTAGCGTTAACGTAAACTTAATTGGCTGTTGATTAAAGTTTGCCTGTTTTAAACCCAACTTGAAACGAATAAACTGTTGTGGGCATTTATATGCGCGCAAATCTTGTTCTAACATAACTTCTCACTGTACAAAAATAAGCTCAGAACGCGAATATCTCTCACTTACATAATTACATTTTAAATCAACTGCATTTTTTTCTTAAAACCCTCTGCACAATGGTTTATCCTTAATAAATATATTGTAGTAAGGAAAGCCCAATGTCAGGCACGAATAATAAAGCGCTACTACCAAGTAATCCAACATTAAAAGATATCAATTGGTATAAAAAACAAATAAATTGGGGAGAGCTGCCGCCTTTTTATCATTTAGTAGCCTCTTCAGTGAGTGAGTCTGAGGGCATATTAGAACATGGTTTTGATAACGCCGTTAAGCGTTTAATTGATAAGCGTAACTGGAACCTCGATTTACTCGGCGGTCATGAAGACTCACTGGGTGAAATTCATTGCGAAAATAAACCCCGTATAGCACTGCACCAAATCTTTACAGACAGAGGGTTTGAGTTATGGGCGTTACCTTATGCCAAAGATGTCACGATTGACCAATATATTAAAGATAATCGTTTCATGGAATTTAAAGTATGGGACCCTGTTACTATGCGTAACTTAATTCGCATAAACCAGTTACATAAATTCATTGGCTTCTACTTTGAGCGCGGAGATACTGCCGACAAAGCCTTAATTCTTCATGCACACAAGACGGTGCATAAAATTGTCAATTTTTTACAAAGAGAATTGAACGTTGTAAAGCTTGATGGAGTCACAATAAAAGATTTCTACCAATTATGTGAAAAAGATAGCCGCGCCTGCAGCGATGAAATTGACATAGCAAGAATAATGCTCGGCGATACAACCAGCAAGGAATAAAATGCGAATAAAATTAGCCTTTATCACTGTATTCAGCGCACTTATAACTTTTAGTGTGTTGCACAGTGGGCCATTAAAGGCACAAACTAACTTTAAACTCCCTGATTTAGGCACTTCAGCATTACAAGCTTTACCACTTGAAAAAGAGCAAGCAATTGGTGAAGTAATGATGATGCAAATCCGTGGTTCATCTCCTGTTGTTAGTGATCCGGTGCTTGATGAATATTTATCAACGTTAGGAAGGAAGTTAGTAGCAAACGCAAGCGATGTTAGATTTCCGTTTTCATTTTTTTGGATTAACAATCCAGAAATAAATGCATTTGCTTTTTATGGCGGTCATGTCGGTGTGCATACAGGCCTAATGGCGCAGTCGGATAACGAAAGCCAATTTGCTTCAGTATTAGGCCATGAGATTGCTCACGTCACGCAGCGTCACTTAGCACGGCGTATTCAGCAGCAACAAGATAACAGTGCCATGACTATTGCTGGCATGGTTGCAGGTATTTTAGCAACGATTGTTGCACCTGATGCTGGTATTGCTATCTTGTCGGCTAGCCAAACTCAAGCTGCATTTAGTCAATTAACCCATAGCCGCTCGGCGGAACAAGAAGCAGACAGAATTGGTATGCAAACCCTCAATAACGCGGGGTTTGACCCTTATGCATCAAGTGAGTTTTTAACTAAGCTTGCAGCACAAATTCGTTATAAATATAAACCACCGGCATTTTTACTTACTCACCCATTACCGGAGTCAAGAGTATCTGATGTGCGTCTGCGTGCGCAACAATTCGAAAAGCGCCAATACCCACAGAGCCTCGAATTTAACCTCGCTAAAAGCCGTGTTATAGCACGCTATCACCATAAACCTGTTGATGCAGAAAACCTATTTAGAAAACTGATTAAAGAAAATACCTTCTATAATAGCACCGCACTTAAATACGGCTTAGGTATTAGTTTGTTAGACCAAAAAAAGTATGCAGAAGCGGCCACCATACTTGATGAACTAATGGCAGCTGATCCTAAAAACTTATTTTATATAGATACCCACACTGACTTATTAATAGGTCAGGGGAAAGCTAAAGATGCCGTTAACTTTTTAGAAAGCCTGCATGACAACCGACCTAATAATCAAGTTATTACCTTAAATTATGCTAATGCAGCACTGGAGGCTAAGCAATATGCTTTAGCTGAGCGTTTGCTAAAATCATTTTTACTTGAAAAACCAGAGCATAATTTAGCAAAGCAATTAATTACCGACGTTTATAAAAAGCAAGAAAACCTTGCTGCCTACCATGAAGCAAACGCTGACGTGCTTGCACAATATGGCGCTTACCTAAAAGCGGCAGATGAAGTACAAAAGGCACTAAACTTTGTTGAACCTCAAGAAGTAATAAAACAACAACGTCTTAAGGCTTTGTTAACGCAATATAGGCAAATGCAAAAAGAACTCGCGAGACTTTAAGTCTCGCGCCTCTTACCTTAAAATACCACCACTTTAAATATTTGGATTTTTACTATGGCTGTTACTATTTATCATAACCCACGCTGCTCTAAATCTCGTGAAACCCTTGCTTTGCTAGAAAAAAATTCTATTGAACCCGAAATAATTGAATATCTAAAAAACCCACTCAACACTGAGCAAATTTCCACACTAGTCAAGTTACTTGAGCTTGATTCTGCACGCGACATGATGCGTACTAAAGAAGATCTCTACAAAACCTTAGCACTCAAAGCGCAGACCAATGAAGAAGAATTAATAAAAGCAATGGCTGATAACCCTAAGCTTATTGAGCGTCCCATAGTTATTAATGGAAATAAAGCAGCGATCGGTCGCCCACCTGAAAACGTATTAAGTGTACTGTAATGCAGCCAAACATCGTTGTACTTTATCACTCCAGCCATGGCTCTGTTGCAGCCATGGCTCATGAAATTGCTGATGCTATAGAATCACAAGGTGGTGAAGCCCTATTAAGAACATTTGTAGCTAAAAACCCTGAAGATATTGTCATTGATAAAGATGAACTGATTCAGTGCGACGGTTTAGCTTTTGGTACTCCAACTCGTTTTGGCATGATGGCTTCTCAAGCAAAAGCGTTCTGGGAAACCACCAGTGATATATGGCTAAAGGGTCAATTAATAGATAAGCCAGCGTGTGTGTTTTCATCATCCAGTAGTATGCATGGGGGCAACGAAGCAACTTTGTTAAATTTATCACTGCCATTGCTGCATCACGGTATGATGCTTTTAGGTGTTCCATATGAGGTGCCTGAGCTTTTAGCAACACAATCGGGGGGGACTCCTTATGGAGCCTCCCATGTTGCTGGAGCTAGTAATAGTAACCAATTAAGTAAAGACGAAATCAAAATATGCCAAAGTGTTGGCCATAGATTAGTTAAAATTACGAGTAAACTAAAATGACAACAGAAACCGAACACCCTGTCAGCCCAGAAAAGAAAGCGATAACACTGCGCTTTCAGCGGATCGCTTTATTTGGCTACTTTGGACTTTTGATACTTATGCCTATCTGGCTTTACCTAATCGCACCGCGAGAAGGCCACAGCAATGGGTTTATTTTTGTTGTGTACATAGTGCCATTGTTATTGCCATTAAAAGGTATATTACAAGATAAGCCTTATACCTATGCGTGGGCCAACTTTATTGTCATGTTCTACTTTATCCATGGTTTTACTTTAATATGGGTTGCTCAAGAACAAATGATATGGGTGCTGCTAGAGCTATTATTCGCAAGTGCCATGTTTGTCGGTTGTACCTATTACGCCCGCTATCGTGGACAAGAATTGGGACTTAAAATACGTAAACTCAAAGATGATTTAGCTGACGAGAAAGCATCTCACGAGCAAAATCGCTAAAGTGTTTTATGAGTTAAATAAAAACCCGCTATTCAGCGGGTTTTTTGATGAGTTAGTTAAACTAAGTCACTAAGGGTTGTTAAGGCGACAATACTTGCCAAACCCAATTGTGCTATTAAGCTTATAAATGAGAAAAACCGTAATATAAATAATCCCCAAGGGTGCTTGACTGCTGGGTACAATGCACATCGCTTAAGGCTCAGCGCAAAGAAAAAGCACACCACAGATAACATGGTTAAGCCCAGTGTAAGTTCACTTTTAATAGCAAGAGATTCATCAAAAAAGAAAAATAATTGCAGTGGCAATAAAATTGTCACGAGCGCATGCAAACCATGTACTTTTTTAATGCGATCAAACTGCCCTTCGGGCGAAAGTTCTTTAATTCCAAAATCTCGCTCTAGGCATTTAACCAGTGAGGTAGCTTTGATGCTTACGGCCAAACGGTAGCAACTTAACCCATCTTTATTACGTACACGAAAATCAAAACCCGATTTTAGTAAAAGCACCATTAACGGTTCATTCTTTGCTAAAACTGCATAATGTAATGCGGTGTTACCTAATTCGTCACACTGTTTTTTATCTTGTTTATCGATTAACAGTTGAACTAAATTTACATACCCTTTCTCTACAGCCCACATGAAAGCCGTTTTCTGACTTTGATCGCTCAAAGTTCCCGTTGCCCCTTGCTCAATAAAGCGCATCGCCATTGTTTGTTTTGCGCTGCTAGAACTCAAATGAGCAAGTAATGCTTGCTCGAGTAAGTAAGCAGAATCAACATCAGGCGATACTTGCGTTAATAAAGTAAAGTAATCCTTACCGCTGGCCACTTTTTCCGCCGCTAACTTACTTAATAACTCACTATCACTGACTGAAGCTGGAATAAATTGACTAAAACGTTCTCTAAAGTCGACCTCTTTCCAAATTGCTAACGCATCCTCTGCACTAACTTTGCTACCCGCATTAAGCACATGCTCAATAACCGTAAAATAACGCTTTGAAAATAAATGACTCAGTAAAGTCAGAGGCGTATCAACTTGTGCTTGTACTGCAACACTGGCATATTGCTCTAAGCGTTGACACATAAGCAAAACAAGGCTCTCAGTGGTGTATTCATTTTCTAGGTAATAGTTTTTTGCTGCTGTGATGTAATCCTGAGCCTGCTCATCGTACTCGCTAATGTGTTGAAAAAAGCACTCTTCAAACGGTTCAAGTGGTGAAAACCAAGTAAGGTAATAAATAGGAGGTAATACTGTGGTGCAAACGCCATCATTTTCTTCTGTTGAGCGACATGTAGGCCACGCTTCTAGAGCGTCCAAAATAAATGCCCCGTTTTGCTCAATAAGTCCTTTGACTAACAACGGGTATTCTTTAGGCCAAATGAGTACATTTTCCATTAAATCAACACAACTCCAGTGTTTAAAATGCAGGGTAAAAAAGCGAGTGCATAGTTATAACAAGCGAAAACTGACACTGCGCTTAATATCAATTTTATACTTAAGCATTTATTAAAAGTCAGCTTAAATACGAAGGCTTATTCTATCATACCTTGATCACCGCGCTAGACTAAAGAGTGTGAATTTAAAAGAATATACCCAAACCACCTCAAGGTGCTAGTTTCAGTTGGAATTAAAAACGATTTAGGCAAGGCATTGATTGCAAGTAATAGTGGTTCTATTGTTAAAATCAAAAACGCAGTATAAATCGTTTTTAAACCAACCCTTTGGGCGTTTCACAGGCACTTACTCTCATCGTTGTTCCTTCTTAAAAGGGACTGCCATTGTTGCAAAGCAACGCCTTGATATTAAGCACCTGTGAAACGCTGAATTCTGCACCTTGAGGTGGCTTGGGTATAATAACGACAAGCCACTTTCGTCGCTTGTCGTTTTAGGTTGGAGACTGGTTGTATTTACTTATCACTTAACTCTGTTGTTACTTGTGCAAGTCCCACTTCAGAAATACGCTGAATAACTTCTTTTTGCTTAGCACTTAACAACGATATTCCCTCTGCAACTATGTCATAAACCTTCCAGCTACCATCTTTGGCATGGCGTAATTTAAAATGAAGGTCAATTGTTGGCGCATTTGGGTCAATTATTTGCGTTTTTACGGTAGCAAAGTCGCCATATGTTGATTTACTGTCATCTTCGAATTTAATTTCTTGCCCTGTATACTTCATCAAGGCACCTGCATATGTGGTGCTCAAATAATGTTCAACAGAATCTATAAACGCTATCGCTTGGGTGCGGTCAATATTTTTTATGTGCTTGCCTAACAATTTATAAGAAACAAACTTTACATCCATGTGCGGCATTAAGTGCTTATTCACAACTGCTTTCATCTCAGCTTGGCTTGCTGTGCCTTGGTTATTGACTTTACTTATTTCACTAAATAATTGATCACCTACCTCAGTCAATAACTGGACAGGAGAATGCATTGATTTAGCTAAAAGCGAACCACTAAATAAGATTAGTATTAATAATAAATATCGACCAAATGAAATCATTGTATGTACCCTCAAGATTAACTGAGTGTAATTTACTCTCTTTGCATGCCTTAAAAAAGAAACAAAACAGCACATTATTAATGGCGTTTTAGCACCAATTATATTAATTATTCATAATCAACTAGTTATAATAGCTCTTTGATAAGCCGCAAAATATGCGTGCCTTGAGCAGGTTGAATTCAATCAAGCCATGCCCCTACTTTGTAAATACCTTTACAAAAAGAGATACTGTTCATGTTTTATCGACTTATGCTAGTTCAACTTTTTATTTTATCTATTATGTTTAGTCCAACCAGTTACGCATCATCTGCTCATGGATACGCTGTTGACTATATTCAAGGAGAAGGAGATGTAAAGGGGCTAAAAGTGGCATACCAATTTCATCTTCCATCAGCAGAATCTCCTTTTGCAAACACGCACATCTATCTTGAGTCGAGCATAAATATTTGGCAATACGGTGCGAAAAAAAACCATCAGACAAACTTTGTGTTTGCGCTATCGCCTGTGCTTCAATACCCTGTCGGGTATATTAAAAATGTACCGCTGCTTATAGAGGCTGGAATTGGTTTTTCTTTAATCAATGACACTTCATTTGCAGGTAAAAACGTGAGTACACACTATCAGTTTGAAGACAGGCTAGGTATAGTTGCTAAAGCCAATGATTTCAGTATTGGTTTGCGTTATTTACATTACTCTAATGCGGGTTTTAAACGTCCTAACCCTGGTCTTGATTTTATATCCCTATCTTTTGCTAAACGCTTTTAACTTTTAAAATTTTTGTTAGACTAACACCATTGTTAGATAAGATAATTTAATGCAATGGAACTTTGGAAAATCCTTATCATATTGATGGTGTTAGCTGTAATTATCGGCAACTTAATGTTACTAAAGCACTCAGCTAAAATAGGCTTTAAAATGCCGAAAAAAAGGACTATTAACGAGCACAAAAAGACGAATAATGATTTTTAATCCCCCTTATTTTGCCCCATGCAATACTTTTCTCACATTGCAATTCACTATTGGGTATTTATAAAATTGATTAAGCTGAAATTAGCGCATGTTTCAACGGCGTTCGCTTAATTTAACCAAGATATCTACTTGTGCATGACCAAGTAGCTTTCATTACACTTTTACTTTTAAACATAATAATACCAATTAAAACAGAAGCTTGTCTTCTACACATAGAAAAGTAGCTATTATTTAAGGTAGATCTCATGATTTATTGCTGCAAATTCAAATATGGCTCTCACAGCCCTCCCCTGATCACTCTCAAATCAAACTTGAGGTAAATTCATCATTACGAAAAGCACTGTATTAATAATAAACTTGACAGCGCTGTCAATTTTAGTGCTATAGTCATTAATACAGATATAGATTGAACTTCCATCTAATTTTAGCCATCTAGACGTTGAAGCATCTCAATTAAAGGCGTAATATGTCTAATATCTGTGTAAACCACACTTTTAGCATGAGAATTTTTAAAGATGATTGATGTAAAACACCTTAAGACCATTGCAACCTTAAAAGAGACTGGCTCTTTGGTAAATACGGCCCGTGAACTCTTTTTAACTCAATCTGCTTTATCGCATCAGATCAAAGATCTTGAAAACAAACTCGATTGCCAACTGTTTGAAAGAAAAACACAACCAGTGCGCTTTACACCCCAAGGAATGCTACTACTAGAGCTTGCAAATGAAGTACTCCCTCGTGTTGAAGCAACGAAATGCCGTTTAAAAGAAAGCCTGAATCAACCTATTTCGCAATTACGCCTGAGTGTTGAGTGCCATGCTTGCTTTCATTGGTTATTACCCACTATAAAAGAATTCAATAACTTTTGGCCGGATATAAAAGTTGATTACGAACGTGGCTTTAGTTACGACGCGATACCTGACCTACTCAATGAAGAGTTAGACTTAGTGCTTACTTCAGATATTCGCGAGCCTGATAAACTAGAATACGCGCACCTGTTTGATTTTAAGTTAAAATTAATTGTGGCTCCAGATCATGAGCTGGCAAAAAAAGCCTATGTGACAGCGCTTGATCTTAAAAATGAAACGATTATTTCGTATCCTATCCCTCGAGAACGCCAAGATATTTTCAAACATTTTATCCAAAATGCACGCTTTGATGGCACACTAAAAAATGTAGATCAAGGATTACTTATCTTTCAACTAGTTAGTGCAGGAATGGGGGTGGCAGCTTTACCTGATTGGCTTGTTACACCTTATGAAAGCCAAGGATTAATTAAATCTATTCCGCTTGGTGCATTGGGTTTAACACGTCCAATGTACTTAGCAATGAAGAAAAATATGAAAGATAACCCAGTTTATCGACATTTTTTAAATACCTGCAAACTAAATAATGGTCGATAAAATCATTTAATCACAGTAGCATAGAGACTCTTATTTTGATGATGTTACTGTGATGTTTGAACTTAAAAAAATCATTGGCTCTATAATGATGCCCCTCCCATTACTCGGTTTTCTTTGCTTACTTTGCTTTATATTTACATTGCGAAACCATAAGTTGGCATCTATCGTAGGGATTATTTTTGTAGCGGCGCTTCTTTTAATAAGCACTCCTTTTATCGCACAAAAATTGATTGATCCCAGCTCACAACTAAAATATGTCTTTAACGTAAAAAAACACCAACAACTCGACAAAATTGTTGTACTTGGATGTGATGTAAACCCAAATCCAAAGCTTACAGCTAATAGCCAATTAGGTAACTGTGCAAAAAGTCGATTAGTCGAAGGGCTTCGGCTGGCAAATTATTACCCTAATGCGCGCCTCATTGTGTCTGGCGGTGGTGTTGGGAATGTCACAAATAGCGCCTTAATGGCACAAACTGCAATTAGTTTAGGTGTTAATCCAAAACGTATACAACAAAACCCGGCCGCTATGGATACTGCTGACGAAGCTAAATTCCTAGCATCAGCACTGGTTGACTATAAAGTGGCCCTAGTTACGTCAGCAAGTCATATGAACCGTGCATCAGACCTTTTTTATGCACAAGGTATAGACGTTATACCAGCAGCAACAGATTTTTATGACTTTTCGGCTTGGCCAAAGCGAAAATTATTCATTCCAAATGTTGAAGTATTAAAAGCGGTAACTTCTACTTGGCATGAAATAATAGGTCGGACTTGGATTAAGCTACGTCGGTGGATAGACCCTGAAGCACTTTAGCTAAGAGGCTACACTGAGTGAAGTGTAGCCTTGGCTGTATTTATACTGGGTTATCAATATCAATGAAGGTCACGTCAAAGCCGTGGTCGTCTGATAACAACTCACCAAGGGCCTTAACTCCATAACGCTCTGTCGCGTGATGCCCTGCTGCAAAAAAGTCTATGCCTTGCTCTCGAGAGCTATGAATTGTTTGCTCTGATGCTTCGCCCGTTAAATAAGCGTCAACACCTTGGCTTGCGGCTAAATCTATATAGCCTTGTCCGCCGCCTGTACACCAAGCTATCGTTTCTATTGGTTCATCACGTACTAGGCTTGTTAACGGCTCACGATTAAGAACCTGGGCAATTTTTTGGCCAAATTGCTCACCCGTCATCGGTGTTTTTAAACGCCCTTTAACGGCCACGCTATTATTAACCGGCTCAAGGCCTGTTTCCCACTGCATATCGAGAAGCTCTGCTAACTGCGCGTTATTGCCAATCACGGGATGCACATCAAGTGGTAGGTGATAAGCAAACAAGTTAATATCATGTGCTAATAACGCACCGATACGACGCTTTTTCATGCCTGTGATGGGTTGTGATTCACCTTTCCAAAAATAACCATGATGCACTAAAATCGTATCAGCGCCATGAGCAATCGCCGCATCAATAAGTGCTTGGCTTGCAGTGACACCCGTCACAATCTTTTTAATCTCTTCTTTCCCTTCGACTTGAAGCCCATTTGGGCAAAAGTCTTTAATTGAATCCGGTTGTAAGATCTCATTTAATAATTGGTTGAATTCTCTACGCTGCATAATACTTTGCTACCTCTGCATTATATTTTGTGCAAATTTTGGCGTTTATAACGCCAAAATGGAAGGAAAATCGCAAAAAATTGAAAAGTTCGCCAAAACTCGGTATAAATGAGTATTCTTTATCTGTGTTTACAACGTATAGGGTCTCTGATGAGCAAACTAGACAAAACAGAAGTGTTAAATGCCTTTGAAGCAGCATATGAAGCAGCCAATGGCAAGAAACCTGAAATTACCACTAAACCTGGTTGGTACAGCATCGACGGCGGTAAAAATTTACGCCTTACTGATGTAGCTGAGTTAACTGAGCAGCTTACTTCTGGTAAAACGGCTGAGCAACCTGCTGCAAAAGCGCCAGCTAAAAAAACGAAAACTAAAACTGCCGCGCCAGCAAAGTCAGCTGATAAAAAAGCACCATTTGCTGTAGTAACAGCTAACGAAGACGGCTACACAGCCGAAGAGTTATGGATTGTTTACCTAGCTGAAAAAGATCATGACTGTCGCCTACCACGCGGTGTTGTGTAATTTAAAGTATTGCACTTTAAATAAAAAAAACCGCTGTTAAGCGGTTTTTTTGTATCTGGCACAATGGCAATCATACGGGTAAGCAAAAGCGACTCTCGTCGCTTATTACCAATAATGACCAGTAGCGAGACTACTTCTGTTCAAAGTACAGTTTATCACGTTGTTTTTGGCCTACTTCATTCATTGTTGCGGCGTTGAATAAACGGCCATTGATCATGGTGTAGTCGATTTTATCGGTGTCACGAATGTTCTCCAGCGGATTACCGTCAATCACGACTAAGTCGGCAAGTTTTCCTACCTCAAGTGAACCTATGTTTTTATCTAGGCCAATGTATTTAGCAGGGTCAAGTGTCGCGGCGCGTAGCGCTTCAAGTGGCGTCATGCCGCCTTGTGCAAACATCCAAATTTCCCAATGAGCCGCCAAACCTTCACGTTGTCCATGGGCACCTAAATTCACCAATACGCCTAAATCTTGTAACTCTTTCGCTACGCGCGCATTGTTAAAGTGGTTATAGTGATGATCGGGCGCTTTAACGCGGCGCATAGAGCGCGGTAACAATTGGTTTTTCGGCACAAACTTACTCAAGCGCGGGTGATTCCACACATCGGTTTTATCATACCAATAGTTTTCACCCCAAATACCACCGTAAGCCACACCTAGAGTCGGTGTATAACCAACGTCACTTTGCGACCAAAGCTGTTTAATGTCATCATAAATATTCGCCACTGGAATTGAATGCTCAATCCCTGTGTGACCATCCACAACCATAGTTAAGTTATGCTGTAATAATGAGCCACCTTCTGGCACCACCATCATTTCAAGTTCACGGCCAGCTTCAATCACTTGTTGACGTTGCTCACGTCGCGGTTGATTGTATGATTTAACACTAAACGCACCCACTTTCTTTAAGCGCTCTAAATGGAATTTAGCGTCCTCTAACGAGTCAATGTGTGAGGTGTAACCTGGCATATTTGCCCCATATAAAATGGTCCCCGTTGAGAAAATACGTGGTCCAACAATGGTGCCTGCTTTTTGCATTTCACTGGCAGCAAATATTTCGGTAGTGTCGTTTGATGGATCATGAATAGTGGTCACACCCAATGACAAACCCGCTAGGTTTTTCCAATTTTGCTCAGGAATGATTTCATTGCTGCCTTGCGAGCCATGCGCATGGGCATCCACAATACCTGGCATAATGGTTTTACCTGCCACGTTAATAACTTGTGCGCCTTTAGGAATCGTTACGCTATCTGCACTACCAAGTGCTTTGATGTGCTTGCCATCAGTGATCAGTACGCCGTTTTCTATTACTTTGTCACCTTGCATAGTAATGATACGCGCACCTGTTAGTGCAAACTTGCCTTTTGGCTCAGCCATTTTTTTGCTAAAGCTGATGTTATCACCGCTTTTTACTTTAAAATCGATATCATCGGCTTGGTTTATATCAAAAATACCCGCCAAACTTGCATGATAAAGCTCTGGGCCTAAAGTCCAATAAAGTTTATCACTGTTTGCGCTCCAGCTAATGCTTTCACCAGCGCGAACAGACAATTGCTCAATCGGAAATTGGCTGTCTTTCGGGCCAATATTAATACTCTTACCATTTTCTACAAGTGGCGTTACAAACACTTTAAAGCGCTCTGCAAACGCTAAGTATTTACCATTTGGTGATACTCTAAATTCTGTCGCATGTTTTGATTCATATAACTTTTGTGCTTTTTTAGAATCCAGCTCAACCACACTTAAACTTGGTTTTGGCCACGGACTCATAACAAAAATGCGATCACTGGTCGCGCCAAATTGCGGCTGATAACCACTTTTAGTAATTAATTCGGCCTCACCGCCTTTGCTACTCACCGCGTAAATACCAGGGTGTAATGACCAGTCTGGGTTTAAAATACCGCCGCCCGATGCTTTACGATAAACAACGGTTTTACCGTCAGGGCTAAATGTTGGTTCAACATATTTACCCGGCTGTTCTGTTATTCTATCACCGCGACCGCTTCGTGCTGATACCACACGAACACTTCCCTGCTCATTATCGTCCCAAGTAACATAAACAATTTTTTTACCGTCACGAGAATACTGTGGGAATAATTCAAAGTGATCATCTTGGCGTGTTAAGCGTTTTATTTTTCCTGACTCTAAATCGCGCTTATAAATATGCCCAAGCGCTTCAAAAATAGCGGTTTCACCATCGGGAGACACTTGCACATTGCGCAGCATTTTTATATCAAAATCTTCACTATCAATATCTTGTGTAAAACGCACTGCAGTTTGAATTTTTTTATTTGTGTCTACATTAAAAGCGATGTTCTCGACTGATTTGTCTTCAACATCGAGTTTATTAATTTTGCCACCGGCCCAAAATACCAGCTCGTCATTATCTGGTGTCCATGCAATCGTTGGGTAAACACCATGTATCGCCCAGGTTTCTTGCATATCACGTTCAAGCTTGTCGTAGAGTTTTGTGTGCTTGCCTGAGGTTAAGTCATAAACGTATAGGCTGGTTTGGAAATCATCACGCTTGATATACGCAAGCTTTTTACCATCTGGTGACGGTGTTGGCCTAATAGCGCCACCCATACCGCTGATAATGGTCTCAATTTCACCCGTTTGACGGTCAAAACGCTTAATTTTATAAATACCAGCAACAGAATCTTTTGAGTAATGAAAGGTCTTACCCGGCGTTGCGTCATGGGAAAAGTAGACATAACGGCCATCAGGTGAAAACATCGGTTCACCTAAATCTTTTTGGTCATCAGCACGTTTCGTTAGCTGAACACCTTTACCGCCGGCTTTATGGTAAAGCCATACTTCACCAGCACCTAACGAGCGTGTTGCAGTAAAGTGCTTGCGTGCCACGATATAATCGCCATCAGGGCTCCAAGCAGGGCTATTGAGCAATCTAAAGGTTTCGTCGGTTACAGCCGTTTGGTTTTCACCATTAACATCCATCAGCCAGATATTGTCGCCGCCGCCTTGATCTGAGGTAAACGCAATGTGTTTACCATCAGGGCTAAAGCGAGGTTGCATTTGCCAAGCAATATCAGAGGTAAGCTGAGTCGCTTTTCCACCGCTGATGGGCATAGTATAAATGTCGCCCAGTAAATCAAATACAATGGTTTCGCCATCTGGGCTCACATCAACGTTCATCCAAGTGCCTTGATCAACGCTTATCGCAGCATCAATAAATTGGCCTTGTGGGGCGTCAACTTGCCATTTTTGCTCATCGGCTTTATCAGCAGCTTGTACATTGGCATTAAGTGCTAGTGACACTGATACAGCCAGTGCTGTTTGAAGCAGTTTTTTCATCGAATTCTCGCTTGTTCTTGTTGTTTATTAATACGATTGCAACAAAAAGCGCAGCAAGTTACCAGCGATATCTGATAAAGCGTGTTTATTTAGCGGTTAATGCCATTTAATTGGATCAAACTGATAATAATCCACCAGCATAGTGTAAATTTCCGGGTCGTAGTGGCGCAGCTCTGCGGGCTTTTCTAAAAAGGTTTCAGTGATCACTGCAAAGAATTCGGCTTCGTTAGTCGCACCATAACTATGGATAACATGTGGCATGCCATAAGCAACATGCGTTTTAAGTTGATTATAAGCACGGCTAAATACCCTTGCCCAGTTTTTGTAATCAGCGGCTTTTGTTAAAACAGGCGTGCCCGTTGTTTTACCAGTTTCTTGGTCAAGTTGATGTGCAAACTCATGAAACACTAAGTTATGGCCGTCGCTGGGTAATCGGTTGCCTTCTAATACATCGTGCCAACTTAAAACTAATGTGCCGCCTGGCCAAGATTCACCTTGGCGCACAGTATTATGATAACTAACAAGGCCTGCATTATCTGTTGAGGTTTGAGGCGCATAATATGCACTGGGGTAAAGTAATATCTCTTTTACGTTTTTATAAAGCGGCCATGGTTTATTTAATACGAGCAAACACGCATCTGCGGCAACAATCATTTTCATTGCATCATTTAGTTTTAAACCATCACAACCAATAAACCGTTTTTCATTTAAAAACCAAATAATATGACGCTCAAGCTTTTCGCGGTCTGCATCAGTCATATTTCGATAAATTGGCATGTATTTTATTAATAGTGCTTTTTGCTGCTCGTTTAAAGAACTGTCATGGTATTTATTAAGCCAAAATCGCTGTTGCAATTTGGGCCAATACCAGTAAACAGAAACAAACATAACAAGTGCGAAAAGTAATAAAGCATTAACCATTTTAAAGCTCAAAAATGAATTCTTACCGTATTAATATGCCCGCACGGTTCATAATTCAATCTATTTGCAATTAAAAAGTAACAACTAGTACCTCATCTGTTTAATTCAGTGTTTCAATTCGGTTCCTACCGTTTTCTTTTGCTTGGTATAACGCTTTATCAGCCTTTGCAAGAAGTCGATCGTATTCATCAACAGAACGTGAATCAGCCACACCAAAGCTTGCTGTTATTTTTAAATTTTTAGCGATACTTGAAAAGTCATAAGTAGCGATCTTTTCTCGTAATTGCTCGCAATCCTTTCGTGCTTGCTCTATGGATTTGTTTGGCATAAGTAGCGTAAACTCTTCCCCGCCCCACCGCGACACTTGGTATTCATTATCGTCACAGCACTGCTGAAGAATATTAGCCACCACGCAAATCACTCTATCACCTACAATATGAGACCAGTTGTCGTTTATACGCTTAAAATAATCAATATCAACAATCACTAACGCTAAAGGTTTATCAGTGTGTTTGAAGTCATTAAAGTTATCTGCAAGCCAATCATCAAAAGCTCGTCGATTAGGTATACCTGTTAATTGATCATGAGTAGCTTGGTGAGCGAACGCCTCATTTTGAGCTTGCAGCGCAAACGTTTGCTCATTAACCCTTTCGGTGAGTCGTTTTTCAATCTTTTTGTAGTGGTACAATCTATATTTATAAAGGCCAAAACAAATTAGTAATACTGTTATAAATACCGCTAATTTAAAGCTCATTTTTTGCCAAAAATAAGGCTTTATCTCAAAAGTAATTGCCTTTGGATTATCTTGCCAAGGCGAATTGGGGTAACTTGAGCGCACCATAAAAGTATACTTACCCGGCGCAAGGTTTGTATATTCGGTGATATTGAGTTTATGACGATCAACCCATTTATCGTTATAGCCTAGCAGTTTAGTTTGAAACTTAAGCCTTTGCGACATAATAAAGCTCAAACCCGCATAGTGAAATGAGACCCTATCAGAACCTGGCGGCAACTCAATTAAGTCATCTTGGTTACTAATATTCATCGTTTTGCCATCAACGACAAGCAACTCAATAATTGTTGGTAATGCAAGCTGAGAAGCACGTTTTAAACGCTCTGGCATAACACTCGCTGCACCATTTGCAGTAGCAAACCAAACACTGCCATCATTATGTAATGTGGCAGCAGGGCTCGAGCCACCATTCGCTTGGGCACTGAGCATCCCATCGCCTTCATCATAGAGTTGATATTGTAATAGGTTCGAATTTTTATTATCTAAAAAGTCATTGACTTGCTGTTGTTTAATTTGGATGATGCCACGGTTACTAGAAAGCCAAAATAAGTCCCCTTGTGCAACAAGTTGAAATAACTTGTCCACGGGCAGCCCCTGCTCCCTACCGAGCATATCAATTTGACCTGTTTCAATATTAAAGCGGATCAGCCCGCGATCTGTCGTCATCCACATATTATTGTTTTGACTATGAAAACCGAAAGCGTATTCTGCATTAAATTTTCGCGGAAATTGCTGCCCTTTAAATTTACCAAGAGAGTCATTAAACATAGCAACCCCTACTCCTGTACCAACCCAAATATTGCCATTAGCGTCTTGCGCTAATGCCATAATAAAGTCGCCTGGGAGTCCTTCGTCGGTAGTAAATTGAGTGATGGAGCCATCCGTTTCTATTCGCGTTAATCCCGAAGCAGTACCTGCCCATAAACGCTGTTTATGATCAAACAGTAATGCTCTGACTTCATTACTTGCAAGCCCACCATCTCGGTTTAGAACAGGATGGATCTTGTCGTCCACAACACGCAATATTCCTGAGGTATAAGTGCCTATCCACACGCCAGCGGAGTCATCTTCCACCAAACTTAAAACCGATAATGGCCTAGTTTGATTAGTGACTGAATAACTTTGAACTTTATCATCTTTTATACGGTTCAAGCCTGAGCTACTACCCACCCACATACTGCCATCTGAATGTGAAAGCACCGCCCGAATATAATTACCACTTAGTCCACGCTTTTTTGTCCACACTGAGAAGGGGGCTTCGCGTAAACGGAATAATCCTCCATTTGTTCCAACCCAAATACTTCCCTCCCTATCTTGCAACAAAGACAAAATTCTATTAGCGGGTAATCCAGCCTCAGAGTCTAGCTGCTCCAGTCCTAAAAAGCTCAATCTAAATAAGCCTTTATTAATAGTCCCTAACCACAGATCATTATTACTATCTTCTAACAAGCTTGAAACTGACTCGCCATCAAGGTCTGCATGAACTGCCTCAAATTTGTTGTCTGCTAAACGCCATGCTCCTTTTTCTCCACCTACAATAAGCTGACCTTCGCGAGTTAATAACAGCGTATAAATCGAGCTTATGGGTAAACCTTGATCTGGGGTAATAAGTTGCGGCTCTTTATCTTTAATTCGGTATAAACCTTCACTGGTAGCAGCCCAAATTACTGAGTTACTATCTTGTATTAAACGATAAACACTTAAATTTATTAATAGGTGGGATTCATGATTGGTCGTTTTGTCGCGAAGTACTAACCCTTTACCTTCAAGCCCAAGCCATACTTCTGAAGGAGTCGGGGTTAAAATATGGTTAACCATCGCCTGTGCATTGGGTGATGTTTGCCATTGTCCATCCTTTAAATGGCTTATACCACCACGAGCCCCTACAATGTACAAACTACCATCTGATTCAGCTGAAAGGCTACGTAATCCTGAGTCGGGTAACCCTTCAATTTCGGAGCGTGTAAACAACTTAAAATCTCGGCCGTTAAAACGCGCGAGCCCTTCCCATGTTGCAATCCAAATATAACCGTCTGATGTTTGTGCAACGCTATTAATACTATTATGAGGTAGACCTGTGCGCGTATTCCATGTCTCTGAAAAATAATCATTGAGTGGGAGTCGCGTATTTTCGGCTGCAATACAGGTAAATTGAACTATACAGAAAAAAAATAAACTGATCCGCTTCATCTTATAAACGCCTTTTGAGCACACCAAGCCAAGTATTTAGTCGTAACAAGAACAGCAATTCATTCTTTATCATGACTAAATTGTCATTATTATTGTCTACTTAGCATTCATACTAGCATAGTAATAATTTTATTTTCATTACCTAAATAGTATCGTTTATTTTTTATGCATTGTTTGGCAGTGTTGATCAATACAATTTTGAAAATGCGCAATAAAACGTGCCACATGTAAACCATCCATCAATGCATGATGAACATCAATCGATAGCGGCATTTTACCTGTTTCTTTGTTGTATTTACCAAACACTAACTTAGGTATACCCATGCTTTTACCATGAGAATATGCATGTGAAAAACTAGTAAAATCGAGCCATGGTAATACTGAAACATGAATTAAATCAGCTTGGCCTTCAGTATGGGCAAATGCATCTGAAAATAAGGGAGCTGCTTTGGTCTGACTACTAACTTTTTGTATATGCTCACTAAAATCATCAAACTTCTGCTTGAGTGAAAAATAGCTGAACCGAAAAGTCTCATCAGATGCCAGTTCAACAACACTTGCTCGTGCACTGTCAAGTTGCCAAGGGGCGTCATTTATTATTCGCTGTAACATAGGTGGGTATTGGTGGCAGGCACGTAATGCTAAAAAAATATAACTTTGAAAAAATGACTGTTGGCTAGATTTACAAAAATTAAATAACTGCTTTGCGTCAATATGCACGCATACATTAAAATAAGGTTGGCTAAAGTCTTTAAAAAGCGAGAAATGTTGGCTACGAGGCCACGTATCTAAATTAATGGCTGTCATGATAGGTTACACATAGTGATAATTATCAATAGCGTAACTAAGTTAAAAGACAAAGCAAAGGTGTAAATGCACACCTTTGCTTTAATAATAAATTAAAGACCGTTTGTAATGATCTCTTGCGCTAATTCATCTGCAATTATATGCGTTGATTTTTGTTCTTTTTCACTGCGAGCAAAAATTTCAGTCAAGGTAGTAAAAATACCTTCAACATGCTTATTCGATGCTTCAACTGAGTAGCCTTCTGGCGCAGTTTCATAATACACATTAATAATACCACCTGCATTTATCACGTAATCTGGAGCATATAAAATCCCCTTTGCACGAATGATCTCCCCGTGACGTGACTCAGCTAGTTGATTATTGGCACACCCAGCAATTATTGTCGCTTTTAGGCGCGGGATAGTAATATCATTAACGGTTGCACCTAATGCACACGGCGCATATACATCAACATCTAAATCATAGATGTCATCAATACCCACGGCAGTAGCTGCAAAGTCATTAACAACTCTATCGATTGCAGCTTGATTTATATCAGTCACGAATAGCTTTGCGCCCGCTTCATGTAAATGTTTACACAAACCGTAAGCAACAGCACCTAAACCTTGCACAGCTACTTTAACGCCACTTAAATCTTGATGCCCGCGTTGGTGCTGTAAAGCTGCTTTAATACCTAAGAATGTACCGTATGCTGTAAATGGTGATGGATTACCGCTTTTACCTTCTAGGCCAAGAACATAGTTTGTTTCTTTGTTCATGATAGCCACGTCAGCACAAGTAATATTCACATCTTCTGCAGAGTAATAACTTCCGTTTAAACGCTCTAATTGACGACCAAATGCACGAAAGAGTTGCTCTGATTTAATTTCTTTTGCATTACCAATTATGACTGACTTACCACCACCAAATGGCAGGCGAGCTACTGCATTTTTGTATGTCATGCCTTTTGATAAACGAAGCGCATCAATTACTGCATCGTCATCATTGGCATAATCCCACATCCTACAGCCACCAACAGCAGGACCTAAATTAGTGTTGTGAACGGCAATAATGGCACGTAGGCCTGATTCTTTATCTGAACAAAAAACCACTTGTTCGTGGTTATCAAAGTCAACTTGATTAAACACAGCCACTTTATTTTACTCCGAAATTTATAACCCGTGAGAGGGTATGCGCGCTGAAATTGTCGAGACTTTATCACTTAGCAATGACCCTGACCACTATATGAGATGATAAAACCAATCAAAATCACTAAGCATCATAAACTCGCTTCGCAAAACATAATAAAAGGCTAGTTAATGCAAGCTTAATGAATTTTTAAAATATATTATGCGGAATATATATTATATAAGTCTTTTCGCTTTACGTTAACGTAAAAGCCAGAATCACTGTAAAGTAATTATTACAACTTGGTAATGTGTAATACTTCTTTAATAATAAGAGGTTGGAGAGTTTATAAAACGAGTAGGTGAACTGGTCAGATGTGATAGCAGTCTATGGTAACCCACAAATACCGCTATCACAGTGGCAAATTATTTTAATTTACCGTCAAGTTCTTCAATTTTAGCTTTCCAAATTGCTGGGCCTTGCGTATGCGCATTCGCGCCTTCGCTATCGACAGCAACTGTGACTGGCATATCTTCTACTTCAAATTCGTAAATAGCTTCCATACCTAAGTCTTCAAATGCTACCACACGGGCTTTTTTGATTGCTTTAGATACAAGGTAAGCAGCGCCACCAACAGCCATTAAATAAACTGATTTATTGTTTTTAATAGACTCTACTGTCGCAGGACCACGCTCAGCTTTACCTATCATGCCGATAATGCCGGTTTTCTCTAACATCATGTCGGTAAACTTATCCATGCGCGTTGCTGTTGTTGGGCCTGCAGGGCCTACGGCTTCATCACGAACTGCATCAACTGGACCTACGTAGTAAATAAACTTGTTATCAAAATCAACACCTTCAGGCAAGCCTTCACCCGAATTAATCATATCTTGCAAGCGCTTATGGGCGGCATCTCGACCTGTTAAGATGGTGCCTGATAACAATACAGTTTCACCCATTTTCCATTCTTGGGTGTCTTCTTTAGTCAAAGTATTGAGATCAACACGACGAGTTCCTTCTCCCACTTCAAATGTCACTTCAGGCCAATCTTCAAGCTTAGGCGCTTTTAAATTCGCAGGACCTGTCCCATCAAGGGTAAAATGAACGTGGCGAGTAGCAGCACAGTTTGGGATCATAACCACAGGTTTTGATGCTGCATGAGTAGGCGCCGTTTTAATTTTTACGTCAACAACCGTCGTTAAACCGCCTAAGCCTTGTGCACCAATACCTAATTTATTCGCACGTTCAAAAATGTCTAAACGCATTTTCTCTTCGGTCGTTTCTGCACCACGTTCCATCAACTCATGAATGTCAACAGGGTCCATAAGTGATTCTTTTGCAAGTACCGCTGCTTTTTCTGCAGTACCACCAATACCTATACCCAACATGCCCGGCGGACACCAGCCAGCACCCATTGTTGGTAAGGTTTTTTCAACCCATGCAGCTACATCATCAGAAGGATTAAGCATAACCATTTTAGTTTTATTTTCAGAGCCACCGCCTTTTGCAGCAACCATTACTTCCACTTCGCCACCCGGTACTAAATCAATGTGTACAACAGACGGGGTATTGTCTTTGGTGTTTTTACGTGTGCCAGCAGGATCGGCAACAATTGATGCGCGTAACGGGTTATCTGGATTTAAGTAAGCACGACGAGTACCTTCGTCAACCATTTGCTGCACAGTTAAATCAGTTTTATCCCATTTAACATCCATACCTACTTTAACAAAACACGTGATGATACCTGTGTCTTGGCAAAGCGGGCGCTTACCTTCAGCTGACATGCGAGAGTTAATTAGAATTTGTGCAATGGCATCTTTAGCAGCTTTACTTTGCTCTTTGTTATACGCTTTTTCGAGTGCTTGAACAAAATCAAGTGGGTGATAAAACGAGATATATTGTAAAGCATCTTCAATGCTATCAATGAAGTCTTGCTGACGGATAGTACTCATAGGGATTCCTTAAGTTACTTTTACGTATTAATACACGTAACATAAATCAAACCGGTGACGGTGGTTTGTAACGCAATAGGCAACTAAACGCTGCCAAAAAAATTTAACTTATGATACCCTCCCAGCCCGTTTCGAGCCAGTTTTTCAGGGTAAAAAATAGATGATAAAACAACATAAAACTTGTATTCAATTAGACATTTCGCTCAACTGTGTCGAGGTTTTTAGCTATTTCTGTGATTTACCTTATGCCATCTTGCTTGATTCAGCCAATAGTGAACATGAAAATAGCCGCTTTGATATCATCGCCATTGCGCCTTTGCAGCGCTTAGAAGTGAAAAACAATCAGGTGTTCATTGATAACGAATTAACAGAACAAGATTGCTTTAGCGTGTTACAAACTCAACTGGATAAGCTAGACAGCACTAAAGCCCACCCTGAGCTGCCATTTAACGGAGGTTGGCTTGGCTATTTTGGTTATGATTTTGGCCGTGTAATTGAAAAACTGCCTGAAAATGCAATTAATGATATTGATATGCCACAACTGGCAGTCGGTCTATACCCTGATGCACTCATCTACGACAAACAACAAAGCACATGGTTTTATATCGCTCAACCAAATACAGATAGACTAGCGCTTTATTTGTCGGCCTTAGACGATACAGCTAAACAGCGCCCCCCTTTTGAAATAACACAAGGGTGGTCATCTAACATGAGCAAAGCGCAATACACCGATAAATTTGCGCAAATCCAAGCCTATTTAAAAAGCGGTGACTGCTACCAAATAAACCTCGCTCAGCGTTTTAGCGCACAATATAAAGGGAGCGCTTGGCAAGCATATTGTACTTTACGAGAAGCGAATAAAGCCCCATTTTCAAGTTTTATCAATCACCCCGATGGCGCTATTTTATCAATCTCGCCAGAGCGCTTTATTGCCATTAATGACAGACAAATTCAAACAAAACCAATCAAGGGCACTTTGCCCCGATGCGCCGATGAGTCAGCTGATCAACAACAAGCAATTCGGTTACAACGCTCAAATAAAGACCGTGCCGAAAATGTAATGATCGTTGATTTATTACGTAATGATTTAGGTAAAGTCGCAAAGCCTGGCACTGTAAGCGTCCCCTCGCTGTTTGCCATTGAAAGCTTTCCTGCTGTGCATCATTTAGTCAGCACTGTGACTGCACAATTAGCAGAGGGTAAAACCGCCGTTGATCAAATTCATGCGGCATTTCCTGGCGGCTCAATTACCGGCGCACCTAAAATTCGCGCAATGGAAATAATTGAAGAACTCGAACCCCATCGCCGCAGTATTTACTGTGGCTCGATTGGCTATTTGAGCGCCTGTGGCAACATGGATACCAGTATTACTATTCGTACCTTGGTCTGCCATAAGCAACATATTTACTGTTGGGCAGGCGGCGGCATCGTAGCCGATTCACAAGCTGACTTGGAATACCAAGAAACATACGATAAAGTAAATAAAATACTCCCATTACTGAAGTAAAATACCGTGAACAGCCAACAAATACTGGCCCGTTTTCAGCTGAGTGTTGCTGCCAATTCACAGCCTTTAATTACGCACCCACAAAAAACACGCCGTGCCAGTGCTGTTATGTTATCTTTAATCGACGTAAATAACAGCGCACATATTTTACTGTGTAAACGCCCTCATTATTTAAAACACCACCCTGGGGAGATCTGTTTACCTGGTGGCAAGCGAGAATTGAACGACAAAGATTTACGCGGTACCGCACTACGTGAATTATATGAAGAGCTTAATATTAACAGCACTCACGTTAATGTAATTGGGCAACTTCCTGAGTATGCAACGTTAACCGGGTTCACTATTACGCCATTTGTTGGAATATTAAACCCACATACGCAATGGCTTGAAGATCCTAATGAGGTCGCAGCAAGCTTTTTAATTCCAATTAGCGCATTAATTAACACTGACAACTGGCAACCTATACCTTTTCAACGTTTTGGCCAAACGCTCACCCTTGAAGGGTTTAGAACACCGCATGGATTGTTATGGGGAGCCACAGCAAGCATAATTAAAAACTTTACCACACAACTAGCCATACCAGTTTAAAACCGCACTGCAAATGGTTACAAGCACACAATTACACGTTATTATGTCCGCCCGTTCAAAGGCAGCAGTCGTGCTGAGTAAAAAGTAGAGAAAATATATGATCAGTGCATTTGATATGTTTAGTATTGGCATCGGCCCGTCGTCGTCTCACACCGTCGGACCTATGCGTGCGTCACGTTTATTTGTTAATGAATTACAAGAACAAAACCTATTAACAGATATTACAAGTGTCAAAGTAGAGTTATACGGCTCACTGGGTCAAACAGGGATTGGGCATGGCTCTGGTAAAGCGGTTATTTTAGGGTTAGCAGGCTATGATCCTGAGACTATCGATGCCGACCAAGTCGACGACATTCTTGCTAAAATTGAGAATGAGCAAGTCATATACTTAAACCAAGTTCATAAAGCCGCATTTCCTAAACAAGGTGCCATTGTCTTTCACCGCCGTAAAACGCTACCTAAGCATTCTAATGCAATGGAAATTATCGCATTCAATGGCAACGAGAAAGTAGCGAGCAAAGTCTATTACTCTATTGGTGGCGGCTTTATTGTCACTGACGAAGAGTTTGATAACGAAAAACAAGCAGCATTAGATATTCGCGAACAAAACCCAGCACCTTATCCGTTTGAAACAGCCAAAGATCTACTCGAAATGTGTAAAGAGTCGGGTTATAGCGTTTCAACTTTAATGATGAAAAATGAAAAGACGCTTCGCAATGAAGACGATATAAAAGACGAGTTATTCAATATTTGGCAAGTAATGAAAGCCTGCATAGAACGTGGTATGCGCACTGAAGGTATTTTACCCGGTGGCTTAAAAGTAAAGCGCCGCGCCCCGAGTCTTCACCTAAAACTGAATGTAGAGGTAAGTAACGATCCATTAAGAGCCATGGATTGGGTTGATTTATTTGCCCTAGCAGTGAACGAAGAAAACGCAGCTGGCGGGCGCGTTGTAACGGCCCCAACAAACGGCGCAGCAGGAATATTACCAGCAGTATTAATGTATTATCACACGTTCATTAAAGAAGTTGACCGTGATATTGCAACCCGCTACCTGCTAACTGCAGCGGCTATTGGTATTTTATATAAAAAGAACGCCTCAATTTCAGGTGCTGAAGTGGGTTGCCAAGGTGAAGTAGGCGTTGCCTGCTCGATGGCCGCTGGTGCATTAACTGAAATTGTTGGCGGTAATGTAGTTCATGTTGAAAATGCGGCTGAAATTGGCATGGAGCATAACCTAGGTTTAACCTGTGATCCGGTAGGCGGCTTAGTGCAAGTGCCGTGTATTGAGCGTAATGCTATGGGCGCGATTAAAGCTATTAATGCTTCACGCCTCGCAATACGTGGTAGTGGCGAACAGAAAGTGTCTTTGGATAAAGTCATTAAAACCATGCTTGATACCGGTAATGACATGAAAACCAAATACAAAGAAACAGCCCGCGGTGGTTTAGCAGTAAATATAATCGAGTGTTAAATTTTTAACCATAAAAAAGCCGCTAAATGCGGCTTTTTTTATGGCAATAAAGACGTTACTTAACTGGTAACTCAATATCTGCAAATAGTTTATCTACATCTTCTTGATTGCGTAACAAACTCGCTCGCTCTACTCGCTCTTTTGTTAAATGCGGGGCAAAACGCTCAATAAAGTCATACATATAACTACGTAAGAAACTGCCTTTTCTAAAGCCTATTTTAGTGGTGCTTGCTTCAAACAAATGACTAGCATCAATACAAACTAAATCTGTATCAGTGATTTCATCTATGGCCATTGAGGCAACAACCCCAACACCAAGCCCTAAACGAACATACGTCTTAATTACATCAGCATCTGTTGCGGTAAATACAATATGCGGCTCTAACCCTTGAGCGTTAAACGCTTTATCTAGTTCTGAACGGCCTGTAAAACCAAAAACATAAGTAATCAACGGAAATTGTGCAATATCAGCAACAGTCAACGAATTTGCTTTTTGTGCAAGCGGATGATCTTTAGCAACCACAATACTGCGATTCCAGTGATAACAAGGTAACATCACTAAATCAGAATATAAGTGAAGCGCTTCTGTTGCGATAGCAAAATCAGCATCGCCACGGGCTGCAGCATCTGAAATCTGTTGCGGCGTACCTTGGTGCATATGTAATGAAACCGCAGGGTACTTTTTCATAAAACCTTGAATAACACTGGGCAACGCATAACGAGCCTGAGTGTGTGTTGTTGCAATATTCAATTTACCTTGGTCAGGAAGCGTATGTTCATTCGCAACCGCTTTAATACCTTCTACTTTAGAAAGGATTTCGCGGGAAATATTAATGATTTCATTACCTGCACTGGTAACATGCGTTAAATGCTTACCGCTTCGGCCAAAAATTTGTACGCCCAGCTCATCTTCTAGCATGCGAACTTGCTTAGAAATACCAGGTTGAGAAGTGAATAAGCTTTCAGCTGTCGCTGACACATTCAGTTTATGGTTTTGGACTTCGACGATGTATCTGAGTTGTTGTAGTTTCATGGCTGCATTTTTAGTGTAGTTATACTGCTTATTTATAAATGTAGATGCATGCCAAGCCAAGTGTTTTTTCTTAAAAGTTGAAATTAACAGGCTAAACTGCAGATTATTTATAACGTTTATCACACTAGGCTAGCACAAACGCCCGCTATGAGGTAGCCATCTTTTAACATCAAAATCCTAAACCTTGTTTTCTAGTTAAAAATGATGGCAAAGCCATTTTTTCTTTATTATAAGCTGCGCAAAACTACCCAGTTAGCTTATATTTAATGTAAGATAAAAAGTATTAGCTTATAAAACCAGAGACCTGAACCATGATCGTTTCTATTATTATTGTGTTGATAGTTGCACTGATCGTCATTGCCTTATGGGTGAGTGCTGTACAACAACATAAAGAGAAACAAGAAACAGAGCGTCGCAAAGAGCTCACAAAACAAAAAAAGATCATAGAAGAATCTGAAGATGTACTTCTTAATAGTGCCAACATTCCTATGTCTGAAGGGGTACTGCGCGTAATTCAACGTCGTATTTATGATGCGCTTACAGAAATGGTGCAATTATCTCCCTCTTCAAAAGAACTTAAAAATCGTTTGAATGAGTCAAAAACGCGAATGTCCAATCAAGTTGACTCAAATGAATCTGAAAACCTGGTATTGCCTGATAACGACAAGCAACTCATTGCACTTATCCAAGGTATAAAAAAGTTAAGAGCCCTTTTACGCTCTGAACACGGCAAAGGTAAAGTGGATAGCCAAACATTTGTTGCTGAAGATAAACGAATGGAGAAGCTACAATTAAAAATAAACATAGAGAGTCAAATTAAACGTGGCTTATCTGCCCGTTCAGCTAATATGGTTGGCTCAGCTAGGCAATACTTTGAAAAAGCGTATGCGACTATCTCAGCGGTTCCTTACAGCGATGATTATGTTAATAGTAAAAGGCAAGAACTTGAGGGATATTTAGAAGCCATAAGTACTGAACTTAAAGCTTCTAATGCAACAGCCCTGAAAAAGAAAACAGAGGAAGAGCAAGACGATTTAGATGTTTTATTTGCACCAAAGAAAAAGTGGTAATCCACTTTTTCTTTGCTTACAGGTTACGATAAAAACGCAAACTTAATTACAAACATTCCCGTTAAAATCCAAACGCTTACACTTACTTCATCACGTTTGCCGCATAGTACTTTCACCGCAGTATAAGAAATAAAACCCAGTGCAATACCATGAGCAATTGAAAAGGTAAGCGGCGTCATCAATAAAACCACACTGACAGGTATAGCATCTGTCATATCATCCCAGTTCACAAGCTTAAGGTTTTGTAACATCAACACTGCTACATATAAAATAGCGCCTGCAGTAGCATATGCGGGGACCATTTGCGCAAGTGGTGCAAAAAACATCATCAATAAAAAACAGATACCAACTACAACTGCTGTAAGACCTGTGCGCCCACCTACAGATACACCTGCCACAGATTCAATATAAGACGTTGTTGTTGAGGTGCCTAACATAGAACCAGCTATCGTTGCCGTACTATCAGCACTTAATGCACGACCAAGGCGGGGCATATTTCCTTTCTCATCTGCAAGTCCTGCTTTTTGAGTGACTGCAACTAACGTACCCGAGGTATCAAATAAATCAACAAACAAAAATGCAAATATCACGCTCAACATCGACAGTTCAAGCGCAGCTGCGAAGTCTAATTGCATAAAGGTAGGAACAATTGAAGGTGGCATTGATACAACACCTTGATACTCAACTAAACCAAAACCAAGCGCAATTAAAGTAACTGCTAAGATGCTGATCAGCACACCACTTTTGAAGTCTCTATAAAGCAGCGCAGCTATAATGAAAAAACTAAAAATCGCGAGTAAAGGTCCTGCTTCGGTAATATCACCTAATTGAACAAATGTCGCCGGGCTTGCAACAATAATACCTGCGTTTTTAAGTGCAATGAGCGCTAAAAATGCACCAATTCCAGTCGCAATAGCTTGTTTAAGCACCAACGGAATCGCATTAATAATCCACTCTCTGACCTTGAACAAACTTAATAATAAAAAGATACACCCCGACATAAACACCGCACCAAGCGCAGCTTGCCATGTATACCCCATACCTAAAACGACTCCATAGGTAAAAAATGCATTTAATCCCATTCCTGGTGCTAATGCTAATGGGTAATTTGCCCAAAAACCCATAATAAAACAACCTATCGCTGCGGCGATACAAGTAGCAACAAACGCCGCGCCTTGATCCATTCCTGCTTCAGCAAGCATAGCGGGATTCACAAAAACAATGTAAACCATAGTGATAAAGGTGGTTAGACCGGCAATACATTCGCGACGAACGGACGAATTTTGCGCTCTAATTTTAAAAATGGACTCAAGCATAAGTATTTTTTCATAAAACGAGTGAATAATTGCGTAATTTTACCATAGATTTATGGAATAACAGGACAAATTACCTTTGATTAGACTAAACTTAAGCAGTGAATGAAAACAATAATATGCGTGGTATTATGACAGATACATCTCCGAGTGGACTTGACCTTGAGCAGCAATTAGATAATGTATTGGCGTTTATTACTCAACCGAGTAAAACAGAGCACAATGAAGGCAACGCCGAAACGCCTGACAATGTAGTTACAAAAGCACTGTATTATTTAAAAAACGATCAACCTCCGCTTGCATCAAAATGGATGAGACTGGCCGCTATGGCAGGTAACCAACGTGCGCAGTTTTATTTAGGCTTGTTCTTCATAAAAGGCCAAGGTGTTCCTCAAAGCGTATTTCATGGCGCTGTATGGCTCAGTCTTGCAAGTAGCCAAGGTTATGAACCCGCTACAACCGCATTAGCTGATTTAAGAAAGCATTTATCAACTAAACGCTTTCAAGATGCTAAATGTTATGCAGCAACACTGTATGAGCAAATACATCAACAACAGTTCAATCATTTGATCCCCTCAACTTCATAATCTGCTCCAGTGAACGGGGTAATTTCAATAAAAACATAAGCCACTGTTTTAAAAAAATTTAAAATATTAAATTTATAGAGTAGGTAATTTAAAATCAACAATCGTTCAAAAAATAACAAATAATGCTTGCACACAACAACTGTATAAACTACTGTATACACATACTGTATAAACAACCAGTGAGTGACCGTTATGTTACAGCCAATTACCTTAAGAACTGTTAAAAGCTACCAACAAGATAACCTCAGTTCATCTGTCAATGTAATCCAGATTGAAGACGAAATTTCAGCGACCTTCGAATTATTGAAAGTGCTTCATCATTACAATAGCCAAAATGCATGGACACTATTAATTGCACCCGACCACGTGCCTAGTAAAGCATTATTAGATTCATGCTCAATTGACACATCTAAACTTCTTGTGATCAGACAAAAGCACTTGGTGAATTTAGAGTATGTGCTTAATTCTGCTCTTCATAACGGTAACTTTGCAGCTGTGATAACATGGACAGATATTTTAAAAAACAACCAGTTAGCTGATTTATCGCTTAACTTAGAACACGCTTCAGCCAAGCTATATTGCTTTACAAACAATGAGTCTTCAGAAGAGTTAGCATTGGCGCAATAAACTGTTATGCTACCCGTTTTAGACTGGGTAAATAACATGGCCTCACTCTCAGACCTTCCGTGTTTATGTAATAGTAAAAAGAAATATGCCCAATGCTGTGAAAAATTGCACTTGGGTACAGCTTACGCAACAACGCCTGAACAGCTTATGCGCTCTCGCTATACTGCTTATGCGATTAAAAATACTGAGTATATATACCAAACCTATGCGAATGAAAAGCAGGTAGAAAATCCACTAAATGAAATTGCTGAATTTGCAAGTAGTTCTCGGTTTATTAACCTTGAGATCCTGATGTCTGAATACGACGAAAATAACGGCGTGGTGGAGTTTTGTGCGAGCTATTTTTATAAAAATTTATTTTGCAAACTACACGAAAAGTCGCGATTTATAAAAGAAGAAAATGTCTGGAAATATTTAGATGGGGAAATATTTCCAACTACTGAAATGAATATTGGCAGGAACGACCTTTGCCCATGTGGTAGCGGTAAAAAATATAAAAAATGCCATATGAATACTTAACTTAACGGTTTGAGCAGTACTACAAGGGGCTGTGAGCAATCACCTGCCCCTCAAATATCTATGTATACTGATTATAGTCTCTGAATCATCATATCTTTTATTTTCTGCGCTTTAACAAAGTGATCTAACTGATGCGTTTGAATCCACCAAGTAGCAACTTGCATTAATAACTCTGGTTCATTGTTTTTATTGGCAAAAAAAGCATAAAAAGACAAGCCAACATCTTGCCCTTTTGCACCTATTTTTTTGTCACAAACGCGGATTATACGTTCCCTAATTTCATCATCCATATTTAAAAGCTCCTTTTACAAACGTTAAACTATTACTGTTAAAATATTTATAAATATTTACCCATCTGAGCTATCAGTTTTGGTAATTGATCTTCAATAAGTTCCAACTGTTTCTCAACATTCAATTGCTGGCTTTTAGCCTGTACTTCTATTTCTGCAAAATGTTGTCTTAAGCTATTCGCTCCTACTTCACCTGATAACCCTTTAAGAGAATGGGCGCACTGGCGGACCTCTTCATAGTTTTTATCACTGATAAACTTCTTGAGGTCTAAGAACTTTACAGGCGCTGTCACTATAAACATATTGCAAATTTTATTTAGCAATACTTCTTTATTCAGAAGCCTTGCAAGGGTCGCTTCTCTATCCCATAACTCACTAGCCTCAGGCTTTGTTTGAACACTTAATTTTGCATCGTTTTCATAATTAGATAGAATCCATTTTATAAGTGTATCTTGTAATACTTCTATATTAAAAGGCTTACTTACATAATCATTCATACCCGCAGATAAGCACTTTCCCTTTTCATCAATCGTTGCATTAGCCGTCATTGCTATAATAGGTATATCTTTAAAAAAAATGCCTGCTTGACCAGAACGAATTTTGTGACATGTTTGATAGCCATTAAGTATTGGCATTTCGCAATCTATCAAAATACAACTGATTGGATGTTCTGTTGATTCGCTTACTTTAAGCGCTTCAAGAGCCTCAGCACCATTATGAGCCGTTTGTATTATTAGGGGTAATCCTTCAAGTGCTCCACAAGCAACATCTATATTTATAGTATTATCGTCGACGATTAAAATGCTACAACCGTCTATTTGTTGAATCACATTCTGTGATAGCTTGCTAGGCGCAATGACTACATCGTGAGGCTCTTTGTCAATCGGTTGCGAATAACCAATCGCTTTGAGTAAATTTCTGTAAGTTAAAGGTTTACTTATTGCGATAACTTTGGATTTAATCGCTTTAGGTATTGGTTCACTTGGTTTATACAATAGTGCAATTTTTATGTCAGGGATCTTCAGCGTTAATTGTTCTATAATCGAGCTTAATTGGTTCGTGCTATCATCTCGCATATCTAAAAACACAAGGTCGTAGTCATTACGTTTCACCTGATCCAGTTCGTTACATTGTAAAAGCTCTGCATGGCCACCTTCACTTTCAATCAGTTCAGCAATAAACTCTCTTGAATGCTTAAAATTATTTACCACCAGCGTATTTGTCGACTCGTAGGCCTTTTTGTGTTCAGATGATTGTTGACTTTCCCCCTCCATGTACACATGAAAACTAAATACACTGCCTTTATTCAAGGTTGAGCTAACCTCTATGGTTCCCCCCATCATTTGGCAAAGTTGTTTACAAATAGACAACCCAATCCCAGCACCTGTGTTCCCTGATACAATTGAGCTATCAGCTTGATTAAAAAGCTTTATAAGGCTATTGAGACTGTGTCTGTCAAGGCCAATCCCTGAATCTTCTATGGACACAGTTAACTTTACTTGCCCACCATTGACATCTTCTGAACTAGCACTAACTTTTACAAAACCTTGGTCTGTAAATTTTATTGCATTACTTATTAAATTATTTATGATTTGCGCTAGCCTTAATGTATCGGCAATTGCACTTTTACACCTTAAGTTTATGGTATCTAAATAAACTTCCAGGCCTTTGTCAAAGGCATTAACAGCGGAGGTTTCAATAAGTCGCTCTATCAATGTTTGTGGGTTAAATGCAATCAAATTAAATTCTAGCTGCCCTGATTCAATATTTGATAAATCTAAAATATCCTGAATTAAAAGATTTAAGTTTGCAATACTCTGATCCGTAGTCCTTAACAAATTTTGCGATTTTTCTGATAGTTCTTCGCGCTGCAACATATTCAAGGTTTTAGTGACATCGTGTAGTGATGTTTTTAATTCATTACTTATATTAGATATAAAAGCGCTTTTAACATCACTATTTTTAACAGCTTGATCTTTAGCGTGAGCCAGTGCATGTGTTCTTTTTCTTACTTTTTCCTCTAATTCAGAGTTTAACCGCTTAACTTTAATTTCGGCTTCTTTCTCGTTGCTGATATCTCTAACTATTAAAGCAAGGCCACTTAACTGGTTATCTTCAGCAAAAACAGGGCTTACAGCAATAGCGAAATGGTAAGCTTTACCAAAAATTTCGACCGCTCGCTCATCTTTAATTTGCGGCTTATTATTTTCTAAATCTTCAATGTAGTTATCAATCGGTAGCTTATCTAATAATGCTACCTCAGAGCTGTTTCGGCCTATTGATGCACTTCTAGAAATAGATAACAACCGCTCAGCGGTAAAATTCAGACTGGTTAACTGTCCTGATAAGTTCAAACCAATAATGGCATCAATTGAACCATCCACAATTGCAGATGACTCTTTTCTCGCATCTGCTAACATCTGGCTTCTTATCGCATTGCGGTAAAAGATATAAAGTAAAATTGACATGAAAAGAACAATAATCAGCAGGAAGCTGTATGTTGAAAGTCGTTTTTGATTTATTAAGCTATCAACATGTTTCTTCGAAGCAAGTAAGCTGAGGTCGATATAATTATATTTTGTACTTGTTCTAGTTTGCACTTTTTTTGACTTTACATAGTATTGCTCATTCTCGTTATTTTTTTCATTTAATAGATATAAGTTCAAATACTCTGGCGGTTGAGAGTAGACATTCTGCCAGGTTATATCTGGCGCCAAATCTCTCGAAAAACGATAGCTTTCAATAGGGTGATATATAAAGCTCCCTTTTGAGTCACTAATGATTAACTGTGAGTTATTAAACAGCGTTGCCCTCAAACTTTCAATAAGCGCATTGGCATTTAAATTCATAATTAAAAAGCTAAAACGCTTGCCTTGCTCACTATAAATTGGCACTACAAAACGTAATTGCGGCCTGTATGGAAATGTCAGCTCACCACCAAACTCTCTGTTTAACGACAATGGAGCTAGATATATTTGACCATCAGCAAGCTGTGAGCTTGGCAAAAAGTAAGCAGCATCGCCTTTTGGTTGCAAAGAAAAGTCAGGTACCGCTTCAACTGCGGCCCCTCTGCGCTGAACACGAACTAATTCATTCCCTTGAGCTGTTACCTCAATAATTCTGAGCTGCTCTATTGCCAGATTGTTTTCCATAAAACCGATAAAAATTGTTTCTATGCGCTCTTTCCATTGTTTATATGTTGTTCCATCATATGGATCAATGCCTTCATTATAAAAAGCCCGAGGCAGGCCGGATATGGGAGGAGTTGCATGCAGAAAACGAATATCCGATTTTGCACTCGAAATTGTTGAGTTAACGATTTGCTCTAAACGTTGACCCGTTTCAGTAAATTCATAATCCACCTGAGAAATCACGTCTTTCTCAATTTGTGACTCAAACAACAGCACTGCAACTAAAAGTAAAGCCACAACAAAACCGGTTCCCCAACGAAAAAAACGCTTTGACTTTATTGAACTCCTTTCTCTGTTTGCTAGAAAAACCATCTTTGTTCCTTTTTTACGTTTCGTTGTTAAAATGAGTACACCATCTCAATAACATGGCTTTTAAGCATTCGTAGTCGATTGGCTTAGCTAAAAAGTCATTCATTCCAGCATCAAAACACTGTTGTTTGTCTTTTGCTAAAACATTCGCCGTCAAAGCTATAATGGGTGTGTCATAATAATTTGGTATTTTTCTTATTTCTTTGGTAGCCTGAGGCCCATCCAGAACAGGCATTTGCATGTCCATTAAAATAAGGTCATAGGTACATAACTCACATTGCTCAATTGCCTGCTTGCCGTCTCCTGCGAGAGTGATGGCAGTGATAGCAAACTCATTCAACAATGCCTCGATTACAATTTGATTGATTTCGTTATCTTCAACAACTAACACATGTAAATGAGACAAATCTATATCTTGCCCAATAACCTCATCCTTGGGTGTATTTAAAGGTTCAACTTGCTCCACACCCGAATACGTATTTAATTCAAAATAAAACCGAGAGCCTTCACCAAGCTCACTTTCCACTTGTAAAGGTGCTTGCATGATCCCTAGCAATTTACTGGTAATGGCTAGGCCTAAACCTGTACCACCAAACCTGCGTGTAATCGATGTATCTGCTTGGGAAAATGCCTCAAACAAGGTGTCTATATTTTCTTTATCTATCCCAATGCCGGTATCTGACACATCAAAAAGCAATTTAACTCTGTCTTCATCACTTAACTGAACGGCCACGTTTAGAGCCACACTTCCTCTTTCAGTAAACTTAACCGCGTTACCTAATAAATTAATCAGCACTTGCTTGATGCGGGTTTCATCCCCTAAGAAAATTGTATTTTCTTTTTCGGTGTTAGATGACACAAATAGACTTATATTTTTGGTCATCACTTGAGCACTAAATAAATGCTCCATCTCATCTAGCAATTTATTTAAATTGATTGGCTTACTTTCTAAAATAATTTTTTCTGCATCAATTTTACTCAAGTCTAAAATATCATTAATAATAACCAGTAAACTGCTACCAGATGATTGAATAATTTCAAGCATTCTGGTTTGTTTATCCGTCAAAGTTGTATTACTTAATTGCCTAGCCATCCCCAAAATACCGTTCATCGGGGTTCTAATTTCATGGCTCATATTTGCCAAAAATTCTGATTTAACTTTAGAAGTATGCTCTGCAGCTTGTTTTGCACTTGCTAAGTCTTTGCTTAGTACTCTGAAACGATTAGCCGCTTGGGCTAATACTCCTAGCTCATCACGACGGGATAGATCATTAATCGGTTCAGATAAATCGCCATTAAGAAAACATTGGAAGCTTTTTGTAAGTCGCTTGATGGCATGACCGATATGGAAATGAAAGAACATGGTCAAAATAATCACATAAAAAATAATGCCTATACCAAGCAGCTGCAAAACACGCTCAGTTCTAGAAATAGTTGTTTCACCCAGTTCTTTTATTTGACTTAGGCGTTGCAACAATTGTTCTCTAAGTGTATCTGCTAACGTACTAAACTCTACCGCATCCCCGGCCATTACCACATTTACTAAACTTAAGTAGTTGCGATTAGCCTGCACACTTTTATTAAATGTCTTTTGATAACTTTTTGCTAATTGTATATTTGATTCCAGCAGTGTAGTTTGAGCTGGCATAGAAGAAATTTTAAAAGCAGCGAGTTGCTTAAGAGAGCGCATTACACTTTGACGTTTTGAGTAATCCTTTTTTGTTAAAAAAAGTTGTGCGTTATAGTGTAAAGCATGCCAAGTGTTTATCCTGTTTAATATGACGATCTTAGCTTTTGTGCTTGTAGTCTTTACCGCTAGTTTTTTTAAATCAGCAATCGCATCAAGGTAAATACGTGGTAACTGCACAGACATTAACGACGTTCTTTGGTTATAACGTTTTACTAAAACATTTAAATTATTGCCGTATCTCACCACCAGCTCAGACAAGCTATCAATATACTGTTGCTCGCTCGGCCCATAGTCATTTTTTTCTATAATTTTTAAGCGTTGTTGAATGCTTTGAAAACTTTCTTCTATTTTAGCAAATACAGTGCTACTGCCAGATGAACCATATACAGAAATATCTCGCTGCATTTCAACAATATCTTTATTAAGTCGTAATATACTTATGGCATGATTACTTATATTAGTAACCTCATCCATTGAGCTTTGAATTGTATTTAAGCGCCTATCCATTACAACATAGCTTATACTCAACACAATAAAAACCAGTGCAAATGCAAACGCCATTTTGGCAGCAATAGACCGTGAAACTAAATGCAATACGAGTTCTCCCTAAGCATTTAACAGCTCATACCATTTGTCTAAACTGTAATCGTAGTTTTGCATCACAGTATTCCACACTGCAACGTTTGAAAATCGCTTTTGATAACTGCCCCCATCACGAAATTGCCCTGCTAAAACAGAGACCTTACCATCGGTTCCTTTAAGATCTCTGGTGGCTTCTTTTCCTTCATACCAAAAATCCCACTCTGGTTTCGACATCAAGGGCTGACTCCGTTCAGGGTTTGATATGTAATAGCCTTGGCGTGCAATAAATGCGCCTGGGTAACCTGACAACCACCAGTTCATATATTTATATGCCGCTTCTTTCACTTCCTCTGATACATTAGACGATAAACACATAACACCATGCCAAGCTCTATACCCTTCTTTAGGCGAAGCAAAAACAACAGGGATCCCTTGGCCTCTGCAAGCACTTACGCCTGGCGAAAACATACTTTGAATGTTAACTCGGCCTGTTTTCATAAAATCGACTGATTGGGGTACAGATGTCCAAAAGCCTGAAAAATGGCCTTGTCTTTTTTTAGACAACAAAATTGCAAACAGCTTATCTAATTCAGCAATGGTCATATTACCAATGTCTTTAAACGTCATTAGTCCTTTTGCTTGCACAGCCAGTGCAGCATCAAATATGCCGATTGTTGGTGCATTGATCAATCCAACTTTGCCTTTGTTTTCATCATCTAATAACCATGCCCATGACTCTGAACCGTATGGCGTTCCCTGCTCAATAAAGCGTGTGTTGTAGCCAAACGAATCCACATTATGCACATACGGCATAAAACTTATTTGTTTTGAAGGCGTGCTTCCCAAAGAGCCATCACTTTGCACATAAAGAATTTTATTGGGGGCATCTCCTGCACCTAACTTAGCCGTAGGGTTAATTTTTCCTGTTTTTGTTAAATCATTCACCTCATCCCAATAAACAAGCCGCTCAGTTTCTATTGGTTGAATAGACCCCGCTTGCCATAGGATATTAATTGAATCAGACCATTGCTCATAAAGGTCAAACGAATCAGGATCAGCTGCCGCTTTTTGTAAAACAGCCGCACTGCCCATAGGAATAAACTCGATATTAATACCAAGCTCTTGCATTGCTCGTTGGCGAAGCTCTTCTTGTAACGTAACGTGGGTACCCATAACGCGCAGTGTGATCATTTTTTTTGCAAATACGAATGGCGCTTTAAAAGCAAGAGTTGATACCGCAGCACCCGTACTTACAGTACGAAGAAACTGTCTTCGGTTAAAAGAGTGGCTCATAGTCGTTCGTCCATAAATTTTCTTATGAGACTAAGTGTAGTCTAAATAAACAAAAATCTAGTAAATATAACTACATATCTGACACTTTTTTATAAAGTATAGACCGATTACGACCGGACCTCTTTGCCTCATACAAATACTCATCTGCTGCTGATATCAATGCCCTTAAGTTCATTGCTGATGGTGGATAACGAGTTATTCCTCCTATACTTAATGTAACATGCTCATACACTGATTCACTGTGCGCTATATTTAATTTACAAAGTTGTGACCTTATGTGATCGCTAATATGTTTCATTCCTGCGTAATCAGTGTCGGGCAAAACCACAAGAAACTCTTCTCCACCAAAGCGCACGGCCATATCTTGCGGCCGTTTTATTACGTTCAATAATACTGTTGCAATTTCCTTAATACATTTGTCACCTTGAGGGTGCCCATACTTATCGTTGTAGAGCTTGAAAAAGTCAATATCTATCATCAGTAGGCTAAAAGGCGTTTTGTCGCGATCAGACAACCTTAGTGAATTCGCTACTTCTTGTTCTAGGTAATGCCGATTGTAGAGCCCGGTAAGAGAGTCTTTGTATGTCAGCTCGGTCAGTTTTTCTAAGCGCAGCTTATTTTCTATATGGTTTCTAGTACGATGAATAAGGGTTGATGCTATGACAGGTTTGCTAATAAAGTCAGTCCCCCCCGCTTCCCAGCATGCATTTTGCGAATCAACATCACTGCTGGATGTTATGAATATAATTGGGATATTCGCATAATCTGCACTTTGTCTTAATTTTTTACATATTTCTAAGCCATTTATTTGCGGCAAATTTACATCAAGAATAATAAGATCAGGTTTACTTAATCGACAAAAGTCATCTATTTCTAGCCCATTAGTTAATGTATCTACTTTAAAGTGTTCCTCTAAAACAGCCTCAAGCGTAACACGAATAATTTCATCATCATCGACGATTAGTACCCTACATTGAGAAAGTGGCTTTAAATTTAAAGGCATTAATTTTTGCTGCTATGTATAGACGATAGTTGTTGAGTGATTTTATCAAAGGGCATTGGTTTCCCCATTAAAAAACCTTGCCCTATCGCACATCCGAGCTCTTTCAGTTTACTTCTTTGTTCTGGTGTCTCTATACCCTCAGCCACAATATCAAGCTTGAGTGAATTCGCTAAATCCACAATCGCGGTGACTATATCCAATGACTGAGAATCACTGAGCATATCGCGCACAAAAGATTGGTCTATTTTGAGCACATCAAGCGGAAATAATCGTAAATACGAGAGGCTCGAATAACCCGTTCCAAAATCGTCTAAAGCTAATGACACGCCCATATCAGCAATTAATTTTAATTGAGTAATAGTTTGGTCGTAACTGTCAATCAAAGCTGACTCTGTTACTTCAAGCTCTAAATATCTGCTGGGTAATTGAGTTTTCTCTAGCACAGATGCAACAGTCTCAACCAAGGTAGAACTTATAAATTGTTTAGCAGAAACATTAACTGCGATTTTTTTTGGATAACCGCTGTCTAGCCATTTTTTGGCAGTAATACAGCTTTTTTCAAGCACTTGCTCCCCTAATAAATATATAAGCCCTGACTCTTCAGCATACTCAATAAAGTGAATTGGAGATATAAACTCACCATTTTGTCCTTTTAGCCTTACTAACGCTTCAGCACCAATAATATCACCGCTCTGTAAATCATATTTAGGTTGGTAGTGAACTTGCAAATCATTTGTTTCAAGCGCCTTTCGTAGATAATTACCCACTTCTAAGCGTTTATCCATATCTTCTTGTAGGTCTTGGCTAAAGTAGCAGTAACTATTTGCTGCCATTTGCTTAGCTTTATACATAGCTGAATCAGCGTGACGAAGAATCTCTTCTACACTTTGGGCATCATCAGGAAAAACACTAATTCCTAAACTTGCTGTAAGAACGTGATCTTCTCCTGCCACTCTAAAGGGTTTACCTATTACTTCTAATACTTGGCTTATCAATGTCTCTATGCTGGTAATGTGCATACCGTGGGGTACGACCAATGCAAACTCATCTCCCCCAACTCTTGCCACTGTGATATCGTTACAGGTAAATTTATCTAAGCTGTGCCCAATATGAGCAATAATTTCATCACCTACATGGTGACCCATCGCATCATTAATGTATTTAAATTTATCGAGATCCAATAATAATAAACTAACCTTGCTTTTATTAAAGCTCGCTCTTGCCAAGCTTTGCGTTAGGCGGTCATGTAATAATACTCGATTAGGTAGTGCAGTTAACTGATCATGATGTGATAAATATGTCATTTGTACAGACATTGCTAAAGTTTCACTGACATCCTGAAACACCATTACTGCACCACACTGTTTATTGTTTTTATCAAGTATTGGGGCTGCACTGTCTTCAACGCGATGTTCTATACCCTGCTTACTGATAAGCTTTGTATTTATTGCCATCGCCACGGCTCTATTTTCTTTTAATGCAACTGTTAAAGGATTGATTGATTTATTATGAGTGGTTGCATCTTGTAATATCATCACATCTTCAATATGGCGACCTTTTGCTGATATTTGAGACCAGCCCGTCAAACGTTGAGCAACAGGGTTTAAATAAGTAATACACGCTTTTTCATCAGTAGAAATAACGCCATCAGCAATCGAGTCAATTGTAATCCTTAGTTGTTCTTTTTCTGCTGCTAATGCAGCTTTAGTCGCCCGAATAGCTTTATTTTGAATTAATAGATTGATGTGGTTTTCAACCCTCATTCTACATAATGTCAAATTTAAAGGTTTAGAAATAAAGTCTATTGCACCTAGTGACAATGCTTCTTCTTCAATTGCAGGGTCGCTATGCGATGTAATAACAATAGTACGGATATCGCAAAATTTAGGGAGCCCTCTAATCAATCGCAATATATCGAAACCGCTTACGTTAGGCATTTCTAAATCAAGTAAAAGAATATCCGGCTCAATATCTCTAATTAGATCGAGTGCCTTTTCGCTGTTATTGCAGGAGTGTATTACACCCGCTAAAGCTAATGCTTCTTCTAACAATACAGTGTTGATAGGTTCATCATCTACTATTAATATTTTACACTGCTGCTCCATTTATAGCTCCATCTACTATCATCAAAAACAATAGGTTACTGTGCAAAGTAAATCGAATAAACGAACCTATTTAATAAACACATTACCCTTTAAATTTAGGTCATATTTGAAGAAGGTCAATAAATTTGTACACGACTTTTAAACATGAATAGCAAATAAATTCGTAATAATAAGTAAAGTGAACGGAAACTTGATTTATACCAATTCGCTTAATTAAGTGCTCTATTTTAAGGGTGGAAAAGCGTGTTGGTAGCAGGGCAAAAAAATCGCTATTCATTTGTTCTAATCAGATTTTTTAAACACAAGTAGCAACACATTTAGCCCCGCAAATGATTAAGTATTATTGCGGGTTGATATTAAACTAGGTCAATAACAGCAAATACAGCTATTGATGGTGAAAATTCAAAATGAAAGCAAGCATCAAACTCTAAAGAGGATTCGACTAAACAAGTAGATTTATTTTTTTGACTAGCAAATTTATGGAGGTTTTTAACACGGGAGTGTTTGAGTTTTCTTCTGAACATGTGAGCCAACCATCTAACCATTTGGTTAAATACTAGACTATGCCACCTTATACTTCCAATTTATGCCATCTTTTAGTACAAATATGTCAACTTATACTTCAAACAACACCCAATGTAGATATTGGGTGGCAGTCTTACCAGCCACATCTCGGCACACACGTCACAAACTGTGGCTGCTCCCTTCCGGGCCTGACCAGGTTCGCCTGCTAGTGTTGCGAGAGGACCAATAAGACTACCATTGAGGGCCTTGGTTGGCGCGGAAAAGATTATCTCTACTTTTGCACTCTTATTCAAGAGGAAATCAAAAAAGAAGGTGCGATTGCATGATAATCAAACAATCGCACTGTTTTTTATACAAAATTACTTAGCTAGCTCTTTCTGAACGTTGCGTAATACAGCTTTTACCTTTTTCATATTTTCTGGGCCCATACGCAGCAGTTGTTTTTGCGCAGCAGGAAGGCGCTCCCATTCTGAATATGCATATTGATAAGTAACTGAATCTCTAAGTAAGGGCATGTCCCCTTTTGGTTCAGGTGTATCGAGTAATAGTTCAATCGCTTCATCAAGCGTTTGTGTGAACTCCTCACCTTGATAGCCAATTTCACTATAAGCATCACTTATCAGTGGTTTATATTCATCATATAAACGTACAATTTGTGCGGCACTCATACTCGTGAATATTTTTACATAAGGGGTGTAGCGTTCATAGCTATTAGGGTCAATCATAAGAATATCCCCTTCAATAACGCTAAAACTTTCTTGCGGGCGTTCAACAGGAGCATGTTTTACAGCTACTTTGCCTTTTGCTAAGTTATCAATAAATACAACACCTCGGCGAATCACATCATCAGTGATCATTAAACCCATCACTTGATCGCTAAGGTATTCGTCAATATTTGCAACCACAACTTCATCACTGTCATTAAGATTCGGTAAGGGTTTTACCTCAGGTGCTGGCTCTGAATCTCTGCTTGGTGGGCGATTAACAACCTCTGGCTGTGGTAAAACTTCAGGCTCAGGCTCGATTACTTCTGGCTCTGGGGCTTTATATTCTTGGATTGGTTGCTCTACAGGAGCTTGCTCAACCACAGGCTGTGGCTGCTCTTCTGAGCTAAGTAATACAAATGCTGCCGCACATGCAATAACAATAAGTATTACAATTGCAAACAGCAAATTGTTATTGGGTGGACGTTTTTCGACATCTGGTTGCGATGATTGATCTGACATACGAACTCCATAAAATTTAAAATGCATAATTCAAACACTTAGTGTGTGCTAAGTGGGTGAAATTCCAAACCAAGCGATAAAAAAGTTATCTTACTCAGGTATCCTTTGATTGTTCTAGCTTAAAGACTTACAGTTAATAAATAAAGTAAAGACGGTCAACAGTTTAATTGCAACTATGAGAATAAAACAAGTCGATAAAAATAAACCCAAAATAGCCTTACTTTTAACAGGTGGCGGAGCACGCGCAGCTTACCAAGTTGGTGTATTAAAAGCACTTGCTCATAGTATGCCTCGAACAGCTCCCCTGCCTTTTACTATTATTAATGGTACCTCCGCAGGCGCTATAAATTCAGCTGCTTTAGCATGTTACGCCTCGTGTGCGCACCTTGCAGTACGCAAATTAGAGTATGTCTGGAAAAACTTTTCAACTTCAACAGTCTATAAGAGTGACTTTTTAAGTGTATTTGGCCATATAACACGTAATATGCTTACAAGCTTTCAATCTGAGCATATTAACCACCCACCAGCTAGCCTACTAAATAATCGACCTTTACGTGACTTATTAAGTGAGGTACTAGACCTATCAAGTATTGAACGTAATTTACACCGTAACTATTTAGATGCGCTATCAATTACAGCATCCAGTTATACCACAGGTGATTCTGTCGCATTTTTTCAATCTAAAACTCAATCACCATGGCAACGTGCTAAGCGAGTTGGACAAGCTACGCGCATAAACGTGGATCATTTGATGGCATCAAGTGCGATCCCAATGGTTTTTCCAAGTGTGAACGTGCATAACCATTATTTTGGCGATGGCTCTATTCACCAACTATCCCCGTTGAGCCCATGTGTACATCTTGGTGCAAAGAAGATCTTTATAATCGGTGTGGATCAACCAAAAGAGTCGCATCCACCTGGATACTTGCCTCACTTCCCTGGTTTATCATCTATAGCAGGGCATTTACTTGATAGCGTATTCACGGATACTTTGCAGTCAGATTTAGAACGCCTTGAGCGGATTAACAGAACACTAGGGTTAATGCCTGGGAGAGAAAAACACCAAGAACTCAAGCAAATTGATACCTGTGTAATAAACCCATCTGAAAATTTTAACGCGATTGCTGCACAATATTATGACGATATGCCGTTACCAATTAAAATACTGTTACGTATGATTGGTGTTAAAAAGCGATCTCAATCAAGCTTAACCAGCTACTTATTATTTGAAAAACGCTATACCCAACATTTAATCGGTATTGGCTATAAAGATGGCCTTGAAAAGCTACCTCAAATTCGCGAGTTTTTGGAGTTAGATTAAATTATTCACTGCCATCAATTAAGTAACGTTCAACGCGCTCTACTCGCCTTGGTTTGCCTTGTAATACAAGAATATCACCGCTGAGCAAGGTGGTTTGTTGTGAAGGCATTTCAATTTCTCGATCTTGACGACGCAACGCTCTTACTGATACGCGTCGTTTTTCGAGGTTTAACTCCCCGATACTTTTAGCCACGGCATACGCCTCTTGTGGTAATGCAATTACATGCAAATACTCCAATCGCTCTGCATTCGTGTCATCATTAGTAAATTTATCGCCTGCAAAAAAACCATGTAAAAACTTATATCTGTTCCGCCTTTCTTTACTCACACGGCGCACAATACGGGTCATTGGAACGCCTGACATATACAAAACATGCGAAACCAACATCAAACTGGCCTCAAGTGTTTCTGGCACAACTTCTGTCACACCTAAGTCTTGTAATAGCTCGAGTTCTGAGTCATCGCGCATGCGCACCAAGATTTTAACCTCTGGGGCTATTTGCTTAATTGCATCTACTACAATTTGCGTTTGCTCAAAATCAGTAAAGGTGATTATAACGAGTCGTGCGCGCTCGACTCCCGCTGAACGTAAAATGTCTTTTTGCTTAACATGGCCAAAAATAACTGGCTCGCCTACCGCTTTAGTTTCTTGAACCAATACAGGATTACATTCAACCGCAACATACTCAATGGCTTCTGGTTTTAAAAACCGCGCAATGGTCTGCCCTACACGAGAGAATCCACAAATAACTACATGATTAGTGTATAAAGTACTGCTAGTAGGTTGATTTGATGCGTAACTTTGAGCATTTTTTAAGTAGCCGAGCTTGGCCAGCATCCAAGGAGTTCGCTCTATTAAATAAGGTGTTAATGCCATCGACATCACAGCTAATGCAATTAAAAAGGATGCTTGCTCAGTAAGCAATAACTGGTGTTTAGTAGCCAACGCAATGAGTACAAAACCAAATTCGCCCATTTGCCAAAGCATAATAGCGGCAGCAATAGAATCCTGTTTTCGCTCTCCCATGAACTGTGCTAAAACAGCAATAACGCCAATTTTGAGCACAAACATCAGCGTCAGCGCGGCTAAAATCCAAAACCATACATCCACAACAAAAAGAATATCTAGCTGCATCCCGACAGTAACAAAAAACAAGCCCATCAATATGTCACGAAATGGCCGTATATCGGCCTCTAACTGATGACGGTACTGACTTTCACCAAGCATCATGCCAGCTAAAAAGGCCCCTAAGGCCATTGATAAACCAAATAAATACGTGAGTCCTGCAGCAAATAATGCTACAAGCAAGGTGGTTAACACAAACAGCTCTTCTGTACGCATCAGTGCCACTTCGCTAAACACCGGCGGCAATACCCACTTTCCTATTGCCCATAAAAGCACACAAACAAAAGCGCCTTTTGTTAACGCTAATGCCAAAGCCCATGCTATCCCTTCCGATCCACTGCTTTGCGCCAATAAAGGTAAAATAATGAGTAATGGTACGACGGCTATATCTTGGAATAGCAAAATACCTATACCAAGCTGTCCACGCCGATGCTTTAAATCTCCAGACTCTTTAAGTAATTTAACCACAACGGCCGTCGACGATAGTGCCATTAGGGTCGCAATAGTAAAGCTGGTCAACAACGTAAATTCCAGTAACTGTAGAATTAGCATAATTACAAGACTAGTCACCACTACTTGCAACGTGCCCAAGCCAAAAACAATGCTGCGCATTGCCATTAAGCGACCAATTGAAAACTCTAACCCCAAACTAAATAGCAAAAAAACAATACCAAGCTCAGCAACAAAGTGCATCTCGCTGCTTTGTGCTATCCAACCAACACCGTGCCCACCTGCAAGCACACCGGTTGCTAAGTAAGCCAATATGGGTGGCAACCCAACACGTTTAAAGAGCCACACTAGAATGACGGCAGCAAATAGCAAACCAAATATTTGAGCTAGAACACTTTGCAAATAGACCTCCCGATATTCTGTAACCAGAAAATACCGCGTCAAAGTTTTACCACCTAATAATTTTAACTATAGCAACTATCTGTTTTTCAGCCACTTTGAAATTGTGGCATAGAAATCGCTTTAACCAACCAACAACACACTCCGAGGGGGGAGATTTAGTGGAAAACGTCCATATTTTGACACAAAGGGTTTCTGCGCGTGGCGAGTTTCTGCCGTTTTCGGCAGAGCATTACCGTAATAATGAGCCTGCAGCAATTCATAGCTTAGTCGCTAAGCTGCAAACAACTTTAAATATCGATGAAATACTCAATATTTATGCTGATTACGCTAAGCAGATTATTAACTTTTCCGGCATACAGTTTCATTCCACTCAAGGGGTGACACAGGTTGCACAAAGTGATAATTCAACCCCACCCTACTCGTTTGATTTAGATATCAATAACGAGCACTTGGGACAGTTGGTTTACTTTAGCCAGTACCCACTTACAGGGAACATTAGTACTAAGCTCACTGGGTTGCACAATGCACTAGTATACCCGCTTAGAAATGCAATTATGTACAGCCGAGTACTGAAATTAGCAACTAAAGACACCCTTACAGGGTTAAACAATCGCAGTCAGTTTAACGATATATTATTTGAAAAACTCGAACGCTGCCGCCGCCAACATCGTTCATTCAGTTTAATGCTGCTGGATTTAGATAACTTTAAGCAGGTAAATGATAACTTCGGCCACAAAGTAGGTGATGATGTATTAAAAGAATTTTCAGCTGTTTTACAATCAAGCATTCGTGGTACTGATTGTGTTTTTAGGTTTGGTGGTGATGAATTTGCAATTCTTATTGATGACCCTGAATTTATTACCAACAAAGTCATCGCACAGCGTATTATGCGTTTAGTAGATGAGTCTAATATTATGTCTAAATACCAAGTAACCACGAGTATTGGTTACACGTTAGTAAATAGCCATGATTGTGAAGATGAAGTTTTCTCTCGTGCAGATAAAGGGCTTTATAAAGCAAAAGCGTCAGGACGTAACTGCGCTAGAGCCTACTAAAACAAGTGTTGCGCCTCCCCTTACGGCGCAACTTGCTTTTGCTTACTGAGCAACTTATAAATCAGTAGCGATAAAAAAAAACCAAAGAAAAAGCCACTAACCAAATAAAGTAAAGCGGCCATGGTAGCCAGTGGGGTGACCACAATTAAAACCAGCGGAATACTCACACCAACAATAAAAAAGGCTCCGCCCTTTCCTAACCAGTAAGCAATCAAAACAATTGCGCAGACCAAACCACCCACAAGTGAATAGAGTAAAGTCATTACATCTAGTTCAAATACTAAGTGCGCAACCACTGCTATTAATATCGTAATTAAAAGGCCAAGTGGTGCTTTATTAACAAGTGATAAGCCAACGTGGGGCTGATTGTTCATGCATGGTACTCCCAAATAATTCCTTCATCGCTCACATGATTCGCACTAATGAAGTAACCGACAACTTGGACTAACTCGTCGTTGTAAAAAATAAGTGGCGCACTGGCTCGTAACCAAGGGGCTACTTTTGCATCTTTAAACCAGTGCTTCAATGTATTACGGCCAGGTTTATTTAATGGTTTTATTTTTGCCTGAAGATAATCAAATCTTATTGTTACGTGCTCGTCTACTCGAGGGGGCCTTATCCCCTTTGCGTGTATTGGGCTAATACGGGTACCATTATTAAGTATAAACGTGTTTCCAGATTGCGCAGTTACAACCAGTGGCTCTTGTGTTTGATTAATTACAAAATACAAATAACCTTGGTGGCGGCGGATCTGACCCTCTTTTAATTGTATTTTTAATTGCGCATCAACTTGTGCATTAATACCTTGCTCTAAAATTTGCTCAGTTTGCTTTTGCGATGGCATTAAGGCGGTAAACTGCTCAAGCCAACAGCGCAGTACATTTGCTTGGCGTGCAGCGCTGAACATCGCAAGTTCGGCGCAGCTTAAGCCTTGGGTTTCGTTTTGGCATTTAGCTAAATCTTGCTGGGTATACTCATTAAGTAAATCTTGCTGCTGCTGTAGTAGCGTAATGCTGCGTGAAGCGCTTTTTTCAAAACCTATAAATTTATCCGATAAAACAGGCACCACTTTTTGCCGGATAAAGTTACGATCAAAACGTTCATCAGTATTCGAATCATCAGTAATATGTTCAAGCGAAAACGTTTTTGCGAATGACTCGATGGCTGAGCGTGTAATATTTAAAAGCGGCCTAAAGCAAGTACGACCACTTTTGAGTATGCGAGTTTGGCGCATAGACGCTAAACCTTTCAACCCTGAGCCGCGCTTGAGGCGCAGTAAAAAAGTTTCAAGTTGATCGTTCAAATGCTGGCCCAATAAAATAACACTGCCTTTTGCGCTGTATTTATCAAGCGCTAAATACCGCGCATCACGAGCTTGTTCTTCTAAACTGGTGCGCGTACGCTGCTCAATAATTACCTGCGCAGCAGTAAATGGCACATTTAATTGCGCGCATAAATCAGCGCAAAACTGTTGCCAGTCCTCGGCATAATTACTCAAGCCATGATTCACGTAAACCGCACTGAGTTGCAGCGTAGGTATTTCACATTTAATTTTATTCATCACATGCAATAACACTACAGAGTCAACACCTCCTGAGAGCGCGATTGTAAATGACGTTTGATTAACATCGACAAACGGTGCAATGGCGTTTTTTACTTGTTGATACAATGGTGTTGAATGCATGAATTTAACCGAAAATAATAAATGATTAGCTCCTAGCTCCTAGCTCCTAGCTCCTAGCTTACAAACATTTTAAAACAAAAAAGCCGCTAAAGCGGCTTTTTTCTGCATTCAAGTTATTTTTTAGCAATAACCAAATGACATTAATCGTTTGTAACGTTGATCAAGCATTTCATCAAGCGATAACGCTTGTAAGTCTGCAAGGTCACGCTTAAGCTGATTTTTAAGGTTTCTAGCCATTGCATCGTAGTTACGATGTGCGCCCCCTAAAGGCTCTTCAACTAAGCTGTTAATCAAATCAAGTTCTTTAACACGCTCCGCGGTTACGCCCATGGCTTCAGCGGCAAGCGGTGCTTTATCAGCACTTTTCCAAAGAATTGACGCACACCCTTCAGGTGAAATCACAGAGTAAGTACTGTATTGCAACATGTTAACGCGGTCGCCAACACCAATCGCTAATGCACCACCCGAACCACCTTCACCAATAACCGTACAAATAGTTGGCACTTTAAGTGCTGCCATTACTTTTAAGTTACGGGCGATAGCTTCAGATTGACCACGCTCTTCAGCACCAACGCCTGGGTATGCACCCGGTGTGTCGATAAAGGTCATGATTGGCATTTTAAAGCGCTCAGCCATTTCCATTAAGCGAAGTGCTTTACGGTAACCTTCTGGCTTTGGCATACCAAAGTTGCGTTTAATTTTTTCAGCTGTATCACGTCCTTTTTGTTGACCGATCACCATTACTGGTTGACCTTCAAAACGCGCTACACCACCTAAAATAGCCGGATCATTTGCAAAAGTACGATCACCCGCTAACTCGTCAAACTCCGTAAAAATGCGCTCGATATAATCTCGAGTATAAGGACGCAACGGATGACGGGCTAACTGAGAAACCTGCCAAGCACCTAATTTTGAGAATATCTCCTCTTTTTGTTGGGCACTTTTCTCTTTTAATCGGCTGACTTCCTCTTCTAACTCAAGGTCTAATTCGCCAGCGCGGCTTATATTTTGTAACTCTTCAATTTTTGCTTCTAATTCTGCGATTGGAAGCTCAAAATCAAGATAATTGAGGCTCATGCTCTAAACTACCTAATTAGTTAAATTCTAGTTCTACATCTTGCGCCGCCATCAGTGAAAGCTTATGAATTAAGTCATCACTAGGCGTAACACACCATTCTGTACCTAAGGTTAACTCGGCCAACGCATCTGGACGTTGATAGAAAACCCTAATAGGACAAGTACCAAACTTATAAGGTTCAAGTACTTTTTGTAAATTATCGAAGAAGTTCGCCTCGATCTGCACCATGTTCAGCGTCATTTTAATCGCTTTTATACGTTTTTCGCGCGCTTGAGCTATGGTGCATATGTCTCTGGCGGTCATTGTAATGCCACCGGAGAAGTTATCAAAGCTGACCTGTCCAGATATTACCAAGATATTGTTGATTTGCAGCATATCTTGGTACATTTCAAACTGTTCTGGGAATAAGCGTACATCAATACGGGCACTCTTGTCATCTAAAGTTATAAGCCCCCATCGATTTCCCTTTTTATTAATCAGTGTACGCGCTGCAATAACAAGGCCTGCAGCGGTTGATTGCACATCACGATTAGTTGGCTGCAAGTCCACTAAACGGCCTGTGGTGTAGTGCTTAAGCTCTCTGCGGTACTGGTTAATCGGGTGGCCAGTTAAATAAAGGCCTAAAGTATCTTTTTCACCGTCTAACCATTGATTATCAGTCAACGCAGTGGCTTTTATAAATGCCTGTTCGACTTCATCTGGCTCTGTGGCAAGTAGCCCAAACAAATCCGTTTGACCAAGAGACTCAGCTTTGTTGTGCTGATCAGCGGCGCGCATCGCATCTTTAAGGCTCGCTAATAACGTTGCTCGCCCTGGTTGAGTTTTATCTGGGCCAAGTTGATCAAGTGCTCCGGCGTAAATGAGTTTTTCTGTAACACGTTTATTTAAACGCTTTAAGTCAACTCGAGCGCAAAAATCAAATAAGTCTTTAAATGGGCCCCCTTCACTACGCGCTTCTAAAATAGCTTCAACAGGTGCTTCACCCACTCCTTTGATGGCACCGATACCGTATACAATTTCGCCTTGCTGATTTACAGTAAACTTAAACTCACCCGCGTTTACATCCGGCGGTAATAAGGTGAGTTTCATGTTTTCACATTCATCCACCAAAATTACGATTTTATCGGTATTATCCATATCTGCCGACATTACCGCAGCCATGAACTCGGCTGGATAGTGCGTTTTCATCCACAACGTCTGGTAAGAGACTAACGCGTAAGCTGCTGAGTGAGATTTGTTAAAACCATAACCCGCAAACTTCTCTACCAAGTCGAAGATTTTAATTGCTAGCTCGCCGTCAATACCGTTATTTCTAGCACCATCTTCAAATGTCGAACGTTGCTTTGCCATTTCTTCAGGCTTTTTCTTACCCATTGCACGACGAAGCATATCTGCGCCGCCCAGCGTATAGCCCGCTAAAACCTGTGCAATTTGCATTACTTGTTCTTGATACAAGATGATACCGTAAGTAGGCTCAAGAATAGGCTGCAAACTTTCGTGCTGATATTGAGCGTCGGGGTAAGAGATTTCTTCTCGGCCCAATTTACGGTCGATAAAGTTATCTACCATGCCTGATTGCAGTGGGCCTGGTCTAAACAAGGCCACCAAGGCTATCATATCTTCAAAGCAGTCAGGTTTAAGACGCCTGATCAGATCTTTCATACCCCGGGATTCGAGCTGGAATACCGCGGTCGTTTCGGCGCGTAATAATAGATCTATACTCTTTTTATCATCCAGTGGGATTGCGTTGATATCAACAGGCTTTTTGCCTTCACGCTCAAGGCGCTCGTTGGTCATATCAATTGCCCACTGCAAGATTGTCAGCGTTCTAAGACCCAAGAAGTCAAACTTAACTAAGCCGGCAGTTTCTACATCATTTTTATCAAACTGAGTAACCGGAAACTTCCCTTCATCATCACAATAAAGCGCAGCAAAATCGGTAATAGTGGTGGGTGATATAACCACACCACCTGCATGCTTACCGGCATTACGTGTACACCCTTCAAGGATGCGGCACATATCAATTAAGTCTTTAACCTCAGAGTCGCCATCGTAAGCCTCTTGCAAGCGCGGCTCAACGTCAAAGGCTTTTGCTAAGGTCATACCGGGATCGCCCGGTATTAGTTTTGAAATACGGTCAACAAAACCATAAGGGTGCCCAAGCACACGACCAACGTCACGAATAACCGCTTTTGCTGCCATGGTACCAAAAGTGATGATCTGCGATACCGCGTCTCGTCCATACAGCGCTGATACGTGGTCGATTACTTCATCACGTCTATCCATACAGAAATCGACGTCGAAATCCGGCATGGAAATACGCTCAGGGTTTAAGAAACGTTCGAAAAGTAAATCAAATTCAAGTGGATCAAGATCGGTGATCTTAAGTGCATAAGCCACCAACGAGCCTGCACCAGAACCACGTCCCGGCCCAACTGGAATGTTGTTATCTTTACTCCACTGGATGAACTCCATTACGATCAAGAAGTAACCTGGGAAACCCATCTGATTGATTACGTCGAGTTCTATTTTTAGTCGCTCGTCATATTCGACTCGTTTTTCTTTACGATCATTTTCATCTGGGAATAAAAACTGTAAGCGTTCTTCAAGGCCATCTTCTGAAACTTTAACTAAGAAGTCTTCAATATTTAATGAGCCAGTTGGGTAATCAGGTAGAAAGTAAGTACCCAGTTGCACCGTTACATTACAGCGCTTAGCTATTTCGACACTGTTTTGTAGTGCTTCTGGAATATCACTAAACAGCTCAGCCATCTGCTCTGGCGTTTTTAGGTATTGCTCCTCAGAAAATCGTTTGGGCCGACGTTTGTCATCCAGTGTGTAACCATCAAAGATGGCGACGCGAATTTCATGCGCTTCAAAGTTCTCAGGTTTTAGAAAAACCACTTCATTAGTTGCGACAACAGGTAACTGCTCAACTTCGGCAAGCTCTACCGCTAAGTGCAAGTATTCTTCTTCTTGAGTTCGCAGAGTACGAATAAGCTCGATATAATAATGATCGCTAAAATGCTGTTTATAAAAACTGACAACCGACTCAACCGTTGCTGGATTGCCTTTTAGCAGTGCTTTCCCTAAATCACCGTCTTTAGCGCCAGAGAGTAAAATCAGCCCTTCTTTGTGCTCAACCAGCCATTCTCTATCAATGACTGGACGATGAAACAAGTGCCCGCGCTGATACGCTTTTGAGATCAATAAAGTAATATTTTTATAGCCGATGTTATCTTTAGCTAAAATAACAAGTCTACATGGTCCTTCTGGAAATTCAGGGCTGTGGAGCCAAAAATCAGCCCCTACGATTGGCTTTATACCTGCATTGTGGGCCGTATCATAAAACCGTACTAAGCCACAAAAGTTCATTTGATCGGTAATTGCTAAGGCAGGTAATTGTAGCTCTTGTGCTTTAGCAACAATCGGCTTGGTTTTAGCCAAACCATCAACCATCGAAAAATCAGAGTGAACTCGTAAATGTACAAAATCAGGCGCTGCCATTATTGCTCCTGCATAGCCAGTACACGTTGTACTGGTTTAAAACTTTTTCGGTGTTCATCAATTGCGCCGTATTGTTCAAGCGCCGCAAAATGCGCTTTGGTGGGATAGCCCTTATGCCCGGCAAAACCATATTGCGGATAACGTTTATCCAGCTCAATCATTTCATCATCACGCGCTACTTTGGCTAATATAGAGGCTGCTGAAATTTCAGCCACTAGGCTATCGCCCTTTACTACTGCTTGTGCTGGCATGTTTAGTTTTGGGATACGATTACCATCAACAAATACAAACTCAGGTGTGGTCGTTAATCCTTCAACAGCACGGCTCATCGCCAGCATGGTTGCATGTAATATATTGAGCTCGTCAATTTCTGTTGGGCTACAACGGCCTATTGACCAACAAAGTGCTTTTTCTTTAATTTCAATAGCCAAGGCTTGACGTTTTTTATCAGTCAATTTTTTTGAATCTGCAAGGCCTGTAATCGGGTTGGTTGGGTCAAGTATTACCGCTGCAGTAACTACGTCACCAACAAGTGGGCCACGGCCAACTTCATCAACACCGGCGATAAAGGTTAGATTTGGTCGTTCAATTTGCATTTAGTAACTCCGCTACTGCCGCCGCGGCTTGCTCGCTGGCATTTAAACGTATTTGCTGATGGATTGCTAAAAATCGAGCTTTTAACTCGCTGTTATCGCTATTTAACATTGGTTCAAGTGCGTTCGTAAGGTTATCCACGTTACAGTCTTTTTGCAAAAACTCTGGGACTAACTCTTCATCAGCCAATAAATTAGGTAATGAGAAATATTTAATATTAAAGGTAAACAACGTTTTAAATATCCAGTAACTCATCGGTTTAATTTTATAACCCACCACCATAGGTTTTTTATATAACATGCCTTCTAATGTCGCCGTACCAGAGGCGATTAAAATGGCATCTGCTGCTTGCATTGCAATATCAGATTGCCCATTCAGCAATTGTATTTTTAATGACGGTGCTGTGGTGGCTAAAATTTCACTGAACTGAGCTTTTCGCTTGTCATTAACTAAGGGGACTACAATTTTTAAATCTGGGTTTTTAGCTTGTAACTCAGCCGCTGTTTGAATATAGGTCTCACTTAATAAACCGACTTCTGAACCACGGCTGCCGGGTAACAATGCCAATACTTTGTCATTGTCATTCAAGCCCAGTTTTAGACGAGCTGCATTGCTATCATGTTCCAAGCCAATATCATCAGCAAGTGTATGACCTACAAATGTGCAAGGTACGTTGTGCTTATCATAGAACGCTTTTTCAAATGGCAAAAGAGCAAGCACCATATTGGTTGCGGAACTAATTTTATGAATACGCTTTTCACGCCATGCCCACACAGACGGGCTAACATACTGCACCGTCTTAATACCCGCATCTTTTAATGGTTTTTCAATACGCAGGTTAAAATCCGGTGCATCTATACCAATATAAATGTCAGGAGGGTTATCAACAAAGTGCTGAATGAGTTGCTTACGAATTTTTAATAACCGAGGTAAACGTCCTAACACTTCAACCAAGCCCATAACGGCAAGGTCTTCCATATCAAATAGACTTTTACATCCTTGCGCCTGCATTTTAGGGCCTGCAATGCCTTCAAAAATGGCATTAGGGTAACGTTTTATTAGTGCTTTTATAAGACCTTCGCCTAATATATCACCGGATAGTTCACCCACTACAATTGCTATGCGTAATGGTTTGCTCTGATTATTCATTGATTCTTTTCGCAATTAACTCTGCATTTAATAGCAGCAGTTTAACGTGTTTTCAATGCAGTATAAATGTTGAGAGGTAATATTAATTTAAATTTATTCCTTGGCGCATAAACAATAAACTCAACCCTGTAAATAAGGTAAATTAAGGCCCACAACTACTGAAAATCATTGATTGCACTGGGTCTTGATTAAAATAAGCCTAGCTTTATCCAATATTTTATATTTCTGCCACATTGATTAATGCTCTGTACATAAGCTATTTTTTACACTTTTGGGTTGACTAAAATCAAGAAAGGCATAACATTAGCGAAGTTTCAGTAATTTCTGAAAGATAATACACCCGCGCCGTCAACTAAAAAGGAGCACACTATGATAGATGAAGCGTTTGTCGATCTATCGCGATTGCAATTTGCTATCACTGCACTGTTTCACTTCCTCTTTGTCCCGCTAACATTAGGTATGACATGGATCTTGGTTATTATGGAATCTGTTTATGTTATGACAGGCAGAGAAATCTACCGTGACATGACTAAATTTTGGGGGAAATTATTTGGGATTAACTTTGCGGTTGGTGTGGCTACAGGCTTAACCATGGAGTTCGAGTTTGGAACAAATTGGTCGTACTATTCACACTATGTAGGCGATGTGTTTGGTGCTCCACTGGCTATTGAAGGTTTAATGGCATTCTTTTTAGAGTCCACCTTTGTCGGTATGTTCTTCCTCGGTTGGCAACGACTCACTAAGCGACAGCATTTAGGTGTTACCTTTTTGATGGCTATTGGTACTAACTTGTCTGCCCTTTGGATCCTAGTCGCCAACGGCTGGATGCAAAACCCGGTGGGTGCTGAGTTTAATTACCAGACAATGCGCATGGAAATGACCAGTTTTGCTGAATTAGTATTTAACCCCGTTGCACAAGTTAAGTTTATTCACACAGTGTCGGCAGGTTATGTAGCCGCATCCATGTTCGTCCTTGGTATTAGTAGCTGGTACATTTTAAAAGGTCGTGATTTAGCCTTTGCTAAACGCTCATTTTCAGTTGCCTCCGGTTTTGGTTTAGCGTCTATCCTGTGTGTCATTCTACTTGGCGATGAATCAGGCTACGAAGTTGGCGAAGTGCAAAAAGTAAAATTAGCGACTATTGAAGCAGAGTGGCATACCGAAGAAGCGCCAGCTGCATTCACAGCAATTGGTATTCCTGATTCAGATGAACAAGTTACGCATGCTGCAGTTAAAATTCCTTACGCATTAGGCTTAATAGCAACCCGTTCACTGGATGAGCAAGTAACTGGCATCAGTGATTTAGAGAAAAAACACGAAGTGCGTATTAGAAACGGCATGATAGCGTATGAGTATCTTGAAAAACTCAGAAATGGCGAAGACACTCCAGCCAATATTGCTAAATTTGATACATTAAAAGATGATTTAGGCTATGGCTTGTTACTAAAACGCTACACCCCAAATGTAGTTGATGCAACAGAGGAGCAGATACAAAAAGCAGTGAAAGACTCTTTCCCACGGGTTGGCCCTATGTTTTGGTCGTTTAGGATTATGGTTGGCTGTGGCATGATCATGCTCGTCGTTTTTGCTCTGTCGTTCTACTACAACGCGCATCGTGTTATTGAACAAAAACGCTGGCTTTTAAAAGCAGCTGTTTGGAGTATCCCCCTACCTTGGATTGCTATTGAGTTTGGCTGGATTGTTGCTGAGTATGGCCGTCAACCATGGGCTATTTCGGAAGTATTACCAACATTTTTAGCTACCTCGTCGTTAACAGTAAACGATTTAATTTTTACCATTACTGCATTTGTTATTTTTTATATTATTCTGGCGGTTATCGAAGGTTGGCTGATGCTTAAATTTGTTAAATTAGGGCCAAGCTCATTACACACGGGTAAATATTACTTTGAACTTGAAAAAGCTGATAAGCAACTAAGCCAAGGAGCACAATCATGATTTTTGATTACGAAACCTTAAAGTTCCTTTGGTGGCTGTTAATTGGCGTACTGCTCATAGGCTTTGCCATTACTGATGGCATGGACATGGGGGTAGCAATATTATTACGCCTAGTTGGTAAAACAGATATAGAACGCCGTACTGTGATCAATACCATTGGTGCTCACTGGGATGGCAACCAAGTGTGGTTTATAACCGCTGGCGGAGCATTATTTGCTGCTTGGCCAATGGTATACGCCGCTGCATTCTCTGGCTTTTACTTTGCTATGATGCTGGTATTGTTTGCTCTGTTTTTACGCCCACTCGCCTTTGATTATCGCTCAAAACTCGAATCGGCAAAATGGCGCAATAACTGGGACTGGGCGCTGCTTGTAGGCAGTTTTGTGCCCGCTTTGGTATTTGGTGTCGCGTTTGGAAATGTACTTCAAGGGGTGCCTTTTGATATTGATAATTTATTACGCACTACCTATCAAGGCTCTTTTTTTGCTTTGCTTAACCCGTTTGCATTAATCGCTGGTTTGCTAAGCGTCACTATGCTGGTTGGTCATGCTGGCATGTGGTTACAATTGAGAACTGACGCTGAAGTATCAGTTCGCTCAGCCCAATACGGTCGCTATGCTTTAATGCTGTTTATCGCTCTTTTTGCTGTTGCAGGGTTCTGGGTGGCAAAAATGGACGGCTATCAAATTATCTCAATGCCAGACACTCAAAGTTATGCGAATCCACTTGGCAAAGTAGTTACAACAGCGCCCGGTGCGTGGCTCGATAATTACAGTAAGATGCCACTCACTATGCTGTTTCCTGTACTGGCTTTCGTATCAGCAATCTTTGCCATTATATTATCTATGCTGAACAAACCTGCATTAGCATTAGCTACAACCAGCACCATGTTAATAGGGGTTATTATGACTGCAGGCAGTGCGATGTTCCCATTTGTTATGCCTTCAAGTAATAATCCAAATATAAGTTTAACAATGTGGGACGCTGTTTCCAGTCATATGACATTAAATGTGATGTTTATTGCTGCTATCATTTTTGTTCCCTTAATTTTATGTTACACGACTTGGTGCTACGTAAAAATGTGGCGTAAAGTCACACAAACTGAAATTACGAACAACACTCACGGCAGCTATTAAGGAGACTTATTATGTGGTATTTCGCATGGATACTCGGTGTTTTATTAGCTTGTACTTTAGGCGTGATTAATGTCATGTGGTACGAATTTCAGCAAAATAAAGACAGTATTGCTGAAGATGAATTAGAACTACACGAAAGGCTTAAACGCCAAAATGACAACTAAAACACGGCCCGATCGCGCGCAGCAGACCAAACTGCGCGCATTCTTAAAACACCACAGTCAAAGTGGTGCACGCTTATTAAAAATGAGCATTTTACTTGGTACATTCAACGCGTTGCTAATGATAGCGTCCTGTTACCTACTGGCTAATGCAGCACACCTTGTTATGTTTGAAAGTAAAAATATCAACCAAGTGAGTTTTCTACTTTGGCCTTTAGCAGGACTCATACTACTACGAGCTTTATTTTTAGCGCTCAGCGAGAGACTGAGCCATTATGCTGCGCAAAAGATTAAATCATCCATGCGCAAAACATTACTCGCAAAGTTAAACCGCTTAGGGCCTACATACATTGAAAGCAAAGGCCAAGGTGCAACGTTAAATACACTACATGACGGTGTTGAAGCACTGCACCAATATTACGCTAATTATTTGCCCAGTATTGCATATAGCGCACTCATTCCCTTGGCGATTCTCGTGGTGATTTTTCCAACAGATTACAAAGCAGGGTTAATCTTTTTATTTACTGCTCCGTTAATCCCCTTTTTTATGATTTTAGTAGGTCATAAGGCAGAAGAGATAAATCAACAACGTTGGCAGCAACTCTCAATTTTAGGGAATTATTTTTTAGATCGGATCCAAGGATTGACACAATTAAAATTGTTCAATGCAACTCGCTCTGAGCTGGCTCACATTGCAAAAATTTCCGATGACTTTAGATCCTCAACGATGAGTGTACTTAAAGTCGCATTTTTATCTGCATTTACGTTAGAGTTTTTTGCCACTATTAGCGTCGCCTTAGTCGCTGTAATCATCGGCTTTAGATTATTTTTTGGCACACTAGATTTTGCCACCGGCTTTGTTGTTTTACTTCTAGCCCCAGAATTTTATTTACCCTTGCGTCAAATGGGCACCCATTATCATGCTCGATTAGAAGGCATTAGCGCCGCAGCAGATATGATTGATATCATCAATGCGGAAGAACAGCTTCCGTCACAACACTCTAAAACTGTACCATTACCCATAAATAATATTAGTGCTAAGCAGTTAAGCTTTTTATACCCTGATAGTAAAGAAGGAATATCCGATATAAATATCAGCCTTCCTGCACAGGGGTTGTTTGCATTTGTGGGCGACAGTGGCGCAGGTAAAAGTACCTTGTTTGATTGTTTACTTGGCTTTCATCATCAAGCAAATTCACACATTTTCATCAATGGCACTGCACTTTCTAACTATGAAAACCAAACCTGGCTACAAAATATAGCGTGGATACCTCAAAATCCGACCTTATTTTACATGAGTGTTGCTGATAACTTACGCATAGCCAATGCTCAAGCAACACAAGCACAACTAGAAGAAGCAGCTGCCAAAGCAGGCGCCCTTGAGTTTATTCTCGCATTGCCCCAGGGGTTCGATACACTTCTCGGTGAACAAGGGGAAGGCCTCTCTGGTGGTCAAAAACAACGCATTGCACTGGCACGTGCATTTTTAAAATATGCACCTATCTTGATACTAGATGAACCCAGTGCTCACCTTGATAGCCAAACTGAGCAGTTAATAAATAAGGCAATTACTGACTATGCAAAAAACCACCTCGTTCTTGTGATTGCCCATAGGTTAAATACCGTTAGTAAAGCAGACAAAATTTATGTGATGCAACAAGGCCAAATTATCGAGCAAGGCAGCTACCTGCAGCTAAATGAAAAAAAAGGTCCATTCTGGCAGCTTGTTAATGCAGGTGCTCAGCATGACTAACTTTATCCGTTTATTAAAACTCTGTAGACCCCACGCAACGATGCTGCTACTTGGTACCCTATTATCAACCCTAACCGTTTTAGCTAACATTAGTTTGCTTGCGATATCTGGCTGGTTTTTGGCAGCGATGGCCGCAGCAGGTATTGCATCTGTACATATGAATTACTTTACCCCAGCCGGTGTCATTCGATTTTTAGCGATTGTAAGAACAGCTTCTCGCTACGGCGAACGGCTCATCACGCATAATGCAACGTTTTTGCTACTGAGTGAAATTCGAGTGCGGGTATTTAACACACTAAGCCGATTAAACAATGTAGACTTAGCCATGAGTCGCAGTGCTGATTTAGTTAATCGAATGCAAAATGATGTTGACGCACTAGACACTTTTTACTTGAATGTTTTATTGCCCCTTATCGTTGCTGTGTTTGGTATACCTATCATTATGCTATTTATGAGTGCATACAACCCTAATGTAGCCTTGGTATGCTTTAGCGCACTTATGATCGTCGGCGTTATTGTGCCTACATATTTAGGTGCGAAATTTAGCAAAACAGCCGCACACGAGCGAGAACAGTCTGCACTTTTAAGGGCGCAGTTATCTGAGACCTTGCAAGGCTCGCGAGAATTAATGGTCTATCAAGCCTCTGCTAAATTGTTGGCAAAATGTGATGACTCAAGTGAGTTATATAATCAGCAGCTGCATAAACGTCACTGCGCACTTGCTAATAGTAATGGCCTTACTTTATTGATCACACAATTGACTATGTTAGGTAGTGTTGTGATATTGATCCCACTTATTAGCAGCAATCAAGTCGCGAATGTAGAATTGGCAATGATGAGCTTATTTGTTTTAGCAAGTTTTGAAACCGTGCTCAATCTTCCCAATGCGTTTATTCAACTTCCCAACACTTTAAGCGCTGCAGCACGTATTTTTGAATTAGAAGACAAATTGACATCATCTCCTTTAACCGCAGCGGTAACTGTTAATAAACAACCCCTAGGTCTTTCTTTTTCTAATATTGATTATTGCTATAATGACCAAACTCATGCACTGAAAAAAGTTAATTTAACTATTTCAGCGAAGCAAAAAGTTGCCATAGTTGGGCCGAGTGGCAGTGGAAAGACTACATTAATCAATTTGTTAACAGGGCTGTGGCCAACACAAAATGGGCAGGTAAAACTGCATACGCGTGAAGGCCATATTGATATTGACACTTTATCAATAAATAACCGCTTTGATTTACTGACTATCCTTGCACAACATCACTATATCTTTGATGGCTCTTTAGCTGAAAACTTACGCTACGCACAACCAAATGCAACTGATGAAATGCTTTTGAAGGCCTGTGAACAAGCACTATTAAGTCCATGGCTATCACAGCTACCTTCTGGTTTAAATACACGCTTAGGGACAGCAGGACGAGCCGTATCACAAGGCCAAGCTAGGCGCATTGCTATTGCACAAGCCTTACTTCGTAATAGTCCTATAATGATTTTAGATGAACCAACTGAAAGCTTAGATAACCATACTAAACACCAAGTGATCAATACAATAATGAATGTCATGGCAGATAAAACAATTATCACCATTACACATGACCCTGCGTTGTTAGATTCAATGGATAAAGTGATATGGTTAGAAGAAGGAGCCATAAGAGCTGTTGATACTCACTGCACTTTACTTGCCAATGAAGTGGATTACATGTCTTTGGTAACGCGATTTTAAGCATAAAAAAACCACCGGTTATTACTAAGCGGTGGTTTTTAATAAGCGATGTAATTAACGAATAATTCCACGCTCAGAATTTTTTACAAACTCAACCATTAGCTGAACTGCTGGGTACTTAGCAGCATCTTCACTCAATGCTGTAATTGCCTCATCAACACCTAAGCCTTTGCGGTACAGTGTTTTATAAGCACGGCGTGTCGCCATCACTTCATCACTGTCAAATCCACGTCGTTTCATACCTTCAGTATTAATAGCCACAGGACCAGCAGGCGTGCCAATTGTGGTTACAAATGGAGGAACATCTTTATTTATACCAGAGTACATCCCCACAAAAGCATGCGCACCGATTTTACAGAATTGGTGAACACCCGAATTACCAGCAAGGATAACCCAGTCACCAACATGAACATGACCAGCAACCGAAGCATTATTTGCAAAGATAACGTTATCCCCAATTACAGCATCATGTGCAACATGGGTATAGGCCATAAATAAGTTGTTACTACCAATTTTAGTCACGCCTTGATCTTGAATAGTACCACGGTGAATTGTCGCACATTCACGAATAACATTATTATCACCGATAATAAGTGTTGTTGGCTCGTTGTTGTATTTTTTGTCTTGGCAGGCTTCGCCTACTGAAGCAAATTGAAAAATATGATTGCCGGAGCCAATAGTAGAAGGCCCTTTAACAACAACATGAGATTCAATAATACAATTATCACCTATCACCACATCGTTACCAATGTAGCTATAAGGACCAACTGATACATTATTACCTAATTTCGCACCTGATTCGATTATCGCTGTAGGATGGATCACAATTAAAGCTCTCTTCTCGCACACATGATTTCAGCAGTACACACTACCTTACCATCAACTTTCGCTTCTGCTGCAAATTTCCATATATTGCGGCGCTCTTTTAAAAACTGTACATGCAAATGCATAGTATCGCCAGGAACAACCGGTTGTTTAAATCGCGCATTATCGATTGCAGCAAATAAGTAAAGCTCATTTTCACTGCGATTTTCAACCGTTTTAAACCCAAGTAGGCCTGTGGCTTGTGCCATAGCCTCTAAAATAAGAACACCTGGAAAAATTGGCTGATTTGGAAAATGACCAGTAAAAATAGGTTCATTCACGCTAACGTTTTTAATGGCGTGAAGTGACTCGCCTGGCGTGTGGTCAAGCACTCTGTCCACTAATAACATAGGGTAACGGTGCGGCAGTAAGCTCAATATTTCTTGTATATCCAAGCTATTTAATTCGTTTGCCAAAATAGCATCCTTATTGATTATCAACATTTAATGACTGAGTCAAAGTCTCTAGTGCTTTAAGACGGTCTTTCATCTCTGGTAAATTACGCAAATGAGCGATATTACGACGCCACTCTTTATTTGTAGAGTGCGGCATACCAGAAGAGTAGATACCAGGCTCTTTAATTGACTTAGTTACCATACTCATGCCGGTAAGTATAACACCATCACATATATCAATGTGACCATTTATACCTACAAGCCCAGCAAATTGGCAATTTTTACCTACTGTAGTACTACCAGCGATTACTGTGCAACCTGCAATAGCAGTACCCGACCCAATCTCTACGTTGTGGGCTAAATGTACTTGGTTGTCGATAATCACATTACTATGAATTATGGTGTTATCAAGCGCACCACGGTCAATCGTAACTCCGGCACCAATTTCAACGTTATCACCAATAATGACAGCACCGATTTGCGGTATTTTTATCCACTGGCCTTTATCATTAGCGTAACCAAAACCATCGCTCCCTATGATTGAGTTTGCTTGAAATAGACAGTTTTCGCCAATTTCAACATCGTGATAAATAGATACATTCGACCACAGTTTGGTGTTACTGCCTATTTTAGCCATCGCACCGATAAAACAATTAGCACCTATTTGCACATTGTCAGCAATCTGTGCTCCTGCTTCAATCACAACATTGGCGCCAATAGAAGCCGAACTAGCAACCTGTGCATCCGGATGAACAACTGCACTGGAGTGAATGCCTTTGACTGCTGATGTAGGCGTTGTATCCATTATCTGAGCAAGCTGTGCATAGCTGTTATAAGGATTAGCAGCAATAAGCTTATTGCCCTGATAATAAGGAGCATCTGCTGCAGATAATATCACTGCACTAGCACGTGTATTGTCCAATTGTGGGCGATATTTCTTATTCGCTAAAAATGCAATATGCCCAGACTGGGCATTTGCAAGTGTCGCTATTTTTGAGATTTCTATAGCGCCGTCCCCATCGAGTTCAGCACCAAGAAGTTCCGCAATCTGCGAAAGCGTATAATTTTGCATATTTCTTCTATTGTTTACTTACTTTTTCAACAACTTTTTCTGATAAATCAGAAACTGTCTTTGGGTTAAAGTAAACAGTAGTGTCTTTTACTTTAACTTCATCATACTTACCATCTTTAGCAACTGTTTGGATTGCATCGATAATTAGCTTCTGTACTTTAGCTAATTCTTGATTTTGGCGCATTTTAATTTCTTGCTCTAAAGGACGACCTTTTTCTGCAAGATTTTTTTGCATACCTTCAACTTTTTCGCGTAGCGCATCTTTTTGAGCTTGGCTCATTGTTGTGCTTTCACGTTTAAATTTTTCAGCTTCAAAACGGATATCACCTTGAAGCTTCTCAATTTCTTGGCGACGTTCAGCAAATTCAGCTTGTAAAGTTTGCTCCACTTTAGCCATTTGAGGAATTTGCTTGTAGATTTCTTGCATATCTACAATACCTACTTTATGAGCAAATGCGCTCGCTGAAGTACCCATCATAAGTGTGGCTAATAAGGCAATTGCCGATGATTTAAATGATTTCTTCACAAAAAACTCCTTTAGAATGTATTACTAATATTAAAACTGATGGTCTTCGTATCGTCATCTTCTTCTTGTTGCAATGGATACGCAAAACTAATCAGCATTGGGCCCATAGGTGAAACCCATTGTAATGATAAACCTGTTGAAACCCTAAAGCGTGATGGATCAGAGTAATCCTCAAGTTTGGCACGTTGATCTACCCCTAAGTTTTGATAGCGATCAACGCTAAACTCTGTATCCCACACGTTCGCAGCATCAACAAAGAAACTTGTACGCACAGAACTGGTGTTCTCTTCATCTAAGAATGGCGTCGGTACAATTAATTCCATACCCGCAACCGCTTTCGCGTTACCGCCAATTCGACCTTGCGTATTTAGAACATCAAACTCTGATGCGCCGCCTATACTGCCAGTCGGTGTACCATCTGGCAATGGTGTGCCCGGAATTAATTTTGGCGTTCTAGATACTGCACGAGGTAAAATTGTATTTCGGTCAAAACCACGAAGTTCCATCTCTGTAATACGGAAGTACTCTTGGAATGGTAAAGTTTGATCGTACCCATTGGTTTCACCATAACCATTTCCGTAACCAAGTGCCGCACGGGTTGAAAATACCCAACGATGATCATCACTGATAGGCCAATAAAAACGCGAATCATAATTTAGCTTAAAGTAGGTTAAATCAGAGTTAGGCGTTGTACCTGTTAGGTTAAGTGTTTGACGTGAACCAGCGGTTGGAAATAAACCGCGGTTTACTGTTATACGAGACCAACCAACACTCAACTCATATTTGGTAAAGTCAAAGCCGGCATCTGGGTTCTCTGGGTCTAAGAAAGTCTCGCGCATTACACGAGTTTGCTCATACTCAGCAATTTCAGAAAGTTCTTCTTGAATCCATTTAATACCAAAGTTTACACGGTTAACCGCATCAATTGGAAAACCAATATTCGTTCCGATACCGTAACTCTTCGATTTATAATCGATAAGGCTAAACTTACTTGCATCATAGTTACTGTAAAATATGCTGCTACCTTGTGATACACCGTCAGGCGTAAAATAAGGGTCTGTGTATGAGAGGCTTACGCGCTCAGAACCACGTGAAGTATTGATATTAAAACCAATTTGGTTACCCGTTCCTAAGAAGTTGGATTCAGTTACACCAATGTTAAACTGTAGACCAAGGTATGAACCATACGCGAGGCCAGCATTAAAACTACCTGCTGATTGCTCTTTAACATTAAAGTCAACATCGACTTGGTCATCAACACCTGGCACTGGCACTACGTTAAAATCGACCGTTTCCATATACGGCAAACGTTGAATTTGTAATTTTGAACGCTCTAAGTTTTGGTTTGAAAGCCACGCACCTTCTAACTGCGTCATTTCACGGCGAAGCACTTCATCTGAGGTGTTTTGGTTACCACCAACAATGATACGACGCACATAAACACGCTTACCTGGTTTGACCGATAATGTTAATTGTACTTCTTTGTTCTCATCGTCAATTTCAGGAATGGTGCGTACTTCAGCATTCGCATAACCAAAGCGCGCTAAGTAGCTTTTAATAAACTCTTCAGATGATGTTACCACTGAACCATTGTAAAGCTCACCGGCACGCAGTGGAATAACGCTCTTAATTAATTCTTCACGCCCAAGCAAGTCACCGATGAAATCAAAGCCTTTAACTTTGTATTTCACGCCTTCTGTAATGTTAGCCGTAACATAAACAGATTCACGTTCTGGACCAACAGATACTTGAGTTGAATCGATATTAAAACGAAGATAACCGCGGTCTAAGTAATAACTGCGAATATTCTCAAGGTCGCCTTCGATGGTTTGCTTTTGGTAGCGATCGCTGCCCATAAACTGCCACCAAGGTAAATCTTGCTGTGACTCAGCGAGTGCTAATAGCTCTTCGTCAGGGAAAAGCTCATTACCCACAAGGTTAATTTGACGGATTGAGGCAGCATCACCTTCGTCAAATTCTAATTTCAATTTAACGCGGTTTCGTGGCAACTTTGTGATACTAATATCGATTTTTGCATTGTACTTACCAATACTATGAAAAAACTCAATTAATCCTTTTTCAATATTATCAACCACTGTTTTATCTAGCGGTTCACCTTGACGAATATCTTGCTGCTCAAGAGACTGAGTTAACTGCTCATCCTTAATATCTTTATTGCCATCAAATTCTATAAAACTGATCGTTGGGCGCTCTGTTACTTTAAAAATAACATTGTTGCCATCACGTAATGCTTTTATGTTGTCAAAGTGACCTGAGCTATACAATGACTTAATTGTTTTTGAAATTGTATAGTCATCTACACTGTCACCGACATTGATTGGAATATGCGTTAGGGCAGCACCGAGTGCTACACGCTGTAAACCTTCAACTTTTAAATCGTCAACAATAAAGGAGTTTTGGCCAAGGGCTGCAAAGCTTGCCCCTAATAAACTTGTTACTGCCAAATGTTTTTTTATAGCCATTTTATTATCTTTATCCTTTACAACTGTATTACCGCTCAACACCACATTAAAGCAATGTTTTACAATCGTGTTTTTTAATTCGAGACTGTCGCCATTCTATAATCGCGATACATCATTGAACAAAGCGAAACATGTTAGAAAAATTAGGAGCAAGGCTCCCACTTTAAAACCAAATTCTTGTGTCTTTTCAGAGACTGGCTTTTTACGGAAAAGTTCAATTATGTAATACATTAAGTGCCCACCATCAAGTACTGGTAAGGGTAATAAATTAAATACACCCAAGTTAACACTTATTAATGCTAAAAAGCTTAAAAAGGCTACAAAACCATAACTTACACTGGTTCCTGCACCTACAGCTATCCCCACAGGACCACTTAAATTTTTAACGGATACTTGACCTGTAATTAAATTACCGATCATATCAAAACTTAAACTTATTAAACGCCACGTTTCCTTTACGCCGAGCACAATACTATCCAGTGGGCCATAATGTCTAGTCTCGATGTAACCTTCTGGCCACTGTTCTACAACTGGCGCAACACCTAAAAACCCTTGTTGTAAGCCATTACCAACCGTTCTGCTTTGTGGAGTAACCGCTAGCAACACCATACTATCTTGTCTTTTTACACTAAATTGTAATGATTTGTTAGCTGATTGCTGAATAAGATTAACTAATTGCTGCCAACTGGTTATTGTTTCGCCATCTACCATCACAATTTCATCACCAACTCTTAAATCAGCCATAAATGCAGCTGAATTTTTGGTGATTGCTGCAACTTCTAACGTTGCATCTGGCCTAAACGGAACGATCCCCAGCGAAGCTAATGGAGGCACATCTTGTTGGTCTAACTTCCAACCATCAATGTTAATCGTTTTAACTTGCTCTTGGTAATCATTAGAGCGAACAGTCACATCAACACGTTCATCACCAAGACTTGCCATTAACGCAAATGTAGCATCTTGCCACGTGGCTATATCATCATTACCAATTTTAATAATTTGTTGGTTCGGCGCAATACCAGCAAGTTCGGCTCTGCTGCCCTCTTGTACTGTACCAACAACCGGCTTTATTGATTGCACACCGACTAGATACATGACTGCTAAAGCAAAAATGGCGAAAATAAAATTTGCCATTGGCCCTGCTGCAACAATCGCAATACGAGCTTGTACAGACTTTGCATTAAATGAAAGATGACGTTCAGATTCAGGCACATTATCAACACGCTCATCAAGCATTTTCACATAGCCGCCAAGTGGGATTGCTGCTATTACATACTCTGTACCTAGTTTATCGTGCCACTTTAACAACGGTTTACCAAAACCGATTGAAAAGCGCAGGACTTTAACCCCCGCTTTACGTGCAACCCAAAAGTGGCCGTATTCATGAACGGTAACTAAAATACCCAGTGCTAGAATAAATGAACCTAAATTCCAAAAGAAATCGAACATATCAACATTGTACCTTGCGTATTTGTTGTACTGCTTGCTCTCGGGCTAATTTATCACACGCTAAAATTTCATCTAGGGTATGAACGTTTACATCCGCAGTGGCATCTAATGTTTGCGCATTTACTCGATAAATATCCGTGAACTTAATTTTACCTTTTAAAAAAGCAGCCACAGCCACTTCATTTGCAGCATTAACTGTTGTGGTAGCACCTTGCCCAGCCTCACACGCAGTGATGGCTAGTTTTAAGTTTGGATAGCGAGCAAAATCAGGTTTAGTAAACGTAAAATCAGCTATGTCTGAAAAATCGAGCGGCTTTACACCTGCATCTATGCGTTGTGGGTAAGCAAGTGCGTGAGCAATAGGCGTGCGCATATCAGGATTTCCCATTTGCGCAAGCACAGATCCATCTTGATACTGCACCATTGAATGAATAATACTTTGTGGATGAATAACCACTTCAATATCATTAGCGACGCAGTTAAATAACCATTTTGCTTCAATAAACTCTAAGCCTTTATTCATCATGGTGGCTGAATCTACTGATATTTTTTGTCCCATTGACCAGTTTGGATGTGCGACTGCCTCAGCAACTGTTACCGTAGATAGTGTATTGATATCACGCGTTAAAAAAGGGCCACCAGAACCTGTCAATAAAATTTTACTGACGCCATGCTCTGCAAGTTTTGCATTATTTTTTGAACCTTGCAATGCACCAGGTAAGCACTGAAAAATAGCATTATGCTCACTATCTATTGGTAAAAGTGTCGCCTTGTGCTGTTTTACCTTATCGATAAACAACTGTCCTGACATCACTAGCGATTCTTTATTTGCCAGTAATATTTTTTTACCTGCCTCTACAGCGCTTAACGTGGGGATAAGTCCTGCGGCGCCCACAATAGCTGACATCACAACATCAACACTAGAATGAGCAGCAAGCTCACTCATTGCATCAACACCACTTCTAACGATTGTTTTACACGCAGTACCTGACAGATGCTGTTTTAATTGCTCAGCGGCGCTCTTGGAAGCCATAACAGCGTAAACTGGATTATGAGTAAGGCACAGCTGGGCCATAGATTTAGCGTTCTCACCTGCAGTTAGAGCAAACACCTCAAACTGACTAGGGTTTCTAGCAATAACATCTAACGTGCTAGTACCAATTGAACCTGTCGCACCAAGAATAACTAGTTGTTGTTTACAACTCATAGACTTAGTGTCCACGCATAACATAAAACAAAAATAGGCGCTGCTGCTGTCAAGCTATCTAGTCTGTCCAATATGCCACCGTGGCCCGGTAAACATGAACCGCTGTCTTTTAGGCCCGCTTCACGTTTAAACATACTTTCTAACAGATCACCAATGGCAGAAAACAAAGCAATAAAAATAGTCATTACACCATAGATTGGCCAAACAGCCGTATCAACATCACTAAAGTGGCAAAACGCTAAAACAAAGATCACAGCTGCAACAACACCACCGGCCAAACCTTCAATGGTTTTATTTGGGCTTACCTTGGGCATTAATTTGTGTTTACCAAAGTTTTTACCAGTAAAGTAAGCACCAATGTCGGCACTCCAAACTATACCAAGGACTACAAGGATCAACATTGAACCAAAATGGGTGGACTCTAAATAATTAGCACTGCGCAGAGTATTAAGCGCAAGCCATAGCGGCACTAACGTTAAAATACCTGCAATGGCACGCATCACCAGCCCTTCATTCCACGCTTTTGCCATTGATGGGTAACGCCAAACTAGGTAAGTTGCAACAATCCACCACGAGAATGATAAGGTGAAAATATAGTTTGCATCCCCTACCAATTTCCCATCAAGCCACAGCGACTCAATCGGCCAATGCCAATTTAACAGCGCCAGTAAAATCGCAATAAAGATAACAAACGCAAAACGCTTCAATTTATCGCATAAGCCCATAAAGGCAGACCATTCCCAAGCACCCATTAAAACAATGGCACCGGCAATATAACTAAATAATGTTAGTGGTGTATAAAAAACTAATAACAGCGCCAAAGGCGCTAACACTAAAGAGGTTAAAATTCGTTGTTTTAGCAAAGTGTTACCCTTTTAATTAGGTTTCGGCGAGTAATTGTTTTATTTGTTCGCCGGTACAACCAAATCGTCGCTCTCTGGCAACGTAGCAGGCGATAGCGTCAGCAAAAGCAGCTTCATTGAAGTCTGGCCAAAGCGTATCGGTAAAATAAAGCTCAGCATAAGCTGCTTGCCATAATAAAAAGTTACTAATGCGCAAGTCTCCTCCCGTTCGAATCAGCAAATCAGGTTCTGCCTGATCCTGCATACTCATTTGTGAGGCAATATCTTGCTCAGTGATATCATTGGGATCTAATTCCCCAGCAGCTATTCGTTTACCAAGTTGTTTAGCTGCATTTGTAATGTCCCAACGGCCACCATAATTAGCGGCGACGTTTAATTTCAGTCCTGTATTATCAGCAGTTAACGCATGTGCTGCATCCACTTTACTACGCAAAGTGTCAGAAAAGCGTGATAAGTCACCAATAATAGTTAATTTTACATTGTTTTTGTGAAGTTTTTTTACTTCCTTGCTTAGCACGAATAAGAATAGCTCCATTAACGTGCTCACTTCATCTTCAGGGCGTTGCCAGTTTTCACTACTAAAAGCGAACAAAGTCAATGACTCTACCCCCAATTTAGTACAAAACTGTACCGATTGACGAACAGCGTCCACCCCTTTTTTATGCCCGTAAACACGTGGCCTATTTTTAGCCTGTGCCCAACGACCATTGCCATCCATGATTATAGCGACATGCTTGGGTAAACATTGCTGGGAAATTTTATCAGCGTTAAGAACCATAAATATCGAGTATTCCATAAAAAAACGCCGCCTAGTATACCCCAGACGGCGTTTCAAAACTAATATATTTCCTAAACCCTAGTTCAGCTTATTTAGCTGCTTAGATTTCCATCAACTCAGCTTCTTTCGCTGTTAGTTGAGTATCCATCTCTTTGATGAATTTATCAGTTAGCTTTTGGATTGCATCTTCAGCTTGGTGCGCTTCATCTTCTGAGATGTCTTTATCTTTTAATAAGCTTTTAACATCACCGTTTGCATCACGACGAATATTACGCACTGCTACACGACCACTTTCAACTTCACCACGTACGATTTTAATTAAATCTTTACGACGTTCTTCAGTAAGTGGAGGAAGTGGTACACGAATAACTGCACCTGCTGACATTGGGTTTAAGCCCAAATCAGAAGCCATAATTGCTTTTTCTACCGCTTGTGCAAGTGATTTATCAAATACACTCAGTGCTAGTGTACGTGAATCTTCAATTGTTACATTCGCTACTTGGTTCAACGGTGTTGGCGCACCGTAGTATGACACCATAATGCCATCTAAAAGTGCTGGGTGAGCACGGCCTGTACGAATTTTAGATAATTGACTGCCAAGTGCCGTTACACTTTTCTGCATGCGTTCTGCAGCATCTTTTTGAATATCGTTAATCACGGTTCAATCCTAATCTAGTTAGTTACTTCATCTGAGGCTTGTGAAGAGATAAGTGTTCCTTCTTCTTCGCCCATAATAACACGCTTTAACGCGCCTAATTTGTTCATATTAAATACGCTCAATGGCATATTATGATCACGTGCTAATGTGAATGCAGCGAGATCCATCACTTTTAGTTCTTTATCAATGATTTCATTGTAGCTTAAGTGGCGGTAAAGTGTTGCGTCTGGGTTTTTCACCGGATCATCACTAAATACACCGTCTACTTTAGTCGCTTTGATAACTGTGTCTGCTTCAATTTCGATACCGCGTAAACACGCCGCTGAATCAGTAGTGAAGAATGGGTTACCTGTACCTGCTGCAAAAATAACTACACGGCCCGTTTTTAATAAACTAATTGCTTCAGCCCAATTGTATGCATCACACACACCATTTAATGGAATGGCTGACATCAAACGACAGTTTACAAATGCGCGGTGCAAAGCATCACGCATTGCAAGTCCATTCATTACCGTTGCTAGCATACCCATGTGATCGCCTACAACACGGTTCATACCTGCTTCTGCAAGAGAACCACCACGTAAGAAGTTACCACCACCGATAACTAAACCCACTTCTACGTCGAGTTCTACAAGCTCTTTAATTTCTTGCGCCATACGATCAAGCACTTTTGGATCGATGCCAAAGCCTTCATCTCCCATTAAAGCTTCACCACTTAATTTGAGAAGAACACGTCTAAAAATAGGTTTACGATTGATAGTCATAGTATTGGGGCCAACTTTTATTAAATTATGGATAAAAAATAACCGCGCTTATGATAAACATAAAAGCGCGGTTATTTTAAAGAATTTCTAAGCATGACGCAAAAGCAAATAGTACTTTAATTGCATGTATTTTCCTTTTACATCATGAATAGTTAATCTTACTTACCTTTAGCAGCAGCAATTTGTGCAGCAACTTCAGCAGCAAAATCTTCTTCTTTCTTCTCGATACCTGCACCAACTTCCATACGTACGAAGCTAGTAACCGTCGCGTTTTTCTCTTTAAGAATTTCGCCAACAGACTTTTTAGGTTCCATGATGAAAGCTTGACCAGTAAGTGAAACCTCACCAGTGAACTTCTTCATACGGCCTACAACCATCTTTTCAGCGATTTCAGCAGGCTTGCCTTCATTCATCGCGATATCGATTTGAACTTGCTTTTCTTTTTCTACAACGTCAGCAGGAACATCTGCAGGCGTTAAGTAATCTGGGTTTGAAGCAGCAACGTGCATTGCAACGTGCTTAAGTGTTTCTTCATCAGCAACACCCGCAACAACAACACCGATACGCTCACCGTGACGGTACTCAACTAGTTGTTCACCAGTGATGTACTGAAGACGACGCACATTGATGTTTTCACCAATCTTAGTCACAAGCTCAACACGGTCTTCTTCGAACTTAGCTTGTAAGTCTTCGATAGAAATTGTGTCAGCAATAGCAGCATCAGCAACTTTGTTAGCAAATGCTAAGAAGCTTACATCTTTAGCTACGAAGTCAGTTTGACAGTTAACTTCTACAAGTACTGCAACACCGGCATTCTGCTTGATGATGATAGTACCTTCAGCAGCAATGTTACCTGCTTTTTTAGCAGCTTTAGCAGCGCCACTTTTACGCATATTTTCAATCGCTAACTCGATGTCACCATCAGTTTCAGTTAACGCTTTTTTACAATCCATCATGCCAGCGCCAGTACGCTCGCGTAATTCTTTAACTAGGGCAGTAGTTACAGCCATTAGTAAATCCTCAAATCTGAATTCAGGTTAGATAAGCGGGTTAACCGCTCTACAAGAATAGCAAGTCTTCATCTAATTTAGATGAAGACTTGATGACAGCTAATTACTCAGCTTCAACGAAATCGTCTTTCTCAGCTTGAGCAACGATGTTGTTTTCACGACCTTCAGTGATTGCAGCAGCAACAGAGGTAGTGTAAAGGTTGATTGCACGGATAGCATCATCGTTACCAGGAACGATGAAATCAACACCGTCTGGGTTAGAATTAGTATCAACGATTGCAACAACTGGAATACCTAGGTTGTTAGCTTCACGGATTGCAATGTGCTCGTGGTCAGCATCGATAACGAAAAGTGCGTCTGGAAGACCGCCCATGTTTTTGATACCACCAAGGCTTTTTTCAAGCTTTTCCATTTCACGGTTAAGCATTAACGTTTCTTTCTTAGTTAATTTCTCGAAAGTACCGTCTTGGCTTTGGATTTCAAGGTCTTTAAGACGCTTGATTGATTGACGAACTGTTTTCCAGTTAGTCAACATACCACCTAACCAACGGTGGTTAACGTAAAACTGATCGCTTGCGATTGCTGCGTCTTTAACTGCTTCGCTTGCTGCGCGTTTTGTACCAACGAAAAGTACTTTACCTTTGTTTGCTGCAGCACCAGATAAAAACTTAAGTGCGTCGTTAAACATTGGTACAGTTTGCTCAAGGTTGATGATATGAACACGGTTACGAGCGCCGAAGATGAAAGGCTTCATCTTAGGGTTCCAGTAACGTGCTTGGTGACCGAAGTGAACACCAGCTTGAAGCATATCGCGCATTGAAACGTTTGCCATTTTGTAAATCCTCTATGTTGTTTAGGGTTAGGCCTCCACATATCCCATAGCACCAACACCGAAGTTTAATTAACTTCAAATGCACCCAAGTGTATGTGACGATACGTGTGTGTGTTAAAATAAAATTGTGTTTGCCTTAAATACAAAAAATCATTTAAGAATTTATTTGTAAAAAGACGGCGCGCTTTATACCATATTAAAAATAAATATTCAACGTCGCGCGCAAAAATTGTGCGACGGTAAATGTGTTAAAACTCGACTATGGAGCCTCTATGAGTGCTGTTATCAAGACCCCTGAAGAAATAGAGAAAATGCGTGTAGCTGGGCGCTTAGCGGCAGAAGTGCTAGAAATGATAGAGCCACATGTAGTGCCTGGTGTGACCACTGATGAATTAAACACAATTTGTCATAATTATATTGTCGATGTACAAAAAGCCATTCCTGCGCCGTTAAATTATCACGGCTTTCCAAAATCAATTTGCACTTCAGTAAACCACGTTATTTGTCACGGAATTCCAAATGACAAAGCATTAAAAGACGGCGACAGTGTAAATATTGACGTCACTGTCATCAAAGATGGCTACCACGGCGACACATCAAAAATGTTTCATGTTGGAACACCCAATATACAAGGGAAACGTCTTGCTCAAATTACCCAAGAAAGCTTGTACCTTGCTATTAAAATGGTCAAGCCGGGTGTGCGCCTTGGTGATATTGGCGAAGCGATTCAAAAATACGCTGAAGGATTTAACTATTCTATCGTGCGTGAATATTGTGGTCACGGTATTGGCGCTGAATTTCACGAAGAACCACAAATCATGCATTATGGCCGTGCAGGCACTGGTGAAGCGTTAAAAGCGGGCATGTGCCTAACAATTGAACCTATGGTCAATGCCGGTAAACGCCAATGTAAACTGCTAAAAGATGACTGGACAGTGGTTACAAAAGACCGCTCTTTGTCAGCGCAATGGGAACACACACTGTTAGTAACTGAAAATGGTGTTGAAATTTTAACGCTCCGATCAGATGATACCATAGACAGGATCATCGAACATTAGGAGCCAGCCCACGTGGCATTACCCAATAAAGTAAAAAAGTTGCTTGGCGATGCCGAGCAACTAAACGATTACCGTGATTGCTCCGCTTATTTTTATAAATGGCTGCATAACGAGTTTTCAAAACAACCCGTTGGTAATTTGATTAATGCCCGCGCTGAATTTATAGACCGCCTGCTGATCAAGCTATTTCATGTTTATGACTTAGCACACGAGCCTGATTTAGCGCTTATTGCCGTTGGCGGCTATGGACGAGGTGAATTACACCCCTACTCTGATATTGACTTTCTATTATTAGTGACCGAACAGCCGAGTGACGCTATTTGTGAGAAAATTGGTCAATTCGTCACTATGTTATGGGACTTAGGTTTAGAGATAGGCCACAGTGTACGTACTATTGACCAAGCCATAGATCAAAAGCGTGAAGACGTGACGTTTGCCACCAGCTTACTAGAAAGTCGCTTATTGTTTGGCAATCACATCGAGTATGAAAAGCTTAAAAAGCATATTCTTGACACCCCTGTGTGGCGCTCTGATGAGTTCTTTTTAGCTAAATTAAAAGAGCAACACCTACGACATAAAAAGTGCCATGGCACTGCCTACAACTTAGAACCCAATATCAAAGAAAACCCAGGTGGTTTGCGTGATTTACAAACCATCATTTGGGTTGCAAAAAAGCATTTTAGGGCCGAAACTTTACAAGAACTGATTAGCCATGGTTACTTAACACACGAAGAATACCAAGAGCTTTCTGAGTGTTTAGAAAACCTTTGGAATATTCGCTTTGCCTTGCACCTCGCTGCTGAGCGCTCTGAAAACCGTTTATTGTTTGACCACCAGCCCCTTGCTGCTGAAATCCTTGGCTTTGGTAGTGATGGTAAAGCGTCTGTTGAGCGCATGATGAAACGGTTATTTCGGATTATGAGCCGCGTACGCGAACTCAACCAGATGCTATTGTCTTATTTTGAGCAAAGTATTTTACCTGAATCCAGTGAGCAACCAATTGTAGAACTCGACAACAGCTTCGAACGTGTTGGTCACCAAATAAAAGTTAAAAACCCATCCGTATTTTTCCGCCGTGATCAGCTTTTTGTATTGTTTGAACATATTGCTGATAACCCTGCTATCACGCATATCTATCCAAGTACAATTCGCACTATACGCCAAGTACGCAGACGTTTGCTTGGTGATTTGCAAGATTACGCAGCGTGTCGGGAAGCATTTTTGCGTATCATTAAGCACCCAAATGGCATGGGACGTGCTTTTACATTGATGCATAAACACGGCATGCTCGCAGCCTATTTACCACAATGGCGCAATATATTCGGGCAAATGCAATTTGACTTATTTCATGCATATACGGTCGATGAGCATACCCATAAATTAATAAATAATATTTATCAATATTTTGATAAGTCAAGCAGCAATCAGTTTCCATTATGTTGTGAAATAGTCACTCGAATGGATAAACCAGAATTACTGTACTTAGCGGGTATTTTCCATGATATTGCCAAAGGCCGTGGCGGGGATCACTCCGAGCTTGGCTCTGTAGATGCTATTGCATTTGCCAAACTTCATCGGTTTACAAACTCAGATGGTAAGCTTATTTCGTGGTTAGTGGCTAATCACTTACTTATGTCGGTTACAGCCCAGCGTAAAGACATTAATGACCCCGATGTGATTAAAGAATTTGCCTCAAAAGTAAAAACAGAGCGCCAATTAGATTATTTATATTGTTTGACTGTTGCGGATATACGCGCAACTAATGACAACTTATGGAATGATTGGAAAAACACGCTTCTTCGTGAATTGTATTTACACGCGCAACGCGCTCTTCGCTTGGGACTTGAAAACCCAATGGATCAGCGAGACCAAATTCGTGATAAAAAACGTCAAGCTAAGCAACGCTTGATTAATTTGGGGTATGACGAAGAGAAAATTGATTTAATTTGGAGTCGGTTTAAAGCTAACTACTTCACTGCCTTTAGCGAACAGCAAATTTCATGGCATAGCGAGCACTTAATTAATGCTGACTTGTCACAGCCAAGTGTTATCGTATCCAATAAAGCGATGCATGGTGGAACACAAGTATTTGTGTATAGCCCCTATTCTGGTGCCATTTTTGCGCGCTTAGTAAATGTGATTGGCTCGAAAAAAGCTCAAGTTCAACACGCTCAAGTCCTGACAACGCGAGACGGATATGTCGTTTTTAGCTTTGTTGTCCTAGAGGTCAGTGGTGAACCGATTGCCAGTGGTCGAGCACAATCTATAAAACGCGGACTTGACCAAGCGTTAGCAGATCCACGTAAAAAAATACGCTTTAAAAAGAATCGCTCACAACGTTTCAAAGACTTTAATATAAAACCAAAAATTATACTGCGCCCTCACCCGCGTAAAGACCGCAGTTTAATTGAAATTCAAGCGGTAGATATTCCTGGTTTATTAACCAAAATAGCTGAAGTTTTTCAAGCACACTTATTACATATACACGCTGCGCGTATAACCACCGTAGGTCAACGCGCGGAAGATTTCTTCGTGGTATCAAATAACGAATACCAAGCACTGACCGACGAAGAACAAACAAAAATTCATCAAGCACTGCGTAAAAAACTCCACGCAGAAATCGAATAAGAGGACATTATGTCAGATTTAAAAACCATGATTGAAAACGCCTGGGATAACCGCGATAGCATCAGCCCAAGTTCAGTATCAAGCGATGTAAAGCAAGCCATTATTGATGCGCTAGAGTTACTTGATAGTGGTGCAGCACGTGTTGCTGAAAAAATTAGCGGTGAATGGGTTGTACATCAGTGGTTGAAAAAGGCCGTGTTACTGTCGTTTCGTATCCGCGATAACGAACCAATGAACGATGGTGTAAACCAGTTTTACGATAAAGTGCCACTTAAATTCAGTGACTACACACCAGAGCAATTTCAACAAGGTGGTATGCGCGTAGTGCCAAACGCTGTGGCACGCAAAGGCAGCTTTGTTGGTAAAAACGTAGTACTGATGCCATCGTACGTAAACATTGGCGCCTATGTTGACGAAGGCACCATGGTTGATACATGGGCCACTGTAGGCTCATGCGCACAAATAGGTAAGAACGTTCATCTATCAGGCGGTGTGGGCATAGGCGGTGTTTTAGAGCCGTTACAAGCGAATCCTACAATTATTGAAGATAACTGCTTTATTGGCGCACGTTCTGAAATTGTAGAAGGTGTAGTAGTTGAAGAAGGCGCTGTGATCTCAATGGGCGTTTACATCAGCCAAAGCACGCGTATTTACGACCGTGAAACTGGCGAAATCCATTACGGCCGTGTACCAGCAGGTGCAGTTGTAGTGCCAGGTGCATTACCATCAAAAGATGGCAGCCATAGTTTATATGCAGCTATTATCGTGAAAAAAGTCGATCAACAAACCCGCGAAAAAGTCGGTATTAACGCCCTACTTCGTTCAATAAACGAATAAGAGCTGTAAGCTTTCAGCCGTCAGCGATCAGCTGATTTGAGTTAAACGTAAGTAGGTGTGATAACACGAGCTCACAGCTTATCCTGTGTTAAGAATATCAACTGAACTTTAATTTATAAGAAGCCCTAAGCATTGTTGTTTAGGGCTTTATTTATGTTCACTACTATTCACCGTTTTCAAAATCTACTCCACTTAAAACTTACTACTTAAAACTTAGGGCTCTGTTTTACCATTTCGCATAATGATCTTCGGTAAAGCCCCACTCGCCATTGAGTGTAATCACTTCATTTTCGAGGGTGATTTGGCCATAAAAACGACCGAAGTGTTGAGTGAAGTTGCTGGCGATTATAAGTAAGTTAGTTTTATCTTGGCGTTTACCTACAGGCTCAAACGTTAAATTTATCTTGCCGTCGTTTGAACGTAATTGCCATTTATTATCTGATTTGTCATTTGAATAACGTTGAAATTGAAAGTCTACCATATCGATTTTATGTAGGGCTCCATCAAGCCACAAAGCATTTTCTGTAAAACTCGTTTCAACTACGCCCGCTGCTAAATTAAACCCTAACCTGCGACCGTCTGCCAAAATACAGGCTAAACTGCCCCAGTTCCAACTTGTTTCTCGGCGCATGTAACCTGCGCTCCAATCAACACTTGCCAGTGCATTAATTTCTTCAAGTAAAATGCGTTTGCCCTGCCATTCAACACTCCCTGAGCATAATAATGCAGCACTTTTCTGGGTAAAGTGGAACCCCGTAAATCCAGCACGAGTGCAAACAGCTAATGGTTGGTAATTTACTGACTCATTTATTTCTGCACGTATTTGAAGGCCGCTTTTTAAGTTAACGCGTACTACTCGCTTTTGTGTGCTAGCAATGACACTGATTTCAATACTATTTCCACCTTTCGCAAAATATGCATTACCGTTTTTAGGGCTTTGGTCTATTTGCGTTTTTAAAGCAAGTAAATTAGTAAAACTAAATTCTTCAAAGTGATTACTTTTAGGGTCGTAAAGATAAACAAAGCAATTACTGGCAATTTTCAAGTCAACAATCGCCAAGCCAATAATAAGTGTTTCACAAGTAAAACTTATAAACTGAAACTGATTAAATTTTAGCTTTTTTGCAAACGAGCTTGTTACCTTGCCCATGCTATTGCGCAAGTCAAAATCCATATAGTTAATTTGTTCAACTCCTTGCTCAAACACGCCAAACTGCGCGTTGCCACGGTGATCGATTAGATTTTTCATGATTAGTAGATCCCGTTAATTATTAGCATTCGGCTAATTTTTACAAAGAAAGCAAGTGGTGAAATTAGCCAGTACCCAATATATGTCATAAGGTATGCAAGCATGCTTTAAAGTTAGCACTTAATATTAGGGATTAATATATGACGAAAAAGACATTCCGCTCAACTCTTTTGCTGCCTGTATTTTTACCTGCAGTTTTCATCATCTTATGTTTAGTACTTGGCACTATCAGTAACCCTGAACTAGCCGGTGAAGCATTCAGTGCGACCTTATCATGGATAACAGAAACCTTTGGTTGGTTTTACATGTTGTCTGTCGCTATTTTCTTGGTTTTTTATTGTCTCAGTTGCTGCCTCTAGTTGGGGCAATATTAAGCTTGGACCTGACCATGCAAAACCTCAGTACAGTTTTCCTGAATGGTTTGCCATGCTTTTCTCTGCTGGCTACGGTGTTGCTTTACTTTATTTTGGTGTTGCTGAACCCGTTTTACATTATGCATCGCCGCCAAGTGGCGCAGCAGAAACTGTGGATGCAGCTAAACAAGCAATGCAGATTGCCTTTTTTCATTGGGGCTTTCATATCTGGGCTATATACGGCATTGTAGGATTAGTACTTGCTTACTTTGCTTTTCGCCATGGCCTACCATTATCGATACGCTCTGCTTTATACCCTCTGATTGGTGATAAAATTCACGGCCCTATTGGTCATACAGTGGATGTGTTTGCCATTTTAGGTACTCTATTTAGTATTGCCACCACATTAGGCTTATCAGTAACGCAAATTAACGCGGGATTACATTACTTATGGCCTAATATTCCTGTCAATACCACGGTACAAATTATAGCCATAGCTTTAATAACAGGAGCGGCGACCATCTCAGTTGTAGCTGGCATGGATAAAGGAGTTAAGCGCCTGTCTATGTTAAATATGGTGCTGGCAATCACGTTAATGACTTTTGTCTTTTTTGTCGGTTCAAGTATCCATATTTTAGAATCATTTTTGCAAAACACCGGAAGTTACTTAAGCGGTATTGTTGAACGTACATTTAACTTACAAGCCTATAGCCGCAGTGACTGGATAGGCAATTGGACCTTGTTTATATTTGGCTGGACAATTGCCTGGGCACCGTTTGTTGGCATGTTTATCGCCAAAATTAGCCGCGGTCGAACAATTAGGCAGTTTGTTGTAGGCGTGATGCTAGTGCCAACGATATTCACCTTTTTATGGTTTTCTGTGTTTGGTGATACTGCACTTAACTTAATAATGAACGAGGGCTTTAATACGCTAATTGTCGATGTTCAAGCTAATCATGCCGTTGCATTATTTCAGCTATTTGAAGCGCTACCTTGGTCATTTTTTATCTCGTTAGTAACCGTAATTCTTATTATTACATTTTTTGTCACATCGTCCGATTCAGGCTCATTGGTTATTGATTCACTTGCCTCGGGCGGCAGCATAGATACCCCTGCTTGGCAGCGCGTTTTTTGGGCTGTATTAGAGGGCACAGTTGCATCAGTACTATTGCTTGCCGGTGGTTTGAGTGCGCTACAAACAATGACGATAGCCAGTGCATTGCCATTTGCTGTGATCATGTTACTTGCAACTGCTGGATTATGGCGGGCTTTGCGAATCGAAGGACACCGAGACTCCAGCTTACAAGCACATACATTGACCAACAAAAGTCCAGAACTTTCACATTGGAAGCGACGCTTAGCTGCGATGGTCAGCTATCCTAAAAAGAAGGACGTACATGCTTTTATCAGCCAAACTGTTATTAACGCGATGGAATCTGTACAAGCCGAACTAAAAACTCGTCAATGGCAAGCCGTAGTTGAATTTGACGACGTAATGGGTCGTGCTTTTCTAACCGTGTTAAGACATGATCATGTAGATTTTGTGTATGATATTAGGCTAACAGAACACGTAACCCCAAGCTTTGCATACGCTGAGTTAAAACCGACTGAGGATGACCCTCAGCTTTATTATCGTGCCGAAGTGTTTTTACGCCGAGGCGGTTTATCTTACGATATTTATGGCTTTAATGAAGGTGATATTGTTAAAGATATACTCGATCAGTTTGAAAACTACTTACACTTTTTAGACAACAGCCCTGGAGAACTGCCGTGGGACATGACAAAACACGACGAGATGTTAGGTTCCGAAAAAAGCTAACTTAACCACCAAGCCTCTTATATATTAAGGGGCTTACTTTTAATTAAATTGTTACAGAGTATTACATAAACACACTTTATCGCTGTTATTTTGCCGTCTAGCGCTACCACTGACACATACACCATTTACACCACTGGTAATTTTTTTACCTGCCACTACAATGCAGCAAACGCAATATTGGAAAAACCACTATGAATCTGACGCGTAGCTCGTTAAAAAATCCCGCGAGCGTTATAGTCATCTTGGTGTTAATTATTTTATTTGGCATTTTAAGTATTTTTAAATTGCCAATTCAATTAACCCCAGACATCGAACAACCCCAAATCACTATTTTTTCTGGTTGGCGCCAAGCAGCCCCTGAAGAAATAGAATCTGTAATTATAGAACCAATAGAGAACGCCGTTAAAAACACTCCCGGCGCACTCGAGGTGAATACGAATATTAACCGCGGAAATGGCTCTATTACTCTCACTTTTGCCGTAGGGCAAAATATGCAGCAAGCGATGCTCGATGTACTTACGAGTTTAAATCAAGCTCCCCCTCTACCACTGGATGCATTTGACCCTGTGGTTTTTGCTGGCGGAAACAATGGCGAGGCAGCTGCGACACTTCTGGTTACGCCAAAAGATTATCAATCGGATAATTTAGATTTCGATATGGCGCAATTTCAAAAACAAATTGATGAGTTTATTGAGCCTCGCTTAGCACGTATACCCGGGGTTGCCCGAGTAGATTTAGCCAGTGAGCGGCCAAAAGAGTTAAGAATTACATTCGATCCTCATAAAGCAGCAGCATTAGGCATTAGCTTAAATCAAATTAGTAATGTACTTGCTAGCTCCCGCGATACATCAGGTGGCCTAGCTAACGTAGGAAGACGCCAATATACAGTTAGGTTTACCGGCCAATACGACTTAGCGAGCATGGCACAAATGCGTGTGGGTTACTCAAATAATCGCCCAATCTATCTAGGCGATATTGCCAGCGTAGAACGCACCTATTCAGATAGATTAGGCATGAGTGGCCGCAATGGCAAACCCGCTTATTACATACGTATTTCGCGCTCCAATAGCGCCAACACAGTGGCATTATTAGATGATATTAATTTAGCAATCAAAGAGCTAAACCAAGGCCCTCTTGCTGATAATGGCTTATCTATAGAATTGAGCTTTGATGCTTCTGTACATATTCGTAATGCGCTCTCATTAGTGAAGGGTAACTTAGGGCTGGGTGTTGTTTTATCATGCCTAATTTTATGGCTGTTCTTTAGAGGACTAAAGGCTACCTTTATTATTGCGGCGACAATCCCTATTTCCTTAATGGTCGCATTTTTAGCACTAAATATCTTTGGCCGCAGTTTAAACGTTATCTCACTAGCTGGTTTAGCTTTTGCCGTGGGGTTAGTGTTAGATGCCGCAATCATAGTGCAAGAAAATATAGCCAGACTGCGTTCAGAGGGGCTGGATAATAAAAAAGCCGCTTTAAAAGGCGCAGCTCAAGTTACGGGAGCATTGTTTGCCTCAACCACGACAAGCGTTGCAATATTTTTACCTATATTGTTTATGGCCGGTATTGAGGGGCAGCTGTTTTCAGACTTAGCATTAACCCTGTCCATTGCTGTAATCACTTCAATGATATGCGCAATTACGCTTATCCCTTTAGCAAACCATCTATGGCCTGATACAAAACTTAAACCGGACCCTTATCACCTTTATTGGCAGAAGCTTAGTTCATTCATTATGAAGCTCACCAACAACCGCGTTAAACAACTAACCTGGATTGGAATACTGCTTGGAGGGTCAGTAGTGACTACGCTGACTATGCTACCTAAAACTGACTTTATGCCACGTGCGCCGACAGATGGCTTTTTCTTTAACTTAGCAACTCCACCAGGCGGCAACGTGCAATTTATGGAAGAAGAGTTATTAATGCGGGTCAAAAAACGCTTAATGCCTTACTACACGGGTGAGAAAGAGCCCGGGATCAAAGACTTTAACTTTTATGCATTTGGTTCAAACGCAGGGGGCTTTATTTATTCTGCTGATCCACAACGCGTCGAAGAATTGATGCAAGTTGCCAGAGAAGAGATATTTATTGACTTGCCAGACACTCAGGTATTCTTTTTCAGAGGGTCAATGATCCAAGTTGCTAATGGCGGCGATGGCCGTGCTATTAATATTGATTTAACGGGGCCCAACATGGACGATTTAGTAGTGGGTGCAAACGTTGCTCTGCAAGCCGTTAAAGAAGTGCTGCCTAATGCAACTGCTCAACCACAGCCTCGCCTCGACATGGCTGAGCCTGAGCTGAGACTAACACCCAATGACCGCCGTATTACACAAGCAGGACTAACACGCCGCGATGTTTCGCAGGCTGTGCAGGCCTACACGGGTGGGTTATTTGTAAATGAGTACTTTGATGGTAATGAGCGGATGAATGTAATCTTGCGTGGTGTACCATGGCAAACACCAGAACAACTCAAAGCCTTGCCTATAGTAACCCCAAATTCGGGTATTCAAACATTGGGGGAGCTGGCGAATATAGAGCGCACTGTCGGACCAACCCAATTACGCCGTGTTAATGGTCGTCGTACTGTAAGTGTGGTGGTAACGCCACCAGCAAATATGAGCTTGCAACAAGCACAAACAATTTTAACTGAACAAGTTATGCCGAAAGTTAGAGCTAATTTACCAAGTAATGCTGGAGCTATATTGGCAGGTAATGCACAAAAAATGAATTCTGCGATGACTGAAATGTCACTCAATTTTATGCTTGCGCTATTCATATTATTTTTACTGATGACGGCGCTATTTAAGTCAGCAAAAGACAGCCTTTTAGTGCTGCTTGTCATGCCACTCGCTATCGCAGGCGGCGTGCTCGCACTGTTTATTCTTAACTTTTTTACCTTTCAATCCCTTGATTTGCTGACCATGATAGGCTTTATTATTTTACTTGGTTTGGTAGTCAATAACGCGATTTTATTAGTTGATCAGACGCGTGTAGCAATGGCGGATGGCCACAACCGTGAAGCTGCAGTAAAACAAGCCGTGTTGCTCAGGTCGCGCCCCGTTTACTTGAGCACCCTAACGAGTCTGTTTGGTATGCTGCCACTGATGCTTATGCCTGGTGTTGGCTCAGAAATTTATAGAGGACTTGCGACCGTTATTGTTGGCGGAATGGCAATTAGTGCCCTATTCACCCTCATTTTAATGCCTAGCTTGTTACAGCTTGGCCGTAAACTGCCTCCTTCAAAAGTGGAAGGCTCAATAACAAATGCTCCACAAAGTTTAAAGGCAAACCAATGAATCTCGAGAGTAAATCAATGCATAATATAAAATCAGCAATCCTCACTTTTAGCCTGTGTTGTAGTTTTTTTGTGACCAATGCCAAGGCTGTTGTTCCGGTTACTGTAGATAGTGTTACTAAAGCGCCCCTTACTAGTGAAATTGAGGTCAATGGTACCCTTTATGGTAAAGACGATGTGACCCTTACCGCAGGGATTAGTGGCCGTCTTTTATATGTTGCTGAACCTGGAACTCGTATCAAGCAAGATGATATTTTAGTGCGTATGGATACACTTCCTCTGGAATTAGACAAAGCACGCCAGCAAGAGATGCTTAACCGAGCCAAAATTAATCTACGCCTATATCAACAAGAACTAACGCGCCTCAAAGAGTTAGCAAAATCAAGTAGCGCGGCAATTAGCCAAGTTGACCTAGTACAAAATAAGCACGATCTAGCTCACTCTGACATTGCACTTGCCGAGCTTGAACTGAAAGTTATTGAAGATAAACTCAAACGAGCCACTATCCGGGCCCCTTTCGCAGGCGTCATCAGCGAACGATTTAAACGCGCTGGCCGTGAGATAAACCGTGCAGAAGAGTTACTCACATTATTAGATATAAATCATTTAGAGGTCAGGCTTTACGTGCCTGTCAAATACCTAAAGTATCTTGAGCTCGGAATCGAGCTGCCAATAAATGCGGGTGATTTATCGCAACTTCAACGCGCTGCAGCCATTGTTACTGCCGTGATACCATCAACTGACCCACGTTCACAAACAATCGAGGTTCGCGCAATACTCAACCCTAAAAACAAGCATGCATGGGCGATTGGGCAGCTTGTCGACGTCGCCGTCCCTTTAAAAAGTAAAAATGCGATGCTGTTGGTTAACCGTGATGCATTGATTATTCGTAAGCAAGGTACGCATATCGTTAAAATTGATACACAAAGTAAAGCGATTCAAGTTCCTGTTACCGTAGGTGCAGGAAAAGGTCAACTGATTGCTGTGACACCACTTGAAGCTGGGAGTTTGGTAACAGGAGATAGAATCGCTATTCGCGGTGCAGAACGGCTCCAAACGGGCCAAGAAGTCGACGTACAATAAACTGTTTAGTCAGTAAAAAAGCCGGATAGCGTGGCATGTATGTCAAAAAATCCGGCTTGTTAAATTGTTATGTGTTACGCCACTTTAAATTGTTTAACTATATGATCTAGCTCATTCGCTGTTTCTGATAAAGAACTCGCAATACTCGCGGCCTGCTCTGCCCCAGACATTGTCTCATGCGCTTTTTCATTAACATGCTGCACACTTTCACTAATTTGCTGACTCACAACATTTTGCTCTTCAGACGCACTAGCAATTTGTACATTCATGTCTTTAATTGTACCCACTGATTGAGATATTTGGTCTAGTGCCTCACCTGTTTGCTCTGTTTTTTCGGCGGTTTGCTCTACACTCGTCATGCTTGACTTCATGGACTCAACAGACTTTTTCGCTTCATTTTGAAGCTTCGAAATCATTACTTGAATCTCTTCTGTACTTTGTTGAGTTCGACTCGCTAAAGATCGTACTTCGTCTGCAACAACCGCAAAACCACGCCCTTGCTCGCCCGCTCTAGCAGCTTCAATTGCAGCATTTAAAGCGAGTAAATTGGTTTGATCTGCAATTCCCCTGATCACATCGAGTATTGAACCCACAGACTCAGTCTCTGCTTCTAAATTCGCAATTGTGTGGCTAACATCCATCATAGTTTCTACAAGCTCACCCATAGCAGCATGCGTTTGTGCAACAACCTGTGACCCATTAAGCACTTCATTATCAGCTGTTGATGCAGCGTCAGCTGCCATTTGTGCACTTTGAGTGATTTCGTTAACCGTCGCAGACATTTCGTGCATTGCTGTTGCGGTTTGTGTTAACTGTACAGATTGCTGTTCAGCGCCGGTTTTCGACTCTTTGGTGATCGAAGTAAGGCTAAGCGAGGTTTCAGATACCTGTGTAGTGGACTCACGGATTTGAGATAACATTTGATTCAGCTTTAAGGTCATTTCTTTCATTGCCAAGTAAATACCCGACTCTTTGCCAGTATTATCAAATTGGTGACGTAAATCACCTTCTGAAATTGCCTGTACTATTTTTGCAATCTCTAACGGCTCTCCACCAATCGGCTTTTTAATTAAACGAGTAATGAAAATGCTCAATACAATACCTAAAATAATCACAATGATTGAAAAAACGATGATGGTATTTATTGCATTTTGGTTACTGGATTGAATAGAAGGCCCTATTTGATCTTGGCGCTGTTGAGAGCTTAACTTTATTTCTTCAATTTCAGATGCCACCTTAGGTCCAACTTTATCAAGCGTACCTGATATAATCGCATTGCGCTCATCAATTGTTTTATGGATTTGGTCAATACCATCAACATACTTAGCTGTGCGATTTATAAAATCATTTATCAATGCTGTTGCTTGGGGGCTGACCGTATATAACGATAATTCATTAACGCGCTTATTAACTACATCAAACTCTTCAATGGAACGTTCAAACTCAGCTTGCGTATTATTAATTAAATACTTGCTGACATAGAGGCGACCTAATAGTAATGACTCTTGCAGTGCAGCAGCCTGAGCTAGGGCTTCAAAATTACCATCTTTATTACTAATTTGAATGAGTTGTGTCACTGCTTTTCGCATCTCTACGCCATTTTCGTCAAGCACAGATGAAACAATGGCATTTCGCTTGTTCACCAAATTAATAATCTTATCAAAACCCGATTTATATAAATCGATCTCATCTGATATTGTATTAATAGCAGTTAACTTTGCAGAATCCGTAAATTGATTTTTGCCTGTATCAACTAGATCAGTTAACACTGAATGACGATTATTGAACTCGTTAATATTACTTATATTTTTATCTTTAAGATACTTGAGGGCTTCGAGCCGTAAAATAAGCACATTTGATTGAATCAGTGCCGATAAATTACTATCACGGGCGTTAGTCCTGTATTCTACGAAGTTTTTATACCCAGAATTAAGTGCAAATAATGCGACGATACTTACTATACCAAGTAATAATATCATTGCACCGAATGCAAGGTTTAGTTGGGTATTTAATCTTAATTTAGCCAGCATATGCAAGGATCTCTGTTGAGTTTATGAGCGCATCCATTGCATACAAAATCCTTAGTTTAGATATCTGGTAAGTATAGAAAAATATGAGTTAATGGCTAGATTTAAAGGTAAATCATGGTGAATTTATGAAATTTCCTACAACATTCCTACACTAATGAATGATATAGCTATAACATGATCAGCTAATAATATGATTTTAAATCATATTTCATCAGTCGCAGCTAAACATACTGATATCAATTTTCTTAAGTTGTTTGCCCTTTAATGAGTAATCATTGTGCTCTATAAGCAATACATTATTTTTAGTAGTGAATGAGAAATCCCCAAGCCTGTAAAAAGTAGCTATTGGCATAAGTGTATAAAAACCTGACTTGTCAGTGCACTGAAACGAAAAGTAATGCGTCGCTTCGCCTAATGTATCTGCATCAGCAGTGTATACACTGATGCTATTTTTTAGTTGATACTTTTCTACATTTGTCCCAACGACAGCATAAAGAACGCATACAGCGATGAGAACAATTGACTGTAGTCCCGCGAGAACAAAGAGGGTCATCTCAGCTATTTTTTTATAAAGTACTCGCGGTATTTGATACGAAGAACGTGCTTGCCTCACTAATAAAAAGCCACCTATTAGGACCATTAAAAGCTTAATTGGCATTAAATATACATTTACAAGGTACATCGTTTGCTCGCTTTTCCACTGAACGCCAAAAGCAGGAGCTACAAAAAGACTATCAATTAAAGGTATTAGTATAAATAAACTGGCGAGGATAAGTTTAATATTTTTTTGCATATAAAAGTAACAATATTAGCGGTGTATTTAGTATACAAATAATAACAACCAATAAAAAGCCCGTTAAAAACTCAACGGGCTTGTATTCTAAATAAGGCTTATTAGTAATTAATCATCTTCAACATTATCAAGCCCTTTAGTGCCTTTTTTAGCTTTTAGCTTATGGTGTATTGCTGATTTTATTAACATATACCCACTAATAGGCGCTGTTATTAATAAGAAAATGGTGATCAATAGCTCTTTTACACTGATTCCATTTTGCGTGCTACTAAAAAAGACCATAGCAGCAATTAACACACCCGCCATACCCAGGGTCGTTGCTTTAGTTGGCCCGTGTAATCGCATAAAAAAATCTGGCATTTTAATTAAGCCAATCGAGCCAATTAAAATAAATGCGCCACCAATGAGCAATAAGATAGAAACTATCCATTCACTGTACATATTATTACCTTATTCGATGATATCGCCACGCAGTAAATATTTACACACGGCTACTGTACTGACAAAGCCAAGCATCGCAATTAACAATGCCGCTTCAAAATAAAGACCTGTCCCCATACTCATACCGTAAAGAATAATAAGCGCAATAGTATTGATATACATAGTATCAAGCGCCAAAATCCTGTCAGGTATCGATGGACCTACTACAAGTCGCCACAAATTAAGTAAAAGCGATAAACCAATCATCGCGAAGACGATTAAAAAAACCGTTTCTAGCATTGAAATATCTCCTTAAGCGGTGCTTCATAGCGTGTTTTAATTGTATTAATTAACGCCTCTTCATCTGCCAAATCTAGCACATGGATAAGTAAAAAGCGCTGCGTTGACTGCTCTCCTTCAGGAAGAGATTCAGGGATTGGATACACTTCTGCGCTTACTGTTCCGGGGGTTAATGACACGGTACTTGCCAAAATAGTTATTGGCATTTCATGACTTAAATCTAATGGAACTTTAACAAACGCGGGGCGCAGTTTTTTAACTGGCCCCAAAATTAATAATGCCACTTGTAAGTTTGCGGTGACAATGTCATACAACACAATAAACAACTGTTTAATTGCCAGCCCTGGTTTTAAAATTAGAGGCTGAGGATCACGAAATGGAAAGGTAGCGATAGGTATTAATATCGAAAAAATACTCGCCAACACTATATGACCTGCCGATACACTGTTGTTCAATAATAACCAAACAACAAAGAGCAACAGGCTACGAAACGGTGTTGGTAGCCAACGGTAACGGGACTCTAAACGCATTATAAGTCTCCCTTAAGTACAGTATTTATACCACTGGTTATATCATGTAATTGAGTCGCTGCTGCAACCATATATTCAGTAATTGGTCCGGCAAAAATGACCATCAGTGGCGAGCAAGCAAGTAGCCCTATAACTGCAATTACCTGCAAAGGCTTGGCATTGTCTACTTCGAGGTGGTCGCGGTCTTGGTGCTTTCGTTCCCAAAACAAACTGGTTCCTGCCCGTGATAACGCGACAAGTAATGCAAAGCTAGCTATTAAATAGACAGGCCAAAAAACCAGCGCTCGTTCACTATCTAGGGTTGTTTTTAAGATCCATATCTTGCCAATAAAACCTGACAATGGTGGCATTCCAACAACTGCAAGCGCGGCAATAATAAAACATGTACCAAGTAAAATTGGCTGTCCAACACCACGTCCTGGTGCAAGCCGGTCTGCAACTTTACCGCGTTGATGTGAAATAAGATCAGCAATTAAAAATAACGCTGCGCAAATAAAAGTTGAATGGACAAGGTAATATAGCAATGCTGCGGTTGCACTAACATGCTGGATAGCAACCAGCGCCACGAGTGTACCAACTGAAACAACAACCAGATTTGCTGTAAGCTTACGTAAGTCCTGAGCAGCTAATACGCCAATAGCACCAATAGCAATAGTTGCAATTGCTAACCCCCATAGAAATGGCTGGGCCATATGGTTTAGTAAGCCTGCATTTTCGCCAAATATGACTGTGTAAACACGAAGCATGGCATAAACACCTACCTTGGTCATTATAGCAAACAACGCAGCAACCACTGGCATAGCGCTGGCGTAGGTATTAGGTAACCACAAATGAAGCGGTAGTAACGCCCCTTTTAAGGCAAAAACAACGAGTAACAACAAACCACCGATTTTAGCCAAAAATACATCATCACCTTGAAGCATTGATACTTTTTGCGACATATCAGCAATATTAAGCGTACCAAGCACACCATATAAAATACCTAAAGCAATCAAGAACACGCTTGACCCTATAAGGTTAAGAATAACGTATTGCAATGCTGCTCGTGTTTTATGTTTATCACCTGCGTGCATTAGCAATGAATAAGAGGCGATAAGCAGCACTTCAAAGAATACAAACAGATTAAATAAGTCCCCAGTTAGAAAAGCGCCGTTTACACCTAACACCAAGAAGTGCAATAACGGGTGAAAAAAGCTACCTTTTTCATCGTCGCCAACGCTGCTGTATAAAGCTACGCTGAGCGCCAAAAACGAAGTCAGTGCGACTAATAATACTGAAAGTAAATCTGCAACTAATACAATACCAAAAGGTGCTTGCCAACCACCAATTGCATAGACAATTGGCCCATTTTGATAGACATACACCAGCAATACAAGGCTGATTATCGAAGTCAAAAGTGACATTGTCATCGATACTACACGACGTATTGGGATGCTCTTCCCACAAGGCGGCATCAATAACAATATTGCACTGAGCATAGGAATGAGCACTGGCCATGATGCGATATGCTGAATCATTTTTGCTCCTTGTTATTGCTTTTTACAAGATGACCATCGACGTGATCATTGCCTAAATCAGCACGACCTCTGATTGCCAAAATAACCACAAAAGCAGTCATTGCAAATCCAATTACGATTGCTGTGAGTACTAGCGCTTGAGGCAATGGATCAGCGTAATCAGCACCAGTTCCAAGTACAACCGCTTTATTAATTGTTAGACGACCCGCAGAGAACAAAAATAAGTTTACAGCGTAAGAGAGCATAGTGAGTCCCAATACAACTGGAAAAGTACGTGCTCTTAGAAGTAAATAAATACCACAAGTCACTAATACACCAACGCACGATGCGTATAATAGTTCCATTAAATATTCACCTCTTCTTTAGCTGCATCTGCAGTCAGTTTACCAAGGCTTGCCAATATCATAAGTGTTGCCCCAACGACGGTTAAATACACACCTAAGTCAAATATAATAGCGCTTGCCAATTCAGTTTTACCAACGAATGGAATATCAAAATAATCAAACCAAGTGGTTAAAAATGGTCGACCAAATACCCAACTACCAAGGCCGGTGAACATGGCGATTGCAATGCCCGAGGCGATAATTTTTCGGTAGTTAACGTCAAAGCGTGATGTTATCCATACAGAGCCTCTTGCCATATATTGCAATATAAAGGCGATAGACGTTACAAGCCCTGCAATAAAACCACCGCCGGGCAAGTTGTGCCCACGCAAGAAAATATATGCCGAAACTAATAAAGCAAGCGGTAACAAGCTTTGTGAGATACTTGAAAGTAAAATAGGGTAGCGTTCACGCGCCCAAGGACGCCCCTCACTATCACTAGCTGGCATAAATAGCGGTAAGTTAGCAAGTAACTTGTAAATACCCAACGCAGCGATACCAAGCACAATAATTTCACCAAGCGTATCAAAGCCCCTAAAGTCGACCAAAATGACATTGACTACATTTGTACCGCCACCACCAGTTTTCGCGTTTGCTACAAAGAAATCAGAGATAGATTCGAGTGGGCGAGTTAATAATGCATAACACACACTAGCCACTACAACACCCACAGCTGATGCAATACCTAAATCACGTAGGATTCGTAATGAGCTCGACTCTTTAGGTGTTCTTTGCGGTAAGAAAAATAACGCCAACATAAGCAATATAACAGTGACTACTTCCACTGTAAGCTGGGTCAATGCCAAATCAGGTGCTGAGAAGCGAGTGAAGGCTACAGATACCATCAAGCCTACTATTGATATCATTAACAGCGATACCATGCGTGAGCGATGCCACAATACAGTGCTAATGGCGCCTATGATTAATAAACCTGCGCCAATGCCATTATGAAAATCAATGGGTGTACTTGGCGCAGTGCCTGCTAAAGCCCCCATCTCAAATAATGGCCAGCCAGCACATAAAAGTACAACGCCAAGCATTACAACTATGTAGCGTTGTAATGAACCATTCTCTGTACTTTGGATCTTGCTTTGACTCCATTTTATTACGCTGTACATCACTCGTTCGAACGTCTTTTTAGCATTTAACGTTGGCAGGGATGCTTGGAATTGAAATAAATGCTTTCGCTGGATGTAAATAAAAACACCGCATGCAGTTGCTATGAAACTCATTAATAAAGGTAAATTAAACCCATGCCAAATAGACAGTTTAAATTCAGGAGTTGCATCACCTAGTACCGCAAGTGAAGCCGCTGATAAAATACCGTCTACTACAAAATTCGGAAACATACCCACTAATAAACACAACACCACCAATATTTCGATTGGTACTCGCATATAGCGCGGTGGCTCATGAGGAGTTTTTGGTAAATCAATAGGATCGCCATTGAAGAAAACATCATGAATAAAGCGCGCCGAGTAAGCCACTGAAAACGCTGCAGCTAAAGTTGCCAAAACCGGTATTAACCAAGACATAGAACCAAGTACTTGTTGGTGCAAAGTTTCAGCAAAAAACATTTCTTTGGATAAGAAACCATTTAATAGTGGCACACCAGCCATTGCCGCAGCAGCGACCATGGCAAGCGTGGCCGTGTATGGCATAAATCGCCACATCCCATTAAGCTTGCGCATATCACGCGTGCCCGTTTCATGGTCAATAATACCTGTCGCCATAAATAGCGACGCTTTAAAAGTCGCATGGTTAATGATATGAAATATTGCAGCAACCGTCGCAAGTTCAGTATCTAGACCTAAAAGTAAAGTGATTAAACCTAAGTGGCTAATTGTAGAATAAGCGAGCAATCCCTTAAGGTCGTGCTTAAACAAGGCAATATAAGCGCCTACTAGCAATGTTGCTAAGCCTGTCATCGCCACTAAAATAAACCAAGTGTCGTTTCCTGCTAAGGCTGGATGAAAACGCGCAAGTAAGAAAATACCCGCTTTAACCATCGTTGCTGAATGTAAGTATGCACTTACAGGAGTCGGTGCAGCCATCGCATGAGGCAACCAAAAGTGGAATGGGAACTGGGCAGACTTTGTAAACGCCCCAAGTAATACGAGTACTAGCGCGAGTTCAAATAACTCATGTGATTGAATAAGTGCTCGGCTAGCTAAAATAGTATCTAGGTTGTAACTACCGACTATGTCACCTATCAGCAGCAAACCACCTAATAACGCCAAACCACCTGCGCCGGTTACAGCCAGCGCCATTCGTGCACCTTTGCGAGCTTCTGACTTATGCCACCAATAGCTAATCAATAAGAATGAACTAATACTGGTTAGTTCCCAGAAAAGCCATAACTGAATCACATTATTAGACATCACAATGCCGAGCATTGCAGTCATAAATAACATCAAATAGCTGTATAATTTGGGCATAGAGTCATTACTGCTCAAGTAATAACGCGTATAGAAAATAACAAGAGACCCTATCCCTAGAATCATAAAGATAAATAACAGACTTAAACCGTCCAAGCGCAGAGAAATTTCCATGCCCAACGCGGGTATCCAAGCCAAGGAATAACGAATTGTTTCACCACTGAGTACGGCAGGAGCATGGTAAATTGCAATTGCCAGAGCACTCAACGGTGCAAGTAAAGTTAAACCCGTTGTTTGGTTACGAGATAATTTGCCGGTGCATGAAGAAATAACACTGCCAATTAAGGATAACAAGGGTATCCAGAGCAAAGTCATAATGAGGAACCTTTTAAAGTCATAAGAATATCAATACGCTGCTAGTTAATTTTAGTTGTGTACTGTTCATTGAAATGGTTTTTAATTCAGCTTAAATGAATATTATACAAAGGTATAGTTATACTGACTGAGTTACATTTTGTCTATAGGAAGCACGCCTATCTGCTGGAATTTTAAGCTGAATTAACAAGGATACTAATAATAACCATTGTTTAATCAGCCCCCCCCATATCACGCATAACTAACGACTGGCTTAGCATAGTAAAGTAGTCATGATAGCGCACGGGTTTATAATGATTATTTTCTATTTGTTCTACCCATAACTCTCTATATTCTGCGGATAACGGGAGCTCCTGATAACGCATTATTGACCATTTTTTATCGGGCTTGTACGACTTTACAGTGCCTTCACACGTTTCACTGGGCTGCCACCCTGTGGGAGGTTTTATATTATTTGCAACAAATAGATTTGGTGCAACATAGCCTTTTTGCTTGCACAACCAGACCTGTTTATTTTTGGGTACTGGGTATTCATCTTCAAAACCACTAAAATGCATCAATTCATGTAAGAATAATTGATAACTGCTTTGCGAGTTTAATTGCATTATTCCTGCGCGAACATTACCACGCCCTTCTCGTGGCATCATCACTATAAAATCATAGTTTTTCGGCCATACATATTTTTTAATCAACGCTCGCCAATTACACGAGGCTGCTTTTAATGGGTCTGTTTGACATGCTATGTTGTCACCAATGTAAACTGGTTCAGAAAAACAAAAACTCTTATCATTCGGCTCTGGTGATAAAGCATGTTTGTTTGAAAAACGATTGAGTTTGCTAATCCCAGCACGATGATCACTCATCATGAGTACATTATACTCGCAACGATTATCAGCGCTTAACCCATGAAGAGAAAGTAAAAAACCAGCTTGATGAGCATATTCACTAGATATAGACTCTGGTGGATAACTAAAATGAAGTTTTATTTGCTCTAAAATTGCAGACTTTGGTACTAGACCTTGCTCTGCTAGAGCGTTAAGCTCCTCCCAACGATTGAGCTCAACCAGTAACGTTGCCAAATCTAGTCTTTGTTGAGCATTTTGTTTCACGACCGTGTTTTGCCAAAAAAGCCTTGCTTTATCCGCATTACCTTCTTTGAGTAATATAATCGCCCGACTAAATTTTGCATGCTCAGCGCCATTCAATGCAAGGTCTTCTATACTGGATTTAGGCAGTGTATTTAAGTTTTGTTCGAAAATATCGGGAAACTGATAGTAACCAGCAAGTGTAGAAGCGCTATCTTGCAAAGCGAGCCAATGCCCTAGACGCGCATGGCGGTTTACTGAGCTTGTAAGAACAACTAAGCTCAGTATTATTAAACCATAAACTCTCAGATTAGCTCGCGTTTTCACCAGCCATGAGCTCTAATTCTAAACGGGCATACTTATACTCAATATACTCATGCACGTTAGTTGCTAAAGCAAGACGAAAATATTCCGCCGCATGATTTAGCTCGCCTTTAGCTTGATACATCTTAGCCAAGTAAAAGTAGGCTTCACATAAACGTCGAGTGTATTCTGGCTCTGATTGCACGCCTTGGGCAATACCCGCTAAAAATTCAGTTTCGTCAATTTCACCCAAAAACAAAGCTATTATTTGGTAACCCCATACACCCTCATCTACCCCTTGCCCATTGGCTTTTAAATCAACAAGCGCCTGTGTTTTATCAATATTAGATTGCGCTAAGTACTGCCATAATATTGGAAAAGGTTCTTTTGTTGAGCTGGCAACAAATGTCTTAAAGTCTTGAGTAGCTAAATAAGGTCGCTCACCATAATAAAGAGCTATACCGCGATTTAAGTAGGCATACTGGTGTTGTTCGTTAAGCTCCAAAGCTGAGTCAAAAAATTCATATGCTTTTTCATATTGCTGCATTAAAGTGTGGTGTATACCTAAAAAATTATACACTTCAGCTAGATCAGGCTTCATCTGTACTGCGTTATTAAAATCGATTCGTGCCAATGTCGACATACCTAAACTATCAAATAGTACGCCACGGTCATAATAAAGCATCGCTTGCTGTTCAACTGTTAAATCTGCACGATTAAGTAGCTTAGAGTAACGTGCAATAGCAATTTCACTTCTAAAGTCGGAAGCTAGTGGCGAAGCAAAAGGCACATTGATAACGGGATCTAATTTAGGTTGCGTGGTTGTTTGGCACGCGCTTAGAGACATAATGGCCACGGTAGCAAACGCTAAATGTTTAAAAATCATTAAAATCCTTAATACCTTAAAAGTAAACAATATAGACACGATGCATCAGAAGAGGTTTCATTAAAGCATAAAAAAAGGGGCTAAACAGCCCCTTTTTATGCAATCCAGTAATTAACTGGACTAAATATCAACAATTAAGCGCCCGCTGGTGCATCAGCTGCAGGTGCTGCTGATTCCATTGCTTCTTTGATGCTTAAACGTACGCGACCTTGACGGTCTACTTCTAGTACTTTTACTTTTACTTCTTGGCCTTCGCTAAGATGGTCTGAAACGTTATTTACGCGCTCAGTGCTAATTTGCGAAATATGCACAAGACCATCTTTACCTGGTAAGATATTTACAAATGCACCAAAGTCTACGATACGTACAACTTTACCTTGGTAGATAGTGCCTACTTCTAGTTCTGCTGTTAATTGCTCAATACGGCTAATTGCATTCGCTGCACTTTCACCATCTGTAGCGGCAATTTTGATTGTACCGTCATCTTCGATTTCAATCGTTGTACCCGTCTCTTCTGTAAGTTGACGAATTGTAGCGCCACCTTTACCGATAACTTCAGCGATTTTCTTCGCAGGGATTTTCATCGTATAGATACGTGGAGCGAACTGAGAAAGCTCTTCAGATGGTGCTGCAATTGCTTCATCCATCACACCTAGGATGTGTAAACGTGCCGCTTTTGCTTGCTTAAGTGCAATTTGCATGATCTCTTGCGTGATACCTTCGATCTTGATATCCATTTGCAATGCAGTAATACCGTTTGATGTACCGGCTACTTTAAAGTCCATGTCACCTAAGTGATCTTCATCACCTAGGATGTCAGAAAGAACAACGAATTTCTCGTCTTCTTTAACTAGACCCATCGCGATACCAGCAACAGATGCTTTAATTGGTACACCTGCATTCATAAGTGCTAGTGACGTACCACATACTGATGCCATTGAAGATGAACCATTTGATTCAGTGATTTCAGATACAACACGGATTGAGTAAGGGAACTCAGTCAGTGTTGGCATTACAGCTTGGATACCACGCTTAGCTAAGTTACCGTGACCGATTTCACGACGCTTAGGAGAACCTACAAAACCAGTTTCACCAACACAGAACGGAGGGAAGTTGTAGTTAAGCATAAAGTGGTTTTTATGCGTGCCAGTTAAATCGTCAATTAACTGTGAATCACGTTCTGTACCAAGAGTAGCAGTTACAAGTGCTTGAGTTTCACCACGGGTAAAGATTGCAGAACCGTGAGTACGCGGTAATACGCCAGTCATTACGTCAAGTGCGCGGATCATATCTGGTTCACGACCATCGATACGTTTTTCACCCGCTGTGATGCGGCCACGTACGATTTTCTTCTCAAGAGAACCGAATACTTTACCTACTTCTTGCTTATCAAGCGTTTCATCTTCAGCAAGTTCGCTCGTAAGTGCTTCAACAACAGCGTCTTTTGCTGCAGTTAATGCTTCTTTACGCGCTACTTTATCAGTGATGCGGTAAGCTTCGCCTACTTTATCTGCAGCTAAAGAGGCTACTTTCTCTTCAAGCGATACATTTTTCTCAGGTGCAGTCCAATCCCATGTAGGCTTGCCTGCTTCTGCTTTGAATTCGTTGATTGCGTTGATAATAGCTTGAGATTGCTCATGACCATACACAACCGCACCAAGCATTACGTCTTCTGCAAGAACATCTGCCTCTGATTCAACCATAAGTACTGCATTATCAGTACCTGCAACAACTAAATCTAGTTGGCTTTCTTCAAGCTCTTTTAGTGTTGGGTTAAGTACGTATTCGTTATTGATATAACCAACACGCGCTGCACCAATTGGGCCGCTGAACGGAATACCAGAGATAGCAAGCGCTGCTGAAGTACCAATCATCGCAACCATATCAGGTTGGATTTCAGGGTTAACAGAAACAACTGTAGCAATAACTTGTACTTCGTTTACGAAACCATTAGGGAAAAGTGGACGAATTGGACGGTCAATAAGACGTGCGATAAGAGTTTCGCCATCGTTAGGACGACCTTCACGCTTTAAGAAACCACCTGGGATACGACCTGCAGCGTACATACGCTCTTGGTAGTTAACTGTTAGTGGAAAAAAGTCTTGACCTGGTTGTGCTTCACGCTTACCAACAACAGTCACGAGTACCGACGTGTCGCCAATACTTGCTAATACTGCGCCGTCTGCTTGACGTGCGATTGCACCTGTTTCTAGGGTAACTGTGTGTTGACCTAGTTGAAATTCTTTAATAATTGCTTGCACTTAAAATATCCTTTAAATCTAAATAAGTGTTCCATCAAAGTACCAATTACAGTACATAATTGTATTCAGTTGGAAATCAATTAAGTACTACAATTGGCAATGATGTAAATAACCGTAGATAAACCTTTTTATCTACGCGCATAGTATATACCAAAGCCACGTAAAAATGCGAGTCTAGCAACCAAATTATAGTACGCGTGTTACTCGAGTACATCGCTGTAAGTTATGGTGGAGTTTTTAGCTGATATTTCAAGGGGATTAATCGATGTGGATAGTGGGTATATACAAATTTTAGGCACAAAAAAAGGAGCCAAAAAGCTCCTTTTTAGGTAATCTAGATCTTAGCGACGTAGGCCAAGCTCTTGGATTAACGCAGTATAACGTGCAATGTCTTTACCTTTAAGGTAATCAAGCAGTTTACGACGAGTGCTTACTTTACGAAGCAGACCACGACGTGAGTGGAAGTCATGCTTGTGATCAGCAAAGTGACCTTGAAGCTTGTTGATATCAAAAGTTAAAAGTGCAACTTGTACTTCAGGTGAACCAGTGTCGCCTTCTGCACGTGCGAATTTTGCGATGATATCGATTTTTTCTTGATTGCTTAGTGACATAGTAACTCCAAAAATAAATGTAAAAGGTGCTTTAGCCGATCACTAATTCAGCCAAAACGATTAAGCGGGCGTATTCTACCAGTTTTGGTTATAACTACAAGATAAACTTAGTCTGTCGACTCTTGTTGATTAGATAAACCGCGTTTAGACTTTAGATGCCCATCGGGGTTACGCTCTCCGGTGCCAATAAACACGCCATCTGCCAGCACTTTTATTGGCCCTTCAGGTAAGATTTTACCCAACACAACAGCCTGACCATGACTAAATGACACGCCTTGCTCTTTAGTTATCTCAACAACTGGTAAATCAACCAATGCTGTATCCATAGGTAATAGCAGCTCATCAAGGTATTGCGAAGGTGCAAGCTCTTCAGCTTTGGCTTTTGCTAGTAATACTTCAAGCTGTTCAAGCGAGACCATCTTATCCGCGGGGTAATGCCCAACTGCTGAGCGATGTAACATAATCACATGCGCGCCACAGCCCAGATTTTCACCTAAGTCATCAACAATTGTGCGGATGTAGGTACCTTTTGATACATGAGCAGTCATTTGTACTTCGTTGTTCGCTTCATCAAACTCATCAAGCGTTAAACTAAATACATTGATTTTTCTGCACTTGCGCGGTACTTCAATACCCTCGCGTGCGTATTTGTATAAAGGTTTACCTTCATATTTTAACGCTGAGTACATTGATGGGTATTGATCTGACTCACCTAAGAATTTGGCAATTTCTTGCTCGAGCATTTCTTTTGTCACGTTAACATCACGTGTTTCTACCACTTCACCATCAGAGTCTGACGTTGTGGTACGCTCACCTAGTTTTGCTCGAACCACATAGGTTTTATCTGTATCGAGTAAAAACTGGGTAAACTTAGTTGCTTCACCAAAGCAAATCGGCAACATACCTGTGGCTAAAGGGTCAAGTGCCCCGGTATGCCCAGCTTTTTGCGCAAAATAAATACCTTTTGCTTGCTGTAAGGCTCTGTTCGATGAAATACCTTGTGGTTTGTTTAACAACAAAATGCCATCAATCGGACGGCCCTTACTGCGTCTTGCCATTAGTCTTTAGTGCCTTCTTCGCTGTCGTTTTCATCATCTACGTGTTTAGCATTATCTTCACGGATCACAGAGTCAACTAAGTTAGAGATACGCATCCCTTCCATTAGCGAGTTATCAACCACAAATTTAAGCTCAGGCATAATACGAGCACGTATACGCTTACCCAATAGCGAACGGATATAACCCGTTGCTTCGTTAAGTACTTTGGCACTTTGCTTAGCGGCGTTCTCATCTTCAGTGTTAAATACCGTGATAAATACTTTGGCGTAAGATAAGTCACGTGATACTTCAACGGCTGATACAGTCACCATACCTAAACGTGGATCTTTAATTTCGCGTTGTAATATAACAGCAATTTCTTTTTGAATTTGCTGAGCAACACGATCAGTGCGAGAAAATTCTCTCATTGTTCTTTACTCTAATTTTATAACTTATTGAGAAATATAAATAAGTTAATTTAATAATGGATACACAAATGGGGGCTGAGCCCCCATTTATTATCTTAATATGCTAACAATTAAAGTGAACGTTGTACTTCAACTGTTTCGAATACTTCGATTTGGTCACCAACGCGAACGTCATTATAGTTCTTAACGCCGATACCACATTCCATGCCATTACGAACATCTTGAACGTCGTCTTTAAAGCGACGAAGTGACTCAAGTTCACCTTCGTAAATAACCACGTTTTCACGTAATACACGGATTGGTGCACTGCGCTTAATAGTACCTTCAGTAACCATACAACCAGCGATTGCGCCAATTTTAGGAGACTTAAATACATCACGCACTTCAGCAAGACCAATGATCTCTTGCTTAAACTCAGGCGCAAGCATACCAGACATGGCTTGCTTAACTTCTTCGATTAAGGCATAGATTACGCTGTAATAACGAAGGTCTAAGTTTTCAGTATCAATTACTTTACGCGCTGATGCATCAGCACGAACGTTAAAGCCAACTACGATTGCGTTTGATGCAGCAGCAAGCGTTGCATCAGTTTCAGTGATACCACCTACGCCAGAACCTACAATCTTCACTTTTACTTCATCAGTAGAAAGCTTAGTTAGTGAATCTGAAATTGCTTCAATCGAACCTTGAACGTCTGCTTTAAGTACCACGTTAACTTCTGATACATCGCCTTCAGCCATGTTAGTAAACATGTTTTCAAGCTTCGCTTTTTGCTGACGAGCCAATTTAACATCACGGAATTTACCTTGACGATAAAGAGCTACTTCACGCGCTTTACGCTCATCTTTAACAACAGTTGCTTCATCACCTGCCGCTGGGATACCAGAAAGACCTAAAATCTCTACTGGAATTGATGGACCCGCAGAGCGAATATCTTTACCATTTTCGTCTTTCATTGCACGAACACGGCCGTATTCAAGGCCACATAGTACGATATCACCTTGGTTAAGCGTACCTGACTGAACAAGAATAGATGCAACTGGACCACGGCCTTTATCTAGACGTGATTCGATTACAACACCTGCTGCCATGCCTTCGCTTGGTGCAGATAACTCTAGAAGTTCAGATTGCATAAGAACCGCTTCTAACAAGTCATCGATACCTAAACCAGTTTTAGCTGAGATATGAACGTACTGCGTGTCACCGCCCCAATCTTCTGGGATAACGTCTAGCTGTGCTAGCTCGTTCTTAACACGATCTGGATCCGCGCCTTCTTTATCCATTTTGTTTACAGCGATAATTAAAGGAACGCCAGCTGCACGAGCATGCTGTACCGCTTCTTTAGTTTGTGGCATTACACCATCATCTGCTGCAACCACTAGAATTACGATATCAGTCGCTTTAGCACCACGTGCACGCATTGATGTAAACGCGGCGTGTCCTGGAGTATCTAGGAAAGTGATCATGTTGCCGTTAGTTTCAACATGGTAAGCACCGATATGCTGCGTAATACCACCGGCTTCGCCTGATGCAACCTTCGCAGAACGAATGTAATCAAGTGTTGATGTTTTACCATGGTCAACGTGACCCATTACAGTAACAACTGGCGCACGCGGCTCTGACTTGCCATCTTCATGACGGTCATTTAATACTGTTTGCTCTAATTCGTTTTCTTTAACGATGATAACTTTATGGCCCATTTCTTCTGCTACAAGCTGCGCAGTTTCTTGGTCAATAACTTGGTTAATAGTAACCATGTCACCCATTTTCATCATTGTTTTTACAACTTCAGCGCCTTTAACTGCCATGCGTGATGCAAGCTCAGCTACTGTAATTGTTTCGCTAATACGCACTTCATTTTTAACGTCAGCTGTTGGTTTTTGGAAACCATGCTGTAATGACGTTGGTGCTTTTAGCTTGCCTTTGTTTCGGCCTTTGCCTGCAAACTTATCTTTTGCTGGGGCTTTTTTCTTTTTCTTCGCACGGCGTGAACCTTGCTCATCACGCGCATCAGCAACATCTTCTGCTTCTCGTGCGTAGGTAGAAGTCGTAAGGTGGTGATCAGCGGTTTCTTCGCGTTTCTTACGTTCTTCTTCTTCTTTCTTCCAACGAGCTGAGTTCTCTTCAGCTAGCTTTCTTGCTTCTTCTGCTTGACGTTTCGCTTCTTCTTCAGCTTTCTTCAATGCGGCCTCTTCTGCTTCTTTTTGCAGACGCTCAGCTTCGATGCGATCTTTCTCAGACTTAGCACTTTGCTCAGGGGTCATCTGCTTCTGTTTTGCTACACGTTCAGCATCTGCTTTACGTTTAGCTTCCTCTTTTGCTTTACGATCAGCCTCTTCTTTGGCTTTACGTTCTGCATCTTGTTTCGCTTTAAGTTCAGCAGCCTCTTGAGCAGCTTTTTGCTCAGCTTCACGACGTGCAGCTTCTTCAGCGGCTATACGTGCTTGCTCTTGCTCTTGCTCAATAGCGCTTTTCTTAACATAAGTGCGTGTTTTGCGCACTTCTACTTGCACTGACTTTGCTTGACCCGTAGAGCCAGTAACACTTAATGTGCTTTTACTCTTACGTTGCAGTGTCATGCGAGCCGGGCCTTCAGAACCCGTGCCACCATGTGACTTACTCAAGTGGTCAAGTAACTTTGCTTTTTCTGCTTCAGTTACATTTTCACCCGCTTTTTTGTCTATACCGGCTTGTGAAAACTGCTGTAGCAATTTATCAACAGTTGTACCAATATCCCCGGCTAGTTTTTCAACATTTACTTCTGCCATAGTTTCTAATACCTCCGTTAATAAATTACTCGTCTGCGAACCAACAAATGTTACGCGCAGCCATTATTAGCTCACCTGCTTGTTCAGGTGACAGCTCAGTAATATCAACTAACTCGTCGATACCCTGTTCAGCTAAATCTTCAAGCGTTACTACACCTTTACTTGCCATTACAAATGCAAGGTGACGCTCTAACCCTTCTAATGCTAATAAGTCTTCAGCAGGCTCAGCACCTTCTAGGCTTTCTTCAGTTTTTAATGCTTTTGTTGTTAGTGCATCTTTTGCACGTGAACGTAACACGTCAACCGTATCTTCATCTAGGCCATCAATTTCTAAAAACTCTGACGCTGGCACATAAGCCACTTCTTCAAGCGTTGAGAAACCTTCGTTGATAAGCAGCGTTGCAAAGTCATCATCAATATCTAAGTTTTCAGTGAATAAGTTAATTAACTTATCTGATTCAGCTTCGTTCTTTTGACGCATATCTTCGACAGTCATTACGTTTAATTCCCAACCAGTTAACTGGCTAGCAAGACGTACATTTTGACCATTACGACCAATCGCTTGCGCTAGGTTATCGGCTTCTACAGCGATATCCATTGAATGAGTGTCTTCATCCATTACGATAGACGCTACTTCTGCAGGTGACATTGCATTGATAACAAATTGTGCAGGGTTGTCATCGTAAAGTACGATATCAACTCGCTCACCGCCTAATTCGGTAGATACTGCTTGTACACGTGCACCACGCATACCTACACATGCACCTACTGGATCAATACGTTTGTCGTTAGACTTAACCGCAATTTTAGCACGAGAACCTGGATCACGAGCTGCTGCGCGTAATTCAATCATCTCTTCGCCAATCTCTGGCACCTCAATACGGAATAACTCCATTAACATTTCTGGCTTAGAACGCGTTACAAATAACTGCGCGCCACGTGCTTCAGGTTTCACTTCGTAAAGTAGACCGCGGATACGATCACCTGGACGGAAGTTTTCACGCGGTAACATGTCGTCACGGTAAATAACCGCTTCAGCATTGTTACCTAAGTCAAGCACGATTGCATCACGCGTTGCCTTTTTAACCACGCCTGTTACAAGCTCGCCTTGCTGATCTTTGTATGCATCTACAACTAAAGCACGCTCAGCTTCACGCACTTTTTGTACGATAACTTGCTTAGCCATTTGTGTTGTAATACGGTCAAACTTGATTGACTCGATTTGCTCTTCAACAAAATCACCAAGTTGTAGATTTTCGTCTTCAACTTGCGCAGCTTCAAGTGTAATCTCGCTGTACGGGTTCTCTAATGAACCATCTTCAAGCACTTCTGCAATCTGCCAGCGACGGAATGTGTCGTAATCACCCGTTTTACGGTCAATTGCTACTCGAACCTCAATTTCGCCTGTGTGTTTTTTCTTGGTCGCAGTCGCTAATGCGAACTCTAGCGCTTCGAAAATCTTTTCTTTTGGTACCGCTTTCTCATTGGAAACGGCTTCAGCAACCAATAATATCTCTTTTGCCATGGGTAATGCCTCGCTTGCCCTATTCCTTCGCACTCGAACTAAAACTTTGCGATTATGTTCGCACGTTCAATGTTGCTAAGCATGATCATATTTTCAGCACCATCAATAGATAGTGTGATCATATCACTGCTAACTGATACTAAGTCGCCTTTAAAGTTACGACGACCATCTTGTGGAAGCTTAGTACGCACGCGTACTTCCTCTCCTTGCGCCTTCTCGTAGTGATCTTGTTTGAATAATGGACGATCAACACCAGGAGACGATACTTCCAAATCATATTCATTTGTAATCGGGTCTTCGACATCTAAGATTGCGCTTATTTGACGACTAGCATCAGCACAGTTATCAACCGAAATCCCCGCTTCATGGTCAATATAAACCCTAAGCGTAGAATGGCGACCTGCTTGTACAAACTCAAGACCATGTAGTTCAAAGCCTAACATTTCAACAGACGGTGAAAGCATGGTTAGTAAATCTTGCTCAAGTTTTGTCACGAAAATCCTCCATACAAACAAAAAAAGGGCTTATAGCCCTAAAATACATCGCTTATTCCTTGGTACAAACCAAGTGGTGCAGATACAACAACGCCCCGAACCAAGCGGGGCGTCACACCTAAAGCATAAAACTGTGTGGCCATAGGCCAAGCTTGGCTGCGGGTAGCAATGCCACCTAAATAAACTCAATAGCTTAAACGCAAAACGCGCATTACATAGAATGCGCGACTTCATATAGATGATAGACTTAACGGTCATCTATATATTGGCTTTAGAATATAAAACAATCGCTAATGCAAGTCGCTTCTTTTCTCAATCCAACATAAATTGGTTGCGGGAGCCGGATTTGAACCGACGACCTTCGGGTTATGAGCCCGACGAGCTACCAGGCTGCTCCATCCCGCGCCAACTGTTACTTATTACTAAGCAACTGTTTAACTTTATCACTCTAAGCTAAACAATGCGGCTATTATAAAGGCTCTTGGCATAATTAGCAACCAAAAAACAGATAAAGAATTACACCGTAAATATGTAATATTTAAAGGTAGGCGTTAGTAACAAACACTGAGTTGTTAATAGCAAATTTCAGTGGTGGCCTACCACCACCTATGACGTGACTAATAGCAAAGGCTGCTAGAATCAATAAATTTATATAATTTATTGCGTTTTGGTGAGTAGATATAAACACCTTTAGAGCTCAATTTGACTGAGATACGCTATGTATGAGCAAATATAAGTTACCATTTACTTATCTATAATAACTTCTACTGCCTATACTTAAAAATAAACTGGGCGTAATTCGGGAGTGAATTTATGGGAATTAGTACGTTCGAAAAACAACTATTACTAGATAGTCTTCACGTTGTTAAACCAAACTTCCACTGCTTTTCTTATACGTTTCAAATGCATGTAAAAAGAGAACCTCTTGATATGCTTTGTTTATCAAACAGTAAAATAAATGAAAAAACCTATATTCTTTATTGTGTTCTTGAACGTATCGTTATGCATTTGGATAATTTAAGAACAGTAACCCCTTTTATAGAGCACTATGCTAAAGATTTAAGTAACATGGGAATGAGTTACCAAGACACACAAATCCTATGCAACTCATTCTTAGCGACTTTAAAAATTCATCTAAAAGGCAGTTATCCACCTAAGTTGGAAAGCGTTTGGCAGCACGCTATTAATATATTCAAAAGTATTGTCACAGGCTATTTATTTAATACTAGCAACGTATTAAAACTCAGTGACTTCGTTAATAAACAGCAGGTCAATATTGAGTCATAGTCTATATATCGTCATAAAAATACGATCGCATTACTCTGTGTCTTCGTAAAAGAGCTATTAATTATAAATGCATGAACAATAAACTCGTCTGGCATATTTTATGAAATACAAAACTCTTCGATTTATTTTTGGCGATCAACTTAACCCCAACCATAGCTGGTATAAAGAGCAGCAACAGGATGACATCCTTTATGTTATTGCCGAATTAAAGCAAGAAACTGGCTATGTTAAACATCATATTCAGAAAGTCGTTGCTTTTTTTAGTGCCATGGAAAATTTTGCAAATGCGTTGAAAAGCGCAAAATTAAACGTACTTCACCTAACCTTAGATGATACACAAAATGACAAATCGCTTTGCAATCTTTTAGAACGATTAGCACAGCATTATCATTGTAGTAAAATCGAATACCAGTACCCTGATGAGTACCGTTTGCAAAAGCAAATGGATGAGCTTAAACAGTCAAGTGCAATAAAAGTAAAAGGCACTGACACCGAACACTTTTTATTACCATTTAAAGACATAGCTAATCATTTTAAAAAAGATAAACATGTCAAAATGGAATTCTTTTACCGGATGATGCGAAAGCGTTTTGATATCTTAATGGAGGGTGACTCGCCTAAAGGTGGTCAATGGAATTACGACCAAGCAAATCGTAACAAGCTTAAAAAGGCTGATTTGGAAAAAATCCCCCAAGCGAAGGTATTTCAAAACTCTATCCAGAATATTGTGACGCGCATAGAAAAACATGATGTGAGTAAATTTGGCCACTGCTCTGATACGTTACTTTGGCCTACCAGTCGTAATCAGGCAAAACAATTACTAGATTATTTTTGCGCTTACTTACTCCCTCTATTTGGCCAATTCCAAGATTCAATGACCTGTAATAGCCCTGAACAATGGAGCCTATACCATAGCCGCATTTCTTTTGCGCTGAACACTAAAATGATTCACCCGATGCAAGTCATAAACCAAGTGCTTAAAGAGTTTGAATCTCGGCCTGACGATATCAACCTAGCACAAGTTGAAGGGTTTATTCGGCAAATCCTGGGGTGGCGTGAGTATGTACGTGGCGTTTATTGGCAAAATATGCCCGACTATGCAGCTAAAAACGAATTAAACGCTAGCCGTTCTTTGCCTGAGTATTTTTGGCATGGAAAAACCAATATGAATTGTATGAAACATGCAATTAGCCAGAGTTTAGACACGGCATACGCGCATCATATTCAACGCTTAATGATAACCGGTAATTTTTGTTTATTAACTGAGATGGACCCTGCCCAAGTAGATAGCTGGTATCTGGGTATATATATCGATGCCATTGAATGGGTAGAAATGCCTAACACACGAGGTATGAGTCAGTTTGCCGATGGAGGGCTTATTGCAACTAAGCCGTATGCGGCAAGTGGAAATTATATAAATAAAATGAGCGATTACTGCAAGGACTGTCATTATAACGTAAAGGAAAAAACTGAAGATTCTGCATGTCCATTCAACAGCTTGTATTGGCACTTTATGAATAAGCATGAAGAACGGTTATCTGGCAATCCACGTATTGGTATGGTTTATAAAAATTGGCAAAAAAAAGACGCAAAACAACGTCAAGCCACCTTAGACAGAGCACAGTGGTGCTTAGATAATATTGAAAGCTTATAGACAATATTTATTACTGAACCCGCAATAAAAAAGCCGCCTCAAATGAGGCGGCTACTAAAAATAACAAGTCAATTAGGGGAAATAATGTTTAAGGGTTGGTTATTTCCCTTCTAGCAAGTTACCACTGCCAATTTCAATTTTACGTGGCTTTAATGCTTCTGGTATTTCGCGTTCAAGGTCGATACTCAGTAAGCCGTTAGCTAAATCTGCGCCAAGTACTTTAACATGGTCGCCTAGCTGAAATTTCCGCTCAAAGTTACGTTCGGCAATACCTTGATGAATAAATTTACGCTCATCAGATTCACCTTTATCGGCTTTTATACCAGCAACTTTTAAAGTGTTATTTTCTGACTCGATGGTCAGCTCATTGTCACTAAAACCGGCTACAGCCATAGTGATACGGTATTTGTCTTTATCGAGCGCTTCGATATTGTATGGAGGAAAACTTGGCTGCTTGTCTGTGCGAGCCGCAGCATCCATTAAAGATGCTAAATGATCGAAACCAATGAATGAACGATAAAGTGGTGATAAGTCTACTGTACGCATAATAATATCCTCATATTTAAGCGATATTTTGCAAGTGCTTTCCTTTTGAACAAGCGCAGGCAAAGTTAAATTAATAATATAAATTTCAATTACTTCTGTTTAATTTGGGACCCATCAGGCGTCCTCACTAAACTATATATGGACGGTAAAAATGTTTTCAAGTAAATAAATTAAAAAATTTAAAAAATAATCATGAGGCATGTTTAAACATGCCTCATGCACTAGTTATGACGCAAATGTGCCACGAATTGGATAGTCGTTTTCGCGGATGAATTTAATACCAGAAAGCAGTGCACTCAAATCAGGACGTGAGAATGGCGTATTCGACTTATCTAAAATCTGGATTTGATTTTTTTCATTAAGTACAAATATTGCGGGTTCTGAAAACGGATGATCGGTCTCATTTTCATTGCGCGGCTCACTAATATAAACGCCTAAATCTGTCATTTGCTCAAGTGTTAAGCCAGAATAAAGCGGGAAATTAACCTCTAAATCCTTCAAATGCCCGTTCAGCTGTTCTTGGCTATCAGCACTGACAGCGGCAATTTCGATACCTGCCTCAGTGTAGTCATCTTTTATCTTCGCCAACGCGTTTAACTGCTTAGTACATAGCGGGCAATGCTTACCGCGGTAAATAACTATCATCTTCCAAGGTAGCTCCGTTTGTCGCTCGGTTAAGTCAAAAGATTTGCCATCAATATCATTTGCCGTCAATGTAGGCATTATGTATGCGGGTGCTGTAGTCTTGTTCATAATCATGATCTCCTTTGTAAAGTATATACCTAAACATCTTCATGGTTGCTATTTGGGTTTCCATTAAAATAACTTAGGGTTAGACTTCATAATTCAACCACGAAAATGTCACTCAGTTTGGAGATATGCTTGAAACTCATTCGCAGTACACTGATAAACATAGTTTTGGCAGCAATAATCTTTTTTCTGGTTAGCGCGTTTCAAGAGCGTAATCTACTAAAAACAGATAATAGCCCAGCTCCCTACTTTAGCTTGGCATTGCTCAATAATATCGATAAACGTTTGAGTATCGCAGAGCTTAAAGGAAAAACGACTGTTATTTACTTTTTCGCCCCTTGGTGCACAGTTTGTAAATACAGCATGCCAAATTTAGAAGCCGCCATAAAAGGCAGTGAGATTAATGCTATTGGTATTGCACTGGATTATAAAAACGCAGCGCAAGTAGAAGAGTTTGTAAGTAATTTAGCGCTGACAATGCCGATACTGCTGGGCAATAACCAAACTCAAGCTAACTATAAAGTATCCGCTTTTCCTACCTATTATGTTATCAATGGGCAACTTCAGATCAGTGCGCGTTCTATGGGTTATTCAAGCCAATTAGGGATTAAGTTAAGAACTTTGTAATCTAATCATTTAAATAGAATTAACTAATCGTTTTTTTACACTGTTTATTTTGTTCCAGTTAGATAAGATAAACGAAACCAAATCGAGGAGAGCGATATGTTAACTGTAATTTTTGGCCGTGAAGGCTGCCCATTTTGTGTCCGTGCAAAAGACGTTGCACAAAAACTAGCTGATGAACGTGATGACTTTAAATTTCGTTATATTGATATTATTAAAGAAGGCATCAGCAAAGAAGATCTGGAGCAGTCCGCAGGTAAGCCATGCCCGACTGTTCCACAAATTTTTGTTGACCAAGCACACATCGGTGGATTCACTGAATTTGAAGCTTACGCTAAAGAAAATCTTGGCTTATACAAATAAGTATTGCGCCATCATGATTAACCAGTTCAATTTGAGTAAATATTGAACTGGTTAAATTTCAATCAACATCAAGCACATACAAATTAGTTGTAATTTATACAAGCAATTGCCTCGCATTTCCTATACAATGCGCGCCTCTTTAAATTCGTTGAGGCGTATTAATGTCAGAACCAGTCACGTTTGAATCTCTAAATCTTTCTCCTGCAATTTTAAAGGCAGTTGAAGAGTTGGGTTACAAGACACCATCTGAAATCCAAGCTCAATGTATACCGTTATTGCTAGAAAGAAAGGACGTACTGGGACTAGCACAAACGGGTACAGGTAAAACAGCAGCATTTGCACTGCCATTACTAAACAATATTGACCCGTCTGTGAAACAGCCACAGATCCTTGTACTCACACCAACCCGTGAGCTTGCGATCCAAGTTGCTGAGGCATTTGAACAATATGCAAAACACACTCGTGGTGTAGAAGTATTGGCACTTTATGGTGGCCAGAGCTACAGCATCCAATTAAGTGCACTTCGTCGTGGCGCGCAAATTATTGTCGCTACACCGGGTCGCTTAATCGATCACATTAACCGCGGTACAATCAAGTTTGATGCTTTACAAGCACTTGTACTTGATGAAGCCGATGAAATGTTACGTATGGGCTTTATCGATGATGTTGAAAACATCATGGAAAAAACGCCGCGCGAAAAGCAAACATGTCTTTTCTCTGCGACTATGCCTAAGCAAATTCAAAATATTAGCAGCAAATATATGAATAACCCTGAACAGGTTCATATTTCTGCGCGTAACTCGACTGTATCTTCAGTTGAGCAAGTATTTTGGAATGCTCACGTACATAAGAACAAAGCCATTGTTCGCTTCTTAGAAGCTGAACAATACGAAGGTGCTATTGTTTTCGTACGTACACGTAACGACACAGTTCAACTTGCTGAGTTATTAGAGCGCGAAGGTTTCTCTGCTGCTCCACTGAACGGTGATATGAACCAGCAAGCCCGTGAACGTACTGTTGATCGCTTAAAAAGCGGCATGCTAAATATTGTTATTGCAACAGACGTAGCAGCCCGTGGTCTAGATGTTGACCGCTTAAGCTTAGTTATCAACTACGATATTCCACAAGACTCTGAAGCCTACGTTCACCGTATCGGCCGTACAGGTCGTGCTGGTCGTACTGGTAAAGCAATATTATTCGTTAAGCATAACGAACGTTATTTACTTAAAAATATCATTCGTCATACTAAATCTGAAATTGCACAAGTTGAGTTACCAACAGCTAAAGTTGTTGAAGAGAAACGTATCAATGCATTACAAGAGAAGCTTACCCTTGCTCTTGAAAATAAAGATATTACTTTCTTTAACGAAGTGGCTGCCAACATGGCACAAAAACTTGAGCTTGCTCCTGAAGACTTAGCGGGTGCATTACTGTGTTTAGCACAGCAACAATCGCCAATTAAAGTTGAAGAAGTTAAGATTCAACCGCGTGAGCGTAACGAACGTAACCCTCGCAACGACCGTAATGATCGTGGTGACCGTGGTCGTCGTAACGAACGTGGCGGTGAGCGCGCTGAGCGTAAACCTCGCGAGCGTAATAGCCGTGATGCAGGCCCTATGGATACATACCGTATCGAAGTAGGTCGTGAGCATGGTGTTCAGGTTAAGAACATTGTTGGCGCAATTGCTAACGAAGCAGACATTTCAAGCAAGTTTATTGGTGACATTCGTCTTCACGACAGTCACAGTACGGTACAATTACCGCAAAACATGCCTAAAGATGTACTTGATCACTTCCAAAAAGTGTTTATTTGTAAACGCCCAATGGGTATGACATTAACACAAGATCAAGGCCCTGCTGAGCCACGCGGCGAGCGTTCTGAACGCCCTGCTGGTGACAAGAAGCGTAGCTTTAACAAAGACAATCAACGCGGTGATAAGCGTGGCGGTCCTCGTAAAGAGCGTCGTCCAGTGAGCTTTACATCTAACTAAGTTACTTAGTTCAGAGAATCGACTAAAAGCCTCTTCATTAATTTGATGAGGCTTTTTTGTTTATACCAACCTACTTTATTTAATTCGTTAAACTGTGCAAGTATTTATGCAGATTGTGCTATTACTTACCCTCCCCTTAGTACTTCTAACTAAGCAGAACACACCGCTAAAATATAAAATCAACACTTCAATTATTGCCATTGATTAAATACGCTCAAAAGCGCCCTCGCATACAGTGATACTAGAAGCTATTGAGTTTCATAGTAATTGTAAAATGCCTTTAGAAAAGCTTACAGAGTCGTAATAATCCATCACTATGTGTTTGCCTAAACGTAATATTAATCCGCAATAATACTTAATCATTTTGCGGGGCTAAACGTGTCGCTAACTGCGTTAAAAAATTCTCATTTAGAACAACTAAATAGCGAACTTTTTGCCTTACTATCAACACGTTTTTCAACCCTCAAAATAGCTCACTTAATTAAGCGAATTGGTATAAGAACATGCTTAAATTCATATCAGGTGAACATATTGAATTTTAAATATAAAAAAAGCGCCTTGCGGCGCTTTTTAGTAACTAACTAAATCTTACTCTGCGGCAACTTGTGCCTGTGGTAAGTTTAATTCTGCTTTGGCTTTTAAGGCATCAATGAAAACCATGTAGTTTTTATTTACTTGGCTCATTGTAATATTTTGCTTTTGTTGTGCTTCAATTTCACCTTGAACAGTACCATTCGTCACTGACTTAAGTGCAACAATTGCAGCATCACCATTGTTAAGCTCTACTTTCTCAACAACAGGGTTCCCTTCAGGGCGTGCCATTTTAAATACTTGCTGAACAATTGCAGGTGACACTGTGAATGCTTGACGAGTAAGTGCAGCTTCATTACGAACCTCTAAACCTTGTTCAGATGCAAGTGCAGTTAAGCTCTTGCCTGATGAGATTTCTGCAAATAGTTCAGAAGCCTTTTCTTTTGCAAGTTCAGATGCTTTTTGACTGACTAAACGAGCTTTTATTTGCTCAGAAACATCATTCAATGGCTTAGTCGAAGCTGGCACATACTCGCTAACACGAACAATAACAACACGCTCATCAGCAATTTCTATTACTTCTGAGTTCATACCGTCTTCAAGCACATCTGGTGAGAAAATAGCACTCATCACCGCAGGTGTATTTAGAGGCTCAGGTAAAGCGTTGCGTGCTAAAAGAGGCGTTGTCGTAACTTCAACATTAACAACTTGTGCTGCATCAACTAAGTTATCAGACATTTCAAATGCAACTTCACTCATTTGTGTTTGCTTTTCATAGAAAGCATTCACTTTTTCAGTGCGCTCAAGCTCTGCACGTAAATCAGCTTTCACATCATCGTACGCCTTAGTTTGTTGGCGCTGAATATCTGTTAGCTGAATAATATGGTAGCCAAATTCAGATTCGACAACATCAGAAAAGTCACCTTTTGCATTGAGTGCAAAAGCCGCCTCTTCAAATGCAGGATCCATCATGTCGCGTTCAATCCAGTCTAAATCACCACCCATTTCAGCGCTGACGATATCATCTGATGACGACTCAGCGAGTGCTGAAAAATCTGCGCCTTGCTGTAATTGTGTTAACAAGTCTTCAGCTTTACTTTTTGCTGCATCATCGTCTTCACTGTTATCTATTAAGATATGAGATACACGACGTTTTTCAGGCTCTAAGTATTGTGCACTATTTTGTTCATAGTAAGCTTTTACTTGTTCTTCAGTGACATTACTTTGTAAATTTAATTCAGCCGCATTTAAGTCAATATAGCTAACTGCTACTTGTTCTGGAGCCATAAACTGTGAAGTGTTAAGGTCGTAGTAATCAGCTATTTCTTGCTCGCTAACATCTACACCTTCTTGAAGTGACTCTTTACTAATTACAACGTAATCAATCGCACGTGTTTGCTGCTGAAGTGCTACAGCACTCGCTAACTCGTTATCAAGCGCAAAGTCCGTTCCCGCTACAGCAGAAATAAGCTGGCTACGTGTCATGTCTTCACGAAGGAATTCACGAAATGCATCCGGTTGGAAGTTCATTTGACGAATAACTTGCAAGTAACGATCGTTATTAAACTGGCCGCCAATTTGAAAGTATGGCAATTCTAAAATTGCTTTTTTAACACTGTCATCGCTAACACGAAGGCCTAGCTCGTAAGCTAGTTGTGTTTGCAATTCTTGCTGTACTAGGCGATCAACAACACCTTGGCGAATTTGCGCCATGTAATTTGGATCAGCAGAAATTTGTGCGAAGTACTCACCAAATTGCTGTTCTAAACGGTTACGCTCATTTTGGTAAGCACGGTTAAATTCTGTTTGGCTAATTTTAATACCATTTACTTCAGCAACTGGCTGCTCTGTGGTTTGACCTAAGTAACCACCGATCCCTGCTAAAGCAAAAGATAAAATCACTGCACCTAAAATAACTTTGGCTACCGGTCCTTGCGAACCTTCTCTGATTTTCTCAAGCATTTATTTATCTCTATTCTATTCTGAGGCAGAAATCGCCTAGCTCATGTAAAAAAAGCGTATCTTACCAGATACGCTTTTTTTCTTGAAGCTGTTGGCGATAAAGACAGCTGTTTGTGCTAAAAAGCGACTAGCTTCTTTAACTACCAAAACTAACTCATTGAAAACAATAATTAGCTGTTACATGCATCTTTTAGCGCTTTACCCGCTTTGAAAGCTGGGATAGTCGCTGCGGCAATTTGAATTGTCTCGCCAGTTTGTGGGTTACGGCCTGAACGCGCTGCACGTTCACGTACAGAAAAAGTACCGAAACCTACTAGTGCTACTGAATCGCCATCTTTAAGAGCGCCAGATACAGACTCGATGAATGAATCTAGTGCACGACCTGCAGCCGCTTTAGAAATGTCAGCGTCAGCTGCGATTTGATCGATTAATTGAGATTTATTCACAATATCATCCTCTTTCATTGTTATTATCAAGAGCGATTGTTTTTTAAACTAACATCACTGTTTTGAAAATTTGGAGCAAACTATTTCATGCTCATACGATTGTATTTTTTCTTAAGCCTAGGCTACATAAGGCCTAGGCTTGAAAACCAGTGCTTAACTTATCATACCATCTAGATTTGAAAAGCCCTTTAAAGCACTTTTTTTAGGTTTTTTACTGGTTTTTAGCCGTTTCGACTGAAAAACTTTCAACTGGGTGCACAAGTGCTAATTTTAAAACCTCATCAATCCATGTAACAGGGTGAATATCAAGGCCAGCCAACACATTGTCAGGGATCTCTTTTAAGTCACGTTCGTTAATTTTTGGAATAATAACGGTTTTAATTCCACCACGATGCGCCGCCAATAATTTTTCTTTAAGGCCACCAATAGGCAATACTTCACCTCGAAGTGTAATTTCACCTGTCATCGCTACGTCAGCTTTTACTGGGTTACCGGTTAAGCTTGATACTAAACCCGTTACCATAGCAGCACCCGCACTTGGGCCATCTTTTGGCGTAGCGCCCTCTGGTACATGCACATGGATGTCACGCTTCTCGTAAAAATCATCATTAATACGGAAAGTATCAGCACGATTACGTACTACAGTCATCGCTGCTTGAATCGACTCTTGCATCACATCGCCCAATGAGCCTGTGTAGCTTAACTTGCCTTTACCTGGCACAGCCGCGCATTCGATTGTTAATAAATCGCCGCCTACTTCTGTCCACGCTAAACCAGTAACTTGGCCAATACGGTCACCATCTTCTGCTTTACCGTAATCAAAACGCTGCACACCTAAGAACTCTTCTAGGTTTTGCTCATTAATCGTGACTACTTTTGTTTCTTTCTCAAGCAAGATGTTCTTTACAGCTTTACGACACAACTTAGACACTTCACGTTCCAAGTTACGGACACCAGCTTCACGAGTGTAATAGCGAATAATACCCACGATAGCACTGTCTTCTATTACAACTTCGTTGTTTTTAAGACCATTGCGTTTGATTTGCTTTGGAATTAAATGCTCTTTGGCAATATTAAGTTTTTCATCTTCGGTGTAACCCGATAAACGAATTACTTCCATTCTGTCTAGTAATGGGCCTGGAATGTTAAAGCTGTTGGATGTGGCAACAAACATAACATCTGATAAGTCGTAATCAACTTCTAAGTAGTGATCCGCAAAATGGCTATTTTGCTCTGGATCAAGTACTTCTAATAATGCTGATGCTGGGTCGCCACGCATATCCGATGACATTTTGTCGATTTCATCTAACAAGAATAATGGGTTTTTAACGCCCACTTTACTCATATTTTGAATCAGTTTACCTGGCATCGAGCCAATGTAAGTACGACGATGGCCACGGATTTCAGCTTCATCACGAACGCCACCAAGCGCCATACGAATATACTTACGACCTGTTGAGCGAGCAATCGACTGGCCTAGTGAGGTTTTACCAACACCAGGGGGACCCACTAAACACAAAATTGGACCTTTAAGCTTATTAGTACGTTGTTGAACCGCGAGGTACTCAATAATACGTTCTTTTACTTTATCAAGACCATGGTGATCGCTATCTAAAATCTTTTGAGCGCCGGCAAGATCTTTTTTCACTTTAGAGCGCTTTTTCCATGGAACATTAATTAGCGTGTCAATATATGAACGCACAACAGTAGCTTCGGCTGACATTGGCGACATCATTTTTAATTTAGCTAACTCTGAATTGGCTTTTTCTTGTGCATCACTGCTCATACCTGAGTCTTCAATACGCTTTTTCAACGCTTCGAATTCATCGGGTACATCATCAAGTTCACCTAACTCTTTTTGAATAGCCTTCATTTGCTCATTGAGGTAATACTCACGTTGAGATTTTTCCATCTGCTTTTTAACGCGAGTACGAATTTTTTTCTCAACTTGCAATAAGTCTATTTCGCCTTCCATCAACGCCATTAGGTACTCTAGGCGTTCAGTAACATCGGCGATTTCAAGCACTTTTTGTTTTTCAGGTACTTTTAATGGCATATGTGCAGCCATAGTATCAGCAAGGCGTGGCGCTTCATCAATACCACTCACAGAGGTTAATACTTCTGGTGGAATTTTTTTATTGAGCTTTACATAGCCTTCAAATTGACTGATTGCGCTGCTAATGAAAATATCTTGTTCTTGCTCTTCTATTTCTTCAGAGCTGATAAACTGAGCATTCGCTACAAAGAAATCATCGTTATCAACGAAATCTTCTAATTTTGCGCGCTGAATACCTTCAACAAGTACTTTTACAGTACCGTCAGGCAGTTTAAGCAGCTGTAAAACAGTCGCAATTGTACCAACACGATATATGTCGTCTTGCTCAGGCTCATCTACTGTTGCGTCTTTTTGCGCAACAAGGAAAATTTGTTTGTCTTTATCCATTGCCGCTTCTAGGCATTTAATGGATTTTTCGCGGCCTACAAAAAGCGGGATCACCATGTGCGGGTAAACCACAACATCGCGCAGTGCCAGCACCGGGATTTCGACTCGATCTGTTCTCTCAAGCGTCATTATATTCTCTTCGCTCTTCATTTATTTTAATGATTACTCAAGTATATGGGGATAACCTAAGTAAAGTTCAACAATTTATGTGATTTGTAAGAAAAAATTATAAAAAAAGGAGCCTTAGGCTCCTTTTTCAATTCTCAGTGATTAAATTTCACTCTGATGCAGCTTTATCTTGGCTGGCACTTTGATAAATCAAAATTGGGTCTGATTCACCTTTGATCACTGTTTCATCGATAACCACTTTGCTGACTTCTTCCATTGATGGAAGTTCATACATGGTATCAAGTAATACAGCTTCAACAATTGAACGTAAGCCACGTGCACCTGTTTTACGCTCCATTGCTTTGTGGGCAATTGCACGTAATGCATCTTCACGGAATTCAAGCTCAACGTCTTCCATACCAAATAATGCGCTGTACTGCTTAGTCAGTGCGTTTTTAGGCTCATCTAAGATTTGCACTAACGCAGCTTCGTCTAGCTCAGTTAACGTAGCAACAACGGGTAAACGACCAATAAACTCAGGGATCAGGCCGTATTTTACTAAATCTTCTGGCTCTACATCTTTAAATGTTTCACTTAAAGAGCGACTTGATGCAGATTCTTTAACGCTAACACCAAAACCAATACCGGTATTTTTATGGCTGCGTTGCTCAATCACTTTATCAAGCCCTGCGAATGCACCACCACAGATAAATAAGATTTTAGAGGTATCAACCTGCAAAAACTCTTGTTGTGGGTGTTTACGACCACCTTGTGGTGGTACTGATGCAACGGTGCCTTCAATCAGTTTCAATAGGGCTTGCTGTACGCCTTCGCCTGATACGTCACGGGTAATTGATGGATTATCAGATTTGCGTGAAATTTTATCAATTTCATCAATATAAACAATACCACGTTGCGCTTTTTCTACGTCGTAGTCACACTTTTGAAGCAGCTTTTGAATGATGTTTTCAACATCTTCACCTACATAACCGGCTTCGGTTAGTGTGGTTGCATCAGCCATTGTAAATGGTACATCAAGTAAACGTGCAAGCGTCTCTGCAAGTAATGTTTTACCACTACCCGTTGGACCAATTAACAAGATATTACTTTTACCAAGTTCAATATCAACTTTAGTGCTTTGATTACGTAGGCGCTTGTAGTGGTTATAAACCGCTACCGACAATACTTTTTTGGCATGATCTTGGCCAATTACATAATCATCTAAATGGTTACGAATTTCTTTAGGGGCAGGCAGTTTATCAGACGTATTGTGCTTTGGCGCAATGTCTTTGATCTCTTCCCTGATAATGTCGTTACACAGCTCAACACATTCATCACAAATGTATACTGAAGGCCCTGCAATGAGTTTGCGAACTTCATGCTGGCTTTTGCCACAAAAAGAGCAGTATAACAATTTATTACTTTTGTCGCCGTCTGTAGGAGTGTCAGACATTCAGCTACCTCATCTTATACGTTGGCTGCCAAACTTCTTAGCAGCTATTTCAATACGCTTAACTATACCAAAAATAATTGGCTTTCACAGTGTAAACAATTCAAGTGAGTACCGTTAGTACTCACTTAGCCTTTTTACTTACTGTCGCGATTAGTAAATACCGAGTCAACTAGGCCGTAATCAACGGCTTGGCTTGCGCTCATAAAGTTGTCGCGGTCTGTATCGCGTGAAATCACATCTAATGGTTGGCCAGTATGCTCTGCCATTAAACGATTAAGCTTGTCTTTAATAGACAGGATTTCTTTAGCATGAATTTCAAAGTCAGATGCTTGACCTTGGAAACCACCTAAAGGTTGGTGAATCATCACGCGAGAATTAGGCAAACAGTAACGCTTACCTTTAGCACCAGCTGTTAGTAAGAATGCACCCATGCTCGCCGCTTGGCCAACACAAATAGTACTTACATCTGGTTTAATAAAGTTCATGGTATCGTAAATTGCCATACCCGCTGTCACAGAACCACCCGGTGAATTGATATATAAAAAGATATCTTTTTCAGGGTTCTCTGATTCTAAAAATAGCATTTGCGCTAAAATTAGGTTCGCCATGTTGTCTTCAACTTGACCAGTTAAAAAAATGATTCTCTCTTTTAATAGTCTCGAATATATATCATACGAGCGCTCGCCTTTCGCTGTTTGTTCAACAACCATTGGGACTAATGCATTTAGAGGATCTGTCATACCAGTGTTGTTCATACTTATTTTATTCCTTATGCGCTTATACTTATCCTGAATATAAGAAAAGCATAGTTATCTTTTAGGCAAAATTGAAGGCCACAAACTAAAATGGCTCGGGCACACTGCAAAATACAGAGTAACACGAGCCATTTAATCGTTAGCGAGGGCTTAAGTCAATGACTTATTAAGCACCTTGCTGTGGATTCATGATGTCATCAAATGCTTTTTCAACATCAGAAACGTCTGCTTTAGCTAAAATAGCTTCTACAGCTTGCTCTTCCATTGCAACATTACGCATTTGCTGCATAAGTTGATCATTTGCTTTGTAGTATTCTACTACTTCAGTTGGATCTTCGTATGCTGATGCAACATTAGCGATTAACGCTTCAACTTTAGCGTCATCAACTTTGATCTCGTTCGCTTTAATAACTTCACCTAATAAAAGGCCAGTTTTTACGCGCGTTACTGCTTGCTCATGGAACAATTCAGCTGGAAGCTCAGGCATGTTTTTAGCGTCGCCACCAAAACGTTGTGCTGCTTGTTGACGTAGTGCATCAATTTCTTGATCTACTAGCGCTTTTGGCACGTCGATTTCGTTGTTAGCTAAAAGACCTTTGATAGCTTGATCTTTAACGTTAGCTTTAACCGCTTGGTCAAGCTCACGTGTCATGTTCTTTTTAACTTCTTCTTTAAGTGCGTCAACGCCACCTTCAGTCACACCGAACTTAGTTGCGAATTCTTCGCTAAGTTCAGGAAGCTCTTGAGCTTCTACTTTTTTTACAGTGATTGTGAATTGAGCAGCTTTACCTTTAAGATTTTCAGCGTGGTAATCTTCAGGGAATGTTACATCAGCAACAACTTCTTCGCCTGCTTTCTTACCAACGATGTTATCTTCAAAACCTGGGATCATACGACCTTGGCCAAGTTCTAGTGGGAAGTCTTCAGCTTTACCGCCTTCAAATACTTCACCATCGATTTTGCCTTCGAAGTCAACCGTTACACGGTCATTTTCGCCAGCAGCAGCATCAACATCAGCCCACTCAGCATGTTGCTTACGAAGTGTTTCTAGCATGTTAGCTAAATCTTCGTCAGTGACAGTAACAGCTGGTTTTTCTACAGCAATCTTGTTTAAACCTTGAACTTCAACTTCAGGGTAAACTTCAAATGTTGCAGAGAATTCTAAATCTTTGCCAGCTTCTAACGCTTTAGGAGCGAAAGTAGGTGTACCTGCTGGGTTGATTTTTTCAGCTACGATTGCTTCGTAGAAGTTACGCTGCATTAGTTCACCAGCAACTTCTTGACGCACTGCGCCACCGTAACGTTTGTTGATTACAGACGTTGGTACTTTACCAGGACGGAAACCATCAATACGCTGGGTTTTAGACAGTTGTTGTAAGCGTTTTTTTACTTCGGTCTCAACGTTCTCTGCAGGAACGGTGATGGTCAGACGGCGCTCAAGGCCTTGAGTCGTCTCAACAGAAACTTGCATGATTTACCTCAATCTTCAATTTTGGCGACTGTTCGCCTTCCTTACAAACACGGTTATCACTATGCGTTTGATACGTTAAAAGCCACTAAAAGGACGTTTAAACTCCATCTTCACTATAAGATACCAATGCTGCTCTGCCCTTCGGGCACTATGTTAAACAATAGACGCGGCATTATAACCTAATATTTATGATAGTCGAGTGATGGGGGCAATTATTTGGTTAGAACGCGAATTATAGAAGCTAAATGGATAAAAAGTGCGCTTTCATAGGGTGATAACAATAAAAAAATATATTTAATTAAACAAGAAGAGAAAACTAATGGGAAAAGAAAGTGGTCGGCGATGCAGGATTTGAACCTGCGACCCCTTGGACCCAAACCAAGTGCGCTACCAAACTGCGCTAATCGCCGATATTGAAGTATGAAACTTCTATTTCCTATTGAACACTTAAACGGTGAGTTTAAGACCACTTTAAGAAAGTGGTCGGCGATGCAGGATTTGAACCTGCGACCCCTTGGACCCAAACCAAGTGCGCTACCAAACTGCGCTAATCGCCGATATTCTTTTTGTAAATTGGGGTGACTGATGGGGCTCGAACCCACGACAACCGGAATCACAATCCGGGGCTCTACCAACTGAGCTACAATCACCACGGCATTTACTTGTTTTCGAAATGGCGCACCCAGAAGGATTCGAACCTTCGACCGACGCCTTAGAAGGGCGTTGCTCTATCCAGCTGAGCTATGGGCGCATCGAAAACTTCATAGCAAACCAATAAGCTACCTTATTTAAACAGTGATCAGCAATACAGAATTTTATCCTGCGACTGAATTAGATGTATCTAAGCCAATCTTGCGACACTTTAAAATTTAAAAAAGTGGTCGGCGATGCAGGATTTGAACCTGCGACCCCTTGGACCCAAACCAAGTGCGCTACCAAACTGCGCTAATCGCCGATGCTTAATATTGCCTGCGAGTGACCTCGTTGACAACGGGGTGCATAATAGTGATTTGACTGGATTAGGTCAAACCTTTTTTTAAGAAAATAAATCAATCGGTCATTTTTAGTTCACAATGCCTAAATATTGTAAAAATAAGCTAAAATTTCAACTGTTTTATTTAATTGTACTGCATATCTAAAAAAAGCAACTTGGCGCTTTGGTGCTTTTCTGCGAAAATAGACAGACTAAATAGCAAGACAAACAGCGCTGGCTAAAGCCAGTCTCGTTTACCCCTTAAAAAACGATTGTTTCTTGCTATGTATCGCTTTCAAGTTAACTAACCCTAATTAAAGGTCACCCATGACGGCAAACATCATCGATGGTAAGGCAATAGCTAAACAAGTACGTAGTGCAGTAGCAGAGAAAGTAAGTGAACGAGTAGCAAATGGATTACGTGCTCCGGGACTTGCGGTTGTACTTGTAGGACAAGACCCTGCGAGTCAAGTCTATGTTGGTTCAAAGCGCAAAGCCTGTGAAGAAGTTGGTTTTGTATCAAAATCATTTGATTTACCTGCTGACACATCAGAGCAAGCACTATTAGATCTAGTCGATGAACTAAATAATGATAAAACAGTAGACGGTATTTTAGTTCAATTACCTTTACCAGAAAGCCTTGACGCAGAAAAAATTCTTGAGCGTATTACACCGTTAAAAGATGTGGATGGTTTTCACCCTTACAATATCGGCCGTTTAGCACAGCGTATGCCTGCATTGCGCCCTTGTACACCTAAAGGAATTATCACACTACTTGATTCTACAGGCGTTAAATATAAAGGAATGCATGCTGTAGTTGTTGGTGCATCAAATATCGTTGGCCGCCCGATGGCATTAGAGTTACTACTTGCAGGTTGTACTACAACGGTGTGTCATAAATTTACTCAAGATTTAGAGACTCATGTGCGTCGTGCTGATTTACTGGTAGTTGCGGTAGGTAAACCTGAGTTTATACCGGGTGATTGGGTTAAAGAAGGTGCGATGGTTATCGATGTCGGTATTAACCGCTTAGATACGGGCAAACTAGTGGGTGATGTACAGTATGATATAGCTGAACAAAAAGCGCACTTCATTACGCCTGTACCTGGTGGTGTTGGGCCAATGACGGTTGCAAGCCTGATTGAAAACACGTTAGAGGCCTGTGAGAAATACCACAGTTAAATTGCTAACATCTTTTAAAAGGGTTGCTATTTAAGCAACCCTTTTAAGTATAAACTAACACCTTAAGCCTTTTTTACTCTGTTTTTAATTAACTTAATGACTTGCGGTAATACTGAAAAACATATCATTAAAACCATAATCAAATATTGCCATGCTTGGTATTGCTCATTTAATAATACGATGGCACAAATAATACCTGCAATTGGGTTAGCAATCGTGCCAAAGGTAAACTCAACTACGCTCATCCGCCCAAGAAGCCAAACATATAGTGTATAGGCAAGCGCAGTATTGGGCACAACTAACCAAAATAGTACAAACCATTGATTTGGAGTAACCCCCTGAGCCAGTATTTGATAAGCCTCTGGTTTAATATAAAATGCTTGCACTATTGCTGCAACAGTCAGTGATAAACCACCTAAAATCAATTGCCAAGTCAGCACTGTCCACCAATGGATGTGCGTAGTGATCTTCTGCACTAATGTACTGCCGATAACGATTGTCAATAGTGCTCCTATTAGTGCTGTAATACCTAACAGATTAAGCGAAACGTGTTGTGGGTCGAACAACAGCCATGCTAAATAAACTAAAGTTAATGCACACACTGACTGCAATAGCGCAGGTCGCTGCCCTTTAAAAAGCCATGCATACAACAAAGCTACAACAGGCACAGAGACCATCCCTACCCCAGCAATTGCAGCAGGTAAATTAACCGCCATTACAAAAATAAAACTAAAAAATAACGCAATATTGACCGTTGATAATATGATTAAACCACGCCACTGCCTTAATTTCGGCCAAGTAGGCTTGATGATCAATAATAGTAAACCGGCAGGCAGTGACCGTATAGCGCCAAGTAAAATAGCTGGCCAGTCGGGCGTTGCATACTTAGTTACCGCATACGTAGTGCCCCATAAAAAAGCAGGGATCATGGCGAGTAGGATATTCATTTCATTCCTTTTTAATTTAGGTATCTAAACTATATGATATTGGCATAGCGAACACACATCCGGTGCTTTCTCGTATCTGCTCATGTTTTTTCATGTTGTGGTCTGGCTAAAAATCAACTGTGGAATTACCATGAGTAGTTTTTACAGGCAAAGCATATTTAATGATAACCAGCTACTCAAGTAGGTGGTATAGGGGCTGAAAATAAAAAAGGCACTATTTTTAAATAGCGCCTTTTTTATTATTTAATTAGTTGCTTGAAATTATATCAATTCACTTAATTAAGAGATCTATTTTGAGGTAAGAAAACCTTGTCGATAACAAGGCAAAAAGTCCGTCATTTAGCTGTTCTAAATAAGAAATTTTCAACACCGTTAGCGCCAGGTTTAATACCTAAAAGTGGTTTAGTATTATTGCGGATTGGTATTAAATTGCGTCTTCATCTTCTTCCGCAGTACGAATACGCACAACGCGTTCAACATCAGTTACAAAAATCTTACCATCACCTATCTTACCGGTTTGCGCAGTTTTTACTATAACGTCAATTGCACGGTCAACATCTTCATCACCAAGTACGATGTCTAATTTTACCTTCGGTAAAAAATCAACCATGTATTCGGCACCGCGATACAGCTCAGTATGTCCTTTTTGACGACCAAAGCCTTTTACTTCGCTTACTGTCATACCAGTAATTCCGACTTCTGACAAAGCTTCACGCACATCATCCAATTTGAATGGCTTAATAATTGCTTCTATTTTCTTCATTTTTTATTGCTACTTTAAATTCTTATTGAGTCGATTTTAGACAATACTGCTGTTCATAGCAAACAAAGCAATTGAATAATGAGGATTTAATCACCAACAGTGGTATCATTAACTAAAATATAATAATCACAAAAATATTACATCCGCTATCGGCGTTAGGTAACCACAATTTGATCTGTACTTAGAGGCGTAGAATGAAAAATATACAACGCGGCTTTACACTTTTAGAGCTAATGGTCACTATTTCAATAGTCGGCATCATCGCTGCTATTGCATTTTGGAACAGCAGCAATATGCTAGAAGAAAACCAAGCTGAAAATTATTTATTGGACTTAAAACGCACTCTTACTTTTGCCCGAGCGAAAGCTACAAGTACTGACGCCCTCGTTGTAGTATGTAGTGGCGATACAAACCTTATTACACAGAATAAGCGCGTTCCCTGCACAAACAGTTGGACATCTGGGACTGTATTTGTGTTCTATGACAGTAATACCAATGGCGTACAAAACCCAAAACAAGGAGATGTGATATTAAGAGTCCTTGACGAAATCCCTGATAATAGTCGTCTTAGCTTTTCAGGTGATAAATCGATTATATTTGATGCCAGTGGCCGCATTACAACAGCAGCGGGTACCTTTGTTTACTGCCCTAATAATGACAATGAAAACAATAAAGCGCTTACCATCACCCAGTCTGGCACCACGCTTTATAATGGCGATACCGACAGTAATTGCAATTAATTGCTAGATTACCTTGCAACTGAAATAGGGTCAGCTAAGTTTAATATAACTGTAACAATTGAGGTCTTCATGGATGAAGGTCATTCGCAACAAGCAAAGTCAGGGTACCTCTTTACTCGAGAGCATGGTGGTATTGAGTATCATTGCGATAATGTGCCATATAGCGCTGTTTAACTATCATCCACTAATCATCGAAAACAGACTAGACAACCACATAGCAAAAATTAATAGAGCCGTTGGACTTTCACGATTAAATGCAGTTTCGCACGGTTCAAACGTGACACTATGTGCACTTAAACACAATAAATGCGTAGCAAATCAGTGGCATCAAGAGCTAACCGTATTCACAGATTCAAATAAGTTAGGCGTATTTGACAACGACGATGTAGCTCTTTTACATGTTGATGCCATACACCTAAAAGATAAATTAACTTACCCTAGAACATATTTAACATTTCGTAACGATGGAACACCTATTGGTTTTCACAATGGTACATTTGTTTACTGCCCCGAATACGAAAAAGCAAACCACGCAGGGCTTGCTATATCGATAAGTTACACAGGCAGAACAAAAATAAGAAATACAGAAAAATGCTTAAAGTAAAACTAATCTCACTCTTAATTTCCCCAACACTTAGCACTATTTGCACTGGGAGTTGCTGTTTTAAGGCCAGCGTCATTAATAACGAAGGTTTTGCATTCATCATCTTTTAAAGGTGGCCCGTCAGCGGGTGTCGCCTCAAAGCTAAATGTACCTGCATCGTTATCTACTTCAACAGTAATAGTATAAAAGCCGTGCTCAGTAGGCGATACAACACCTAAATTATCTAAATCATTGGTATATTCACGGTTATCAACAAAGAATTGCTCTTGCCTATTTGCTGCATCAAGCAAGGTCGTTATAGCCTCTGTGCGTGCCGTACGCTTAACATGTTCAAAATAACTCGGTATGGCAACAGAAGCAATAATGCCTACAATCGCAACCGCTATCATGAGCTCAATGAGCGTGAACCCTTGCTGTTTACTTGTCTTTATTATCATTCACTTCTCGCTTATATATGAAAGTCTGCTGGGTATTAAAACCAAAACCGATAGGAACGGCACTGTCAACCAAATCAATATTGCCATCTTCATCGAATGAAATGCCAGGTCCTTTTATTTTTTTCGGAATAAATGGATTTTGTGCACTAAAATCAGAGCTGTCATTCGCTTTTATACCTGGCCCAATCATTAAAAATTGGCTTGTTGTTTCTACCTTTTTATTCTCATCATTTCCTCCATCTTCTCCGTCATCGCCCATGCCGTCACAATATCCATTGGAGTTACTATCTACACAACTATCAGCACTACCAAAATAAAGTTGGGGCGTATCTGGCACGTCATTACTTGTTGTGAAGCTCAACTGATCATACACTTTAGTGCCGTAGTGCAAATGAAATGCATACAGTGATCCCGAACCGCCAGTTAATGAACATTGATTAATGGTTTCTGTGGCTGAAGCAGGCGTGTAGCTCGTGTAATAAGCAACACCTCCAACAACAGTAGCAGCCGCGAGGGACTTTTCACCACTGGCAGGCAAATCATAGTACCAACCGGATTGCTTACTTAACTTTATTTCATTTTTAACAAACGTGTCGATATCGTCCAAAGAGTTACCAAAAGGGTCGTCATTTACATTCATTAAGTCTGAAACAGTGATGGTATCTGGGACATCTAAACCCTTAAATGACTTAGTTAGCGTATTTACATCTCTAATCATATAAAGTTGATCTTTGGTTATTGTGCCAATTGGGTTTGAGCGATTACCACTGCCTACCAAAACTGCGTCAAATGGCGTGTCTTTTCGAGTAACAATGGTTTTTCCATTATAGGTTGTATTCGTCACCTTGCTATACATAGTACGAGCAATCATGGGTTTGTAAAAAAAGCGTCTATCCAGCGCATTTGTTGAGCCATTTAATTTCGCAAACTCAAAATGACTCCACTCACTTGTTTTATTGCTCGGAATATCAACTCGCCAAATACTGCCGCTGGTATCTGCTGCATAAATACGATCAATATAACCATCATAATCTGAATCCAATGGTGTTACTGACGCTGCAATGCTATTTTTGCCTTTAAAACCTTTTTGAGGGGTCAATTCCCATAACAAACTACCATCAGAGGCTTTTACGATATAAATACCGCGACCTTTGCTATCATCTCCAAGTATAACGGTATCTTTATTTATGTCGTAACCTGCTCCAAATATCAGTACTGGTTCATCGCCAAATGCTTTTATGAACGAAACCGTCGGTGCAGACCATGTTTGCGCTAACTCAGTAAAGCTCCCTGTCCCTCCCTGGATTGGCCCACCCCACATTAAGCTTGGGTTATCTGGATCGGTAATATTTAAACCATAATAGTTACTACCTCCACGGCGCATGCCAAAAAAGGCCCATACTTTATCGCTACCGTTTACAATTCCATCACGGTTTGAGTCATCAAAGTAGATCGTAATTGGGCCATCAACACCATATTTTTTAGTATCGGCAGCATTTTTACGAATGGGGTCAATAATGCCATACAGGCTACTGGGTATGAACGCCCAACTTTCACTGACTGTGTTACCACTGTCTTTGAACATATGTAAAAACCCAGCGTTAGTGCCAATAAGAATTCTTACATCGTCATTACCATAGTCAACTGTAACAGGTTTAGAATGTAAAGGATCCCCAAAGATATCTTGCCGCTGATCGCTATTTGAAGCGTCTCCATCTTCGTTATCTACATCTATGCCTCGGGCCCAATCAATCGTGTTTTTAAGTTCACCCTGATCAACACCAAATGCTTTAGCCGCTTTAGCATCACCACCATAAGCTGATGATACTGCATTCTTATTAAATGCGATAAGCCCTGCGGTTCCTGCATCTGTGTATAAATTGCGACCACTATTTGCGGTAGTTGAAAGCATCAAATTAACCCCGCCATTTTCAACTGAATTACCATCTGCAGCAGCAGTACTAGGTAACCAAAATGTGCGTGCACCTTTATCAATTAAACCTTCCGAGTTAAGAGCTTGCAGGTTTTCAGAGTCAATAATTTGAGTGCCTGAAACTTTAAGCTTTTTTAAATTACCACGCCAACGAGCGCCACTGTCAGGGTAAAACATTGCGTAGTAAATAGAATCACGACTACGTGTTTGGTCAACATTATTACTGGCAATTGAAGGTGAGGTAAATGTGTCGTTTACTTCGCGAATACGCGTAATGGTATTTTTAAGTGCTTCTGATAATTGCTCTGCTGTGTCTGCGTGCAAATATTGCCCACCACCATACTTTGCTGCTTCAGATAATAAGTTTTTACCTGCGTTACTCATCCCGGTACCAAAACCAATTGGGTAAATTCGACCGAATTCACGCGTTTTCGTTGTGGGTGAATATAAGTCAATCTCTACGTCTTTTGTTCCATTGATCACCTTAGACAGTGCAGTTAAATAGCTGTTACTCACTACAGGTGGGTTGGCAGTAAAATAATAATTGTGTAAATTCTTAATATCGCTATTTCTGTTTGAATCGCTGGTTGGGTCGCCATCAGTCATCAAAATAATGTTAATACTGTTATCACAGCGCAGTGGCTCACCAGTAATTGGCTTAAATGGAGACTTATAAATACCAGAAGACTCTGCTGTATAATCCCTGTCAGTAGTATTTCCACCATAATAGACGCCTTGACCTGTGATATAAAGGTAGGCTTCCCACAAAGTCTCGGTAAGCGGTGTACTTCCGCTTGCAGGCAAATTATCTACTTTATCAAGTAGAAAAGATTTTGTTGCCCCTAACTTTGCTAAGACATAACCACCAGCACTGCCATTAAAGCGCATAAGACCAAATTCAATATCATCGTTATCACTAATTAACCGCGTGATCGCTTTTTTCGCAACACCTAATCGAGTATCATCACACTCAGCTCGATAGTATCCACTTCTAACGATATAACACTGCTCCTTCCAAGTGTAAGTATCTAAGCTTTTAAAACAATCTCCACGTTCAAACTTATTTTTTTTCACTCTTCTATAGCAAGTTTGGCTTTTGCCATCAACCACACTCCACGCCATACTCCCCGATGTATCAAACACAAGTAACACCCGTGGTTTTTCATCGAGCTCAACCTCATGATTTACATATAACTCGATATCTTCAGCTACACTAAAAAAACTAAAGCACGCAAAAACAATATATACCGACTTAATAATTAACTGTTTTATCTTCATTTTTAATCTCACTTAACCGCCAGTATTTAGGCTAGCCATTTGCTGTGCTATTCCAGTGGTTACCGTTATGGTGTGCTTACTCTTTGAACCATAAGTAATCGTTGAATTTATTTGAATCATGTTACATGCAATGCCCGCTGTGAAGTCATAATCTCGCGGACAAGGCAGATCAAGCGCGCCATTATTAAGGTTACTTAATTCACTCGCTGTGTCGTCAATTTGTGTGAGTGGGATTGAACCGTCTGGAATTTGCGCTTGTGTAAATAATAACTTACTTGTTCCACCTTTTTGCGCCTCTGTCGCAATTACCTTTTGTACATTACCCATTAAAATATTCTCAGCTTCTTCTCGCTCTAATGCGGCGTTGGTAATTTTTATATCAACACTTGCACTGCTCATCAGCGTAACTGCAATGCCTGTCACAGCAACGACCATAATAAGCGCAGCAATTAAAACAACACCGCGTTGGTTGTTTGCTAAGGTTAAATTCGCCATTGACTAGCTCCTACATTGTTTAAGCGTATCGTGGTGGTAAACAAAGCCCGACGAAAACGATCATTGAACTTCAAAACGCGTTGATTTGCATCTTCACCTAAGGTGTATGTTTGATTCACTTGATTAAGGTCAGCATCTGGCTGGAGTGATCTTACTAACAGAAACACCTGAACAGTTAAAATGCCACGGCGATTTTCCCAGTCTGATGCAGTCATATTTTCAACACTACGATATGTATCGATTCGGCTGTCAAAGTTAGTATCTAAACCAAATAAAAAGCGCATATTTTCAATCCCTTCCATAATAGTCTCGGTGATCATGCCACCTTTAGGGGTTAGCCTTTTACGCATCAATACGGGGATTGTTAGATCTTGCTTATTTACCTTATAAGTCTGTTCATCAATGTAATATACGTGATGGCGATACCGCCACACGGTTGAATTTGGGTTGGCTGGATTAGCAGGGCCGCGAGTAAACTCTCCCCACTCTTGCTGAGCAATAAAATAATAGTTGCCGTTGTTATTCTGTGCAGCATCTGCCGTATCTATTTGTAACCCTTCTAAAAACTTAAGCTGCAGAACATCAGTATTATCTTGTGCGTTTGAAATACAATTTAGCTGGGCACCACCGCTTGATTCAATAGCATAAATAAGTCGAAAATTAGAATTAACACTATTATCTGGGAAACTTTTATTATTCAGCCCTTCAGTGCAATCCCCGGCCGGGTTACTGGCACTGCCTGCAACAATTGTATTGTCTGCTGAAAATGAATCTTCATAAAACGTGCCCCAAAAACCAATTTGTTCTATATCGCGCTGCATTATACTCAAAGCCAAGCGGCCAGTTTCCTGTAATTCACCGATGGTCATGGTGTCTCGGGTGGTTACTTTCATACTCACGTAAGTAAACATGACGCCGCCTAATACTAAGCCACCTACAAATAAAGCAACCATCATCTCAACTAGAGTAAACCCTTTTTGCTTCATTTAAGATGCCCTCAAATACATAAAACTTGTTAGCACAACGACTCTGCGCTTTTTATTGTTGGCACCACATTTAATCGCTGCGGTGTCACCAGTAGCAGTATATTCTTGACGCCCTTGCCAACTAATGATTACTTCAAGGTTGAATGCGTTACTGCCCCTTGCAGCATCAGCTTGGTTGTTAATACACACTGTTGCATCATCAAGCGCACCTGTGTTCTCACGAGCTTGAATTGCGCGAATCCATTGTTGCTTATCAAGTGCTGCAATTTCAGCGGCCGTACACACATTTGAATAGCAGCGTAACTGTTTGTTTAATTTATCATCACTTGTAAAGTTACCATTATAGCGCGCTGTTAATCCTGCATCGTCATTTGCACGCATCCGCTGAATAATATCATTGCCAAGTGCTATTGCTGCTGAGCGCTGCATAGCATCAAAGCTTGCTTGCTTTGCTTTTGCCTGCAATGCCACTGCACCCAATAGTCCAAAGCTTAAAATTATAAACGCAATTAACACTTCCACTAAAGTGAAACCGCGTATCGATTTAGGTGATAAATTAGACATAATAGCGCCAAAAAAACTACTTACAGTAAGATTAATTGACCTTATTTGAAATACAAGTGGTAGGTAGATGAGCGGTAAAATTACCTGATAAACGGTACTTTCGATAGAAAAGATTTAACAACTTTATATTCACGCCTACTCACTACCAATTCGTGTGCACAACCATTAATTTGTACTGTATGTGTTCCATCGCTATGTGTTTTTAATGCCGAAATTCGTTCTTTATTCGCCAGTACTTTACGATGAGTCCTCAAGAAGGAGGAGGGATAGTCTTGTTCTATTTGCTTTAAACTTTGATCGATTAATGCCTCTCCTCCACTAAATACTATACGGGTATATTTATCCTCAGCAGACAGAAAATATACATCTTGAATTTGGACTGTTTTAATAGTGCCGCCACTTTGATAGCTGATTGATTTAGATCTTTGGGCTTGAAGATGCGCCCGATTTAACCGGCCTAACTGCGCAGTTAGTTTTTCAACTGACTCTTTAGTAACAGGCTTAACTAAATACCCAACTGCTGATAATTGCAGAGCATCTAGTGCATGTTCAGGGTGTGCAGTAATAAATACAACTGCTGGCGGAAGAGTAAACTCATTCAGTTTTTCAGCCACTTCTAAACCACTCATTTGGGGCATATCAATATCTAAAAACACAATGTCAGGACTAAAAGAGTTGGCCAACTCCAGCGCTTCTTGACCATTACAGGCTTGTTCAAAAGCTGAATATTCACTCATATTACTTAGCAAGCGCTGAACTCTTATTCTCGCTAACGGTTCGTCATCTACAATCAGTGCCTTCATACATTCCTCTCACTGAACAACGGAAGTACCAGCTTAACTCTAAAGGTCGAATTGCGAGCACTTATATTCAATGTAGCTCTACCTCTATAATACAAGTTTAAACGCTGACGAATATTATCAAGTGCCATGCCATTTCCTGTACGCTCATTCTCTGTTGTTGGTATCTGGTTTTCAACTATAAACGTGATGGACTGCTTACTCACATTTGATAGAACATTTATTTGCGAACCTTTTGAAAATGGCTCTACCCCGTAACAAATTGCATTTTCGATTATCGGCTGCAACGTTAAATAAGGAATACTGATATCAGGAAGTGAACCTGGCAATTCCCAATTCACTTTTAATCGTTCACCAAAACGCCAACTTTCAAGACTAATATATTGCTTCGTCAGGGCTATTTCATCTTGTAGTGTTACTCCCTCCCCTGCTTTGAGAGCTGCTTGTGATAATGCAGCTAATGCTAAAATAGCATTCTCTGCTGCGTCTGGATCACACTGTGTTAGCTCTGCAGCGGTATTGAGGCTATTATATAAAAAATGTGGACGAATACGGGCTTGTAATGCATCTAGCTCGGCTCTTGCAAGTGATTGTGTTTGCTTGTGTTTTTCAAAATATATTGTCAGAAATTGAACAAATAAACAGGCAACTAAAAATACAATCAACAAATTATGAGATACAAATATCCATGGCTTTGCAATATCGACGATACCGTCAATCATGGTAATAGCTAATATACTCATTAGTATGGTAGTCATAATTAATGACAAAAATAAGCTTATGCTTTGTACAAGTTGAGAATGCCTACTCAGTAGGTTACGTGTTAGATAAAGCGCACTCAGGCTAAGTAGAAAGGTAAGCTGTATAAAAAGGCTGATAATTCCAAGACGAACCCATGTACCATGTGATGCTGTGGGGGCAAAGGCAAGTATCGTTGCAATAACTTGGCCAACCACTAACGTAGCAAGTACACCTCTTTCAGTAAAAAGAGGTCCAAAAAGCAACGCATTGGGTTGCATTGACTTGCTCATTGGACCTTCTCCTTTGCATATTTACGTAATTAACGTAACTCCACAGGTACAGCGAATACGATATTTTCCTCTTCGCCTGGATTTTCTATTACCTGTTTGCCACCGAGTTCTTTTAAACGACTAATAACTTGTTGTACAAGCACCTCAGGAGCTGATGCGCCAGCTGTAACACCAACGCTATTTGTACCGTCAAACCATGCATCTTCAACACTGCTTGCATCGTCAATTAAATAAGCCACTGTGCCCATTTTATCAGCAAGTTCACGTAAGCGATTAGAGTTTGAGCTATTTTTGGCACCCACAACTAAAAGCACATCTACTTTATCTGCTAAATCACGCACAGCATCTTGACGATTTTGTGTGGCATAACATATGTCATCTTTTCGTGGACCATCAATGACAGGGTACTTAACACGCAGTGCGTCAATAACATCTGCAGTGTCATCAACCGAGAGTGTTGTTTGGCTACAGTAAAATAAATTATCGGGGTTTTTAACTGTTAGGTTAGCGACATCCTCAACAGTTTCGACAAGATAGATACCGCCCTCACTGTTGTTATATTGACCCATTGTGCCTTCAACTTCTGGGTGACCATGATGACCAATAAGTACACATTCTGTGCCTTTTCGACTTGCACGGGTTACTTCCATATGCACTTTAGTAACTAGTGGGCATGTTGCGTCAAATACTTTTAATTCTCGGCGCTTCGCCTCGCTGCGAACCGCTTGCGATACACCGTGAGCACTAAAAATAACAATACTGTCATCGGGCACTTGATCAAGCTCTTCAACAAATACCGCACCGCGTCGCTTTAAACCATCAACAACATAACGGTTATGTACCACTTCATGGCGCACATAAATTGGTTTTTCAAAAATATCTAACGCGCGCTCTACAATACTAATAGCACGGTCAACACCGGCACAAAAACCGCGAGGGTTAGCTAATAAAATATCCATTAATCATTTACCTTAGCCGTATTGTCAACTTCTATAATTTCCACTTCAAAAGTCAGTTTCTGACCTGCAAGTGGATGATTAAAGTCAATAGTAACTGACTCGCCTTGTACTTCACGAACAAGTCCAGGTAACTCTGTACCATCAGGTTGTGTAAACGCAATAATAGAACCAACAGTCGCGGGAGTCTCAGAGCCAAATTTGCTGCGGTCAACATAATAAATGTTATCCGGGTTTGGCTGACCAAACGCGTCTTCTGGCTCCAATTCAAATGATTTACTATCACCAGGTGCTAAACCGAACAAACACTTTTCAAAATTGGCTGTTAAGCTACCATCACCCATGACAAGCTTTGCTGGCTTATTATGAACCTTAGTAGAGTCAGCCGCAGAGCCATCAGATAGCTTTATCGAAAAATGAAAAATAACTTCTGAGTTTTCAGTAATAACTGTTTGGCTCATGCTTTATGCTCCTTTGGACTTTCGCCGGTAAAGGCATCAAATAATAACAACGCAGCACCGACACAAATTGCGCTATCAGCAATATTAAACGCAGGGAAGTGCCAGTTTTCATAATAGAAATGTAAAAAGTCGATAACGTAGCCGTAGTACATACGATCGTAAAGATTACCTATCGCTCCAGCTAATACTAGAGAATAGGCACTACACAAGACTTTATTTGATGCAGGCAAGCGTTTTAACCACCAGATTAATAGTGCGCTAATCGTGATTGCAATTGCACTTAAAAACCAGCGTTGCCAACCGCTTTCGTCACTCAAAAAACTAAATGCCGCACCGTAGTTATGTACATAAGTTAGATTAAAAAACGGTAATATATCAATTGAATCACGAAGATTCATAGTATTCACGACCAGTGTTTTACTGGCGAAGTCTGCTACTAAAAATAGCAGACTCAACCAAAGCCACACTAAACCACTTTTTTTGGCTAGCTTGCTCACTTACTACTCCTATGCGAATTGACGAGTTTCGCCTTCGCCATCTACGTTGCTCACACAACGACCACAGATTTCAGGATGAGCAGAGTTACTTCCTACATCATCGCAGTAATGCCAACAACGTTCACATTTTTGTGCATTCGTTGCCGCAACGCTAATGTATAGCCCTTCGATTTCAGTTGCATGAGTCTCATCAGGTTGTGCATCGACTACTGTAACCGTTACCTTTGATGTTAATAATACGAAGCGTAACTCATCACCTAAAGCAGCTAGCTTTTGTGAAAGTTCTGCTGTCGTATAAATGCTTACATCAGCTTGTAAAGTTGCACCTATGATTTCTTCTTTACGTGCACCTTCAAGAACGCGGTTTACTTCATCACGAACAGTTAGGATAGTTAGCCAATCATCATTACTAAACTGACCTTCACTCACAGCCTCTAAGCCATCATACCAAACCGACGTAAATACATATTGACCACGCTCACCTGGTAAAGCTTCCCAAATTTCTTGAGCGGTAAAGCTCATTATTGGTGCCATCCAGCGCGTCATCGCTTCAGCAATATGATAAAGCGCAGTTTGACAAGAGCGACGAGCATGGCTGTCACTTTTAGCTGTATATTGACGGTCTTTGATTACGTCTAAGTAGAACGAACCAAGTTCGCCTGTACAGAAGTTCATCAGCTTTTGCGTCACTTGCAGCATTTGGTAGCTATCATAAGCTGTTACAATTTCATCTTGTAACTGTGCCGCACGACTAACAATCCAACGGTCAAGCTCAACCATATCTTCAATAGCAACTTGATCTGTTTTTGGATCAAAACCACTTAGGTTAGCCAGTAAGTAACGGCTGGTGTTACGAATGCGACGGTAGCGATCTGCTGAACGTTTGAAAATTTCATCAGATACGGTCATTTCAGCAGTGTAATCCGTTGAAGCAACCCACAAGCGTAAAATATCAGCGCCTAGTTTATTCATCACATTTTGCGGAGAAATAACATTGCCTAATGATTTTGACATCTTACGACCATTCTCATCCACGGTGAAACCGTGCGTAAGTACTTGGCGATAAGGTGCATGACCATTAATTGCAACAGAGGTCATCATTGATGACATAAACCAACCTCGATGCTGATCCGATCCCTCTAGGTATAAATCAGCTGGGCCAGTTAACTCTTCACGCGCATCAACAACACAAGCATGTGTCACGCCTGAGTCAAACCATACATCAAGTGTATCTTGCACTTTCATGTATTGCTGAGCATCAGCTTCACCTAATAGTGTTGCAGGGTCTAAGTCATACCAAGCTTGAATACCTGATTTTTCTACCAGCTTAGCCGCTTCTTCAATCAGTGATTGCGTGTTCGGGTGTAATGCACCAGTGTCTTTGTCTACAAATAACGCGATAGGAACACCCCAAGTACGTTGGCGTGAAATACACCAATCAGGACGCCCTTCTACCATGTTTGCAATGCGGCTTTCGCCCCACTCAGGTAACCACTGTGTGTTTTTAATTTCAGATAACGAGTCTTGACGCAAATTAGCTTGATCCATGCTAACAAACCATTGTGGCGTAGCACGGAAAATAATTGGCGTTTTATGACGCCAGCAATGCGGGTAACTATGCGTTAGTGCATGATGATGCATTAGCGCATTTCGCTCGGTCAGCACATCAATTACGCTCGCATTCGCTTTGAATACATGCTGACCTGCAAATAACTCTGTGTCAGGTAAGTATACGCCATTAGCACCCACTGGATTGGCAACTTCTAGGCCATACTGTAAACCAGCCACGAAATCCTCTTGACCATGTCCTGGTGCAGTATGAACAATACCTGTACCAGAATCTGTGGTTACGTGTTCAGCAACAATAACAGGCACATCAAAGTCATAAAATGGATGCGCAACTTGTAGATTCTCAATTGCAGCACCTTTTACATAACCTAAAACATGGTAATGGTTAAAGCCATAACGGTCCATGGCATCTTTTACCAGCTCTGAGCCTAAGATCAAACGCTGCTGTGCGCCTTCATCGTCAACTTGAACAAGGGCATATTCTAAATCAGCATGAACGGCAACTGCGCGGTTAGCTGGTAGCGTCCACGGTGTTGTTGTCCAAATAGCTGTGCTTACTGTGCCAGTGCCTTCATGACCTGCTTTTAAATCAAATGCGTTAACAACCGCAGCTTGATCGGTAAATTCAAACCGTACGTCAATGGCTGGTGATTGTTTATCTTGGTATTCTACTTCTGCTTCAGCTAATGCTGAACCACAATCTGTACACCAATGAACCGGCTTTGCACCTTTATGTAAATGACCTTTTTCGATAATACGACCAAGCACACGAATAGCGTTAGCCTCAAAATCAAAATTCATTGTTAAGTAAGGTTTATCCCAATCGGCAAAAACACCTAAGCGTTTAAAGTCAACCTTTTGGCCTTCAACTTGCTTTTTAGCATAAGCACGACATTTTTCACGAAATTCAGCTGCGGTTACTTTAACGCCTGGCTTACCGACTTTTTTCTCAACCATTAATTCGATTGGAAGACCATGACAATCCCAACCTGGTACATAAGGGGCATCAAAGTCAGACAATGTTTTTGACTTAACAATAATGTCTTTTAAGATTTTATTAACTGAATGGCCTAAATGGATATCGCCGTTCGCATACGGAGGACCGTCATGCAAAATAAAAGTTTTTTTACCTTTTTTAGCGTTGCGAATTTGACCGTATAGGTCGTCTTCATACCATGTTTTAAGCATTTTTGGTTCACGTTGTGCCAAATTGCCGCGCATTGGAAACATCGTTTCCGGTAAATTCAAAGTATGTTTGTAGTCGCTCATTAATCCTACTTTCCGTATCGGCTACCTAATTTAAACCAAAACACTGTTTAGCGGCAGCAACGTCAGTTGCTATTTGTGCCGTCAATTGTGTTAATGTCTCGAATTTTTGCTCATCGCGAAGTTTTTTTATTAACTCCACATGCATAAACTGTCCGTATATATCTTGCGCAAAATTAAATAAATGTACTTCTAATAATGCACGTGTTCCATTAAATGTGGGCTTGTTACCAATGTTTGCAACCCCATACAATGTTCTTTCTCCAAGTGTTATTTGCACTGCAAACACCCCATTTACTGGGCACACTTGGCGTTTTAAAGCAATGTTGGCTGTTCTAAAGCCAAGCTCTCGACCACGTTTCCAACCATGAATAACTCGCCCTGAAATAGCGTAGTTATGGCCAAGCATCAACTTTGCTTGCCCAAGTTCACCGTTAGCCAATGCTTCACGTATTAATGTGCTGCTTACTCTAGCATTTAATTGACGAAAACTCGCAGTGCTTTTCACATCCATTTGTGCAGCTTCACCCATTTGGGTAAGTAACTTAAAGTTACCTCTGCGCTGTTTACCAAACCTAAAGTCGTCACCCACAGTTAACGCTTTTACACCTAACTTATTAATCAAAATTTCACTAACAAACTGCTCTGCTTGCATATTCGCAAATTGTTGATTAAAACTAATACAAATAACGCGTTCAATACCCAGATTATCTAGCAGCTTCAGTTTATCACGTAAGCGTGTAAGTCGAGCAGGTGCGTTATTTTTTGCAAAAAATTCTTGCGGCTGGGGTTCGAATAACATCACTGTGCTTGGCAAATTATGCTTTTTAGCGTCTTTCAGCAAGCCTTTTAAAACTTCGGCATGACCTAAATGAACACCATCAAAATTACCAATGGTCAATACACAGCCGTTGTGCTGCGTACGAATGTTGTGAATACCTCTAATTAACTCCATACCACCTAATTGCCTTTGCTAACCCGCCCGAAAATTTATTTCAGCCGTAGAATCGCCGATTATAATCTTTTTTTTAATTTGATTCAGTAGTTGCTACGTTTTTTATCGTATTTAGTCTTACACCTAGCAAAAACATCGACAAGAAGTATGCAATCCCTGCTAGCGCTAATAGACTACAAAGTAAAACAACTTGTTCACTAAAGTGCCACTCACGCCATAAAAACTGGTTTGAAATATACCAAACACTCAACCCCATAACCGCACTAGAAATAATGCACTTAACAGTAAACCAACCACTAAAACTTGAAAAACTGTATACGTTTTCTTTCTTTAATTGTCTATATAGCAAGTAAGCATTGCAACTAGCGGACATTGAGGTGGCCAAAGCTAGTCCCAAATAACCAATAAATGGGGCAAGCATTATATTAAAAACCATATTAAGTACCAGCGTAATAATGCCGATGCGTACGGGTGTTTTGGTATCTTGGCGAGCATAAAAACCTGGCGCTAGAACTTTAATCAACATAAAGCTCACCAGGCCAACCGAATAAGCTATAACGCCTAAACTTACCGCGTGCACATGGTCAACCTCACCATTTTTAAAAGCGCCATGATCGAACAACACAGAAATAATTAACGGGCTAATAAGCATTAAGCCAACCATTGCAGGTAGGCCTAAAAAAATCACAAATCGCACCCCCCAATCCAGCGTGTGCTGAAAATCCCCACTACTTTTGGTGCTATGTAACTTAGATAACGCAGGTAAAATGACTGTGGCTATACCAATGCCAAACAGCCCCAGCGGGAACTCAATCAATCTGTCAGAGTAATACAACCATGCGATAGAACCGGTCATCAATAGCGAGGCAATCAAGGTATCGAGTAGTAAATTAATTTGGCTAATAGAAACACCAAACAATGCTGGAATCATCAATTTACGAACTTTCTTAACGTTATCATCTTGCCAAGCCCAGCGGGGCTTACTAAGCATTTTTGCTCGATACAAAAACGGCAGTTGAAACAATAGTTGCACAACACCTCCCACAAACACGCCTATGGCAAGCGAGTATGCCCCTACTGAAAATTGGTCATGCAATAAAATCGCACAACTAATGATAGATATATTAAGTAACACGGGGGTAAAAGCAGCCACGGCAAAACGGTTGTATACATTCATTACTGCGCCACTTAATGCCACTAAACTTACAAAAAATAAGTAAGGGAAGGTCCATTTTAACAATTCACTGGCAAGAATAAATTTTTCACCGTCGGGGTTACCTTGATACCAATCAATAAACCAACCTGTGCCAAACAGACCTGCAATCACAGGTGAAGCGATAACACCAAAAACTGTGACAATTAATAAAATGGTTCCGAGTGTGCCTGCGGCTTGAGCAACAAAAAGCCTGACCTTATCGTCACCCTGCTGCTCTTTAATTTCAGATAATACGGGCACAAATGCTTGAGCAAAGGCACCTTCAGCAAACAAGCGACGTAAAAAGTTAGGTATCCGATTGGCAAATAAAAATACATCTGCTGAAGCATTAGCGCCCAGTAAATTTGCCACAACGGCATCACGCACAAGACCTAAAACACGCGAAATCATGGTCATTGCACTTACAATCATACCTGAACGAAATAATCCTTTTGCCACACTAAACCTGCTTTAAAACCAATAGGAAAGTTAATTATGCCACAGTCTTTTTTATAAATCGCTCTAAAGCACTAGGCTCAGTGCATGGGCTTTGTTACAATAGGGATATTAACTGCTAGAGCGGCAAATTGATGTTCGTTACAAAGGAGCAGTTTTTCTTGTTTTGTCAATTTTTTATTGACAATCATGATTAAAAAAGGCATATTCCACGGCCTTTAAATTAAGCTTATTTTAAGATTGTTAGGAGCAAACCTTGGCTAACATCAAGTCTGCAAAAAAACGCGCTATCACTAGCGAAAAAAACCGTCAGCATAACGCAAGCCGTCGTTCAATGATGCGTACATACTTCAAAAAAGTAGTTGTTGCTATTGAAGCGGGCGACAAGGAAGCTGCACAGCAAGCTTTCGCAGTTGCTACACCAATTTTAGACCGTTACGCAACTAAAGGTCTAATTCACAAAAACAAAGCTGCTCGTCATAAGAGCCGTTTAGCTGCTAAGATAAAAGCACTATAATTTGTTTTTGTAGAATATAAAAAACCGGCCTTGGCCGGTTTTTTTGTATCTTAATCAGGCTATTTCAAGGTCTGGATAAAACTTTTTCAGCATGGCTGCTATTTTCTTTGGTGTAAAAGGCTTGACTACAAACCCTTTTGCTCCCTTATCAATAGCGTCTTTAACGTTCTCAACTGTTGAGTGTGCTGAGACCATCACAACATTCGAAGCGGGGTTGATTTCGTTTATCTTCGCAATTATTTCTTTGCCATCACCATCAGGCAACTCAATATCTAAAAAGATAATATTGTAATCGGCCTCCTGGCAAGCACTGATACACTGGGCTGCTGTAGACGCTTCTCTTACCTTCTCTATCCCTAAATGCATAAGTGTTTGATGCAAAAAGCTACGAACCGTACCTACATCATCGACTATTAAAATTGAAAGCTGCGCATTCATACTTGATCCCCATAGGCTATCCGCTAGGTTTAAGTTATTATACTTAAGAAATTTTTTAATACACTGATCTCATTATAGAGACACCTGCTTAAAAGGCCAGATTTGCTTTATGTCAAATAAAATAAAAAAACAATCTCTGCTAGGGAAAACCCCACAGCGAAATAAAACGCAAAAGTCTTCAGCGAAAAAAACAACCGCTGCCGCATCGCAAAACACAGCGAATAATGTGAGTACGGATGAGCACAAACCAAAAAGCCGTAAACTAATTATAAGTATAATTGTTTTAGTATTAGGCTTTTTAATTACGCCAAAACCACAGCTGATAACTTATCAGAAATTAGGATTGGTTACGCAAAGCGTATATTGGCCAGGCCTATTTGGCTATGGTGCAAACCTATTTGATTCTAGCTTACAGCCTAGAGCTGATCTAGAGCGCAATACGATTTATCTTTGCCAAGATCTAAAGCAACCAGCTACATGCCAAAAATACCGAATCACTGAAAAAAGCGGTTTTTTTGCCGCAATGAAAAAGTTAATTTTGGATTAGAAAAACTAATCTTAAAATTATAAAATTACTTGGTTGAAAGGTGTGTAAAAGATCACCATAATGGCGCTCCTTTTTAACCACAAGTACACTGAAACGACCATGTTAAACGAGCTAGATTGGCTTTTAAATTTTATACTGCTAGCCCTTGGATTAGGGGCGCTATTTATCAATCAACTAACTTTACTACGTATAGCCGCTGTTAGCGCCTGCGTATTACTGTTTTTATCGTTTAGTTTAGACTTAATGTCTTCGAGTGTTATTTCAAATATGAGCTTAGTGTTGATCAATACATTCTACCTGTTCAAAGTTTATACTTTTGGGCAACTAAATGTTACGACGAATTAATATCTCTCCCAAGATAATTTTATACCTCGCTGAGATTACTCATCGAGGTATTTTTTTATCTGCTCAATGACTAAAAAGGTGAACTAGGCTAAAATCCACTACGTATAAGGGTAATTTAAGGTGACCTATGTCAGTATCTGATTTTGATTTATTTTTATCATCCATGGAAGATGTAAAGCCGTTAAATCATGACACGGTCAAATTACAACAGTCAAAGACTGCCCCTTCATTATCACAGCAAGAAAAGAGAAAAGCAGCTGAAGCAGATTTATCGGTTGATGAAAATTACCTTCGTAGTGAACTTGTAGAGCTTTTACCCCCTGATTCGTTACTGAGTTACAAAAATGCAGGCGTACAAGACGGTGTGTTCAAAAACTTACGCTTAGCGAAGTACCAAGTTGATGCAACGCTTGATTTGCACGGACAGCCGTTAAAGTCCGCTAGAGAATCATTATTCGATTTTATTACTGACTGCCAAGCAAGAAATATCCGCGTAGTTCTAATACGCCACGGTATCGGTATTAAAAATAAGAAAACACCCGGTATATTAAAAAGCTACACCAACAAATGGTTACAAGAGCTAGATTACATTTTAGCATTTCACACAGCATTGAAGCAGCACGGCGGTATAGGTGCTACCTATGTTTTACTGAAAAAGAGTGATGAGAAAAAACATGAGAATCGAGAGCGCCATGCTAAGCGCTGAGCTCTCGCAACGGGTATGATTAATCCTGTTGGGTGATTTCAGCTTGATTTGGCTCATCGGCATTAGCCTGATTAAACCATGCTGATACACCCATAAGGATGACTGATAGAACAATGAGACTAAATTTAACGCCGCCTTGTTGGTGTTTCATAGTTAACCTTGTTTTTATTATTATTTTTACGCAACACATCTACAATAACTAAAATCACACATGTTAACAACATGTACACACCATGAATTGTTCAAATTTTAATAACCTTTTGTTCTATCAACCTGATGATTTAGTTCTAACCCTTTATCGAGGAGTTTAACATTGTCTGCTATTTGCTTTGCCACACTGGCAATACTCGATAAAGCAGCGCAGTGCGGAGTAACTGTAATTGCATCATGAGACCAAAATGGGTGCTCTTTCGGCAATGGTTCTTGCCTAAAAACATCTAAGGTCGCGGCGCGTATTACTTTATTGTCAAGTGCCCAAATCAAGTCCTCTTCAACAACATGCTGACCACGAGCCACATTGATCACAACGCCATGCTCAGGAAGCTGAGTTAATAGCGCTTTATCAATAATATTTTCAGTTTGGGCCGTTAAAGGTAATAAGCATACGAGGTAATCTGCTTTCGACAAAATATTTGTCAGTCCTTCTTGGCTATGAACGCATGTTACATCAGTAAATTGTTTCGGACTTTGTGAAAAAGCACTGACAACTAATTTATTGGCAAGTAAACGTTTAGCGCAGTGCTGTCCTAATTGGCCAAAGCCCAAAAATACTACATGGTTGAATTTATGTGCTCGTTTTGGTTGCCAAAGCTGATCTTGTTGCTTAGCAAAATACTCTTTTAATTTCAGTTTTTGCGCTAGAATATGAGTTAACACATATTCAGCCATATCATCGGCTAATGCGTCGTCAACGATTCGTGTAACCACAACATCATCAGCTAACAAGTCTAGGTTTATACTATCAACCCCTGCGCCGAATGATGAGACAGCTTTAAGATTGGGTAATTGTTGCCACATTTGCTCAGGCGCAAGCCATGCAACGACAAATTCTACAGTATGTAAATTACGACAATGTGGCCAGAGCGAGATTTCCACATCTGGTAAGTATGTTTGCAGTGTGTTAACTAACTTTGTGCAGTCTCGGTTACTAATCGCGATGAGTAAGTGCATGTTTTTCTCTACCGTTTTTTTTCATTATATTAAACACTTCAATAAACACCAATGTTAAATACCCTCTTTAAAAAGTCATACAACTGCAACCTAACTGTCATAGCAAACTTTTAATCTGTTCGTATATTGATCACCAAAGACAATGAGGTAATTATGATCAGTGTTGATAAAGTCATTGCGGCCAACCTTCCACAATTAGAAAACTCTCCGAAGGTAAAAGGGTTAGTTAAAAAAGGACTGGGTTACTTACTCCATGAGCAAGAGTTTGTTGCATTTGGCGATGCTTACCCACATTTAGAAGGTATCGAGTTTGTAGAACAAGTATTAGATGAGCTTGACTTTGATACTCGCTATAAGCCTAAGCAAATCGAGAATATTCCCAGTGAGGGCAAGCTAGTGATTGTTGCTAACCACCCGATAGGATCATTAGATGCTTTAGCGTTGATCAAAGTTTTATTCAGTGCTCGGAAAGATTTAAAAGTAGTCGCTAATCGAATGTTGATGTCAGTAACGCCTATGCATTCTTTACTATTACCTGTCGATAACCTCTCTGGCACCAGTAAAAAGAAAGAACTAAGCAATATTCATAAGCATCTTAAAGATGAGGGCGCTATATTAATTTTCCCCGCGGGAGAAGTGTCTCGCCTAAGCCCTACGGGCATCAAAGATTGCAAGTGGAATAGCGGCTTTCTTCGCATAGCCAAAAAAGCAAACTGCGCCATTTTACCCATTTTTATCAAAGCAAAAAATAGTCCATTATTTTATGGCACATCCATGATTTACAAGCCATTGGCTAGCTTATTATTAGTGAAGGAAATGTTTAAACAACGACAAAAATCTCTTGAGTTTGAAATAGGCGCATCAATTCCTCCTGAATCGTATTTAATTGAAAACCTTAAAGATAAAGAAGTCGTTAACCTTATTAGAAAGCAGCTATACCGATTAGTCAGTAAAAAAACACTTCCTCTAAAAACACAAACCCCAATAGCATCATCTGAGTGTAAAAAAGAACTTAAAAAGGCCATTGAGGCTTGTCAGTTACTCGGAACAACGAGCGACGGTATGAAAATATATTTGTACCAATACCAAGGAAGCTCCGCCATTTTTAGAGAGTTAGGTCGTTTGCGCGAAATATCGTTTCGCACAGTGGGTGAAGGCAGTGGAAAGCGCCGTGATATCGATAAATATGATATGGACTATCAGCATCTCGTCTTATGGGATCCAAACCAACTCGAGTTAGTAGGAGCATACCGTCTAGCTTGTGCACAGGAAGTTATTGATAAACAAGGACGAAAAGGGTTATACACGGATAGCTTATTTTCTTACAGTGATGAGATGACCCCTTATTTTGCAGCAGGCATTGAGCTTGGTCGTAGTTTCGTGCAACCTAAATATTGGGGACGCAAAAGCTTAGATTATTTATGGTACGGTATCGGGGCATTTGTACAAAACTACCCCCAGTATCGTTATCTCTATGGTGCTGTCAGTGTATCTAATGCACTACCTGATCAGGCAAAAGCCATGTTGGTTCATTACTACCAGCATTATTATGGTACAAAAGACATAATTGCCACGCCAAACAATGAATTTAAGCCGACAGAGCAGCAGCTTAAACAATGCCAAAGCATTTTTTGCGGTGATGATATTAAAGAGGACTTTGTTGAGCTTAAACATATTCTTGCCAACATGGGGGCACGAGTTCCTACCTTGTTTAAACAATACACAGAATTGTGTGAGCCTGGTGGCGTGCAGTTTTTAAGTTTTAGCGTAGACCCAGAGTTCAATAACTGTATTGATGGACTAGTACTGGTTGATCTTGAAAAAGTAAAAGCTGGTAAAGCAAAGCGCTATTTAGGTAAAGAGCCTAATTAGCTATTGAGACAATGTTAATTGCATTTAGATTACAGGCTAGGTTGGTGATTTTATGACGAAACCTTTTTCAATACCCGGTTGAAACCCAACTGATTCGTAAAGAGCGTGCGCTGCTGTGAGGTTTTCGCCCGATAACAACATAACTTTATAGCAGTTTTGTTGCCATGCTGTCCTAATTGCGAAATCTAATACTTGGCGACTTAGCCCTTGCCTGCGAAACTTTTTCGCAGTGATCACATGCTCTATTATTGCAAATGGTCTTGCACCATTCGCGATACTTTTATTGAGTGTTAACGCACATGTCGAAGCAAGTTCTCCTGCTATATCTGCAACTATCACGAAAGTGTGCGGATCTTCAATCATTGAAGTCCATATATTAGTTGCTAGGCTTATTTCTAGCTCTGGATCTGTTGGGCGCAACTCTTTATATAATTTTAGCACTGCCGTTAGATCACCTTTTTCAGCCACTCTTATCATTAGCTTATGATTCCTTATCTAGCCCAGAGATATATTTATAACACAATCTCTACAAAGACCTAGTACCTTAAATAATACTTTAATATTTAAAAATACCACAGGTAGTATATTTTTGCTAAATAATATAAGAGTAGACCAAACGAAATTAATTCACTCATGGATTTATAATAAATAGTTTTTCTAATAGGCACATATAGATCTGCTCAATTCTCAATAAATCATTAATTGGTACATGCTCATTCACTTGGTGAATTGTATTATTACGCACCCCACATTCAATTACCTGCGTATAATTATTAGCAAAAAAGCGCCCATCAGATGTGCCTCCACTGGTGCTTAATAGAGGGTAACTTCCTGTCACACTCAATACTGCTTGCTCTACATGCGCTAATAAACAATTTTGAGACTGGTGGCTGGTATAAAATGATTCACACGGACGCTCCCATTCTATATTGAGGTTTTGCACTAAATCGCCAAGCGCAAATTGAATTTCAGTTTTTATATCAGCGCTTTTATAACCGTGGCTGTATCGCACATTAAACGTTACCTCACACTGAGCTGGCACCATATTATCAACCACATCGTCTATGTTGATCCCGGTAATTTGCAGGCTAGTATTGGAACCAGGCTCATCGCAAGACCAATCAATGTTAGTTAGACGTTTAACGACGTCTGCACTTAAGTGAGCTGCATTAATCGTGTTTTCAGGATAGGCAACATGACCTGCCTTCCCTTTTATATTTAAGCGTGCTGACAGCGCACCACGTCGTCCATTTTTTATTGTATCACCAACATGTAAATGGCTCGTTGGTTCACCCACAATACAACCATTTAGCTTAACTCCTTGTTGAGCTAGACGCTCCGCAATTAATAAAGAGCCATATTCGGCCTCCCCCTCTTCATCTGAGGTAATTAGCCAATAAAGGGTGCCTTTTTTAGCTTCTTTATTAACAACTAACTGCTCAGTCGCACGCAGCATAGCAGCCACACCTCCTTTCATGTCTGCAGCACCGCGTCCATAAACAGCATCATTTAAAATAGCGCCAGAGAAAGGGGCCACACACCAATGTTCAGCTGTGGCTGGAACAACATCAATATGTCCCGAAAAAGCATAAATAGGCCCGTCACCAAAATGTATTTTAGCGATTAAATTAGTCACATTATTAAACGTAAATTGCTCACACTCAAAACCAAGTCTATCTAGTTGGCTTTCTAACCAATCAATAGCACCCGCTTGGTACGGAGTCACAGAATTAAATTTAATCAGCGTCTGTAAGTAATCAACAACTGCTTGGGCTTCATTCTCTTTAGCAGATAATGTAGGTTGAATAGATAACGTCATCAGAATCACACCTAGTAACATAGAAGTGTTTATTACACCGTGATTTTATGACCGCTTAATGACTCCCCTCTTCTATAAAGGCTTCTTGCGTAACTTTAGCAATATTTTTATCTTCTTTGGTTAGGCGTGTTCGTTGCCACCGCCCATTGCAAAACCACAGGTAAGATAATAAAGCTACAGCAATATTGGTCACAGCAAACGAGTACCAAATCCCGTGATCACTTAATAGTGTGTGCTTTGATAAAATATATGCAACAGGAAACTGAACCACACACTGAGAGAATAAGGCCAGTAACATCGCGTTTAACATATTACCCGATGCTCTAAATGCCGCGACTACACATAACTGCACCCCAATCCCACCCCATGTTAAGCTCATTACTCTTATAAAATGCGCACCTTTGTTTATCACATCGGGATCATCTGGGATAAAAAATGCCACCAGCGCTGAAGCAAAAAAGTAAGCAAGCCCACCAATGATTGATAATCCAATTAACCCCCATAAGACGGCAAGTTTGGTTATTTGCGCTGCACGTTTCACATTGCCAGCGCCCATATTTTGTCCAACCAAGGTCGATACAGCCATCGACAGTCCCATTGCAGGGATCATCACCATTTGTAGCACATTCGAACCCACGCCATACGCCGCGATGGTTTGAGTACCAAAACTCGCTACCAAAAATGACATAATAATTAAACCAAATGCACGGGTAGATAACTCAACAGAGCCTGGCGCACCTAAAATAAAAGCCTGCTTTATATAGGCTAAATCAGGAATAAAGCTTGATAAGCTTAATTGAATACCATGGCGACCACGCATAAATATAATAACACCAGTCAATGCAGCAAGGCTTTGCGTAACGAGCGTTGCTAACGCAGCGCCCATTACGCCATATCCCTTAAAATCACCAAAACCAAAAATAAATAAAGGGTCAAGCACAAAGTTTAGTAAAACTGTACAACTAACAATGATTAATGGCACCTTCGTTTGGCCAATTCCCCGCATTAACGCTTGGAACATGGCATAAATAAAAACAAAAACTACACCAATAAAGGATACATGCATAAACTTCAACGCATCGTTGTAAACAACTTCGTCGACTCCTAACAACGTTAAAAAATATGGCGATAAAGTGTACCCAATCAGACCCAATACACTGGCGGTGATTGTCACCATTAGCATAGTTTGAGCAGCAACATGATTTACTTTTTCTTGTTGCCCCGCTCCCATATATTGAGCAGATAAAATAGCACCCGCCATAGCAAGTCCGGAACCAATCGCAATAACTAAAAATGTAACTGGCATACTCACCGATACAGCAGCCACTTGAGCGGCGCCCAATCGGCCAACCCAAAACGCATCTGTCAATTGATAAGCTGACTGCAAGATATTGATAAGAATAATCGGTATCGCGAGCTTAAAAAGTGCTTTGGCGATAGACCCATTGAGAAAAAGTGAAGTGGTTTGATTCATAGCATGCCTTATTTAGGCGCTTATTATAACGTAAAATGATGTCTACAAGGTGAACAGAACGAAATCCATCGGCGTCAATATATTTCTATAACAAGTGGACCAAAACTTAATCTAAATCAAACAAACTTATGGCGTCGCAATTGTGCTTAATAAACCTTGATCTAGAACAGCTTTTTATTTTTAAGTTGATTGATAATGGTCGCAATTCAAAAATAGTCGTTCTCGGAGAACAGCATGAAAAAACAACTTAGCGCAGCGTTATTTACATCACTATTAATCGCGTCTCCTTTTGCAAGTGCAAATCTGAGTGTTAATGTCGGTGCTATTAATGTAAACCCTGACAATACCAACTCAGCGATTAATGAAAATACAGCATTAGGCTTAAAAGCAGACTCAGATACCCAGTTAGGTATTACTGTTGATTACGCATTAAATGATAACTGGGTGTTAGAGTTAGTTGCTGCAACACCTTTCTCTCATGACGTAAATGGCGCAGGCGGTTTAGCAGGCAATAAAATTGCAACAATCAAGCATCTACCACCTTCATTGTTTGCTCAATATCATTTTTTAGACAGTCAATCAGCATTTCGCCCATTTGTAGGTGTTGGTGTGAACTACACAGTGTTTTTTGATGAAGAGCCGTCAGCAGCACTCAAATCAGTACTTGCCACAGATGATGTTGAAGTAAAACTTGATAACTCATTTGGTTTAGCAGCACAAGCTGGCTTTAATTACATGTTTGATAAAAATTGGGGCCTACACGCGATGGTATCTGTAATGGATATTGAGACTGATGCTACTGTGTATGCAAATGGCGCAAAGGCACTTACCTCAACAGTTAAGATTGACCCTGTGGTAGCTATGCTAGGTGTAAAGTACAGCTTTTAAGATTACGCACTAACAAAAAAAGGCCGCAAGGCCTTTTTTTATGCAATTTTTAGTGCAATTAAGAAGGCAAATTTGTTACCTTCTTTTGTTCTAGCATTTCTTTCCAATGCATTACCTCAGCAGGTAAAATTGGAGCAACATCATTAAACCCAGCCACTTCGAGCATTTCCTCAACACTCACGACTCCTTTTTTACGCTTAAACACACCACGAACATAAGCAATTGCGTGTAACCCACTTTTAGAATGAAACTTCTGTTCAATATAAAAGTATTTGTGGTCCCAACCAACTAAGCGCGTGCTAATGGTATAACGCTGCATCGGCTTAATATCACGTATATATGTAATGGCAGTTGCATTAACTATTGGAAACCAGCGCTTTTTCAATATAGGCCCTAATAAACCGACTCGCTCTGTCATCCATGTACGCGCTAAGTCCATCATGGCTAAGTAGCGAGAATTAGTGAGGTGTAAGTTTATATCACAGTCGGTAGGGAGCGCTTTATACTCGATATCAACAGTATCCAATAACGATTGGTAGTGTCGGTTACGTTTAATCTTAAAAAACAGCAATAAAAGGCGAAAATAAAGGTTCACAATAAAGGTCTTACCAGTCAAGAATAGCTCGAGTGTAACACAGTAAGTTGCATTGGAGAATAATCTACTCTAATCTCAACTATATGATGAGAAAGAGTATACATAAAAATGACTAAATTAACTTTCACGACCGCGATAGCTTGTGTAATGTTTAGCAGTTCTGTTTGGGCTGACTTTGATTACACTGGTGAAGGTCAAGTTCGCTACCCAACGGGTGTAGAAAAGCCATTTTCATTTGGCTTTGGTTGGAATGAAGCCGAGGGTAAATTTAAGATTGGTAGTAAAAGCTATGCGATGCAGTTACCTGAATCATATTCTATTGCGATAACCCTATCTAAAGACGAAGAGCAAATTTGGGTTCAAGAGTTTAACAATGGCTTTATAGAAACATTTAACTGGCAAATAGGTGAGCACTCACTACAACTTAAAAAAAGTAAATTTAAGGATCCTGTAAAAGGTGATTATGTAATTAGCCTTGATAAAAAAGATTACTTTTTTGCACGTAATAATATCAGTATAACTATTAAGTTTAACAATGATGGCATTGATAGCATTGCTATTGATGGTGTAACAAAAGACATGGGCACTAAACAATAGCGCCCACAAGGAGTTAAACTTTTACTGTTTTACGGTTAATTCCGTAGTCGCGCAGTTTGTTTGCAACGGCGGTATGGCTCAAGCCTAAGCGTTTTGCGAGTTGCCGTGAGCTTGGGTAAGCCGGGTAAAGTTTACGAAGCAACGTAGCCTCAAATCGTTTAACAGCTTGATCAAGCGACCCTTCGAAATCCGATTCCAAATACCCTAAATCGTGAGTAAATGTAGGTAATTGCAAATGCTCAACTCTGAGTTCATTATCATCTAGAAGTGATACGGCTCTATAAATAGCATTTTCAAGTTGACGTACATTTCCAGGCCACGGGTAATCTTGTAAAAACGTTAAACATTCTGCCGATAACTCAGGTATTGCGTGGCCATTTTGCTGCGCATACTTTTGTATAAAATGTTCAGCTAGTGGGCCAACATCGGCTTTTCTATCGCGCAGTGGGGCTATTTCAAGAGTTAATACGTTTATCCGGTAATATAAGTCTTCCCTAAAGGCACCTTCTTGTACCATTGCAGGCAAATCTTTTTGCGTTGCAGCAATGATGCGCACATTTACTTTTACTTCGTTTTCATCACCTACTTTTCTAAACGTACCGTCTTGTAAAAATCGTAACAGCTTAGTCTGCAACTGAGTCGACATTTCCCCAACTTCATCTAAAAACACAGTGCCGCCGTCTGCCTGCTCTAATACTCCACGTTTAGGCGCGGCATTTTCTTCATAGCCTGCATAACCAAAGAGCTCCGACTCTGCAACATCATCAGGCAAAGACGCACACGACAATGCAATAAACGGTTTTACTGAACGGTTTGAAGCGTAATGACATGCACGGGCTAACAACTCTTTACCTGTGCCCGTTTCACCTGTGATTAATATGGGCGCTTCAAGCTGCGCCATTTTACGGGCTTCTCGCACAACTCTGCGCATTGCAGTACTAAAGTTATGGATAGTTGCAAAACTCTCTTGACCATAACGTCTAAACGCACTGACTTGCTGGCCTAAACGACTTTGAGATTTTATGTTTATTACAGCACCTGCAAGCACATCGCCTTCAGCACCTTGCGGAACTGAAATTGGTAAGATATCCGCAATAAAGTCTTCACCTGCAACTTCAACGCGCGTTGTTTGGCCAAGCACTTCTTTACTTTCTAGCCAACGGGTAAAATTAAACCCTTTAAGTAAGTTATTAATATTTGAGCCAATAACTTCTTTCTCTGTTAATTGTAAATCTTTACATGCAGCGTCATTGCAAAGTCTAACCCAACCTTTGGCGTCAATTGAAATTATACCGTCAGGTAAGGCTCTTAAAAGCGTATTCAGCTCGTTATGTTCACGCTCAGAAGGTAAGAATGCAGTTGTTCGAACATCCATAACGCCGTCAATCAAACGAATAGAGGGCATGATTTTTTGAAATTGTTCAAATTCAATAGGCGGGAAACTTACATACATACGGCAGTTAACTGAATCAACCTCAATACCTTTTAAGTCAACTTGGTAGTTCACTAAAATATTAAGTATTTCTTGAGCAATACCAATCCGGTCTGCACAGTGTATATCTAAACGCATTTCACCCTCAAAAAAGAGAAAACCAATATTCCGCGAATAATACGCGAACAAAGCGAATGAGGATAGTATATCGTAAAGATTTTTGGACGATTTATTGCGTATTCGTACGTTAACACCCTTTTTATCGCTCAATCAAATAAAATCTGTGGCCACTACTGAGTGTAGCGACCACCTCATGAGCTAATGCTTTTTATAAAACGAACACCAAAGCAGCGTATAGCTGTTAACCTTGAGGATATTCAGTCCACTCTCCACCATCGAGCTGAATATGCGGTCGCTCATTGATATACATCATTATAGTGTCTTCATTCTCAGCTACTTTAGGTGCTCGTGGTAGATCGTCAAGTAGTGAGCCTATTGATGTATTACCTGAAAAAACATTGGTTTTCAGTGCGCGGCTGATGATTTCAGATAAGGCAAAATAGCTCGTTGACTCACTGACTTCTATTAACCCCGAGTGGGTTATGTTGGGTCCAATAAACTTAATCGCACTAGGAACCGAAACTATCTTAGGGCTTGGTATTTCTCGTAACCCTGAAAATTGAACCTTATCACCCTCAAGGGCTGCACCATGTTCAGGCACGAGCACTAATAACGTATTACGCTTTGCACTCTCAAGCTTATCAATAAACTGATTAATATCACTAAAAAGCTGTTTTTGTCTAATTGGGTAACTTTGTGGGCTGCTCATGCGGTCATAACCTGCAATTTGATTACCATCATGTAAGCTGATCGTATTGTAATAAAGCGCACGTGGTTTATTGCTCTTTTGCTGTGATGAAAGCCAGTTGGTTAATACTTCTTGATCTGAGTAAATAGGTTTTCCATCAAACCCGAATTGAAAGGGTGAATAATTCGTAAAATTTAATTTAGGAATATTTATGCCACCATATGAGTTAATTAACCCTTTAAAATCATCAAAGTGACCATCGTGGTTCATGGCAACAGAGGTATCAAAACCTAGCTCGGCTAAATTTTCAAATAAGTAACACTGTTTTGGCACTGGTTCAAAAAGTTGTGGTTGACTGGTTTGCCCACAGCTTGCTCGCAATAACCTAATAGCAGCAGGGCCACTGTAGGACGTGGCTGAATTAAAATCACTAAACAAGACATCAAAATTACTAAATAGCTCACGCGGATCTACATCAATTGCATTTAGATCTGCTGTTGATAAAGAACACACATTGAGAATTAATACATCAAAAGGGTTTTCTGGTAATTGTTCAGGAAACACGCTGGTTAATTGGCTTTGCTCTTGATAAAAGCGCGTAAGCTGTTGTTGTGGAGAAAGTGATACTCCCACATCGACTAATTGCTTTGCAGGAACCCGAGATTGCTTTTGTGATACTTGAGGTGGGACGATCTCAACATCAACGCTCGCTGAAGCCAGCCAATAAGCATACCCAAACCCAACCAATGAAAGCGTAGTATAGCGAAGCCATTGATGAGTGTATCGGTAAAACACACACACTATGAAGAGGCTTAAAAACAATTCTAAGCTAACCACGCGCGCGCTTATTTCAATAAAATAATCTAGGCTAAAATCTTGTACATTGCCAACCTGCTTTAGTAAACGTGATATAGGCGGCAACCATGAATCATAATAAAATAAAATAATCGCAAGTAACCCTGCCAAAACGTGCTTACCACGTTTCAATAAAGGGTGATTAAATGACAATGCCAAAAAAGCAAAGAAAGCTAAATTCTCTATAAAATGAAATGAAATTTCGCCACGTGCATATAAAGCAATTTTAATTAAGAAATAGACATTCCAAATACCTAAACCTGTTATTTTCACATTTTATCCTTCTTTTTAATACTCGGCTCATACGGCTTAAGTAATACATGTCTGAATGTCAGCTTTCGATAAAATTTCATAAAGTAAACAAAAAATGTTTTTGCGATATTACTTAAAACGACCCCAAAGATTAGCGCAACAACAAAAGTAATAAAAAACTGATTTAGGTTCATTTCATCGACTCCTTCAAACTCATTAAACAACGCGTTGCAAAAGGCCTAGTTACTTTACTAAATTCAGGTGAATCTACCTTGGCTTTTGTATTATCGGCGGGTCGTTTATCAAATATATGACGGGTATTATCTTGCAATTGCATTGTATAATCAGGCACTTGAACACCCTCATACTTATTTTTCAAACGCCTACATTCTTGCTGAATAAAAAAGTGGTCGGCGATCACAATTTTTGAATCAAAGAAATCAGCTACTTTTAACCTAAACAAATGTTTAATCGCATTCTCAACATCGTGTTCACGACAAGCATGCAAGTATAAGTAAACTTGGTCATCAACAGTACTAAACACATCCCCTTCTCGCTTTACATGAAACAGCTGCAAAGGGTGTATCGCTTCAATACGCGGTAACAATCGCATTACTACTAACACACCACTTACACCCATATTTGAAGCGGAGTCACTATAATTTAATACCTGTTTTGCAAACTCTTTTAGCGGTAAAAATCCTTTTGAGAGCGAGCTTTCTGAATATTTTAAAACCTCTTCAATGTTGCTAGGCAAAGGCCTTGAAAACTGAAAACCCTGTATTGACTGAATCTGAGAAAGCAAACGTGAAGGCTCTGAGAAACTATATAGAATAAGGTTCACGCCCAAGGTTAAAAATAAACATTCATCTTGGTGTCGAATAATACCATCCACATTCTGCACCACCAATTTCAACTTCTTACCACAGTGATTTCTTAACGAAAAACATTGGCTTGCTAAGGTTGCTAAATCTGTGTAACGGGTTACAGCAAATACTAATGTAGCCGCTTTTACCTTTTTTCCGTGCTTAAAAAGTGTTTCGTTATCTGCAACTGTTTTATAAAACACCGGTAATTTGGTGCCTTCTGGTACTGCTGTTTTAACTAACCATACATCATCTTCATCAAAGTTTTGATGAGGATTTTGTTCGCTCAATTCACTTTGATTGACCGCTTTAAATCGATTACCATGTGTTTCTAGTCGAACAGACTCACCCGCCTTGACCCCTTCACTGTAACTCCAATAATCATACTCTACGGTTCGAACAGCAGCGTCATTTGAGATGTAAACAATACCATCAAAGTGCTTATTAAGTACTTGCACATCTCTGCGCACTTGGGCAACTTCAATTCCAGTAATAATGAAAACAAATGTCAATTGGTATTTTTTTGCAAACTTTTCGTAATGCTTTAGCCGTTCAGCTAATTGCGTCTGCGAATGACGCGTAAATAGGTCGGAATGAATATGGAGCACAACGGTGGAGCCCGCAAGCTCATCGTAAACTTTAAGTTCATTAAGCAGGTTGTTAGTAAAGCTAAGCTTCTTTTTTTGTGCCAAAGCATAGTCAAAAGAAAAAGAATGTACTTGGCCCTTTTCATGTAAAGAGTTTAAATTAACGGCATAACGTGACTCATAAAACAACTCGATTTGCGATGATAAAATAAATAAGTGCGCCGATGAACTACTTGAAATGGCCTGTAAAGCAAACTCAATTACTTGATTATCAAGAGGTGATATAAATATATACGTTGCACTGTTTTTAAGCTCCCTAAATGAGTTCGGCAACCCCTCTATATCGAAATTAGGCACGTCATATCCTGTAATTAATATTTTTAGCTAGTTTTGTCCAACATTCTATATATAATGTTAACTAAGTCCACATTGAAACATAATTAATAGCGTTTTATTTACAAGAGATAGTCTTAATGAATGAGTTTGCAGTAAAAAAGTCAAATATCCTCACACAATATGATATTGATAATTTATTAAACCGATTTGGCGGTAAGACTTCATCTTATATTGAAATTGTTGATGTGCAAAAGAATAACCAAATAATTGAAAAGTATCCATTACTGGGCGATGTTTCTCGTTCTTGCGAAATGTTTGATATGAACACGAATACGAAATAGTCGCTTACTAAATATGAAAAAAGTGTTTCTCAAAGGAATCAAAGGCGGTACGGGTACAACTTCTATTGTTGCCAACCTCGCCTGTGCGCTAAGAAAGTCTGATGAAGACGTCATTGCAATCGATCTAGACCCTAAAAGTGATTTAGGCCTTCATTTTGGTTTATCTTGGGAACATACTTCTGGCTGGAGTAACTACCTTTCGTTTGAAAGTGCATTGGATGAATTTCACATAGATGATGACGGCGTTATATTCTTACCCTTTGGCACATTATCTGCCAGCACACAGCGTACTCAAAAAACAATTGAATCAGCTCAGCAACTGCAAGTAAATGACAACGCTTGGCTTTTGTTCGACTGTCCTGCACACCAAGATTTACAAGATTATGACTTATCACCCCATGATATTGTTTTAGAAGTTATTAATTGTGATGCAATTTGCCACAGCCTTATTTACAGACGCTTACTCCAATTAAACCAATCAGCAAAAAAGTGGCAACATTATTTCTTGATAAATAACTATAATTCAGCCAGTGAGCTCGAATCTGACTTGCTTCAAATATGGCAATCTGAAACCCCCTTGCTAGCACCTGTTCACATTAATAAAGATGAAGTAATTAAAGAGTCCACCGCTTTTAGAAATGTAGCTGTCAATTGTGCCCCTTATAGTGTTGCCTATGATGATTTTGAGACGCTTGCCAGTTGGTTAGTTACTAGAGCGACAGATGATGATTAAGCATAGTGGCAAAACAAGCATGGCCGAACGACTATTTATAGTGTTTTTAAGTGTATTTTTTACAAAAAAAATAGTCCGCTTTATTTTATTTAAATTTCATAGTTATTTTAATAACCACAAAGTCAGCGCCCTTGGTGCTATTTTGATGCCTTTGGGCTTATTGTTTATTTCGTTATTCATCAAATTAGACAATAACAATAAAAAACGCATAATAACCAAATTAAGACATTTATATCCGCATGTGTCTGAGCCAATTTCAACGCCAGCAAATATAATTAGAGTGTTACTACAAAGCCTGTATTTAGCAATATTTAGAGTATCCACCAAACATAAACCTACTGAAACAGCGATAAAAAACAGCACCAGACTAATTAGTAAAATAGTTACACTGCTGCGCTTTACAGATAGAAAGCTCACACGTAAATGCAAGAGATTATGGCTGCACCTTAGAGTCGGAAGTAAGAGCAAATCATATCAACGCGTAAGAAAAGCGACTATTTGGAATAGTAAATTTTTAAAAATCGCCTTGTATTTTGTGATTGCCTTTGCAGTATTTGTATTTATTACGGTGCCCTTTAGCCTAGAAGCACAAGCCATCTACATTAGTTTGATATTAATTGTTGCCTATTCTCTAAGGCGCGTTGAAGGGCAAATTGCTACGATCACTATGATCACGCTCTCTATTACTACCTCAACGCGTTATTTATGGTGGCGTTTCACTGATACACTTAATTGGGGAGACCCCGTAGCGCTTGCTTTAGGTATGGGACTATTACTGGCTGAAACGTATGCGTGGCTCGTACTCATTTTAGGTTTTTTCCAAACAATAAACCCACTACACCGCAAGCCAATCCCAATGGACAGTGACACGTCTAAGTGGCCTACTGTGGATGTTTATATCCCAACTTATAACGAGCCTTTAAGCGTGGTAAAACCCACCGCAATTGCAGCACAAAGCATTGATTGGCCAGCAGATAAGTTAAACATTTATATTTTAGATGATGGTAAACGCCCTGAATTTGCAGAGTTAGCAAAAGAAATAGGCGTTGGTTACTTAGACAGACCAGATAACAGCCACGCCAAAGCAGGCAATATGAATCACGCAATGAAATACACCGATGGTGAGTACATTGCTATTTTTGACTGTGACCATATTCCCGCCCGTTCATTTTTACAAATGACCATGGGTCAATTTATGAATGATGAAAAAGTGTGTTTAGTACAAACGCCCCATCACTTTTTTTCCGCAGACCCATTTGAAAGAAATCTTGATAACCACCGTAAGATTCCGAATGAAAACATGTTGTTTTATGGGTTAATTCAAGACGGCAATGACATGTGGGATGCGACCTTCTTTTGTGGCTCGTGTGCCGTTTTAAAGCGTAAAGCGCTTGACGATATTGGTGGTTTCGCTGTGGAGACTGTCACCGAGGATGCCCATACAGCATTGCGTATGCAGCGTGAAGGTTACAAAACGGCCTATATTAACATTCCACAAGCAGCAGGACTTGCAACTGACAGCTTGTCAGCGCATGTAGGCCAACGAATAAGATGGGCCAGAGGCATGGCGCAAATCTTTAGGCTTGATAACCCACTACTCGGAAAAGGGCTCAGTTTAGTTCAACGTTTATGCTACATAAATGCGATGCTTCACTTTTTATCAGGTATCCCTCGCATTGTATTTTTAACAGCCCCTCTGGCATTAATATACTTCAATGCTTATATTATTTATGCGCCTTTTATTGCTATATTTTTATACATAGTACCCACTTTAATGCAAGTCAAAATAACCAACTCCAGAGTTCAAGGAAAATACAGATATTCATTCTGGGGAGAAGTTTATGAGTCTGTTTTAGCATGGTATATATTAAAACCGACCACCGTGGCGTTAATAAACCCTAATAAAGGAAAGTTTAATGTGACTGAAAAAGGCGGCTTAAACGATACCGCCCGTTATGACTGGCTGATATCCAAGCCCTATATCGTGCTATTATTAATTAATGTTGTTGGTATGTGTTACGCTGTTTTTCGCTTACTTTTTGGTGATGTATCACAAATAGGCGTATTAATTATTAGCATGATTTGGGTTAGCTACAACATCATCATTTTAGGGGCGGCAGTTGCCGTTGCTGCTGAAGCAAAACAAGTACGTAGTTCTCATCGAATAAAAGCTAATTTTCCTGCTGCTATCAGATTAGAAAACGGTCGTACAATTAAGGTTAAAATTACAGATTACTCTGACAGTGGCGTAGGCATTGAAACCATCAGTGAGCACCCTTGCCGTGAAAATGATAAAGTTGAGTTGTTAATGAGTCGCGGCAAAAAACAATTTTCATTTCCGACTTATATTTGCAACACCCGAAAAACCCAAATTGGCTTAACCTTACGAGACCTTGATTTAGCTAAACAAAAAGCGTTTATCCAATGTACTTTCTCAAGAGCGGATGCATGGATAGATTGGCAAGAAAACTTTAAACACGATAGACCCTCTTACAGCTTTAAACATGTTTTTATTACCAGCTTACGAGGTTTTACCAATTTGATTTATCATGCGCCAAGTCAATTTAAACCATTTATAATTTTAATGGCAAACATAATTAACTTTGTAGTGTCGTTATTACCGAAAAAACCAATAAAGTATTATAACCAATATGACTAAATATATATTTAAACCTGTTTTTCTAATATTAGTATTTTGCAGTTCTTTGTTTGCAGCCGCATCAGAGCCTCTTGCAGATAAAAGTATTTTTGATGCGGGATACCCAGAACAAGCACCAACGCAAAGCTTGACGCTCAGCTTTAAACGTTTGGGGGTTAATAAATACAAACTAGACGGTATAAACAACACAACAGCTGTTGATTTTACAAACCGATTAGACAAAATTGGAAAAAAGCTAACGCTTAACTTTTCTTATAGCCATTCTCCTGCATTAATTAGCAGAGTATCGCATCTAAAAATATACTTTAATGACAACCTAATCACGGTTATGCCAATTAATGACCATAATAAAAAAATAGAATCATTGGCCACTCATAGCCTTGAGTTAAACCCTAAATTCATCAAAGACTTCAACCAAGTTCGCTTTGAGTTGGTTGGCTATTATGACTTGATTTGCCAAGATGATTTCAGTAAGACAATTTGGACAGAGCTCAGCCAAAATAGCTCAATCACTATAGACCAAAAAGCACTTGCTCTAGAGAGCTTACTTGAATATCTTCCAGCGCCATTTTTTGATGAGCGAGATTACACACAACTCACGCTGCCATTCATTTTTACATCTCAAACAGATAAGAACACGCTCGAAGCTGCGGCAACTTTATCAAGCTGGTTTGGAGCGAAAGCGGATTGGCGCAAAGCAAGTTTTCCAGTCTCATTTAATAAAACGCCGACTCAGCATAGCGTTGTATTTGCTACAAATGACAATAAACCAGATTTCTTACTTGATTACCCAGATGTCACTAAGCCAACCATTGAGATTATTTCAAGCCCAATTAATCGATACGCAAAAGTGTTACTTATTCTAGGCAAGGATACTAATCAGTTAAAAGAAGCCGCGCTTGGTTTAGCATTCGGCCATAAAGTTATGACCGGTCGTACTGCAAGCGTAAATAGCATTAACCATTTACCTTTTAGAAAAGCTTACGACGCACCTCGCTGGGTCCGCTCAGATAGACCAGTTGCCTTTGAGGAGTTTGTCGAGTATCCAAATCAGTTGCAATCTCAAGGCGTTCAAGGACGGCCAGTAAATTTAGATGTTCGTTTTGCACCAGATCTATTTACTTGGCGAAAAGAAGGCATACCTATTGACTTACATTACCGTAATGCACCTGCCGATGAAGCATTACTTTCACGATTAAATATGCTTATCAACGGAAAGTTCATTAACGGTTTTGTATTAGCAACCGACAGCTCGCAAATTGTCGAATCAAACAGCTTTATGCCGTTGCTAAGCAATAAAAATATGGCCCATACGCAGCGTGATTTTGAGCTAACAGGGTTAGATCTTAGTAAGAAAAACCAGCTAACATATGACTTTAAATTTGGTGTTGTAAAAGCTGGGAAATGTAGCGCAGTGCCTGCTGGTGGTGAATACGGAGTTATCGATGGAAGCTCAACTATAGACGTGAGTGACTTTCACCATTACATTGCCTTACCCAATCTAAACATGTTTGCAAACAGTGGTTTTCCATTTACAAAGTACGCTGATTTACACCAAACAACCCTTATTATTGAACCAGATAGTTCAGCGCAAGCAGTTGAATTATTGCTTAATTTTACTGGCCACTTAGGCCAAATTACAGGCTACCCTGCACACCGCTTAAGCATCGCATTTCCTACTAGTGATCTAGATTTATCACAGAACGATATTCTTATTATTGGTAAACCCGATGCACTAAATTCTGAATTACCAAAAGACACGGCTATCAGCGCGCTATTAAAAAACAATCAGCGTATCGTCAACCAGGCCATATATAACGGTGCCTATCATGATAATGAGCCTGATAAAATTAATGTAAGCATTAATAGTAGAGGCAAGCTTGGGATAATTGCGGGGTATCAATCGCCGTTCAATTCAGATCGTTCTGTCGTATCAATGATCGCGACTTCAGATAGTGCATATACACTGTTAAGTGACTCGTTAATTAACGACAGTATAACGGCACAAATTAAAGGCAATGCAACAGTCATAAGCAACAAAGGAATTAAAACAATTAACACTGACGACCTGTATTATGTTGGTCAGCTCCCTATCCATACTTTGATTTGGTTTCATTTCTCTGATCATCCATTTGTTTTGGCCTTTTTATCTATTTTAATACTATTGCTTATCTCATTTTTACTTTGGCGATTACTCGGTATATTAACCCAAAAACGTTTATCTGAAGGGGACGAATAATGAAAAAAACGTACATTAAGATTTATTCATTATTGGCTTTTCTATTGTTCACAACAACAAGCTTCGCGCAAACAATGTGTGAACCTTGGACACAATGGGAAACCTTCAAAAATCATTTTATCACCTCGCAAGGTCGCGTAATCGATTTAGGCAGCAAACAATCGATCACCACATCCGAAGGACAGTCCTACGCGTTATTTTTTGCGTTAATAGCAAATGACCGCGTAACGTTTGATAAAGTGCTAGATTGGACAGAGGTTAATCTCGCTGAAGGTGATTTGAGCACGCGTCTTCCAGCGTGGCAATGGGGTATTAATGACGATGGCCAAGAGTCAATATTGGACTCAAACCCAGCATCGGATTCTGATTTATGGATCGCATACGCTCTCTCTCAAGCGGGAATACTTTGGCAAGATAGACGTTACAGTGTACTAGCTGCTGTGATGGCCAAACGAATCATGCGTGAAGAAACCGCATATATTCCAAACTTAGGGTTATCTTTGCTACCTGCACCGAGTGGCTTTGAATATAAAAATGATCAATACAAACTCAACCCAAGCTATGCTCCTCTTTTTATTCTTCGTCAACTAAGTCAATTATACCCTCACTCTCCTTGGCAAAAACTGCATGATAACTCAGCTCAAATGATACTCGAAACGAGTAAAGAAGGTGTTAGCCCTGATTGGGTACTGTATCAACCAAGTAAAGGATTTTATTACGATAAAACAACCTCTGATCTTGGGAGCTATAACGCTATACGTGTTTATTTATGGGCCAGTATGATGGCAGAAAATGCTCCTTACAGAGAGAAGTTAGTAAAACAATTTAAACCAATGTCAGACCATGTTGTTAGATTGTCTGGATCCCCTCTAAATACTTATGCAAAAACAGGGAAAGTACAAAAATATGGCCCGCGAGGATTTGATGCAGCATTACTGCCTCTGCTCGCTGTATTTAATGAAGACGAGGCAATGACTGCATTGCAGCAAAAATTGATGATCGATACTTCGTTTACAAAAAGTCGTTACTACGACAGTGTTTTATATTTATTTGGTACGAGTACAGTAAACAAGCAATTCGCTATCGATGAAATGGGGAGATTGACACCTCATTGGAGCACTGAATGTCGCTAAAAGGATTGATAGGTGTTTCACTGTTAAGTACCTTTTATTTTACATCAGGCTCGTTACTTGCACAGTCAGCGAAAGATTTAGATACGCAATCAATTAATTGGCTTGTGAGCCAAATTGAGTTAGGTGAAATTCAAAAAAACACCTTACTCATGACTGACAGCTTAGATAAATTAATGAGCATTGCGCCCAATAACGTGCTGGCAAGATGCGCTCAAGCGCGCGTATATTTAGCGTTAAACAACCCAACTAAAGCACAAATAGTTATAGATCAGTTTAGTAAACTGGATAACTCACAGCATTGCGTTAAACAGTTGAAAGTATTTGCTAAAGTAAGCACTAAAGAGAAGCAACAAGTTCAAGAGGCCCGTTTATTAGCTAAAGCGGGGCAATACCAGCAAGCTGTAAAAATATATGATGTATTGTTTTCCCCCGTTTATCCTAATTCTGAATATGAATTTGAACATATTAGCTGGATTGCAGTAGATACAAATAATTGGCAAGAGGCCCTTAAAGGGTATCAATCTCTTCGTAAACGCTACCCTAATATAGGGCGGTATGATATTGCTTATGCAAGACACCTATTAAAGCGTGAGCCACAAAGTAAAAAGGCGTTTGAGATATATACTCACTATGCACACAGTAATCAATACAGTGTTGCAGCAGAGTTTGCTTGGCTTGATGCATTACGAAACCTGCCAATAAATAAAGCTACTGAACTGGCCTATCGTGATTATCTGAGCCACTACCCGACGAGTAGCAAAGGTAAATTACAGTTTTCTGACTTTAAAACTGATTTAAAAAACGAATTAATAAAGCAAGCGGATCCGGCTTATAAGCTTTGGGTGAGAGGTGCAAATGCGCTTGAAAGGAAGCAGTATGTGAAAGCTGAAAACTTATTGCTTCGCGCATACGAAGGTAGGCCTAATGATCACGAAGTATTAAATAGCCTAGGCCTACTTAACTTGCGCCAAGGCAGAAATGAAAAAGCTTATAAATATTTCAAAGAAGCGCAACGAAGTACGCTTGAGGTTGACCTTGTCTCCGTATACCGAAACTTAGCTAAAACGGCCAAGTTTTGGCAGTACATTGAACAAACTCAACTAGCTATAGCTGCACAACAATTTAAACGTGCCCAGCTAAAACTAAACTTGGCAGATACCTTAGCTGAGAGTCCTGATACCGTTAATTATTACAGAGCTGAAGTATTTAAAGCACAAGGCAACTACCAGCAAGCGATGAATTATTACAACAAAGTGTTAGCTAATGACCCAATAAATAGCTCATCACTACGTGGTATGTTAGAAATATTAAGTGTAGATAATAATTTTGATAGGATTAATCAGTTTTATTACCAGCTTTCACGGGCTCAACAACAAGCTATAATTGAAGATTATACCGTTTTACAAAGCCAACAGTTGCGTCAAAGAGCGACTACGTTAGTCGAACAAGGCCAACTAGACGATGCGGTTGAATTACTTTTGGTGGCAATTAAGCAAACCCCTCAGGAAAGCTGGCTGTACTATGATTTAGCGAACGTATATCAACAACAAGGTTTAAATACCCACGCAAAAGCGCTTTATAATAGAACATTGTGGCAATTTCCCCTTAATGCAGAATTACGATACAGCCATGCTATATTTCTTAGCTCCCTTAATGATTATCAAGGTGCATTAGATACGCTTCAATATATTCCCAACAATGCTCGTACAAATGATATTGAACAATTTGCTCAACAGCTATCGGTGAATGCAAAACTCGATAAACTGGAAAATAATAACCCTGTGGATAGAACCACAATAATTTACAACCTCACAGAGTTAGGTGCCCAGTCTTTAACCCCACTAATGCAAGCTGAACTTGCCGTTCAGTGGCAGCAAATTAACGAGTTACAGTATGCCACTAGGCAGCTAAAAATCGCATTAGAGCGTGATAGTACGTTAAGTCCTTATTGGCATATGACCTATGGGCAGTGGCTTTTAGATAGTGGCAACGAGCAACAAATAAAACACTGGTTTGCCACTTATCAATTACCTCAACAAGCTACAACCGATGAGCAGGCGCGCTGGTTATCATTGCAAGTTGCACATATAAATAAGCTTAACCAACCGCAACAGCGTCTTGATAAACTGAATATACTTGCCAAGAGTTCGTCAAATAGCCCTGAAGTTATTGAAGCAATTATTGCAACAAATATAGAACTAAATCGACCTAAAACAGCCATAGATTTATATCTACAACAGCAACAAAGTGGAAACGCTTTATCATCTGACACTCAGCTGGCTGTGGCGCAAATTAGCCGAGAACAAGGCGATAATGCATTATCTGATAATATCATTGCCTCACTAATCGAAAATGTTCAAACAGATCAGTTATATCAACAGCAGCTTTTAATGACTGCATTAGTGGATTTTAATGATGATGCCAATGCAATTGATTTAGCAAAAAGCTTATTAGTGAAATCTGATTATAATCAAGAAATGTATTATCAAGCAGCCCAAGTTGCGCAAAGTAAAGATCAGCCTTTTTATGCTGAAACTTGGTACAAAGAAGCCATTGAGCCACACAGCAGCATAAAGGCGAGCAATGACCCAACTCTTAATTATAAGCTGTACAGATTAGACGACGAGGCACCATGGTATATCAACAATGCTAAACGTGAATTAGCCTCTATGGTAGAGAAAAATCAAGCTTATATTACAGCAGGTATTAACTTTAGCAGTCAAACAAGTACTCAGAATCAATCGACTCTTGGTGCAGGTTCAATTCCAATCGAAGCTGGCTTTCCTTTATGGGATGGCTTAGCAATAATAAAGCTCGATCCTGTGACAATAGCTGGCCAAGAAACACGTTTTAACGAAACATTTTCTGGCAGTCGTTATGGACAAGGTGCATTGTGTATTCTGGACTGCCCATTAACCAGTACTGAGCCTAAACAGGAAGGCATCGATATTGGTGTAGCCTGGAAAAATGACACTTGGCGATTTGACATCGGTACTACCCCTATTGGCTTTTTAGTTGATGATATCGTTTGGGGTATCGATTATAGCGACAGCTTTGGTGACTTTGGTTACAGTGTGACATTGAATAAACGCCCTGTTACAAGCTCCGTTTTATCCTATGGCGGGCTTGAAGACGTATTTACCAACCAAGTTTGGGGTGGAGTAAGAGCAACAAGCTTACGCTTCAATGTATCGCACGACCTCGGCCTTGAATGGGGATTTTGGGGCTCTACTGACTTTCAGTTACTACAAGGCAAAAATGTAAGGGATAATCAGCAGTACAGTATCATGGGCGGTGCATATAACCGTTATATACAAAAAAAGAATCTAGAATTAACCCTTGGCGCAAGCCTACTTCATTGGTCATTCAAACATAATTTAAGTGAAGAAACATATGGCCATGGTGGCTATTATAGCCCGCAAAGTTATATAGGCGCGTCTATTCCAGTTACCTTTGACCATCGCTTAAGTAATGATTTTATCTATAGATTACGTGCTGGTGTTTCTTGGTCAAGCACAACAAACGATGACAGTGAGTTCTTTCCCAATGACCCGCTTTTACAAGCTCAGGCAATGCAAAGAGAATCAATCACGGGCGTTAATCCTTTCTTTGAAGGAGATAAAAGTGCCGGTATTTCATATAGCTTAGGGGGAAGTTTTGAATATCGATTTACGCCTCATTGGTTCTTTGGTGGCTTTTTTAACCTAGATCGTGCTGACTTTTATGAACCCAATTTTGGCCAGCTTTATTTCAGGTATTACTTTAAACCAGTTTACACTGAAATGGTTTTCCCAGGCACTCCAGTTGTACCTTACGCTAACTATTAACACGTAGCGCTGAGGTACAACCAGTACTAACTATCGCAATCACTTCCCCTGACCATAAGGTCTATGTATACTTACCCGCAATTGTAGCTAGGATAAGGGTGTGACTCTTACCACTAAGTATCGCTTAGTTAGCAAACCATTACCTTAGCTGCATTAGAAAACATTCATGGCCGCCCGTTCAAAAAGTGCGTCAAAGCACGAACGAATAAAGCAATAAATATAAGGCCGCAATAATAATATAAGTTAGGAAGTAAATATGAGTTCATCTTCAACTGGGGGCTTTTTTGGCCACCCAAAAGGACTTTCAACACTGTTCTTCACTGAAATGTGGGAGCGAATGAGCTACTACGGCATGCGTGCCTTATTAGTACTTTTCATGACCGCGAGTTTGCAAGAAGAAGGACTAGGATTTACAGTCGCCTCTGCAGCAGCAATTTATGGTTTGTACACAGGTGCAGTATACTTTTTAGGTTTACCTGGTGGTTGGCTTGCTGACCGCTTATTTGGTGGCCAGAAAGCTGTTTGGTATGGCGGTATCATAATCATGATCGGCCATATTATTTTGGCTATCCCGCATGAGTATTCATTTTTCATTGGCCTCGTTTTTGTTGCCACGGGTACGGGTCTATTAAAGCCAAATATAAGTGCTATGGTCGGATTGCTATACAGCAGTGAAGATGAGCGCCGTGACAGTGGTTATGCAATTTACTACATGGGCATCAACTTAGGCTCAATCATCGGTTATTATGTGTGTGGTTACTTCATGGAAAATGTAGGCTGGCACTGGGCTTTTGGTGCTGCTGCTGTGGGTATGGGTATTGGTCTTATTCAATATCATTTAACAACCAAACACCTGCCGAGTAATAGTGCTCAGCCAGCTAACCCGCTAAGTGCAAGAGGTATTACACGTGCTTGGTTTGGTATCGCTACTTTTATAATCGTTGTTGCATCAATCGTTGCAGCTGCAATGACTGGCCACCTAATTATTGATCCTGTTGTTATAGCTGGCTACGTTGCAATCGCATTCACACTTATTTTCTTCGCTTACTTTGGCATTATTTATTTCAAAGGTAAGCTAACTGAAGCTGAAAAACGCCGTATGTGGGCACTATTTTTAGTGTGTGTAGCTTCAGCGTGTTTTTGGTCTGGTTTTGAACAAGCAGGCTCATCGCTAAACTTATTTGCACGTGATTACACCGACCGTTTAATTGGTTCTTTTGAAATCCCAACCGCGTGGTTCCAATCACTAAACGCTATTTTTATTATTGTTCTGTCACCGTTTTTTGCGGCGCTATGGATTAATTTATCTAAAAAAATGATCTCCCCTTCATACAGCGTAAAATGCGCGATTGGCTTAATCATCATGGCTTCTGGTTTCTTAGTGATGTTTATGGCTGCTCATTACGCTGCAGAAGGTTTAAAAGTAGCGCCATACTGGCTAGTTACTACCTATTTCTTACACACTGTTGGTGAACTATGTTTAAGCCCGGTTGCATTAAGCGCAGTAAGCCGTTTGTCACCAAAGCGCTTCTCTGGCCAGATGATGGGTGTATTCGTTTTAACTTATTCTATCGGTAATATCATCGCAGGCTTATTAGCTGGTGGTTTTGATCCGAACAACATGGAAGAAATTCCTTACCTTTACTTGCAAATTGCACTCTTTAGCATAGGCGTAGGTATTATTTTAGTGCTAATGAGCTTCAAAGCTAAAATCTGGGAAAAACAAGGCCTAACTGAAAACAACGTTTGAAAATAAAGCGCTAGTTATTAAAAGCTGATACCCCGTATCAACTTTATTTCCCAAATAGGCAAGATAGTAATATCTTGCCTATTTTATTCCCTCCTCCTTTTAAGCCAATGTTATTTCCGCGTTAATATATTCTGTATAAAGTACCTATAACCACGCATTTATTACTGCTATCATGAGGTTATTAGACTTAGTGGTAAAATGGATATTATGAGTTTTTTTTCTAATAGTAAGTTGCTCAGTGTAAGCATATTACTCATGTTAGTAAGTGGGTGCGGCGGAGATAGTTCTAAAAAAGAGACTAACTTTGAAGTTGGTGAATCAAACTTAATCATTTCAGTTGATTCAGGCCTCTCTAAAAGCTTTGATAATGATCTGATAGAGCTAAGTGCACCAGCCAATGCGGTATCATCTGATACCAGCTTTATCTTTAGTAAAATGGATGTAGATGAGGCTAATAAGGCACTTAATATTGTCTCACCCCTTTATACTTTTACACCCAGCGACATCGTATTTACTAGCCCACTAACAGTCACTATTACGGTACCTGATGCCACTGAGCAACAAGCTTATACTATTGTTCAGCTCGTAGATGAATCTTGGCAGCCATTGGCGAGCACAACGACTAATTTAAACCAGATCAGTGCACAAATATCAGCATTTGGGACTTTTGCCGTACAATCTCGAACTTTGCCACAAATTGCAAAAACAATAGGACCGCAATGTGTTGATAATCAAAACGAGCAAATGTTGCGATTCATCCATGTTGCAGATTTGCACGCTCGCTTTGGTTTTAAAGAACAATATTTTAGCCGCATCAAAGGCTATTACAATGCTGCCATCGCAGAACAACCTTTCACTTTATTTACCAATGGCGGTGATGATTACGAAAAAGGTACCGTTGCAGAGCAAATATCAATGGGACAAGCAACTGTTGAGGCCATTAAAGCGATGGCTTTTGATGTCAGGGTTGTTGGTAATCATGACTATGCATGGGGACCAGAACAGCTGCTTGATTATGCAAGTGACGAAAACGCAATAGTTTTGGCAAGTAACACGACTTACGAAGGTGCCCCTGATACAACGTTTGACGCAGTTGACTTCTCTGTTGTCCAAGTTGGATGTTTAAAAGTAGGCTTTTTTGGCATGACATCAGTGCCTTGGAATGAGCTGGATGAACCTCTTGAAACCGATCCAATCCCAGATTTTATCGCTAACTTTAAAATGAACTGGCTATGGCAGGATATCGCACAAGAGTTGGTTAATAAATACCGCCAAGATGTAGACTATATGGTTATGGTAAGTCATTTAGGTGAGGGTTCAGATGTCCGTCTTGCACAGAATGTGCAGGGTATTGATTTAGTTCTAGGCGGACATACTCACGGTGGTGAAAGTTATCAACAACTAGATAATGGAACTATCGTAATACAGCCCAACTTTTTTGCGCAAGGGTTAACAGACTTAACATTAACATTTGATTCCCAAACAAAAACAGTAGAAAATATAGACTACAATACGGTTACTACAACATCGATTTCAACAATTGATGCGAATACTCAGCGTGAAGTTGATATGATCATGGGTAAATATGCACCTGATGCCCAAACAGAGATAGCTCTGTCGCAAAACTATCCAACTATCAAGCAAGTAAGCACGATAACGGCGTTGGCAACCCAACATCAATTCGCTACCGTCGATGCGGTATTATTTGATCCAATACAAGTACAAGACCGATGGTTCCCAGGCACTTTAACACAAGAAGATTTTCACAATGTTTTTCAAGTGGAAAGGCAACCTTCAAATACCTCAGGCTTTAATGCTATTTACCAAGTATCGGTAACCGGTGAAGAGCTCAAAGCAATGGCAACAAGTCAACCTGACTGGGTTTATCTAGCCCCAGAAAGTATTGAAAATACCACTAGGTATACTGTCGCCTTGCAAAAAGGGCCTGCACTTAATAGCGAGTTATTTTTTACTAACGTAAACTTAGCCGATCCGCTCCTATTAGCTGAAGCTTGGGCCATACTGGATAATTATGCTCGCTTTCGGACCAGTCAGTGCATGTATATTGACGTTGATGAATTACTCAGTGCATGTAAAGTCGATGACAGTATTACCATTTGGAATTTTGATAATCCTGAAACACCATTGATAGCAGACACCGGCCCAGCTGTACTGAATTATTACGACCCTGAATCTGATAATTGGGGTGATGAGAAAACACAGTTTAAAACAACCACCGAATTGAACATTTCAGATCTAAATGGAGGCCCTTCAGGTGTGATGGCATTTGCACGTCATAGCCCAACTGAAGGCTTTACATTAACTGCTAATTCACCTGCTAATGGCGACTTTAAGGAACAAAACCTCATTTCCGATTATACATTAGTAATGGATGTTTTATGGCCTGAAGACAGCGACAAAAGCTGGCGTTCTTTATTACAAACAGATTTAACAAACCTCACTGATGCTGAGCTTTACTACAATACAAGTAATGGCATCGGCATAACAACCACTGACAGCGGTTACTTTGGTGAGCTAAACAGTAATGAATGGAACCGTATTGCGTTTGTATTTTACTCCGCGCCGGCCAATGGCGTATTAAAAATATACATTAACGGCAAGCTTGTTGGGGTAAAAGATGAAGGTGAAATTGACGCTCGCTGGGCTATCAACCAAACCGCACTATTATTCACAGAGAACGATTATGAGACTGAAGCCGGTTTTTTAAATGCTATGCTGTTCGCTGGGCGTACTATGACTGACAATGAAATCGCATCCCTTGGCGAAGCAACACCCTCGCTTTCATTTACTCAGTCAACTCGACAGTTAAATGAAGCTGTAAAACGCCATTATCAAAGTGCACCTGAAATTAAACCTAACTTATGGCTTCAACAACGCAGTCAATTTTTTAACAAAAACCGAGTCAGTGTAAACAATTAATTACAGTTAAGTTGGGTAAATAAGGAAATAACTTTCCATATTAACCTAACTAACAGCACTTATAAAGCATTAAAAATTAAAAGCTTACACATAAAAAGAACATATTGCCATGAAACGCACGCTCATAACATGAGGTAGGTGAGTAGAAAGCTGTTAGGTATTAAAAATTCCGTCCCATTTAATTTACAATTTGGCTCTGAGCTAAATAAATGCAGCCTCTTCCCCTAATCACATTTATGGTTAATCATCCCACTCATTAAACAACACTAAACGCAGTGCTTAATTGCGGGAGAATTGAAATGAGTGATGAAAAGAACCCTCTAGGTTTAGTTGGTATCGAGTTTACTGAGTACGCAACACCAGATGCTGACTATATGGATAAAGTATTTACCGATTTTGGTTTTTCTAAGTTAAAAACATTTAAAGGTAAAGACATCGTTTACTACAACCAAAACGATATTCACTTTTTACTAAATAACGAACGTGGTGGTTTTTCAGCAGAATTTGCAAAAAGTCACGGCCCAGCAATTTGTTCAATGGGCTGGCGCGTTGAGAATGCTCAACACGCATTCGAAACTGCTGTAGCGCGCGGTGCAAAACCAGCAACAGACTCAACACATAAAGACTTACCATACCCAGCAATCTACGGTATTGGTGATAGCCTAATTTACTTCATCGAACAATTTGGTAAAGACGGTTCTATCTACGATAACGACTTTGAAGATTTAGCTGAGCAAAATGTGGTTGCTGATAAAGGTTTCTTACGTATCGACCATTTAACTAATAACGTTTATAAAGGCACAATGGAAACATGGGCTAACTTTTATAAAGACGTATTTGGTTTCACTGAAGTACGTTATTTTGACATTAAAGGCCAAAAAACAGCATTGTTATCTTATGCTCTTAAATCGCCATGTGGCACCTTCTCAATTCCAATCAATGAAGGTAAAGGCAACGATAACAACCAAATTGATGAATACCTAGGTGAATACAATGGACCAGGTGTACAACATTTAGCATTTTTGACTGATGATCTTGTAAGCTCGCTTGATAAGTTAGATAAATCAACGATTGCAACACTTGATATTATCCCTGAGTACTACGAAACAATTTTTGATCGTGTACCGTGGGTTAAAGAAGACAAAGAAAAAATCCGTGAGCATCAAATTTTGGTAGATAGCCAAAGTGAAGACTGTTACTTATTACAGATCTTCTCTAAAAACCTATTTGGTCCAATCTTTATTGAAATGATCCAACGTGTTGATGATGGTGGCTTTGGTGAAGGTAACTTCCAAGCACTATTTGAATCAATTGAACGCGATCAAGAACGTCGCGGCGTTTTATAAGTCGTTCAATATAAAATTAAAAAGCAGCGAATTCGCTGCTTTTTGTCGTTTAAATTTGTGCTGATTGTCTCCATATACTACTGTATCCACCAAATCAGCGCGAACCATAAGGAAAGAGTATGAGCCTCATTAACGAAACTCACGATATTAATTTAACCAGCTGGGTTGCATCAGCCAACGTTGCAAATAGTGACTTCCCGATTCAAAACTTACCATTTGCAGAAGTTCGCCGCAAAAATAGCAACGAAGCTTTCCGTGGTGCTGTTGCCATTGGCGATCAAGTTATAGACCTTGCTAAAGTAAACGAATTAGCTATTTTTTCAGGCGATGCGCAGACTGCTGTTGCAGCGGCAAGCCAACCTACACTGAATGAGTTTATGGGTCTGGGCCAACAATATTGGTCAGCACTGCGCTTAGCACTTTCAAAGGCACTTCGCGAAGGTGCTTCGGAGCAAGCTTTATTGTCTGAAGCTCTAATTGCCCAAGCAGATATTGAATTCGCATTACCTTGTCGTATTGGCGATTACACTGACTTTTATACATCAATTTACCATGCTACAGCCGTAGGTAGCTTATTCCGCCCAGATAACCCATTGCTTCCAAACTACAAATGGGTGCCAATTGGTTACCATGGTCGCTCATCATCAATCGATGTATCTGGACAAGCTTTCCATCGCCCTAATGGCCAAACTAAAGCGCCAGATGCAGAAGTGCCATCATTTGGTCCGTGTAAACGCTTGGATTATGAACTAGAGCTAGGTATCTACCTAGGTAAAGGTAATGAACTTGGCGATGCGATTGCTATCGAAAATGCTGAAAACCATGTATTTGGTTTCTGCGTCTTCAATGATTGGTCTGCACGTGACTTACAAGCGTGGGAATATCAACCTCTTGGGCCTTTCCTTGCGAAAAACTTTGCATCAACCGTCTCGCCTTGGATTGTCACTACTGAAGCGCTTGCTCCTTACAGAACATCATGGACACGCGATGAGAATGATCCACAACCAATGGATTACCTTGAGTCTTCACAAAACCGTGAGCTAGGCGCATTTGATATTCAAATGGATGTACAAATCGAAACGCAAAAAATGCGTGATGAAAAGCACACACCTGAGCAAGTATCTAAGTCTAGCTTCAAGCATTCATACTGGACAGTAGCGCAAATGGTTACTCACCACACTGTAAATGGTTGTAACTTCATGCCTGGTGATATGCTTGGTTCTGGTACACAATCAGGCCCAACACATGAAGAAGCTGGTTCATTACTTGAGTTATCACGTGGTGGTAAAGAAAAGATTACCCTGAGCAATGGTGAGCAACGAAGCTTCTTAGAAGATGGTGATAATGTAATCATGCGTGGTTGGTGTGAAAAAGAAGGTTTTGCACGAATTGGCTTTGGCTCAGTTGAAGGCACAATCCTGCCAGCTAAGTGATTAATTAACCAATCTTTTTAATAAATAGTTAACAAATCAAAGCGCCCAACTGGGCGCTTTTTACATTTAAATGAGTAAGAATTACAATTTTTTTCTGGCTTTTTTATCTCAAATTGCTATCTTGGACCGGTTAATAGTCAGTATTTATGAGCCATGTCAGTATTTATTAAGTCTTTTTACCACAAATTATTTCCTACCCGACAGCTATTGATCCGTCAAAATGGCGAGGTTAAACATGTGGTTTTAGCGCCTTGGTTACAAATATCAATTGTTTTAACTATTTTGGCTGCCACAGTGTGGCTGGTAACAACAACCGCTCACGTTTACTCTCAAACGAATAAAATATCTGACATTGAAAAAAGCCAAATAACAAAACAACAACAATGGCAACAACAACAGCAAACTCAACAAGCATTACACGAAAAACAATTAGAGCAATTAGCAGCTCTTGAGCAAAAGCATGCTTTACTCCAAAGCATGATTGAATCGTTACCTGAATCTCTTAGCAAAGCAGGTGAGAGTGAAGCTGTGCAAATTGAAGAGAAACAACAAGGTGATTTTCATGAGCCTCTTGTTGATGATCCCCTTAGTGGTAAAAATACGGCACAGCTAAACAACTACTCAGCAGAGCAACGATTTGCTCTTTTAAGTGAGCAGTATCAAAACAATTTTAATGCACTTGAAGCACACATAGAAAACCGACAACAACGTATCTTAGCAACACTAAAAGTGGCGGGTATTGATGATGCCATTGCAAGTCGACTATCCATTAATACGAATGACTCAGCACAAGGTGGCCCACTTAATGTATTTGATGAATCAAAAATTCCGAGTGAATTTTTAGCCATCGCTGATAAATTATTACTGCTTAATAGCCTTGAAAGCTTACTTAATGAGTTACCGCAATCTCTCCCTGCCGCAGATTATTATATTTCAAGCAACTACGGTTTACGTAAAGACCCAATAAATGGTCGCAGAGCATTTCATAAAGGTGTTGATTTAGCTGGTTGGCATAAAACCGAAATTTTCGCACCTGCTGATGGTACAGTCTTACGCGCTGGTCGTAATGGCGGTTATGGTAACTTTATAGAGTTACAACATAAGAATGGATTTGTAACGCGGTTTGGCCATCTTAATAAAATTAAGGTTAAGAAGGGACAAACAGTCACTAAAAATGACGTAATTGGCTTGATGGGCAGTACTGGCCGAAGCACAAGTACTCACTTGCATTACGAAGTGCTACTCAATGATAAGCATGTTAACCCTGTTAAAATTACTAAGGCGCTCGCTCGTGTTCGGTAAAAAAAAGCAAACTAATACTGGTTTAACTGGTAACCAATTAAAAAGAACTAATCACACACCTTCTATTATTTCTGAAGATATGCGTCTCACTGGCAGTTTAACCAGCCAAGGAGAAGTTCAGCTCGATGGTCGAGTAGATGGTGATGTACGTGTTAGCCTATTAGTGATTGGCATTACTGGCGTTGTTGAAGGTAGCGTCATTGCTGACAGTGTTGTTGTCAAAGGAAAGATCATCGGTTCACTCAATGCGGGTAAAGTTATTATTGAACAAACCGCAGAATTACATGGCGATATATTTCAAGATACTCTTAGTATCGAAGCTGGCGCTACGATTGAAGGAAACTTAAAGCAACGCCATGAAGCAGAAACTGTCGAGCTGAAGAGTGCTGAAAATGACAAACCTGAACTCACTTGCGTATTAGACTCGGGCGACAGTGACTTGTCATTTTTCAATAAACAACCCGCAGAAAAAACAAAATAATTATTTCTTTTTTGTAATGTACATTGTTATATCTGCGCTGAAAACTAGCTCGTTGCGAGTATTATAAAGCCTTACCGGCACCACTAAGTCTTCTTTATCTAACCATTTTCTTGGCATTTGTATTTCTGCAATTGCCGTAACGTCAGTATCTACTTTAGCTAGGTAACTCACAGTCATTCCTTTGGGGATCCACCGGTGGGTTTTATATGGGACGGTTGCGTCAACCATAACACCGGCACAAAGCTCAGCCAAATTACACTGTGCAATAGCATGAATAGTACCAATATGATTATGTACGCTGCGCCTATTTTTCACTACTGCGCTACAATAGCCTTCTTTCAAGTCCAGAATATAGGGTTTCATCGAGCCAAAATATGGCGCTTTAAAACATACAGCCTTAGTAAATAACCAATTACCAAATGGCATATTCTTTAATCTTAACCATGTTTTTAAAACAGAGGATTGTTCACTCATTATTTCTCTCATGTGAATGGTTTAATAATCACAAAGTTAACACATCAGACCAGTTATAAAAAGCTAAAAAACATCATATTCTATTAAGCAAACTGTTAACACTATGATGAATTTAGATGTTTTCTTCTTTTAATAAAATTGAGTGCTTTCAATTTACTTACAAGGAACTTAAAATGTTGTTTTAAAGGAGTTCGAATGTACCCACCCCAGTCCAAACATACTATTAACTTGCTATTGATCCTCGCGCTTCTTGTGATTTTTTGCCCTCTAGCAATTGATATTTATCTACCTGCATTTCCTATAATTGCACAGCAGTTTCAAGTAGGTGAAAAACAAGTTCAGCAAACGGTGGCTATTTTCATGCTAACTGTAGGGCTTGGGCAGTTAATAGCAGGTCCGCTGGCAGATAAATTTGGCCGTAAACCTGTTGCACTCGTGGGGGTATGCCTTTATGGCTTAGCTTCTTTAGGCGCTTACTTTGCTCCAAACTTCAATACCATGTTAGTGGCACGTGCCATACAAGGATTTGGAGCGTGTGCAACTTTTGTTGTAGCCTTTGCAATTGTAAGAGATAGGTTTGGCAGTGAGCGAAGCGGCCAAATGATCACCTATTTAAATGGTATCGTGTGTTTTATTCCTGCACTAGCCCCTATTTTAGGAGCTTGGCTTACAATTCAATTTGGCTGGCGTATGAATTTTCTATTTTTAGCTGGCTTTGCGCTTCTGGGTCTTATTGTTACCTTGCTACTATTTAAAGAAACCCGCCCTGCTGATAGTGTTTACAATGGTCATATTCTCGACTTGAGACGTTTTATTCCAATAATAACAACCCCTATTTTTCTTTTTAATAGTCTAATTTGCATGGTAGCCATGTCTGCAATTTTGGTATTTGTAACACTTGCACCAGGCTGGCTTATCACAGAGCTTGGCGGAAGCGTTAGTGATTTTACTTTCTGGTTCACAATAAATGCCGTACTGAGTATTTTAGCAAGCTTTACCATGCCTGTATTCATAAAGAAAAATGCAACTAAAGCGTTAAAGTGTGGTTTATTGATACTCATTGGTTCTGGCTGTTTAATGATACTGTTAAGTAATTTAAAAACGCCTTTAGGACTAATGGCGCCTATGTTTATTGCTGCATTTGGCTTTGCTTTAACGCTGGGGTCAGCAGCCGGAGGAGCACTCAGTATATTTCCAAAGCAAGCGGGAACTGCGTCTGCTTTAATTGGGCTTATGCAAATGAGTGGCGCAAGTTTACTGGTATTTTTGACGCAACACCTTAATTTATCGACTCCGCAATTGATTAGTGTTCATTTTTTATTACTCATTCCTTTTTACTATCTTCTTTTTAGACAGCTTATACAGCGCTCATCATAAGACTTACTTTTAACATCCAAATTGTAAATAAGAATCATTAAGTTTTATTTATCCATTTAAACATCTCGATATGATTATTAATTATAAAAAATAAAAAAACAGACTTTTTTATTTCTTTTTTGTGCACAATAACCCAGGTACCCACGCTAATATTAACTTAAGGTTAAATAGTATTAACACTACATTAACCATTATACACGTTTGGGATACAATATATGAAAAATAATAAACTAGCCTTAGCCGCAATCATCAGTGGTCTTTTTGCTGCAGGTAATGCATCTGCAGCAAACGAGCGATATATCATTCAAGTTGATAATAATAAAAAAGGAGTGGTAAAAGCACTCGCAAAAAAACTGGGGGGAGATATTAAAGTTGATGGCAATGGTTTCATCGCAGCGCAATTTTCTGGCCATGACTTAGCCAGCGTTAAAGGATTACTCAATAACCCTCATATTAAATTAATCGAAGAAGATCAAAAACGATTCCCAACAGCGTTTTACAGCGACGATGCTGGAAATGCAATGCAACAACAGCTAACACCTTATGCTGTTTATCAATCACAAGCTGACCAACTGACATTTGACGCGAATGCAGGTATGAAAGTATGTGTTATTGACTCTGGTCTAGATAGCTCAAACCCTGATTTTATTTGGGGTAATATCACTGGGGATAATGATACAGGTACTGGTAATTGGTTTGATAATGGAGGTACTCATGTAGCCGGTACAATTGGTGCTGCTGATAACAATTTGGGTGTTGTGGGTATGGCACCTGGTGTTGCTATGCATATAATCAAAGTATTTAATGCTGAAGGATGGGGGTACTCGTCTGATTTAGCTCAAGCAGCAAACTTATGCTCGCAAGCTGGCGCAAACATCATCAGTATGAGTTTAGGCGGTGGCGGTTCAAATAGCACAGAATCAAATGCATTCGACGCTTTCACAAATGCAGGCGGATTAGTTGTTGCGGCTGCAGGCAATGACGGTAACAATGTACGCTCCTACCCAGCTGGATACCCTTCGGTAATGATGATTGGCGCAAATGACGCCAATAATCAAATTGCTGACTTCTCTCAGTTTCCTAGCTGTTCATCTGGCCGAGGGAAACGTGCTACAAATGACGAAACAATCTGTGTAGAAGTCACTGCAGGTGGTGTAGATACGTTATCAACCTACCCTTCAGGGATGGCAACTGCAGCTAACTTATCTGCTGATAATGTTGCATTTGATTCATCGGCAATGGAAAACTCAGGTCAAGTCACTGCTGCTGCCCATTTCATGGGTACTGGCGAAAGCATTGATACTGGCGCAGCCGGTAAAGTATGTTTAATTGACCGTGGTAATATCTCTTTTTACGACAAAGTAGCAAACTGTGAAAACTCAGGTGGTACTGGCGCGGTTATTATTAACAACGAAGCAGGCATGTTATATGCCACGCTGGGTGACACCAATAACACATCGATCCCGGCTGTAGGTGCTGCATTAGAGGATCGCAATGCTCTACTTAACAGTGCCAGTATTAACATTACAATTGGTGCGAGTGATTATGGATTTATGAGCGGTACATCAATGGCCACTCCTGCTGTTTCAGGTATTGCTGCGCTCGTTTGGTCTTTGCATCCTGAATGTACAGGGACTGAAATTCGTGATGCACTTAAAGCAACAGCTGAAGATCAAGGCGCGACTGGTCACGATGTATACTTTGGTCACGGTATTGTTAAAGCCGCTGATGCCGATGCTTATTTAACTGCAAATGGCTGTGCGGGTGGTGACGGAGGGGGTGTAACACCTCCTGATAATGATGACATTAGCTTATCAGCTTCAGGGTATAAATCTAAAGGTACTAAATACGTTGACCTTAGCTGGAGTGGTGCAGCCACAAGCCAAGTTGATGTATACAGAAATGGTGTAAAAGTGTCGACTGTTGCCAACACAAATAGTTACACAGATGTTATTTCAAGCAAAGGCGGCGGCAGCTACACTTATCAAGTCTGTGAAGCGCAAAGCACTAGCGTATGCTCTAGCAACACAACGGTTAATTTCTAATACGGTTAATCCAAGCACATAAAGCGAGCCAAGGCTCGCTTTTCTTTTTTAGAAATTTTGTTAATATGATGCCCATTAAAATCAATCGATTCCACAATGATAAACGTTGAATTTTTATTGTCTTTTCTAGCAGCAAGCTTTTTAATTGCTGTTGCTCCAGGCCCTTCTAATGCATTTCTTATGGCACAAACATTTGCTAATGGTCGCGCGGCGGGTTTACAAAGTGCGTTTGGTTTTGCCCTTGGCGGCGTAGTACACACTTTATTTGCTGTAATTGGTTTAACGGCTATCTTAAAAGCTTCTGAGACAGCTTATGCGACGGTGCAGTATGCAGGCGCTGCCTATCTTTGCTATTTAGGTGCCAGCATGCTTAAAAGTACATTTACGCAGCCACAATGCAATAGTGATGATAAGCCTCATATTACTACCAAGAAGAAATCCAACGTCATGTTTCAAGCTATGATGACAGAAGTGCTTAACCCTAAAGTGGCGCTGTTCTTTATTGCTTTTATACCGCAATTTGTTGATCCGACGTTATCGAGTTCAACCACATTTCAGCTGGCATTTTTTGGTTTGCTCTACCCTCTTTTTGCTTTTCCTATCGACTGCACGTATATTTACTTTGGTGATAAAATAGCCGACTATTTTAGAGCGCACCCTCAGAGCCAAATTTGGATTGATCGTATAACTGGCGTAGTATTTATAGCACTGGCAATCAATCTACTGATGTAGTAACAATAAGAGTCAATATGGAACAAAAATTACAGTCACTTCCGGCACATAAAAATATCGCTTTGGTTGCCCATGATGGTAAAAAAGCGGCCCTTCAAGCTTGGTGTAAAAAACACCACGATAGCCTTAGTCAACATACATTGTATGGCACAGGCACCACAGGACATTTAATCGAACGCACCACAGGATTAAACGTTGTAAAACTATTGAGTGGTCCTATGGGTGGCGATCAACAACTCGGAGCAAAGATTGCTGAGCACGAAGTGCATATGCTTATATTCTTTTGGGATCCACTTGCATCACAGCCACATGACCCAGATGTTAAAGCGTTACTAAGACTGGCTGCGGTATGGAATATTCCCGTTGCTTGTAATGAAGTCAGTGCGGATATGCTATTAAGCTCAACGTTAATGAATAGCGAGCTTGAGCGTACCTTACCGGATTACGAAAAATACCTCGCAACTCGGCAAGTAGATTTATAAGTAAGTACCTACTACTTATAAAGCATATTTGCCCATTTGGTTAGACCGGCGGTAACACTACCAAAGTGGTCGCCATTCACTAAGTTAATATCACCTAAGTGTTGTTTGAGTGCCGCTTTTATTAACGGTGACTGTGCACTACCCCCGGTTAAATAAATTACGTCTGGTATAACGCCAGCCTCTTTAATCGCCTCTTTAGCTAGTGTTACTATTTGATTTATAGAGTCGTCTACGGCTAAAGCTAGGTCACTTACATTCAATGTTTTAGATAAACCCGTCGCTAGAAAGTCTAAATTGCAGTTAAAGCTTGGCTCAGACGATAAAGCTATTTTAGCGGCTTCGCCTTGTTGCACTAACTGATGCCCCTGTTTATTTTGCTGTAAATTAATTAAGCGCTGGAAAAGAGCAGGTTCATTTACATCACGAAGCGAAGTAATAAGCTCACGAGTATGTGCTTGTGCGTAAAATTGGCTTTGTAAATTTACATCGTTAATTTTGCAAGCCTGCCAAAAAGGTTGATTGGGTAATGGTAAGCCCGATTTAAACGAACTCCCAAGCCCTAACAATGGCATTAAACCGTGATAGCTCAGCGCAATATCAAGGTCGTTTCCACCAATACGTTTACCGCTGTGGGCTAAAAAGTCATTATCGCGCTCGCTGTTCCCGCGAAAATCAGGGCCCATTTGCACAAATGAGCAATCACTCGTCCCCCCCCCAATATCAACTACGAGTACTTTTTGGTTTTGCGTTAAATTACTTTCGTAATCAATCCCTGCGGCTAAAGGCTCATATAAAAATGCAACGTCTTTAAAGCCTGCACGTTTTGCAGCACGCTCCAAGATACCAATGGCTTGCTGATTTGACTCTTCACCGCCTACAGCCTGAAAATTAACTGGGCGGCCTATCACAGTGTGTGTTAATGACTGCTTAAGTGACAACTCTGCTCGTTGTTTTATTTTTAAAATCATTGCTGTTGCAATATCTTCAAAAAAATTGATTTGTCCTTGCTTTAAGCCAGTTGCACCAAAAAATGATTTCGGTGATTTAACAAAGTAACCTTCTTCAGGAAATTGCACATACTCGTTAATAGCTTCACGACCAATAAATAAACTTTGCTCATTAACGGCTAAATCAAGATCTGACTTTATACGCGGCAAGGTATTTAACAGGGCTTGGCGTTGGCTTTTATAATCGTGTTCGAAGGGGGTGCCAGTTAGGTTTTTAGCAACAAAATCAACGACCAATGCGCTATGGTGAGTGTAAAGTGTCGATGGTAAGTAATGTTTACCTTGCTCTAATGGCACAAGTTCAACGAGGTTGTTTTCACCCATCACACCCATTGCACAGTTAGAACTACCATAATCAAAACCAACTACCATTACTTCACCACACTGACGACAAAAAGGCCGCGCAATTTAGCACATTTAACACAGCTTTAAAACGTTATTCCTGCGGGCGCTCACGTAAAAAGCTGGCAAAACGAGGCAATCCATTTTTTGTATAGCCATGATAACGGTACGTTATCTTTGTACCAATAGCCGGTGGGCTTTGTCTTTGGAGGTCACTAAACCCAGTGCCAATAGTAAACTCAATGCCAGCTTCATTTTTAACTCGGATTGCACCAAGCAACCCTGAGTACTTACCTTTACCGGGTAAATAGCCAAGTATAATAGCTTCATCATCAAAGTAAGGTTTAAGTTTTAGCAGTGCTGATGAGCGGCCATTTTGATGCTTGGCACTTGCAAGATGCAGTATAACCCCTTCACCACCGCGTTTTGTTATACGTTCAAAAAAAGCGGTGAGCGCTTGGTTCGATAAAAACTGGTGTTGTTCTACCCCAATGATATGTGGTTTATTAATGACTTGAACCAGCTGTTGATAATTCTTATAGCGAATACTAAATGGATTTTTTTGATCGGGCATATCAAATATACGAAAAGTTACCTTCTGCCAATCACTGTCTACCGGCTTAGCTGTGCGCACAATGCCACTTAAAGCCGCAAAGTCATTATGTTTTGTCCAAAGCTCTCCATCGAGCCACACTTTAGGCAAAACACTGCTAAACCAGCGAGGAGGATTAATGGAGTTGCCATTTCGTGTGATAAACTCAGCACCAGTCCAAATAGCTCTCACGCCATCAAACTTTTCACTCACTAAGTATTCAGACACATCAACACTGTTGCTTTTATCATACACTTTTGCAAGTTGTACGTGAGGTGTGGTGCCTGCCTTATCTGTACTTTGAGCTAAACAAGGTAAGATTAGTGAAATTAGCCAAATATACAATAAAGTATAGAGTCCTTTGTTCATTGTCGTATCCTTACAAAATAGATACTCAAACTATAGTTTATTTTGTACCCATTGCCAAAACTCCTGCAAATTAGCAAGCTGTGCCGTTGCTTTGCTTAGATCGTGATTTAGTGTATGTTTATTAGGTACTGCTATCACAGTAAGTTCTGCATTAAAAGCAGCTGTTACACCGGTATTGGTATCTTCAACCGCGACGGCATTTATAGGGTTAATAGCGAGTGTTTGCAGTGCTAATAAATACGGATCGCCAGCAGGCTTTGGCTTAAGCACATCATCTTTTGTTACTACACAGTCAAATAATTCATAAAAGCCATACCCTTTAAGGATAGGTAAGGCTTCATCTCTTGCACTGCCTGTCACTAACGCCATCTTTAGGCCACTTTGTTTCACGGCGAGTAAGGTTTCTTTTGCAAATGGCATGAGTGGTGGCAAGTGAGTTGTGACAAATTCACTAAAGTAATCATACTTTCTTTGCGCAAGTGCTTGCGGTGTAATCGCCAAGTTATGAAGAGCAACGACTTCTTTAGCAGCTTCTACAGTCGCTTTACCTGAAAAACGCTGACAAAACTCCTCTTCTTCATAACGAATACCATACTCGGCTAAAATGTCATTCCAGCAATTAAAGTGCACACTTTCAGAGTCAACCAAGGTGCCGTCCATATCAAATAGTATTGCCTGTAAAGTCATCGTCACTCCTTATTTAAAGCGCTAAAAAAAGGCGCACATGGCACCTTTTCATTTTACATTATTGCGTTAAGCCTGCAGGTGGCTCGGCAAAGGCCTCTTCACCGGTTTCAACGTCAACAAGTTCATAACCACGTTCTTTACGAACCACTTTTAATACCGGCTTTTCAAAAGCTGTTTTAAGGCGATCACTGTCTGCTTGCAATTCTTCAACAGTATTACCAAATGGTGCCGCACCGGTTTCAGACCAGTTTGTTACTTTACCATTTAGGTTATATTCAACTTCATGAATTTGATATTGCGCTGCTTCATCTTTGGTCGCTTCACAAAAAATTACACGGTAGTTCCAAAATCCAGCCATTATTTGTCTCTTTTCTTTATCAGTTAATGAGGGCTACTTTAGCAGTATAAACTAGCAATAGAAATGAAAAAACCCGCTTTAAAAGCGGGTTTTATTGTAATTAATTAACATTAAAAGAAGTTAACTTTAAACTCTGCGCCAATAAAGCGCGGTTCGTTTACGATTGCTGAGTTATTACTAAAATCAACACCACCAATGAATACTTGCTCATCAGTTATGTTACGAGCAAAGGCTGCCACTTCATACTCATAATCGCCCGAGAACCATTTATAGCCAGTGCGCACGCCACCTTCAAGTAGGGCTTCACCAGTAAATTCAACAGATTCATATAAGAAAAAGTCAATTTCACTACGGTAAGACCAATCAGTGTAAGCATAAAACTCACCGTCACCTAGCTCTTGTGTGTAACGTAAAGTAAAGTTAGCAATCCACTCTGGTGCGTGAGGTAAGCTGTTACCATCAAGGCTAAAACCTTGATCAGTCGAAGGATCTGTTATAGTACATGCAAAACAACCTTGCGAAAATAATGCGTCATCCTGCAACTCAGTATTATTGTAACTAAAGTTGAATGTTGCATCGAAGTTATCAGATAATACCCATTGAGTATCAACCTCAAAACCATAACCCACTGTTTTGTCAGCATTTAATAAGCGTGCAGTATTACCGGCATCACCACCAACAGCTGTTAACTGCTGATCATCCATTTGATAGTAAAAAACAGTCGCATTAATACGACCACTACCATCAAGTACATCTGACTTGATACCTGCTTCAATAGAGTTAATTGTTTCAGAGTCAGCAACCGTTACATCATCGCTAAACAGAATACGACCTTGAACACTTGGTGCACGGAAACCATTCGCAGCACGAACAAATAAATTTATGTCATCTGAGTATTTATAAGCAGCTGCTAAATCCCATGATACATGGCTATCTTCTGGTGCAACAGACTTAGTTAGGTTAGCGGTAGTTGACTCAGGTGATGCATAACGTGATGCAGTAAAGTCACGCTTATCATCTGAATAACGTAAACCAGCAGTGATCTCTAGCTTATCAGATAACTGATATTCACTTGAGGCAAATACTGCCCATGCAGTCGTTTCTTGATCTTGACGTACGTAACCCGTTAAGAAATTGGCACCTAAACCATCATAACCATATGTTTCGATAACTTGCTCTTCATTATAATAAAAAGCACCAACTTGATAGTTAAAGTCACCTGCAAAGTCACTCGATAAACGTAACTCTTGTGTGTATTGGTTATGTTCAGGTAATGCATCTGCCGTTTCTGATGCTAAGAATATGAAACCAGGTCCCATTTCAGGTGTTGGGCATCCAGGAACAAACGTGTTACCACAGCCAAAGCCACCATCTACATCCGCACGAGAGTATATGTCAGCACTTTCCCAGCCGGTGATTGAGGTTAATGTATGAGCATTAAAATCATATTCAACTTTTAAGCTTGCACCTTGTGATTCAACATTTTGCGTCGCAAACTGTACTGAATCTTGATAAATAACTTCGGGGTTAAAGCCAGCACGAGGTTTGTTCGTACCCGTTTCAATCGCGTTTGCATGGAATACAATTGGCTTACCATTTAAATCACGCGTGTGATAATTGAATAACGCACTTAAATCATCTTTTTCATATAAGAATTGCACACGTGCGGCTGTTTCTTGATAACCACCCGTTGCATCATCAATTTCATTACCAGCTAAACGGTTATCAATATAATCATCACGTTCTTGGCGTAATAAAGAAACACGGGCAGATAAGTTATCAGTTAACCCACCACTTACAGCACCTTCAAAATCAATTGAATTAAACGAGCCATAAGATAAAGCAGCATAGCCTTCAAAATCTTGTGTTGGGCGTGCAGAGTCAATTTTAACTAAGCCAGCCGGTGTATTACGACCAAACAGCGTTCCTTGAGGTCCACGAAGAACTTCAACTCGCCCCGTATCAAATACAGGGAAACCTTTTAAAATAGGACTCTCTTGAACAATTTCATCTACCACTAAAGAGACTGGTTGTGATGAGTTCAAATCGAAATCTGAGTTACCAAGACCACGAACATAAAAGCGTGGGAATGAACGACCAAACGAAGATTCAACGGTTAAACTTGGGATCTTCGCATTTAAAAAGCGAATATCCATACCAGCAGAGCTTGCTGCTTCTAACCCATCACCCTGTAATGCAGATGCTGCAACTGGAACTTCTTGCGCATTCTCTACACGTTTACGTGCGGTAATTTGAATAACTTCTAATTGGTTGTTTTTTTCTGCAGCGGGGGCGTCTTCTGCTGCGCTTGAAAATGAAGTACCTGCTACTGCAGAGAACAACGTTGCATTAATAAGGGTTGCTAACGTAGATCTTTTCATTGCTTTCATGTTGGGGTTTAGCCTTTTTAATGCACTCTTGTTCAACGGTTAAGGTGTTGCGCCAAATTCACTCGGCGGGCTCAATCAATTTTTCGCGCCTTGAATAATCTGCGCGGACCTCTTAGTCGAGAGTGCAAAACGAAGTAAAGAGGCTGATCGAACGGACGATATTATAGCACTTCATGACACTTTTACTGCATTAATACGTATAAAAAAACAAGTTTTTTACAACTTTTAGCAACAACATGGCGACTTTTAGACTCATTTATGCAAATATTTCACACTTTAGCGGACATATGTCCTGTATTAAATAATTGCAAAAATTGTAGCAAAAGCACCGGGTTGGTAATGGTTATTATTTCAGTGTTTATTTTAGGTCACCACTTGTGTTTACCAACTCTGGACTCGCAAGTTCGCAATTATGTTTATTAAGTAAACAAATAATGGCTAGGTTTAGTTCTTCTATGACGTCTAGATACTTATTAAAATCGGTAGTATTTACATAACTCAATACATCGACTTGTAATGCCCATGGCGTAAATCCCTTAAATTTAACTCGACAGGGATCACTACATATCTCTTCATGTTCAGTCAATAACTGTTTGAATGCTGTTATGAAGGCATGCAGATCGTCCTTCTGCGTTTTGGCACTCAGCATTAATTTTGGTCGATAAGAAATACGCTCTCGCTCAGAAATATTTTCCAGTTGCATATCGACAAATTTAGCGTTTGCGACATAAACAACTGAGCGTTCGAGTGTTCGGATCCGCGTTGCCCTCAAACCAATTTCTTCAATAGTGCCAATATGATTATCAAACTTGCACAAACTACCAATTTTTACTGGGGCTGAAATATAAAGCGTAATTGCACCAATAATGTTTTCAACTGTTTTTTGTGCGGCCAGCGCAATAGCCAAACCACCAATCCCTAGACCTGCAATCAATGTGGTTGCATTAAAGCCTAGATTTTCAAACCAGATTAAAATCGCCATAATCATGATGATAACTTTGAAAACATTACTCATTGGGCGCAACAAATAGACTGCCTGAGGCTTGTCCTGCATTATAAATCGATCAGCTAAACGATGTTTTAGTATGTCAACAACACGTATAAACACCCAAACCCATGCAATTATTAAAACGGTTGCCCCCTGGGAGATAGCAACAACTGCGAGTGTTACATTAGCTTTATCATTAAATGTACGTGCCAAAATAACAGCCATTAATAAGCAAATGGGTCCTTTGATAAAGGCGAGTATATCCGCAGATGTATTAACTCTTAATCGGTGTATAATTGCAGCAAAAATGCGTGTTATAAGCACTGCAAAAAACACGAATCCTAAAAAAGTTGCTGTAAAATATACCCACTGCCACAACATCACTCCTAATAATTCAGCTTGAGGCAAGTGTCTATATAACCACTCTCCCACAGCGTTGTATCCAAACTCTTCAATCAAAAATGGGATTTTACTTACTGTCGCATTTGAGATTTTCCAAATGCGAGGACTCCCATTATTTCCTGGAACACGTTGTAAAAGAATTTGGATAGGGCCAATTGAAGTCGGGATTTGTGCGACCAAATCTCGGTAATCGGGTACACCTTCATTTTGTTTTCCTTCTGGGCTTTGGCTTAATGTGTCTATATCAACCCATACAGTTCGGTCTAAAACCAATAATAAGTCTTCAGCTAAAAGTGCAGGTGAAATACTTTGCACGTTTAGGGGCAAATTACGTACATCTAAATATTTAGCCGCTAATTCAAAGTTTCGTACCCGTGCTGCTTTAAAGTAAGCTTGCATTGCAGAGCGTGGTGTTAATCGATGAAACTCATCATAGAATAACGAGCTTGATTCCATGGCTTGTTCAGTGCTTATTTTATGAGTTGCGGATAGGTCTTTAGGCTGAGGGGGGGACGTTGTTTGCGTCTTCTCTTTGTCCTCATTATCCATAATTGATTTTACGGTAATTGCAGGCTCTGCAAAAACACCAATGCTTAAACTAGCAAGCACGATCATCATTACCCAATTTAAGCAACCACATCTCACGTTCTCAGCCATTGATTTATCCTTGGTATTTTAAAAAGTAGCCTTTAAATAATAAATGTATTTATCCGTCTCCAGCCTGAGGCTTTTAACGCTAACAAGGCGAATTTACCTATCAATAACTGGCCTATTGCAAGTAAATTCAACGCAGGTAGCGTTGAAAGTAGCCGCTGGAGATAGATTTATTATCCAAAGTTCAGGTTAACTATAAGAGGCAATACGATTATTTAAAAGTTCATCATTGTTTTAATCAAATTGACTATCCTTATTTACGCAAGTTAATTGACCAAAATGATGGTACACGCTAACGTAGCTTTTCAAATATAAGGAATACATCGCCCACCTACCTTTGAGGTATATAATGAATTTAACAAATACACTTTCAAAAAACTGGTCAACACTTTTTATTCGGGGCCTTATTGCGACTATTCTGGGTGTTATTACTTGGTTTGCTCCTGAAGCATCACTTAATATTTTGTTGCTATTTTTTGCTGGCTACTTTTTATTTGATGGCCTACTAAGAACGTGGGTTGCATGGAGTTCAAAACAGCATAATCCATATTGGCGCTGGTTATTAATCGCAGGGGTTTTATCTTTCATTGCAGGGTTAGTTACTTTATTTGCTCCAAATATCACAGCCGTATTGTTGCTTTATTATGTTGCAGCGTGGGCAATTGCAATAGGCGCAGTTGAAATACTCATTGCCATTAAGCTTAGAGCTGAGATGACTGGGGAGTGGTTTTTAATTATCACTGGTGTCATTTCGGTTGTTTTTGGTTTGTACTTGATTTTTAACCCCAGCGCAGGTATTCATACTTTGCTTTGGCTAGTTGCAACGTATGCTGTTGTTTTTGGTACTTTGATAATAGGCTTTTCGCTCAAATTAAAAAAGCTAGCAATACACGTTAATTGATCCTATATATCCACACACCTAAAGGTGCTCAATTGTGTATGTCACAGGGGCTTAAACTTCAGCTGTATTAACACCTATTAAAGGAAGTAATAAGCATGAGAGTAAGCGCCTGTGAAAAGCTCAACGATTGAAGTAGTTAAGGTATATACCCAAGCCAATTATTTATAACTTAAATTCAGCAACTAATCCATTTAACTGCTGAGACATTTCACTCAGTTGCTCACTTGATTGATGAGTATGCTTAGCCCCCAACTGTGTTTGTTCAGCAATGGCTGCGATCTCAGACACATTGTGACTGATGTTTGTTACAGCGGCTTGCTGTTCGCTGGTCGCTTGTGCTATTTCTTCATTAATAGTAAATAGCACAAGCACGGCCTCATCGATACTTTGCAAAGTATGTGTACACTTTTGGCTTATTTTTAGACCTTCCTGCGTTGCATTTTGTGCTTGTAGCATTTGTTCAACAGTAACCTGTACACGGGTCTGTAATTGCTCAATCATAGCTTCAATACTTCCTGTTGAGTCTTGAGTGCGTTTAGCCAGTGTGCGTACTTCATCAGCAACCACAGCAAAACCCCGCCCTTGTTCACCAGCCCTAGCCGCTTCTATTGCCGCATTTAACGCAAGTAGATTGGTTTGTTCCGCGACTTGCTTAATCACATTTAAAATATCACCAATATGTTCTGATGCGGCCTGTAATTCTAGTACTACAGATTGCGCTTGCTCTACATTGTGCGCAACTTGAGTAATTGAACTGAGGTTATCTGCAACATGCTCTAAACCTTGCTTGCTGAGCATTTCAACTTTTTGTGTGGTGTTTAAGCTTTGCTCTGTCTGGTTAGTAACAGAGAGAGCTTGTGAGCTAAGCTCTTCAATATTGTTTGCAACCTGCATTGTTTGCTGCTTTTGTTCGATAATTCCTACTTGTATCTGACTTGTTACACAAGCCAACTCTTCAGCTTGAGATGCGAGCGTGCTGGTGTTATTACTAATAATATTTAAGACCCCTTTGAAGTCGTGATTCATCGCATTAAAAGCACGCGCCATACTGGATAGCTCATCTTTACCATGGCTTTTTAAAACAATAGTTAAATCTTTTGTCGCTGCTATGTCATTCATGGATAATGTTAGCTTTGCCAGAGGTTTAGTAATATTACGCGCCACCAAAGAAGCCAAAATGATCAATAGTAAAACATAACCCAATGTGCTTATTACGCTAACTATAAGCATTTCTGTAAATTCTGACTCTATATCATCTAAATATATCCCAGTGCCAACCACCCATTGCCCATAGTTTAAGCGCTGTACAAATGAAGACTTTTGTTCGAGATCTGTTGAACTAGGTTTAGGCCATTGGTAATAGACAAACCCATGGTTATACGCTTTAGCTGTATTAACAAATTCTGTAAACGCAGTCGCAATAAATGGCTCTTCATGTTGCGTCATTGATAGGGAGTTAAGTTGAGGTTTAATGGGGTGAAGTACCATGTCTCCATTGAGATCAAATACAAAAAAATACCCGTTTTCACCATAGCGGGCACTCTCTACAATGCGTTTAATTTCACTCTCTAGTTTTTTAGGCGAATTGCCATATGTATTTTGTAGTGCAGCAATCTGGCTTTGTAAATTACTAATCAATAGTTTTGCGCTGGCTTTTCGCTCTAAAAGCATACGATCTTTAAGGTCATATGCACTGTGTATTTGTAAGATAAAGATGATAATACTTGCAAATACAATTATCAGACGTAATTTTGCTGATACTTTTAAGTTATTCAAACAGTTGGTTAACAATTTCATGGTTTTTCCAAGTAATGACAACATAGAGCGAACTCTCATTAATACTTGAATTGTACCTTTATATTCAACAATTTAAATAGCCGTATAGACTTTCAACTGCCTAAAAAAACCTACTACGCTTTAATGTATTGATAATTATTACCTTTTACACAAACCATAAATGTAAACAACTGTAACCGAGGTTAGTACCATAATGTAATTTGAGCTTTAATGATGCTTTTTGCGCGTCAATGCAATTTCACCATCGATGTGAATATCGCGTTGTGGGTAAGAAATGACCACATTATGCTCTTCAAATATTTTATAAATACTAAATCGAATATCACTACGAACTTTTCTGAGCATGGTCTCAGATTCAGCGCACACCCAAAAAACAGCATTAAAAACCAGTGAGCTTTCACCAAAGTCATCAAAAAACACAGATGCAGCAGGAGCTGGTAATATTGATGTGTTTTCATTAAGCACCTGCATAATTAACTTTTCCACCAGTACCACGTCTGAACCATAAGCAACACCAACACTGACGGAAGAGCGTGCATTGCGATCTATCAAAGTCCAATTTGTTACTGTATTTTCTAATAACTGGCTGTTTGGTACTAGCATATGAACACCGTCGTTTCGACGGATCCGTGTTGATCGCGTTTTTATTGTTTCAACAACGCCTTTAGCAGTTCCAACTTCCAAGAAGTCTCCAATTCTAATCGGACGTTCCCACATCAGAATCCAACCACTTATAAAGTTATTAATAATATTCTGTGCGCCAAAACCAACACCAATAGCAATAGCCCCTGAAACAAAAGCAAATGCAGTTAAAGGAATACTCAGTACTTCTAAAGTTGTAAAAACAAGTATCGCAATGCAAAGTACTAAATAAATACGCGTAAATAGTAGTACCGCATCAGGACTCATTTTTTGGGCCAGTAATGCCTTCTTAATTAGGCGCCCTGTTCGCGTGACCACAAACCACATCGCAAACAATATTAGGGGAACTTGAATTATTTTAGACACGGTAATACTGACTTCACCGTAAGTGAACAATACATAATTTAAATAGTAAAGGATTTGATCTAAGTTCATAGTGGTCCAAAATGAGCGTATGTCAGCGTAGAAAAACTTCAATAAAGCCATAGTACGTCTAAAATACGTTATTGCTAAGGCCATTATGCTATTTATTGTAAAAGCACTAGGGCGTGTTGACCTTTCGTGATTAATTTTGCAGCAGTGTGCTTGGTATTTAGGCAAGGCAGCGCCTATGCAGTGTGGTTGTTCCCCATAAATAGGCGATAACGCAGTATAAATGCCAAACATGCGCTGCCCAAAGGGTTCTTCCTAGGGGCGATTGACTCTTTGTTACCTACATGGATGTAGGTAAGGGGCGCTAGCAGGACGCGGTAGCTTTGCTCGGTTTTTACTTAGCCCGCTAGGTTACAAACCTCGCGCCGCGATTAAATCGCCCCTAGATTGAACAAATTTCAATCCACAAAGGTCAACACGCCCTAGGGTCTACGATAAAAAATGACGTCGTGCAAACAATCAAATTTAAGCGGTTTTTAACACAAGACCGCTATTTTTATCCCTAAAACTTCTATTTTGCGCCCAACTGACTCATTAATTCGATAAACTTAATTGTATATAATCTAAAATTTGCTAAGTTAGTTGGTTAATGCCTTTATCACACTTTAAGGCTTATTCTTATATTGGAGCTTTTATGCGCAAATCTCTCATCGCTAGCACTATTGCTAGCGCTTTACTATTATCAGCTTGTAGTTCACAACAAGTTGAAGACTCAACTGAACAAGCAACGCAAGTACAAACAGTTAGTGTTGATAACGTTTTGATGAAGCCAAGCCCATTACAGTATATGGCGCCAGAATTTGATAAGTTTGGCACTAAAGACTATGAACCTGTATTCGATGCAGGTATTGCACAGCAAAAAGCTGAAATTGCAGCCATCGCAAATAATCCTAAGCCGGCTACTTTTAAGAACACTTTAGTCGAACTTGAACTCTCAGGTGAGCTACTCGATAGAGTATCGACAGCATTTTACAACTTATCTGGCTTAATCTCTGATAGTGAGTACCAACGTATTGCTGCGAAGATGGCTCCTGTGCTTTCTGCTCACTCAGACGATATTTACCTTAATAAAGCGTTGTTTCAACGTGTTGAAAGCATTTACAACAACAAAGCTAAATTAAGTGAAGAAGATCAAAGACTTGTCGATTTTTATTACACTAAGTTTGTCAATGCTGGCGCAAAACTTGATGAAACTCAAAAATCAAAGATGCGTGAAATTAACGCGGAACTTGCAAAGTTATCAACGGCTTTCTCACAAAATGTTTTAAAGTCATTTAAAGAAGATGTGATTCTAGTAACAGATAAAAGCGAACTTGCTGGCCTATCTGAAGGACATATAGAGAGCTTAGCCGCCGCCGCTAAAAAAGCAGGCAAAGATGGTTACATGATCACGCTTGTGAACACCACTCAGCAGCCAATTTTAAGCAGCCTAGAAAACCGTAAACTACGTGAGCGCATTTTCAAAGCATCTGCAACACGTGCACAAGATACAAATGGCCCTATCATCATCAAAGAAACCAACTTACGTGCACAAAAAGCGGAGTTGTTAGGTTATAAAGACTGGGCATCCTATGTAATGACTACCAGAATGGCTAAAACGACCGAGAATGTATACGGCATACTTGATGACTTAGCGCCAAAAGCTGTTAACAAAGCGAAAGCTGAAGCGGCTGAAATACAAAAAGTAATTGATGCATCAGGTGAAACTTTTGCTTTACAACCTTGGGACTGGGCATTTTATTCAGAAAAAGTTCGCCAAGCTAAATATGACTTAGATCCAGCGTTAGTTAAGCCATACTTTGAAATGCAATCTGTTATCCACGACGGCATGTTCTTTGCAATGGAAAAGCTGTACGGTATTACGTTTAAAGAGCGTAAAGATTTACCGCTTTATCACGAAGACGTAATGGCATTTGAAGTATTTGACGCTGATGGCAGCGCAATTGGCTTGTTCTATATGGACCCATATGCACGTGAAGGTAAACGTGGCGGTGCATGGATGAGTGCATACGTTGGCCAAAGTGGCTTAAAAGGCACAAAACCTGTTATCTACAACGCGCAAAATATTCCTAAGCCTGCAGAGGGTCAACCAACCTTAATGACCTTCTCTGAAGTAACCACCATGTTCCATGAATTTGGCCATGCAGCGCACGGTTTATTCTCAGACGTTAAATACCCAAGCCTTGCAGGTACAGCAACAGCACGTGACTTTGTTGAGTTTCCTTCTCAAGCACATGAAGATTGGAATATTGAACCAACAGTCCTTGCTAACTACGCTAAGCACTATAAAACGGGTGAGCCAATTCCAAAAGAGCTACTTGATAAAGTTTTAGAGTCACAAAACTTTAACCAAGGGTTTGGTACAACTGAGTATTTAGCCGCTGCATTACTTGATATGGAATGGCACTCATTTGGTTCTGACACTGAAATCACTGATGTTCAAAAGTTTGAACACGAAGCGCTAGAAAAACACGGTATTGCCTATTACCCAGTACCACCACGCTATAAGTCTTGCTACTTTAGCCATACTTTTGCTGGTGGTTACTCAGCCGGTTACTACGCTTACCTTTGGACTGAAGTATTTGCAGCCGATGCATTTGCTCACATGACAGAGCAAGGCGGCCTGACTCGTGAAAACGGTGATAACTTCCGTAAAGAAATTCTATCAAAAGGTAACAGCCGTGACTTAATGCAAAGCTACATTGAGTTCCGTGGTCAAAAGCCAACTACAGACGCATTACTTAAGCGCCGTGGTTTAGTAGAATAATAACTACTTAATTTAGTAATAAAGCCCGCACACTGTTGCGGGCTTTTTGTTATAGTAAGGCTTTAAAATTACTGATGTAAAATCATGACCTACCTTTTCACAACTACCCTACTTTGGGCTTTTTCGTTTAGTTTAATCGGCGTGTATTTGGCAGGCCAGGTTGATGCATGGTTTAGCGTGTTAATGCGTGTAGCCTTAGCAACATTAGTATTTTTACCGTTTTTAAAGTTTACAACCATACCCAAGGTAGTCATTACAAAGCTCATGCTAATTGGCGCAGTACAACTAGGTGCCATGTATGGCTTTTATTACCACTCTTTTTTATACCTCAGCGTGCCCGAAGTATTACTCTTTACTGTAATGACACCTTTATATATCGCACTGTTAAACGATGTACTTGAACGGCGCTTTAACCCCCAATATTTGTTTGTCGCACTGTTGGCAATTGCCGGAGCGGTGGCTATTCGCTATCAAGGTATTGATGAGCATTTTGTTACAGGGCTATTACTGGTTCAAGCTGCAAATATTTGCTTTGCCACCGGGCAAGTCACCTACAAACGCTTAATGGCTGGCAGTGAGCTACCACAACGTACTGTGTTTGGTTGGTTTTTTGTGGGCGCACTAATTGTTGCATGCGTATGTTTTGCTTTATTTGGTGATACCAATAAGCTTCCTACCACCAGCACTCAATGGGGAATTCTTATTTACTTGGGCACAATTGCCTCTGGCTTTGGTTACTTTGCATGGAATAAAGGGGCAACTCAGGTTAACGTTGGCGGCCTAGCAGTGATGAATAATTTACTCATTCCCGCCGGTATTTTGGTTAATGTGGTTATTTGGAATCGCGAAGCCGACCTTATAAAGCTCAGTATTGGCGGCGCCATTATTGTGTTAGCACTGTTGTTAAATCAGTACCTTAATAGAAATGCCATAAATAAAGCCTAGACTGTCATTAGTTAATTGTGAGGGTTTTATGAAATTACTGATTTGTACATCTTTGATACTATTATTGAGTGCCTGTAGTCAAACACCGCAAGGCTCAAATGTTCAAGTGGGCTCTAGGCCCTATTATCTTATTAACAAGATGCCAACCAGTGAGCTAAAAACACAACTGCAAGCATGCAGCGAAGGTCCTTTTTACAAAACAGACTTCTCCATTGGTCACCGTGGTGCGCCGATGCAATACCCTGAACATACTAAAGAATCTTTCATCGCAGCAGCGCGAATGGGCGCAGGTGTTTTAGAGTGCGATGTAGCTTTTACCAAAGATAAAGAACTGGTGTGTCGCCACTCTCAATGTGATTTACATACCACCACCAATATTTTAGCTGTGCCGGTGCTTGCCGCAAAATGCAGTATCCCTTTTACGCCCGCTAAAGACGGCCAGCCCGCAAATGCAAAATGCTGTACCAGTGATATTACCCTCGCTGAGTTTTTAACGCTGAAAGGAAAAATGGACGGCGCGAACCCCAAAGCCACCACAGTCACTGAATATTTAAATGGTACACCTAGTTGGCGCACTGATTTATACGCAAGTAATGGCACATTAATGAGCCACAAGCAAAGCATTACCCTATTCAAGCAGCTGGGCGTAAAAATGACCCCAGAGCTTAAATCACCGCAAGTACCAATGCCGTTTAATGGCTTTACGCAGGCCCAGTATGCGCAAAAAGTGCTGGATGAATACACTGAACAAAATGTGCCGAGTGAACATGTTTTTCCCCAGTCATTTAATCTTGATGACGTAAAGTATTGGATAAACAATAATCCTGAATTTGCAAATAACAGCGTGTACTTGGATGGTCGCGACGAAACAGCTAATTTTGACCCAAACAACCCTGCTACTTGGCAACCAAGTATGGCTGAGCTCTATAATGACGGCATACGTATTCTTGCTCCACCGATTTGGATGCTATTAACTGTTGATAACAACAAGCAGATTGCGCCATCTCTTTACGCTACTTCCGCTAAAGCCGCAGGACTTAAACTTATAGCATGGAGCCTTGAACGCTCTGGCCCACTTGATAACGGTGGTGGCTATTACTACCAATCAATAAAACAGGCAGTTGATAACGATGGCGATATGATGAAGGTGGTTGATGTATTAGCTCAAGATGTAGGTGTATTGGCGATATTCTCAGACTGGCCTGCAACGGTGAGTTATTATGCCAGTTGTATGAATATGGCAAACAGTGAGTAATGCGTAATGCTTTGCTATGATAAGCTAATTTTCCCTCTAAAGGCGCATTATGATTATTCAGCACCAAAGCCATGATATCGAAACAGCAACGGGTACTATGCGTACCAGCGTTTATCGCCCTCAAGCCGATGGTAAGTTTCCGGCAATCATTTTTTACTCTGAGATTTTCCAACAAACTGCACCGATTGCACGCAGCGCTGCACTTTTAGCAGGTCACGGCTTTGTGGTATTAGTGCCAGAAGTGTTTCATGAGTTAAACCCTTTAGGAACTGTGCTTGCATACGACGATGAAGGTAAAGACAAAGGCAACGCTGATAAATGGGCAAAGCCACTTGAATCCCATGATAGTGACACCCAAGCATTAATCGATTTTGCACAAACACAACACTATTGTACTGGCTCAGTGGGTGCGATGGGTGTCTGTATTGGTGGGCATTTAGCTTATAGAGCTGCACTAAATTCAGCAATTAAAGCGGCATTTTGCCTCTACGCTACAGATATTCACAGTGATACTTTACCAGCAGGAACTGGCAATAATTCGTTCGAACGTATGGCAGATATCAAAGGTGAAATTCACTTTATTTGGGGCAAGCAAGACCCGCATGTGCCACAGGAAGGTCGTAATAAAATCTACCAACAAGCAGTGGCTACAGGTATCAACTATCAATGGCAAGAAGTGAATGCACAGCACGCTTTTATGCGCGACGAAGGGGATCGTTACGACCCGGCTCTTGCAATTGCGATGTATCAGCAAGCGGTGGCATTATTTAGTCGTACTTTATAAACTTATTTTAAGCAATCGGCTGGCTACTGCGTTAGTTACTTTTAAGCATACCCAAAGCGGTGTGCTTTTTTACAAAGTAATTTTTAAGATAATCAATAAAGAGGCGTAACTTCTTAGACCCTGCACCGCCAGGAGGAAATACGCCATAAAGCTCAATGTCTTTACTTTTAAAATTATCTAACACTATCTCTAATAAACCAGCTTGTACTTTAGGCCAAGCATCATAAAGAGGAATACGCCCAATACCGTGCCCAGCTTCAACAAACGCGGTTCGTGCTGCGGCATTATTGGTGCTTAATCCGCCTTGCATAATTACACTGTATTTTTTGCCGTCTTTTTGTAATATCAGTGTTTTGCTCCCGAGCTGATACACCACCCACTTATGCGCTTTAAGTTGTTCTGGCGTTTTAGGCTTACCAAAGTGAGCAAAGTAGTCTGGCGAGCCACAAATACACGTGCTCATTACAGTCAGCTTAGTTGCCTGTAAGTTTGAATCATCAAGAGCCACGCCTCGTATAGCAAAATCAAACCCACCTTTTATGATATCAATGACTTCATCGCTTAACTGTAAGTCGATATCGATTTTCGGGTATTGGCGTTTAAAGTCGTTAATGGCCGGTACTATCAATTGCATACCAACATTTACGGGGCAGCTTATTTTTAATAACCCCTGAGGCTCATTTTTAATGTTTTCTATCTGTAAGTTTGCAGCATTTGCTTGCTCAGTAATAATCCGGCAACGCTCATAATAGGCAATACCCGCTTCAGTTAATGCCATGGTTCGTGTAGAGCGATTTAGCAAACTCACTTCGAGCTGAGTTTCTAGTTTTTTTAAGTGATAGCTCGCCACAGCACGGGTTAAACCAAGCTGTTTTGCAGCTGCTGTTAAGCTGCCTTGCTCAACAATTTGTGCAAACACCACCATACTTTTTAATTGTTCAAATGAAACTTTCATGGTCACTCCAACTTTAAACTCATTTATACCCAAACTACCTCAAGGTGCGAGCGTCGTTGGAATTAAAAGCGATTTAGGCAAGACATTGATTGCAAGTAATAGTGGTTCTATTGTTAAAATCAATAACGCAGTATAAATCGCTTTTAAACCAACCCTTTGGGCGTTTCACAGAGACTTACTCTCATCGTTGTTACTTCTTAAAAGGGACTGCCATTCTTGCAAAGTAACGCCTTGATATTAAGCCCCTGTGAAACGCTGAATTCTGCATCTTGAGGTGGTTTGGGTATACTGTATCAATTTTTAAATCAATAAAGTTAAATTTATCATCGTTGTTTAAGCTCACCTTGGCGCATATAGTAATTAACAGGTTAAGATTCATTTCATCAGAAGGAATATCGTTATGGCTAAAAAAATACTTATGGTTCTTACTTCACATGCTGATTTAGGCAACACAGGTGAAAAAACAGGTTTTTGGGTAGAAGAATTCGCAGCCCCTTATTATGCTTTCATCGATGCGGGTGCAGAAGTAACCTTGGCATCACCTGAAGGTGGTCAGCCACCTATTGATCCGACAAGTACACTAGCCGACTTTGAAACGGATACCACTAAACGTTATGACAACGACAGTGCAGCAAAAACATTGATGGCTAATACCAAAATTTTAAGCGAAGTAAACGCCAGCGATTTTGATGCCGTATTTTACCCAGGCGGCCATGGCCCACTATGGGATTTAGTTGATAATGCTGACTCAATAAACTTAATTGAAAACTTTATTCAGCAGCGAAAACCCGTTGCCGCAGTTTGCCATGCGAGCGCTGCATTTTTAAATATCAAAGATGTAGACGGAAATGCATTAGTTGCAGGTAAAAAAGTAACAGGCTTTAGTAATACAGAAGAAGCCGCAGTACAACTTACTGACATTGTGCCATTTCTAGTCGAAGACGAGCTAATTAAAAAAGGTGGCGATTATCAAAAAACCGATGATTGGGGTGTACTTGCACTAGAAGACGGCCTTGTGATCACAGGTCAAAACCCAGCAAGTTCTGAGCTGGCCGCTAAAAAGCTATTAACCAAATTAGGTTAACTATTGATTTTAAAGCCTTGCCCTAATGCAAGGCTTTTCAATACAACCTTAAGCTAGGTATACTCAGGTAAATGTTATTTTAATTAAGTTTATCTATGCCAAGCAATAGCAACTCATCTCGCATTCCACCTCTGAACAGTAAGCGTTTTACCCTCATCGGCATCATTTTACTGTGTACTGTATTACAAGTTGTTAATAGCTTGCCTGGTATAAACCTAAATGGTTTAGGTATATACCCACGCAGCCTTAGTGGTTTGACTGGAGTCTTTTTCGCCCCCTTTTTACATGGCGGTTGGGCACACTTAATAAGTAATTTAATTCCTTTTGCAGTACTTGGGTGGTTAGTTTGCCAATACAGTATTAAGCGATTTTGGTTGGTGTTTATTTTTACAGCCTTAGGCGGTGGTTTGCTGGTTTGGTTATTTGGCCGTGGCAATATTCATGTTGGGCTAAGTGGCGTATTGTATGGCTTGTGGGGCTTTTTAATTTGCTATGGTCTTATGCTTCGCTCCTTCAAAGCAATTGTTATTAGCGTTGTTGTGGTGTTTTTATATAGTGGTTTTATTTGGGGCGTCTTACCTCAACGCCCTCATGTTTCGTTCGAGAGTCACCTTTTTGGTGCCATATCAGGAGTGTTAATCGGCTACTACTTAGCGAAAAAAGATAAAGTGTCTTCAACCTTTAAACGCTAACGCTCTAAGTAACCTGAACTCTGGATAATAAATATATTTGTGATTTAATATCAATACATTAGTACATCTCTTAACCAGAGTTCAGGTTAAGTAACTAAAATGGTAGCAGCCAATACTGCTACCAAAAATGACTATTGCACACGCCCTAGTGATTTAAAATACCATGGCTTTGCCACGCCCTGATGCCTCTGAAGCAGCCTGCAATTTACCCTCTTTCTCGATCACAACATGCATATCACCAAAGCGGCGCTCATTTAATGTGTAACCTATTTTTTCAAGCGCTTTTATAACATCTTCAGCTAAACCACTATGATGGCGGATCACATTTTTGGGCCATAACTGATGATGAAATCGAGGGCTGTTTACCACTTCTTCAGCACTCATATTAAATTCAACCATATTTAAAATCGATTCATATACTGAGCTAATAATCGTCGTTCCGCCAGGTGAGCCTGTAACCATTTTGACTTTATTGTTTTTAAGTAAGATTGTTGGCGTCATCGAGCTAAGCATACGTTTATGGGGCTGGATTTCATTTGCTTTACCTCCAAGCGCGCCAAACACATTCATCACCCCAGGCTTAGCGCTAAAGTCATCCATTTCATCGTTAAGTAAAAAGCCTGCACCAGCAACAACTACTCCACTGCCAAAACTTAAGTTAATCGTTGTGGTGTTTGACACTGCATTCCCCCATTTATCGACAATTGAAAAATGGGTCGTTTGTTCGCTTTCATACAAGCCTGGTTTAATGCTCTCAGTGGTTGATATTTTATCGAGGGTAATTGTGCTGCTGCGTTTTTTAAGGTACTTACTGGCAATCAGCTCGTTTTTTGGCACATCAAAAAAGTCTGGGTCACCTAAGTACTCTGCCCTATCGGCAAAAACACGTTTACCTATTTCAGCTAGCAAATGAATATAGGCAGTTGAATTATGCTCAAAACCAACGCTGGGTTTAGTTAATTCATACATTTTTAACCACTGTAAAATTGCAATACCACCAGAGCTTGGCGGCGGAGACGTTAATACTTCATAGCCATTCCAGCTGGCTTTAATTGGAGTACGTGATTTTGCTTGATAGCCTTTTAAATCTGCTTGGGTGATTATACCGCCATGTTGCGCCATAAAGTCGGCGATGATTTTAGCGGTTTCACCTTCATAAAACCCGGCTTTCCCCTTATCGCGAATGCGCTTTAAGGTAGCCGCGAGCTTTGGTTGTTTAAAGTTTTTGTTCGCTTTAGCGCTGGCAAAGTAATCAGAAAAATTGATTGAGACATCTTTATTAGTCATACGATCAATGTAGCGCTCAATACTACTGGCAAGCTTTGGATGGACAATAAAGCCATGCTCAGCTAGTTTTACAGCAGGTTCAACTAAGGTTTTCCAATCAAGGGTGCCGTGCTTTTGATGCGCAAGCCACATACCTGCAACACTTCCAGGCACACCGCTGGCATGAATACCATACACAGAACGATTCTTAATAACATTGCCTTGCTCATCTAGATACATATCCCGATATGCTGCGCTTGGAGCTGTTTCACGATAATCTATAAAGTCACTTGAGCCCTCTTTATGTATCAGCATAAAACCACCCCCACCTATGTTTCCGGCTTCGGGTAAGGTCACCGCAAGCACAAACTGCGCGGCGATTGCAGCATCAACGGCATTGCCACCTTGCTCTAGTATTGCTCGAGCAGCATCGCTGCTATAGCTATCAGGCATAGCAACTGCAGCTTGATTCGTTTTTTCTACTGCGAAAAGTGTCAAATTAAATTGTATAACGATAAAACTAAAAAGCACTAGGTACTTGGCAGTTAGAAACATAGATCACTCCTTTATTGTTCTCTTTTAAAACGACAATTTATATCATTTATCCATGCTGCACTAATTTTAGACAAACCACAATTAAACCCTTTTTTGATATAGCACAGCCGGTAACTCACCTTGTTCATCAATATGGGTATAATCTTTAATAAATGTCATTGCTAGTTTTTCCATAACTTTAATTGAAGCCAGATTGTCTTTTAACGCTGTAGCACTAATAGCATGCACTTGGGGTTGTAGGGCAATGAAGTCAGCAATTGCAATAGCCGCTTCACTAGCATATCCCTTACCCCAGCTCGAGCGTTTAAAACGCCAACCAATTTCAATGTCATTATAATTAGGCGATTCAGTAAAAAAATCCATCGGCCTAACAAGCACCCAGCCAATGAATTCGTTTTGTTGTTTAATATTAACCTGCCATAACCCCCACCCCATCTCAACATTACGATACGCTTGCATACGGGGAATAAATACGTCTTTTATCGTTTGCATGGAGGTGACTTTACCACGCGATAAATACTTCATCACATGAGGGTCGCTGTCTAGTTCAAATAATAGTGGTGCATCATGTTCATCCATTAATTTAAAATCTAGCCTTGTTGTTCGAGGTACATTCATATTATCCCCTGTATATTATTACTGACTTTAACACTACCTATTTTGACTATAATGACTTTACTTAACAATGTAGTTAATAGAAACAAAATAATTTAATAGAGAACAAATATGAAAAAATTAGCCAGTTTAGTTTTAGTAAGTTCAGTTTTACTGTTTGGTTGTGAAGATGCTAAGGAAGTAAAAGAAGACGCTGCCGAAGCGAAAGCTGAAATGAAAAAAGCACTTGATGATGCCTGGAACGAAGTTAAAGAGTCGACCAATGAGTTTAAAGGGGATTCGTTGAATGAGTTACTTGATGAAAGTAAAAAGCTTGGCCTAGATATGTTTGATGACGGCAAAGAAATTGCCCTCGACGCATGGCTAGAAAGTAAAGAAGCCGCAGGCGAGTTAACTGAAAAGACTAAACAAAAGGCACAAGAACTTGCCGATGAACTAAAAGAAGCGCGTGAAAAACGCGAGCAAGAAAAAAACGACTAGCTGCCAGCCAGCAACTTTTTGTAAGCACTGTTTGATAATAAGAAGGGTAAGGCTTTAGACCTTACCCTTCTTATTTAAAGGCGCTTAATTAAAGCTCAAAATCTTTTTTAAACTTAATACCAAACTCACTGCGGTCGTTACTACGCATAACACCCACGAAACCAGATTGCTGTAAACGGCCTACATCATAAACTTCATTAAGTACATTTTCGCCGTATAAGGTTACTTCCATATCGCCATAGGCATTCAAATATGAAATATTAAACCCAACCAGTTCACGCGAGTCAATTTGCTCGCTTTGATTATAAACTGACTGGCCTTGCATATCACTGCGATAAGAGTAGTTGGCGTTTAACGCAACCGTAGCGCCATTGTCTAGGTCAATAAAGTAAGAAGGCGCAACCATCACAGTCCAACGCGGTGTAAGTGCAGGCGAATCGCCTTTGCCAATACCTTGTACACCTTCATCTACTTTAGTGATTTCAGAGTCTAAATAACCCACAGCACTGCGAATTGTAAAATCATCTGTTACTGCAACAGTAGTCTCTAACTCTATACCTTGAGCTTTAGATTGACCTGCATTCTCAACAATAGTTACAAAACCACCACCGGCAGTAGGGTCAGAAAACGGTAACGCCAAGTCAGTATAGTCAGTAACAAATACTGCTAGCATCATAGATACATCTTCATGAACTTGGCCTTTTAAGCCCAACTCATAGTTAATGGCTTTTGTCTCATCAAACGATACAAACTGATCAGGACCACCAAATGGGCGTGGTGGAAAACCACCCGTTTGATACCCTTTTTGAACTTGACCATACACATTCAAACCATTATATAAACGGTAAGATGCGTTTACATCCCATGTTATGGCATCAAAGTCAGCTGAGACAAATTTACGCTCAGGGAAACTTGGGAATAAAGCATTGGCTTCTTTTTCATCTTTTGAGTAGCGCAAACCACCACCAACACTCAGCACGTCAGAAAGGTCATAGCTGGCGTTAATATACGCTGCGTATGAATTAGTTTCTTGGTTTACATCAAAATAACCATAGTCACCAAATGAAGGGGTTACACCATCATTTAACAAACCATTAGGTGTGTTCCATGGACTAAATACAAATGGGCCTGAGCTTGTGAACCCGTCCTCATTAAAGTAATAAAGACCCGATACGAAGTCCATATCAGCAAATGTGCCATTTAGTTGGATTTCAAATGAATATTGATCTGCACCACCTTCTTCAGGGAATTCAGATAAATTAAGTGCAACAGCATCATCATCTAGCCCACCTTCGTATTCTGATGTGCGGTAGCTTGAAATAAATTTAGCTGTGTACTCGTTATTAATATCCCATTGCGCAGAGACTGATGTTCCCCAACCAGAATAAGAAGTAGATTCAATGCCTGCTACAGTCGTAGCTAAGTCATCAGGGTCTTTTGGCAGCATATCAGCTGTAAGAAGTGGGAAATCACCGTTACCAGGGTTAGAAGCATCTAACGGCGTTGTAAGCTCAATTGTATAAGGTGATTGTCCTGACTCATTATCAACGGCATCTAATGAGACTACCATTGAAAAATCTGTACTTGGTTGCCATTTAATCGCAACACGACCACTGGTTTCCTGTTCTTCGCCAATTTCTTTTTCTGGATTGGCTAAGTTAATCGCCTTACCTACACCATCACGTTGTTTGTAAGATGCACTAGCTGACATACTAAGCTCATCTGTCAACGAGTTATTAAAATATACATCGCCAGCTATACGTCCACGAGAACCTACTTTAGCAGTCGTCGTTGCAATGCCTTCATCGCCTGGTTGTTTAGTTATAATGTTAACAGCCCCACCAAGTGTATTACGGCCATACAATGTCCCTTGTGGTCCACGTAACACTTCTACACGCTCAATATTTGGCAATGACAAGTTAGAGCCCATTTGACGGCCTAAGTAAACGCCATCAAGGTATACACCTACACCAGGATCAGTAGTGATGATGTGATCTTGCAAACCAATACCGCGAATAAATACCGATGCATGAGCAGCATTACCAACCCCATAGCGCGTAATATTTAAATTGGGTACGTATTTACCAATATCTTCTAAGTTGCTCATATTAGCTTTATCAATCAAATTTTCACCGATTGATGTAACGGCTGTTGGAGACTCAAAAATGCTTTCTGTGCGCTTACGAGCTGTGACTTCTATTTTTTCAAAAGCATCCTGCTTTGCAGTGGTTTTTTCATCTTGTGCGTAACTAGGTGCAGCAAAAGCCGTAAGCATGGCAATACTTAACTGAGATAGGTGGCGTATTTTCAATGTATTCTCCAAAGGGTACCGTGTGTGGAAGTGCCTAGTAAATTTCAGGCATAAAAAAAGACACTTAATTAAGTATCTTACCTCTGGAGGGGTATTATATTTCACTTTTGTGAAAAATGGTATAATTAACGCAGCTAAGCTGAATTAATTTAAAAACCTAAATCAAAAAATTCTTATAAGCAAAATATCTTACCTATTTAAGGCATTTAACTTTCTTTTTGGTTTTTCATCGCTAACTTGCTCTTTTACTACTAAAATGTCTTTGAAATCAACCTATCTTTAAATACTTAGGATACACAATGAAAAAACTTCCTATTGCTATTGCACTATGTGGTGCTCTTACATCAGCAGCTTCTTTTGCGGAGGTGCGCATCAACGGTTTTGCCTCAATTGTTGGTGGTAAAACAATGGATGATGATACGACCCTATATGGGTATGATAATGACATCTCCTTTAAAAATGAGAGCGTATTTGCACTTCAGTTATCCGCTGACTTACAAGATAAACTAAGCGCAACAGCGCAAATTGTCGCCCGTGGCGAAAATGACTTTGATGCTGAGTTCGAATGGGCTTATTTAACATACGAATTTACCGATGAGCTGCAACTCAGTGCAGGTAAAATGCGCGTGCCCTTTTATCGTTATTCGGATTTCTTAGATGTAGGTTACGCCTATCGTTGGATAAGGCCACCGCAGTCTGTTTATAACATTCCTTTTTCAACATACGAAGGCTTAAGTCTGTTACATACCTCAACTCTGGGTGATTGGGATTCAACCGTACAAGCTATTTATGGAGGCTATGATGGCACCATTGCAGTTGTATCTGTTAATGGTGATACTGAACTTAACGACATTGCTGGTATCAACTGGACCCTAAGCAATGACTGGTTCAGTGCACGCGCAGCATACTTTGTTGCAGATACATCTATTGCTATTGAAAATGATACTGATACTGGCATAGCCCTTAATAATTTAGAGCAAACCTTGCGTGGTGCTGGCTTCGCTGAGCAAGCAAATGATATTGCTATTGATGAAGACAATGGGTCATTCTTAGCGATTGGTTTCTCTGTTGATTATAACGATATTTTATTTGATGCCGAATACACTGAGTTTGAAGTAGATAACAGCGCATTAGCTAAACAAACTCAATACTACACCTCTTTAGGTTATCGCATGGATGAGTGGACTGTTCACTTCACTTATGAAAATAACGATGATGAACATGATAGCAGCCGCTACAATGCCCTCACTGCTGTTCCTCCTTTGAATCAAGGTATTAACCAAGTACTAGAAGGATCAAAAGCGAAAAGTAACGTATACACAATTGGTACGCGTTATAACTTCCATCCATCAGCTGCATTTAAAGTAGATTTCAGCCGCTTTAAAGACGATATCACTGATACAGAGACCGATGTTGTTGCCGTTGCTGTCGATTTGATATTTTAATTGGAGTTTATGATGAGAAAATTATTTTTAGCCACAGCATTAACTGTTTGCTCATTAAACACGTTTGCGGAAGTTGCAGTGATCGTAAACCCTGCAAATTCAAATCAACTGGATGCAAATGCCATTAAAAAGATCTACCTAGGTAAAAGTAAATCTTTCGATGACGGGGTAAAAGTGAACCCAGTTAATCAGGATGGCAATAGCGTTGCAGATGAATTTAACGATAAAGTGGTCGGTAAGTCCGGTAGCCAATTAAATGCGTATTGGTCAAAGTTGGTCTTTACAGGCAAAGGCACACCGCCAGAAAAGCTAAGCAACGATCAAGCTGTTATTGATTTTGTCAGTAGCAACACCGATGCCATAGGCTATATTGATAGCGCAAAAATCACTGATAACGTAAAAGTTGTCGGTAAATTTTAAATAACGTTACCCTATCAAAAAACCACCTAGGCTTAGGTGGTTTTTTGTTTTTACACTGATAAATTTTTATGCCAGGTTTAGTTTATTCCACCTTAAACTTCGCTGTAGCATCGAGTAAGTTATCTGACAAATAATGAAGGTTCTTGGCAACATCTCTCACTGCTGCTAATGACTGCATTGTGTCTTCGAAAGACATATGCATATTCGACACATTATCAACTACCATTGCCGCTACTGAAGTTTGCTCCTCTGTTGCAGCTGCAATTTGCGAGTTCATACCATTAATTTCAAGTATTTGTTCTGCTATTTTTTCAATAGATATACCCGTATTTTTAGCTGCGGTAGCATTATTTGTTGCCATATCTCTCGCTGAGGTCATGGCATTGACCGACTCGTTTGCAGCGCTAGTTAAGGTATTAAGTAGCTCACGTATTTCGTTGGTAGATTTAGCAGTTCGTGATGCAAGCTCTCGTACTTCATCTGCTACAACCGCAAAACCACGACCTTGTTCTCCAGCTCGAGCTGCCTCAATAGCCGCATTTAGAGCGAGTAAATTAGTTTGCTCTGCAATGGCCGTTATAACATTTAAAATTTGAGTCACATTTTTTGTATCATCAGCTAACTTATTGATGGTAGTCGCCGCGTGATTGATTTCATTACTAAGTGTTTGAGATTCTGAAACCGCCGTTTGAATTTGGCTACGGCTTTGATCGACTTCTTGCTCTGCTGTTTGCGCAGCACGAGATGCACTAGCCGCAGATTGAGAAATATCACCCACGCTCTGTTTCATTTCTTCCATTGATTGTTTAACGACTTCAGCATCAGAGGCCTGCTTGCTTGTAGCTCTTTCGGCTTGCTCCATCCCTTGCACTAAACGAGTAGAGTTTTCCATTAGCGGCTCACACACAGACATTACATCTAACACTGAACCTCTTAAAAGGGTAATAAAGGAATTGAAATTAATTGCAACTTGCCCTATCTCATCCTCTGAGCGCACAGTTAACTGTGTACTTAAAGAGCCTTTACCTTCACCTAATAGTCTTAAGTTATCTGCTGCGTCACTGGCAGCTGCGCCAATGCCACGTGCAATCCAAACTGCCATGAGTAATAACAGTGATAAAGATACTAACGATACAACCAGCATTAAGGTGAGAGCTTTATCAGAACGCGCTTTGGTATTTTTCACTAATTCGAAAAAACGGTCATCTGCACGCTCTTGGGCGTTTTTGAAGCTCTTAAGTACTGAAGTGTAGATCTGGGTTTTAGTCTGAGCCTGTTGCTGAATTTTACTAAAGTCAGCAGTTCCATCGATCATACCATTGGCTATTTGCGATGAAATTTTTGAATAGTTACCTAACTGATCACGCACCTTACTATCGATATAGTTATTACTTATCGCCGTAATTTTATCGATATTGCTCATTAATTTTTCATAGGTGTCGCTGGCTTTATCAACTAATTCTTGTTCACCAAAAGTAACTGCCTGTGTGTATAACTCATCAAGCTTTTCTAGTAGCACAACATTTGAAGAGGTTAGTTTTACAACTTGGTAAGATGTTTTCTCCAACTCATCTAATGACCCGCGGTTGTCATCCATGGCAACGTAATTTATCAATACAATCACAATAAATGCTATAACCGCAATGCTGGTGATAGCATGGATTTTTTTTGTGATACTGATATTTTGAAAAGACATGCTTGACGCCATTCGTAGTACCTTAATTATTTTAACTAAAAGTAATATCGGCTATAGAGCCTAATTCATTAGCTATATTTTTAATTTATATAGCTTTTTAATTGTATTTTCTGCTTTAAATAGTACTTATCCATAATAAGCTATCCAACATAGGGTAAGAGTGCTTAAATTTAGTATGAATAGAGTTTTTATTATTAATAAACACATTAGCTTATAGTTAGACATTAAGCAAAAATTGACTTGTTTGCTACGAGTTCATTGCTAATCATTTTAGGCAAATATGGAACAAGTCGATTTCGACTAAAACACTTACTGAGTAGAAATCGAGTCAATGAACTAACTTGGTTTAATAGAGGCACACGTCGAATATACTTTTCAAGAGGTTGAGCTTAGCTATAAATATATAGGAGATAAAACACTGTATTGAAGCGGATGTCTAAACACTTAATCTTAAAACAAAAAAACCAGTAACATCGCTGTTACTGGTTTTATAATATGGTGCGGTTGGGGGGACTTGAACCCCCACGCCCTAAAGCACTACCCCCTCAAGGTAGCGTGTCTACCAATTCCACCACAACCGCATTTATTAAAGCTTTCACTTTATTTGTTAAACTCTTTGATTTACTTGAGGCTTGTAAATCGTTTAACTCAAATTATATTACTTAATTAGGTACGTCAGATTTTTCATTAGTAGAAGTTACTGGAACGTCATCTTCTGCAGGAGTAACAGTCTCAACTGCAGGAGCTGCTTCTAGGTTTTCCCACTCATCACTTTTCTTGATTTGATTCGCAGTCAGATTACCTAGGACAATACTTAAAACAAAGAATATTGTTGCTAAAGCAGTCGTTGTTTTAGTCATAAAGTTACCTGCACCTGAAGAACCGAAAACAGTTCCTGATGCGCCTGAACCAAATGACGAGCCCATATCTGCGCCTTTGCCTTGTTGAATTAAAACCATACCAACAAGCGCTATCGCTATAACTAAATACACTACTAATAAAATTTCGTACATCTTATACGGTCCTTTTTGCACTCTCACAGATCGCAGTAAATGAATCTGCTTTTAAACTAGCACCGCCTATTAAGCCGCCGTCTATATCTGATTGTGCAAATAATAATTCGCTATTTTTTTCATTTACACTGCCACCATAAAGGATGGTCAGCCCTTGTGCTAAATCGCTATTTAAATCAGCAATTTTATCACGGATAAATTTGTGCACATGCTGTGCTTGTTCAGGCGATGCAGTCTTACCTGTGCCAATGGCCCAAACGGGCTCGTATGCTACCACAGAATCTTTCAGTGCTGCTAGACCTAATTCATTAATTACCGCATCAATTTGTGCAGCAACTACTTGTTCAGTTTGTCCTTGCTCACGCTGCTGTTCACTTTCACCTACACAAAGAATAGGTGTTAACCCAACCTGCTGTGCACGAGCAAACTTTTTAGCAACAGTGTTATTGCTTTCACCAAATATACTTCGGCGCTCAGAGTGACCAACCAATGTGTGACTAGCACCTAAATCTTTGACTAACTGAGCATCAACTTCACCGGTAAATGCACCTGGTTGATTCTCAGAAACTGTTTGCGAACCTGTTGCTATACCACTTGCTACTAGCTGTGATATCAACGGGTGCGGTGGAAATATTACAACATCTAAATCGGTTGATTCTACGTTTTTGATTGCACTAGATAACTGTTCAACAAGTTCTAAAGAACCGTTCATTTTCCAGTTTCCAGCTACCATCGGCTTGCGTAATGCCATTTTTCCACTCCAGATTAGAAAGCGGGCGAGATAGTAACTCGACTCGCCCAAAGTTACAAGAGGTTATTGTTCTTAATCAGTTTGTTTGCTCATAGATTCGACAACATCCGCTATTTTACGAGCACTATCAAGCACCATTTTCTCTTCTTCGGCTTCAACCATAACGCGAACCACAGGTTCAGTACCTGATTTACGCAATAATACACGACCTTTGTCTGCTAACTTACCCTCAACTTCAGTAACTGCAGCGATAACTTCTGGTGCTTGCGTTGGATCAGTGCCTGCTTTGTAGCGTACATTGATCATTTTCATAGGGTACTTAGTAAAACCTGCACCTAAATCTTTTAACGTACGGTTTTGCGCAACCATGGCAGCAAGTACTTGCAGGCTTGAAATAATACCATCTCCGGTACTAATAAGGTCTAGGTTAAGTACATGCCCAGAACTTTCACCACCAATTTTCCAACCCTTTTTCTGTAGTAATTCCATTACATAGCGGTCGCCCACTTTACTTCTTTCAAAATCAATGCCTTTGGCTTTTAATGCATTTTCAAGGCCCATGTTTGACATAACCGTACCAACCACACCGCCACCTAAAATATCATCTTGGGCAGCCTGGCACGCTATAATATAAACGATGTCATCGCCATCAAAAACGCGTCCGTTATGGTCAACCATCATGACACGGTCGCCATCTCCATCGTAGGCAATACCAACATCCGCATTATGCTCTAGGACTTTACGTTTAAGCGCATCAACATGTGTTGCACCACACTCTAAATTGATATTTACACCATTTGGTTCACACGCATGACAAATAATATCAGCACCTAACTCACGCATAACAGAAGGGGCGATATGGTATGTTGCGCCATTGGCACAATCTAGAACAATTTTTAACCCTTCAAGAGATAAACCTTGTGGGAACTGACTTTTGCAAAACTCAATGTAACGTCCATCAGCACTTTCTAAACGCTTGGCTTTACCTAGCTTGTCTGATGCAACACATGTCATAGGCTCATCAAGCATTGCTTCTATTTGAAGTTCAACATCGTCGCCTAATTTTAAGCCTCGACCACAGAAAAACTTGATACCGTTATCGTGGTATGGATTGTGAGAAGCACTAATTACAATACCCGCTTCAGCGCGAAATGTTTGCGCCAGATAGGCAACAGCCGGTGTTGGCATTGGTCCTAGTAAAACCACATCGATACCAGCGGCAATCAAACCTGCTTCAAGCGATGTCTCAAGCATATAGCCCGAAATCCGCGTATCTTTACCGATAATGACTTTTTTTGTGCCTTTTGCTGACAGTACACGTCCTGCAGCCCAGCCTAGTTTTAATGCGAATTCAGGAGTGATCGGATATTCTCCAACCATTCCTCTTACACCGTCTGTGCCAAAATATTTTCTATTACTCATTAGATAGTCCTTGTTCGCAAGCTTGCCATACAGCAAGCACATCTGCAGTTTCTTTTACATCATGTACACGGATAATTTTTGCGCCATTTTGCGCCGCGATCAGTGCGCCTGCCAAACTTCCAGCAAGCCGTTCATCAGTATTTCTATTCAACAAATTACCAATCATTGATTTACGAGATAGGCCAGCTAATACAGGTAAACCCAAATGATTAAATTCATCAAACCGTTTTAATAGTTCGTAGTTGTGAGCCAGGCTTTTGCCAAAGCCAAAACCTGGATCTAGGATAAGTTGCTGTGGCTTGATGCCCGCTGTTTTACATGCATCAATGCGCTGCTTAAAAAAATGATTGATATCTGCAAATAAATCATTGTATTGCGGGTTACTTTGCATAGTGCGAGGCTGCCCTTGCATATGCATCAAGCAAATCGCTACATCTGCAAACTCGGCAGCTATGCTAAGCGCATCAGGCTCTTGTAAAGCACGCACATCATTTATAATATCAGCCCCAGCACATAATGCTTGGCGCATAACTTCACTTTTACTGGTATCAATTGAAATTATACAGTCACTAACCGTTGGTTCTGAATGGTCTCTAATTGCATTTATTGCGGGGATTACACGGTTTAACTCTTCTTCAAGCGAGACATCAGGTGCACCCGGACGGGTCGACTCACCACCAATGTCTATTATGGTAGCACCATCATTAAGGAGTGTTTGAGCCTGAATGACAGCGCTGTCTGTTTGGTAGTATGAACCGCCATCTGAAAAGGAGTCAGGTGTAACATTTAATATCCCCATAATTATTGGGGTGTCGAGGTGTAACTTACGACCTCGAGGTAAATTAACTGTGGTCATTTTTCACCTTCAATACATCCATTGCATTGATTATTCTTTTTGATACAAAAAACCCCGGTGGCCCGGGGTTTTTAACTAAGCTATTTTAACTATTATTCAGCTTTGTCATCAAGGTTTGTTTCATCTTTTTGCGATGATTCTTGATCTTTATTCTCAGGTTCAGCTTTTACTTGAGCTGGCTCTGGCTTTTTAGCGTCTGTGTCACGTCTATCATGCGCATCACGCGGCTCGCGTACTGGTTGGCGTGCCATTAGATCATCAATTTGTTTTGCATCAATTGTTTCATACTTCATTAATGCATCTTTCATTGAATGTAAGATATCGATATTCTCTTTAAGAATATCCTCAGCACGTTGGTAGTTTCTATCAGAGAACAAACGAACTTCAGTATCAATTACTTTTGCTGTTTCATCAGACATGCTCATAGCACGGCCGCCGCCGCCACCCATGTACATTTCATTCTGATCTTCAGAATAAAGTAACGGCCCAAGCTTTTCACTTAAACCCCACTGCGTGACCATTTTACGCGCAATATCAGTTGCCCGTTCAATATCGTTACTCGCACCAGTGGTTACTTTATCTTCACCGTAAATAAGTGCTTCAGCAATACGTCCGCCATACAGACTTGAAATCATTGACTCGAGCAATTCTTTAGAATGACTAACACGGTCTTGCTCTGGTAAGTACATAGTTACACCAAGTGCACGGCCACGAGGAATAATAGATACTTTATAAACAGGATCGTGCTCTGGCACTAAACGACCAACAATCGCGTGACCCGCTTCATGATAAGCTGTCATCTCTTTTTCCTGCTCGCTCATCACCATGGTCTTGCGCTCTGCACCCATCATGATTTTATCTTTAGCAGCATCAAACTCAGCCATGCTAACTACACGTTTGTTACCACGGGCAGCATATAAAGCAGCTTCATTAACTAAGTTTGCTAAATCAGCACCAGAGAAACCTGGCGTACCGCGAGCAATAACAGCCGCTTCTACGTTGTCACCTAAAGGCACTTTACGCATATGAACTTTTAATATTTGCTCACGCCCACGAATATCAGGTAAACCAACAACAACTTGACGGTCAAAACGACCAGGACGAAGTAATGCTGGATCAAGTACGTCTGGACGGTTAGTTGCTGCGATAACGATAATACCTTCATTACCTTCAAAGCCATCCATTTCAACTAGCATTTGGTTTAGAGTTTGCTCACGCTCATCGTGACCGCCGCCCATTCCTGCACCGCGCTTACGACCAACAGCATCAATCTCGTCTATGAAAATGATACAAGGCGCCGCTTTTTTAGCTTGTTCGAACATATCACGAACACGTGATGCACCAACACCCACAAACATTTCCACAAAGTCAGAACCTGAAATTGTAAAGAAGGGAACTTTTGCCTCACCGGCAACAGCTTTTGCCAATAATGTTTTACCCGTACCAGGAGGACCGACCATAAGTACCCCTTTAGGAATACTGCCGCCTAACTTTTGGAATTTAGACGGATCACGTAAGAAATCCACCAATTCGGTCACATCATCTTTCGCTTCGTCACAACCGGCAACATCAGCAAATGTTGTTTTAACTTGATCTTCGCTCATCAAGCGTGCTTTGCTCTTGCCAAACGACATTGCGCCTTTACCGCCACCGCCTTGCATTTGACGCATGAAGAATATCCACACACCAATTAGCAGTAACATCGGGAACCAAGAAATTAAGATGCTTGCTAAGAAAGACTGCTCTTCCGGCTTAACACCTTTAACATTCACATCACTTTTTAATAAGTCATTTAAAATGTCTTTGTCGTAAATAGGCATAATGGTTTGAAAACGCTCACCATTAGTTTTAGTGCCGGTGATTGTGCCACTGGTACTTTCGATTGCCACTTCTTGTAAAGAGCCATTTCTAGCATCTTTAACAAATTGAGTGTAACTAGTTTGACGGTCAACTTGATCGCCACCATTAAAGCTCTGAAAGACTGACATTAGCACAACCGCTATAACCAGCCAGAGTATTAGATTTTTCGCCATATCGCTCAAGGTGTTAACCTCTTGTATCCAATTAATTTAAATTCAACTTAACGCCAGACAACTGTACTACAGTTTGTAACCTGTCGCTACTATATATACTTCGCGAGATCGAGCACGTGAGGCGTCGGGTTTGCGTATCTTCACTGTTTTAAAACTATTACGTACATCTTGCAAATATTGATCAAACCCTTCACCTTGGAAAACTTTAACAATAAACGCACCGTTTTTCTTAAGTACTTGATGACACATATCCAGTGCAAGTTCGACTAGGTACATGCTTCCGGCCTGGTCAACTGAACTATTACCGCTCATGTTCGGTGCCATATCTGAAAGTACTACATCTACATTTTTGCCACCGATACGGTTTAATAACGCATCAAGGACTGCTTCCTCTCGAAAATCTCCTTGTAAAAAATCGACGCCAGCAAGAGAATCCATAGGTAATATATCACAAGCAACGACTTGGCCTTTGGCACCAACTTTTTCTGCTAGATATTGTGACCAACTACCTGGTGCGGCACCTAAATCGACTACGGTCATTGCTGGGCGTAGTAATTTATCTTTATTTTGAATTTCATCAAGTTTGAAAATCGCACGAGAGCGCCAACCTTTCTTTTGGGCTTCGTGAACGTAAGGATCATCAAAATGTTCCTTCAACCATCGCTGTGAACTGGCTGAATGTTTTTTATTTGTCATAAATTAACACGCAACTAATTAGTAATATTCTCTAGATGGCGTTAGAATACCCTTAATTCAAGCCATATTCAGCAAAATTTGTAATAACATGAAATTATCGAACAAACAAAAGCAGTTTTTAAAAGGTCAAGCACATTCCCTTAAGCCCGTTGTACTTCTTGGTTCAAACGGTTTAACTGAAGGTGTTGTCGTTGAAATTCAAAGCGCTTTAGAAATCCACGAGCTAATCAAAGTTAAAGTACCAACTGATGATCGTGAAACTAAAGCACTGATTTTTGAAGCAATTGTACGTGAAACCGGTGCAGAGAAACTGCAAACTATCGGCCATACTATTGTGTTATACCGTCAAAGCGAAGAGAAGAAAATTCAATTACCACGTAATTAATTTTTCCTTTTTGAAAAAAAACCAGCTTGTGCTGGTTTTTTTATGCTTATAATTTATTCAAAATAAAATTTGTAAATGAATGTGCATTCATTACTCAAAATTCATTTTTAAATCACTTAAATAAAAATTTTGTCCCGTTCGCTGCAGTAAAAAATAACGGGAAAACTCAGATTCATTCATTTTATCGACTGTTAATTCAGAAAATAACGCTGCTAATTCCACACTTGTATTACTGTGGCCAACAATGATGATTGTTCCATTCATCGTTAATACTTGCTCACTAAATTGTGCTAAATCACGGGGACTATATAACTTTACCTTAACCTGTAAATCTTTAGCTAATGCGTTGGCCGTTTCAATTGTGCGTTTATAATTGGTACTAAACAAAGTGACTGGCTTTTTATTTTCAATAAGGCTAGATAGTTGATCAGCTCTGTGTTTACCAGCCTCTGTTAAATGAGGGTTGTTTCCTTTTTCTTTTTCGCTGTGGCGAAATAAATAAATACTATCAGGGGCTGCATAAGCAAAGCCCATGAAAAATAACATTAAAAAGCCAACTAAGTATCTCATCCTTGCTCCACCTGTTGCATGTTTTGTCTTTTATATTCCAACACCCGGTTGATAAACTCAGTTGTTAACTCATTAATAAGCCCTGTCTCTGCGTTTAATACTAGGCTAAACCCTACGTTAAGATGCGGCATTACCACAAGATCGCTGCGATACCCTTGTACCCAGCCACTATGATAATAAAGTGTTTCATTATCATAATTATAAACACGCCAGCCGAGACCATAATAAGCAGCTTTTAGATGCTTTCTCCACACCCTGCGTCGTAATTCTTTTTTTGTTTGTGTATAAGGTCTTGCCTGACTAGCCAATACTTCAGAAGAAAGAATAGTCGGATAAACACCAAGTTGCGCTTTTAACCAGATAGCCATATCGCTAGCACTGGCATTAACACCTGCAGCGGGAAGCACTTTATAGTAATTTTTTTTCAGCCTTGCAGTATGCCAACGTTTACGTCCTCTTACATGGGGATGAGCATAATTACCATCAATCACCATATTGTCATACCCTAGACTAGCATTATTCATTTGCAGTGGCGCAAATATAAACTCATTCAACCAATGAGAATAATCCATCTTAGTACTGGATTTAATCACTTCATCAACCAAACTAAACATCACATTTTGATAGCCATAACATTGACCTGGCTGACATATAGGCTTAACACTTAATAGTTTTTCAACAATATCAGGATAACGCATTCTTGACTCAATTAAATTATCATACGCATTTGGCACTAGGCCGCCAGAGTGACTCAGTAAGTGGTACACTTTTAAGTTGTTTTTATAGCTTGTATTACTTAGTTCTGGAATATATTTACTGACGGGATCTTCTAGTGAAAAGCGCTTCTCATGAGCAAGCTTTGCAGTTAAAGACCCTGCAAATGTTTTAGAGACAGATGCTAAGCGAAAACGTGTATTTGTATCAACTCGCTGGCCCTTATGTAGTTTGGTAACGCCGTAACCTTTCACGAACTCACTGTCTTGACCATATACAATAGATAATGCAGCACCTGGTATGCCTTTGCTTTTTAACTTGATTGATAAGAGTGTGTTGTAATCATCAATCAACTTATCCCATTGAGCATCCTGACTTGAACAAGTGTATGAAATAAGTAATAAAAAAAAACAAAATAATAATAGTGTTGAAGACTTCATTTTTATTATTTTAACTATATTAAGAAATTTCTTAGCACATAATAACATGAACTTTTACCAAGACTAACGTACAATATTCGCATTAATATGTTCTTAAGGGTTTATTGTGCTTATTCGTTTTATTTTTATCGCTTGCTTATTACTGACAACGACTGCATGTACTACAGCACCGCCGCCTGTTGCGGACTCTTTGCAAATGCCACAAAAACCTTTGTTGAAAACCCAGCATCATCAAGTAAGTTATTCAACTGTTCATAACTCACCGAAAGTAAAATCAGTTCAGTTACCTGCACACAAAGTAAAACGCAATCAAACAGTTAAGATTGTCGCAGATAAAACGAGTGTTACAGATACCTTGTTCTCACAAATTGCTGATGCGCTCAAGGAAATAAATCTCAATGTTGTTACACATGGCGAAAGCGATTATACCCTGTCAGTGCATCAACTTGAGCTAAACTTTGTTGAAGATACTACATATCAGATAGATACGCCTAAAACACCGCTTTCAACCTTTGAAAAAATTTCACTACTTTACCCAACACAACAATGTGCAACTATAAATGCAGATGTAAGCATGCGTCTCACACACAGGTCATCAGGCGATGTAGTCTGGTTTGGTAAATCAGCGATCGACAGTGCAAGTTTTCATCGTGAAGCTCTTCTGTATTCTTACCAACAAGAACAAATCATTAGTAACGAGCTTGAAATCGCATCGTTTATTCATCAACAAAATACCGAACAAGCTCGCCGTGCGCGTGCAACTCAAGAGGTGAGTATCCCACCTTACAAAGTAATGAGCAAAATGAGTAGCTTGACTAAATTGCAAGGCCCATGTAACCGCACAGAGATAAGCGCGCTAACCCCAATGATGCAATTTTATTTGAGTAGTATTTTAATCGACAAAATTAAAGTTCAGTAGGTAAAATTTTTTGCTACATTTTTTTACAGAAAAAAGGCATCCTTTGACAATATAATACACTTACTTACTCAACCTTAGTTCCAGGGAAAGCAATGCTGCAAATTTTAAATAAAACACAAACTTTAATTTGCATATTATTAGTGATGTGTTTTTGGAGTAATGCAAGCATTGCAAGTAATCGATATTACGCCGATAACACCTTAAAACCCACGAACGGGTTTGCTTGGGACTGGAGTGCTGGAGCCGGTTATTATATTGAAGATTCATACCTTGTTGGAATGGACTCTTATAATGATGGGTTAGAGCTCGATCTTAACTTAGCCATATCTTACGATCGCTTCTATCTCGATATTGACCACAGCCAACTCAGTGGCGGCGTCATCATTGGTTATAGTTTAATTGAACGATATGACTGGGAACTGGATATTCTTGGTACAAATGTTCAAGCTGGATTTGATGAGACAGGTTTAGACTTTTACAATACAGGTACAATTGACGAGTTGGAAGGAATTCTAAGCCGCAGATATGACTTTAATACCGGATTGCGTTTAACACGACGTTTTCAAAACTCTCAAATCTCTGTTGAGTATCTTCATGATATTTCCGGTTCACATAATAGCTGGGTTATTAACACCTTTTTTAGCCATATACTTCCATGGAAAAATTGGGAGTTGCGTTCTGGTGTTGGTTTTAGTGCGTATTCTGATGATTTTACAAACTATTATTTTGGTATTTCGCCAGAAGAATCAAAACCAACAAGACCTATTTATGAAGCTGGCGCTTCCGGCAGCGTAATTTTTGAATTTCACGCAGAGTACCCCTTAAATAGACACTGGGTGTTTTTAACAGGCGTATTGTCAACTTGGTTCACAAATGAAATATCTGATAGTCCTATCGTTTCACAAGGCTATCAACACAAAGCCATGGTAGGCGTGCGATATGTATTCTAAAACATTAACTCTTGCCTTATGTTTACTAAGCACCAAACCTTTAACGGTAAGTGCTGAACAAATCGATCAGAGTGATTTTGTTGCAATACCTGACACCTGTGTAGCATTGCGTGAAGGGCGAAATTGCTATGCTGATATCAAGATCAATTGGCAACGCCCTGAGATTGGTAATTATTGCCTTAGGGACGCTACTTCAAAGCACATTATGCAATGCTGGCTCAGACAAAAATCAGGGCAATTTAATTATGCTTTTGATTCAGTTGAAACAATTGCATTTGAGCTAATCAACAGTGATAGCGGAAAAATCATTGCTAAAACACACGTTCAATTACAATGGGTTTATCAAAACCGCCAGAAGAAACGTCGCTGGCGATTGTTTTAAAAAGAGAAGACTATGGATAATTACGGCACAATTTTACTGGTTGAAGATGACACCTCACTTGCTCAATGGGTCGCAGAGTATTTAATTGAACAAGGTTACACGACGCAAATTTGCCCCCGAGGCAATCTTGTTGTCGAACAAGTTAAACAATTCTCACCTGATTTAATTCTGCTTGATATTATGCTGCCAGGACAAGACGGCATTAGCGTGTGTCGTGAACTCAGGCAGTTTTATAACAAGCCAATTATTATGCTTACTGCTCGTGATGAGGAAATGGATGAAGTGATTGGACTTGAAGTCGGTGCCAGTGATTACATAACAAAACCCGTGAGGCCCAGAGCACTATTAGCACGAATTAAAGCTGCTTTGCGCATGAATCATGACAGTATAGAACAAAAAAATGATTCAACCCTTATCGAAGTTGGCGCATTAAAAATTGACACTCAATCTCGCAATGTATTTATTAATGGTGAAGAGCAATCAATTTCCAGTGCTGAATATCTTCTACTGAGCTATTTAGCATCAAACGCGGGACAAGTCGTGTCGCGCGACGCCGTATTTAAAGCCACTAAAGGGCGAGAATATGATGGCCTTGATCGAAGCGTAGATGTACTTATATCAGCATTACGTAAAAAGTTTAATGATGACCCGCAACACCCTGAAAAAATTAAAACGATTTGGGGTAAAGGTTATTTACTCGTTGCAAGCGCATGGTAGTCAAGTCATACCTTCATAGTAGTAGATACCAATGAAGAAATTTTATATTTCACTGCTAGGTAGTGCTCTTTTATCAATCGTTGTGCTTGGTTGGTTAATAGATGCTTTTAGTCAACAAACCCACTCTCCACAAGATGAATTTTCTCTGCAAAGCAAACTCTTAATGGGTTTCAGTCAACAACTATTGCAGATCCCCCCAGTTAAACGCAGTCAATATACGCAGCAACTAGCTGTGCAATTCGAATTACCCCTTACTTATCGAGCAACAGAGACATTAGCATTACCGAATTCATTACTTCAGCAGATGAATAAAACAGGTGGATTAATACTCGAAGATCAACAAGGGTTTTACTTGTTGTATAGCAACAATCAGTTAGCACCGTTTCATTTAAAACTCCGGTTAGAAAAAACAATCGAGCAAATACAGCAAAATGATATGTTACTTACCTTATTATTTTATGCGGGCTTATGTGTGTTTATGGGCTTTATTATTGCCCCACTTGCCAAACGTTTAGGAGTTGTAAATGAGGCTGCAAAACAGTTTGCAAGTGGCAATTTACAAGCACGTATCAAGGTTTCATATTTTACTTATATTAAAGATGTTGAGCTCACTTTTAACAGAATGGCCAGTCAAATAGAAAAGTTACTCGATGAGAATAAATTAATGGCATCAAGTTTATCTCATGACATTCGCACACCGATTGCCTGTTTACGATTTGGCTTAGATGCTACGTTAGACTGTGATGACGAACAAAAAAGGCTGCACTATCTAACACGAATGGAATCTGATTTAGACCAGATGGAATCTATGCTTAAAAGCTACTTGGCATTTGCGACATTAGAACAAAAAGCCACGCAACTTAATTACGCTCATACAGAGTTAAACGATTACTTAAAAACAGTTATTGCTCAGCTAGAGCCTAAAATAGCCAAACATAACATTGATGTTGAATTAAATTGTGATGATATTAGCGTTTATGCAGATCTACATTGGCTCGCCCGTGCAATTTCTAACTTATTGAGTAACGCATGTGATTTTGCAACAGACCATATAATCATTAGCGCTCAAAAACAGACGCACGCAGTGGTTATTACTGTTGAAGATGACGGTCCAGGAATAGAAGAGCATAACTGGCACAAAGTGTTCACTCCTTTTTTTCAGGAACAAAATCACCGAAATAGAGAAGCGCAAAGTTATGGCTTAGGCTTAGCGATTGTTGCAAAAGTAGCTGATTGGCACCACGGTTCTGTTACGGTGAGTCGCAGTAAACTGCTAAAAGGGGCTTGTTTTACATTGAAAATCCATAACACAAATAAAATGTAACTATTTTGTTACGATTCACATGTACTTGCGAGCTAGTTTTATACTAGTATTCAATGGGTTAAAAACATAAAACGCCACTTTATTAGTATTAAAAACAGGCAATCAACATCCCACTATATTGATATAGAACAATAAGTGCTTTTTATTTATATGCATATAAAGTAGATTGTCATCGCCGTTAAAAAATAGAGAAGTAATAATAATTATGAGCGCAGTTAGAGGGGAGTTCAGCTCCCGTTTTGGATTCATTATGGCCGCCGCAGGCTCAGCGGTCGGATTAGGTAATATTTGGGGCTTTCCCACTCAAACAGCCAGCAATGGCGGCGCAGCATTTTTAGTTGCCTACTTGATTCTTGCTTTTTGCCTAGCCTATCCAGCTTTAATGGCTGAATTGACAATTGGCCGTCATGGTCAAGCAAATGCGGTAACATCACTACGCAAAATATCTAATACAAAATCACAAAATCGATTTGCGTTTATAGTGGGCTTTGGTGGCATTATTTGTGCCGGTTTAATTTTAAGCTTCTACGCAATAGTTGCAGGTTGGATGATAAGCGCGACCTTAGAACCGATTGCCACATTAACCGGGAATCAACCTATTACTAATTGGCTAAGTGAACAATCTTTATCAAGAAACTTATTATTTACAGCAGGATTTATTATTTTAACTGTGGCGATTATCAGCCGAGGTGTGGAAAACGGTATTGAGAAATGGTCAAAACGTTTAATGCCAGCTCTTCTGTCAATTCTATTTGCCCTCATCATTTACGTAATGATGCAAGAAGGCGCAATGACAGGCCTTAAAGCATATTTAGTGCCTGACTTTAGTTCAATTTTAAACCCCGAATTACTTGTAAACGCACTTGGCCAAGCTTTTTTCTCCTTGTCGCTGGGCACCAGTGTCATGATTATTTATGGCTCTTACATTAGCAAAAAAGAAAACCTTGTTTCACTCGGTGCTTATGTCACTTTAATTGATGTATTTATTGCCTTTGTAGCGGGCCTTTTAATCATACCTGCTATGTATGTAGCGCAAGCCCAAGGTGTTGAAATTTTTAGTGCACAAGGCGAGCTGCTCTCCGAAGACACTTTAGTTTTTCAAGTTCTTCCAGCCCTCTTTGATGGTATGGGTACTATCGGTTTATTTGTTGGCTTTGCATTCTTTGCTCTAATGAGTATCGCTGCATTAACATCGTCAATTTCTATGTTAGAAGCCCCTGTTTCATATGCAGTAGAGCGGTTCTCACTCGACAGAATCAAGGCAACTTGGTTGATTGGCGCTATCATAACTTTGGTGAGCTCCACTATCGTCATTTACTTTGATACGTTATTTGGCTTCGTCATCACCATCACCACTAAGTTTGGGCAGCCTTTGTTAGGACTTATGTGTTGCTTATTTGTCGGCTGGATTTGGTATAGAAACTCATTACTTGAGGAGATAAAGCAAGGGTGTCCCGATGTGGCTAACAGTGTATTTTGGAAGATATGGCCTTGGTACATTAAGTTCATTTGCCCACTTGCTATTTCATTAGTGTTCATCAATTCAATTTTTGGTTAATTTACACCTATTAATAAGCGCCCATTAACTTACTGGGCGCTTTAAAATCATATCTTGATGCTCTATACCATCTTCTAAGTACGGCTGTTTTATTGCTGTAAAGCCAAGGGCTTGATAAAAATCTAACAAGTAGGTTTGGGCACCAATATATATCTCTCTGCTGGGCCATAATTTAAAGCACCTTTCGATTGCTTGTGTTACCAACTCTTGTGCAAATCCGTTGCCACGATGCTCTTTACTAATCAGCACGCGCCCTATTGCACTGTACTTATCATCTTTTAAGTAACATCGAGCATATGCGCCAAGGTGTTCGTCAGTAAGCCAATAAAGATGCTCTGTGGTGTTATTGGAATCTACGTTATCTAGCTCTGGATATGCACAAGCTTGTTCTACAACAAAAACATCGACACGCCCCTTTGCAATCAGAAATAATTCTTTTGTTGTCAATTCTGAAAATGACTTGGTTATTAAATTCATAAAAATCCTAATAAAAAAGCCCAGACAATGCTGGGCTATTAAACGAGATAAATGTAAGTCTATGCAAATAATCGTTCAAGCTGATCACACAACTGGGATAAATTAACATGGTCATGTTCAATGGTTAAATCTACGTAACCATCACCACGAAACGCTCTATCAAGTTCAATCAATACATGAGTTTTATGCGCTTCTGGCACAAATGATAACTCAATTTCTTGCAAACCAAATAAACTGCGGCTATTTGGTTTATATTCAAGCTCTTGATAACACCCAGATACTGAGCTAAATGTTGTAGCACGCAAGTAGCCTTTTTCTACATCAGCTTTAACTAAGCTAAAACCGAGTTTATCCATTGCCTGCATAAAAGTATTAACAGCATCATTAGGGTAAATATGCAGGTGATCTTTATCACTTGGATCCAGTGCCAAATCAATGTCTAACCCTGTTTCGAGCCAAACGTGTGATTGGTTATACCCAGCATTAATCTCAGTTATTGGCGTTTCTGAATGTAGGCGAGCTTCAAAAGGAATATGTTTTTCTTGGCCTGGCTCTATTGTACCAATTTCAGTAATTCGCCATTTATCTATTACATGATTTGTGAAATAACTGCCCTCTTCGCCTTCTACTTTTACCCGCGTCATTAAAGCTAAATCGAGCCCAGATATTTCTTGGCTTACGTCACCCGCTGTGATCACAATTTGAGCATTAAACTTTTGCCCTGGCTGAAGGTGTTCGGTTTCTAAAATAGTATCAACTTTTGCTGCACCAATACCGACTGATGCAAGAATTTTTTTAAACATCTGTTTCTCCTTAAGCATAGCCGCCTTAATACAACCACACCTAAAATCCTTTGTTACTGCATCTTAACCATATTTAAAAGCTGATGTCAGCGAAAAAATAGCTATTTAATCAGTTTTTACATTAAACAATTCACTATTGCATGTTTTTCAAACGATTTTTGGATAATTCAAGTGTATCTTCATCAGTCATACTATTTATTTCAAAAACCCTGAGATTTCGCTACACTGTAGAAACAAATGAGGTCATATTAAGTATTATGGAACTAATTTATTTTGCAGCAGCGTTTGTCTGCGGTTTTGTTGTTTACCAACTTAAACTTCCGCCATTGATCGGCTTTCTAATTGCAGGTTTTGCCCTTAATCTTTCAGGGTTTAAAACCACCGAACTTCTCAATTCAATCGCAAACTTAGGTGTAACTCTACTGCTATTCAGTATTGGATTAAAGTTACGTGTCGCTAACTTAATTAAACCCCAAGTTTGGGCACCCGCTTCTATACACATTATTTTAAGTAGCTTACTCTTTGCAGGCTTTATGCTGCTTTTAGGTTATCTAGCGCTGCCTTTATTTAAAGAACTTAGTTGGCAAAGTGCTTTATTAGTTGGTTTTGCTTTTAGTTTTTCAAGTACTGTTTTTGCTGTAAAGGTGCTTGAGGAGCGAGGCGAAATGTCCAGTCTCCATGGTAAGATTGCGATAGGCATACTTGTTATGCAGGATATATTTGCCGTAATATTTCTAGCAATTAGCACCGGTAAATCGCCCAATGCGTGGGCTATCGCATTATTTGCGTTATTACCTTTAATGCGCCCTGTGATGTTTTGGATATTAAACCGCTCAAAACATGGCGAGCTTTTACCTTTGTTTGGCTTTTTCTTTGCCCTTGTTGTTGGCTATCACGCGTTTGAATTTGCGGGATTAAAAGGAGATTTAGGTGCGCTAATCATTGGTATGATATTCGCGCCACATAAAAAAGCAGGCGAGCTTGCAAAATCTTTACTTAATTTAAAAGAAATCTTACTCGTTGGCTTCTTTTTAACAATAGGCTTGGGTGCAGAATTAACAATAAACTCCCTCTTTATAGCCCTATTAATTATTTTAGTGTTGCCAATAAAAGTTTCTTTGTACTATGTTCTTACCAATGTATTTAAGCTTCGTGCTCGCACCTCACTGCTCAGTGCTTTTACCCTTTCAAATTATAGCGAATTTGGTTTAATCGTATGTATGGTGGCAGCTACAAGCGGCTTGATCACCGCTGAATGGTTAGCTGTTATGGCAATCGCGGTTTCAATTACCTTTATTATTGCATCACCACTAAATAAGCGTTCTAACGAAATCTACGTTAAAATTGAGGCTTGGTTGTTAAAGTTCGAAAGCCAAACACGCTTAGCGGAAGAACTGCCCGTAAACCTTAATGATACTAAAATCGTTATTTTTGGTATGGGCCGTATCGGAACAGGTGCATACGAAACCATCAATATGACGCACCCAGGCGTTGTTGCTGGTGTTGACATAAAGCCGGAGGTTGTTGACAAGCATATAAAAAGAGGCCGAAAAGCATTGCTAGCTGATGCAACTGATCCTGACTTTTGGCAAAGAGTAAATCATTCAAGTGTTGAGATGATCATGCTAGCAATGCCCAAACATATGCAAAATATTTTTGCATTGGAGCAATTAAAAGCATCTGGTTATCAAGGGCAAGTAACAGCGATTGCTAACTATCCTGATCAGCAGAAAGAATTAGAAGATATGGGCGTTGACTCTACTTATAACTTCTATCTAGAAGCAGGTAGTGGTTTTGCTGAGCATGTAAAACAAAAATTATTTTCTTAATGTAAAATATTTTATCTTATTAGATTATCAGTGCCATAAAAGGTACTGATAATCATTTTCATCATTAATTCATAAACTTATAAATAAACACCTATTTATTAAATTTCCTCTAACTCAAACACCGTCAACGACATTTACAAAGCTTTACATCGAAATTGGCATTTGCCAACTAAAACAGAGTAAACTGCATTCGTTGAATATTTGTAAGTATCTATTTTTAACACACAATTTTCGCCCGTACGTGTTTTGGCACAAGCTGGAAGGCTTCTATTTATTTGTGATTATAAAAGGTTTTAGATGAAAGATAAGTTTACTATACAGCATCAAGCTGTGGCTGATGATTTACAAAGCCCAAAACTAGTTGAGCTTCAAAATCGTCTAGACGAAATTTTAAATCAAGGAATGACAGCGATGACAATGCGCGATGTGTTATTCCATAAGATGCTTGATGTGTACCAAGTTCCTAGCGATCATTTTTTGCGCGAAAGTGAAACTCCAATGCGAATCGACGACCCTGCAATCATTATTCAACTAAAACAGCTTGGTTTTACAAAGAAATCATCGTACCAGATTCATTAAGTAAACTACGAGGCCTACTCCCTCGTGCCTTATAGGCTGTTTCTTGCCCGTCACAGCCTATTCTTTCCTCTCTTCTTGTGTTTGTAGTAAACTAAAGCACATACCTGTTTACATCCTACGGCCTCCCTAAATGGACTCTAAAATACTTAAGACCGCCATCAATACAACAATGCCTTTTGGGAAATACGCTGGCCGCCCCTTGCTATTACTACCCGAACCCTATCTTGTTTGGTTCAAACAAAAAGGCTTTCCCCAAGGTCAGTTGGGTGCTCAACTTGCTATGATTTATGAAGTGAAACTCAATGGGCTAGAAGAAATGCTAATGCCACTTTTAAATAGCAAAAAATAACACTCAACATTGTGAACTTATTTATTTAAAGACGGTCTATTAAATTGCTACTTGTTGATTTTGGTTTAAACCGTAAAAAGCGCCATAAGGCGCTTTTTTTATTTATCTCATTTTAAAGTCTAGATAACCTGAACTCTGGAGACTAATAAATATATTTGTGATTTAATATCAATACATTAGTACATCTCTTAACCAGAGTTCAGATTAGGTAAATAAATTGTCACCCTCGCACCACCTATAGTGGAGTCAGACACCAAATAATCTCCTTGGTGCCAAGAGATTATTTTTGCAACTATAGCCAGACCTAAGCCAAAGCCCCCTGTTTTTTTATCCCGACTCTTATCCAGTCGGGTAAACGGTTTAAACACTGCTTCTCTTTGAGCAAACTCAATACCTATTCCATCATCTTCAACATGAATTGATATTGTATCTGGCTCTTCTACGAGGCTCACATGCACATGATTTTTTGCATGTTTTAGCGCATTACCTATTAAGTTTTGCATACTACGTGCAATAAGGTGAGCATCGCATGTGTAGGTATAATATGCAGGTAAGGACGTTGTAAGCGTTATATCAGTCGCATAATCAAGCTTTTTAATCACGTTGTTTATCAACTCGACTAAATCACATTGCTCAACTTTTATATTCGGCCTTTGGCTATCAAGACGAGCGTAATCGAGCATCTCTTTCACAAGTGATTCCAGCTCAGAAATATCTGCTTGCATTGTATCAATGTAATTAAATGCTTTTTCGTCAGTAACTTTATCTTCCAGCATAACTAACGCAAACTTTAAACGTGCTAGCGGTGTTCTGAATTCATGAGATACAGATGATGTTAGTTCTTGCTGAGCAGTTAATAAATGCTGAATTCGAAGCTGCATCGCACTTAAAGTGTCAGTAATAGGTAAAAAGAAAGACTTCGACGACTCTGTTAATTGGAAATCTTGAGAGCCATCAACGGCCTCACAAGCCTGTCTCAATTTTGAAAAATCTCGCCACAACAAAAAGCTCCATAATCCAACAGGAACACCTACCACACTCAATAATAAGAAGTATGGCCAAACAGAGGGAAATATGGGCTCTGATACATCAATAGGGCCAATCTGAAGTAGGCGCTCACTATCAATTGTGACATACCAGACTAATCGTTGCTGTTGATCAAAAAGATAAATAAAGTGTTTTTCCGACAATTCATTTTGATACGTAATAGGTAATGCCACATCTTTGGATAGCACCACAGACGCCCCAAAATGATGTGATACCTGTTCAATACCTTTTGGTGTTTGTGCTAACAACCAAAGAGAACGCCCAAACTCATCATCAAGAGAAAGGTGTTGCTGACTCTCTTCGTAAGGCCAAAGTTGTTCTATTACGCCACTAACCAAAAAAAGGGAAACTATTATGTACAAATATAAACTTGCAAACAGCTTCCCCATTATCGATTACATTCCCCATGCATCAGAAACAAATAAGTAACCTTGACCCCAAACCGTTTTTATACGATATGGTTTATCACTACTGTCACCTAATTTTTTACGAATGCGTGATACACGAACATCAACTGTTCGGTCTAGACCATCGTACTGGCGGCCTATCATATGTTGATGTACATGTTCTCGACTCAAAACCTCACCTGCATTTGAGGCCAGTAACCACAGTAATTCAAACTCATGTGACGTGAGGGTTATTTCGCTATTATTTAATCGCACAATACGGCTTGTTTTATCAATACTTAAATCACCAAACTGAAGTTCTTCCAAAGGCTTGGTGGTGGCTTGTCCGCGTCTTAACAAAGCATTGATTCTTGCTAAAAGTACTCTTGGCTCAGCGGGTTTAATGACATAATCATCGGCACCTAACTCTAACCCGATAACTTGATCAAAGTCTTCACCTTTGGCGGTTAGCATTAAAATGGGTAAACTGAATTTATCTCTAACTTGACGGCAAACACTAAAACCATCTTTACCTGGTAGCATTACATCTAATATCATTAAGTCGACTTGGTTTGCCTCAAGATATTCAAACACTTCATCGCCGCGCTCAAGTACCGCAACTTCAAGGCCATTACTTTCTAAGTAATCTCTTGTTAATTGCTGTAGTCCTAAATCATCTTCAACAAGTAATATTTTTGCCATTGGCAGCTCCAGAATTAAAAAAAGCTCCACGGAGAACGAAGCCTACGTCGTGTTGTTTTGCCGCGCGTACTTTGTACGTCAATACTTGCCGTTGCTATCTGTTCATCCGTATGAGGGTCGTGCAGGGAGTATAGGGTCTTAATATGAACATGCGCTTTATAATTAAAACTTGCAACTTTAACTTGCTGCCAACATTGCAACTGCTGATTTTGTTCATATAAACAAACATCCATTTTTTTTGGCAACGACAATGTAAACTTTAAATTAAGATCACAGATATCTTGTTGTTCGGAAACCACACAGACTTTTGGTGATACATTGAGCATATCTTTTGTAACCTTAGCCTGTAACGGCCAAACGACAAAAGCAAAGACGCAAAGAGTACATTGTAGATACTTCATATTAAAAAATATGATTAAATCCTAAAAAAGCAGTCATAGAATACGATTTTTCGAACAACGGGCTGTCAGCTGAGACAGAATAATCATAGTAAGCCAGATGAAAACGCACAGAATTCACCTCACTCAGAGGCCAACGGGCATCTATTTTAGCATAAGGCTGCAAGCTACTACCAACTGCAATTGCTTCAATTGGGTTTTCTTTTTTACTCACCCCATAGAAATAATCATTTAATTGTGATGACTTGTACCAAATGCCAAGGCTTGGTTTGATATATACCTCACCAATTCTATTAGACATTTGCCACTGTAGTGCACTTCGCCATCCCTTATGAACACCAGATACATCAGACAGAGCTTGAGCAGAGAAGACATGTTTTTCATAAATGTAATGGTAACTTAGACCTGCATCAAGTGCCCATTTACGCTTATCCAGATCATTAACCTCTAGTTTTGGCTGTTGCTCTTTGAATTCAACGGATGAGGAGGCAATAAATGAGTTAGATGAGGATAAAGCAAATATATTAGCTGGATGCCAATCGACAAAAAAACGAGTTTCAGGATTAAGCTCAGATACAAAATTAATGACGTGGGAAGAGTCAGGGTTTAGGGTGTAACCTAGTCGACCATTATCAAAAAAAAGATGTTCAGCGTAATAAGCAATCTCAGGTATTACCACTAAAGGTAAATTTGATCCTCCTTTTAAAGGATTTGTCATAACACCAAATCCAGTATTCAAGCTTACATGCCATTGTTCAATGGCGATTTCCTGATTTGATTCACCTTCTGACGGTTGAGCAAATGAGATATTCACAGAGCCAAGCACTGTGCCTACCAAAATCAAGATTTTCGCTATCAACTTCATCGTTATTTTTATACGTTTTTATGCTGTTTGTGCGAGTATAATAGCAAGCTATTAAAAACTTATCCCCAGTTGATTACAATCATTCACACTTTTGATACATTCACCTCTAACATTTTACTAATTAGCCAGGCTATTAATTTCTTTTAAAGATTGCGCAATTTTCCAAAGCGCATTCAAAGCAGGATCGCAAAGGTTTTTCTTGAGCACAGCTAACCCTATTTCAAAACCGGCGGGAGCATCGTGTTGGTCACTTATGATATGAACGCGATCTTTAAGAGGACTATTATCCAGCACGATTTTAGGCACCATTGCAATACCTAACCCTAAGCTAACCATTGATACCATAGCTTCATGACCAGCAACCTGCGCATATATTTTTGCGTTAATATTATGCTTACGCCACCACTGTTCAAGCCTTTGCCGAGTTAACCCTTGTTCAGGTACGATAAACTCTAATTCAGACCAATCGATGGATTCTGCTTTAGTTGCTAGCTTTTCTCTAATTAACGTAGGATTTCGAGGTGCAATGAACACCAAAGATGAATACCCAATACTTGCAAATGCAATCTGATTCGGTAGTTTGTCAGGCTTAGCGGCTATTGCCATATCTTCATGAGAGTCAAGCACCCTATTGATCGCCAGCGCAGGGTCACCAGTATTTAACTTTAACTCAATATATTGATGCTCTAATCTTAATTGTTCCAACATTTGATGTAAAAAACTGTATGAAGCGGTGACTGAGCAATATATCCCGACCTTCCCGTATATCGTCTGCTCAGGGTCTTGAACATTTGCACGAAAACGATGCCAATTAGTAAGCGTAGCATTTGCATAATCAATAAACGACTCACCTTCACGTGTTAATTTTACACTTCGGTTATCTCGGCTAAATAATGCAACGCCAACTTCATCTTCCAATTGCATTATATTTCGGCTCAAAGTTGGTGCACTTATGTGACACAGCTCGCTCGCACGGGCAAAATGCAACGTTTTTGCTAACACCAAAAAGTAACTTAATCGCTTATGATCCACGCCCACTCCTACATTTCATTTTATGAAACACTTTAATTCAAATATATCATTTTACGCAAGTACATTATTCGCATAGGGTAACACTAAGCAAGTAAGTAACTTGCATCTAACAGCATTTATATGAATAGGATACTAACAATGGCGAATTATTTTAATACACTTCCTTTACGTGAGCAGTTAGCTCAATTAGCACAATGCGAATTTATGGACCCAGCTGAATTTGCTGATGGAGTCGAAGCGCTAAAAGGTAAAAAGCTCGTTATTGTTGGTTGTGGCGCACAAGGCTTGAATCAAGGTCTTAATCTACGTGACTCAGGGCTGGATGTTTCTTATACATTACGAGACTCAGCAATCAGTGAGCGCCGCCAGTCATTTTTAAACGCATCTGAAAATGGCTTTACAGTAGGTACTTATGAGGAATTAATTCCTAGCGCTGATGTAGTACTTAATTTAACACCAGATAAGCAGCACACGGCAGTTGTCAGTACAATTATGCCAATGATGAAACAAGGCTCTACGCTTGCATACTCGCATGGTTTCAACATTGTTGAAGAAGGTATGCAAGTGCGTGACGACATCACCGTCATCATGGTTGCCCCGAAGTGCCCTGGCTCTGAAGTTCGTGAAGAGTACAAACGTGGATTTGGTGTTCCGACACTTATCGCCGTTCACCCAGAAAACGACCCTCAAGGCAAGGGTTTAGCACAAGCAAAAGCCTATGCAGCAGGTACCGGTGGTCACAGAGCTGGTGTGCTGAAGTCATCATTCATTGCTGAAGTAAAATCTGACCTGATGGGCGAGCAAACTATCCTTTGCGGTATGTTACAAACAGGTTCAATTTTATGTTTCGACAAAATGGTCGAAAACGATATTGAACCAGGCTACGCCTCTAAGTTAATTCAATACGGTTGGGAAGTAATCACTGAAGCACTTAAGTACGGTGGTGTTACTAATATGCTGGACCGCTTATCAAACCCAGCAAAAGTAAAAGCGTTTGAATTAAGCGAGCAACTTAAAGTGATTATGCGCCCGCTTTATAATAAGCACCAAGATGACATCATCGATGGTACGTTCTCTCGCGTTATGATGGAAGATTGGGCAAATGATGATGCTAACCTATTAAAGTGGCGTGCAGAAACAGCTGAGACTAACTTTGAAAAAACACCTGCGAGTGATGTCGAAATTTCAGAGCAAGCGTTTTTTGATAATGGCATTTTAATGGTTGCTATGGTTAAAGCAGGCGTAGAGCTTGCTTTTGAAACGATGACAGCTGCAGGTATCATTGAAGAGTCGGCGTATTATGAGTCACTACATGAAACACCACTTATTGCTAATACGATTGCTCGTAAAAAACTTTATGAAATGAATAGAACAATCTCTGACACTGCAGAATACGGGTGTTATTTATATAATCACGCTTGTTTACCACTATTAAAAGACTTTATGAAAGACATCTCAACAGATGTAATAGGTAAAGGTTTAGCTGAACAAAATAACTACGTTGATAACAAAACATTAATCGAAATAAATAAAACACTACGTGAGCACCCTGTTGAAATTGTAGGCGCCAAATTGCGTGGCTATATGTCAGCAATGAAAAAAATTGTTTAACCCTGGACAATAAAAGAAGTTTCGCTTGTTAGAAACCAAGCCCACTAGCATTCGCTGTGGGCTTTTTCATAACTAAAACCGCAAATAGCATCCTCTAAAAGCAACGATGTAACTTCCCCAATTTCTACACATGTCATATCGCAGTGGCTTATTATTGTGCTAAACTGAACGTCAACGCAGTAAATTAACAAACAAATTATGTTCCTACAACGCACTCCAATCACGCAAAAAATAACACTGTTAGGTATCTGTATCGCATTAATGGTATCTGCATTAATAGGCATCACATCTTTATTCAGTGCAAAAAAGATTATAGAACAGCGTATGATTGAGTCTGAGCTACCCAGTAAAATCCAAGCTATAAATAACTACATTAGTTTAGAGATAAACCAACTCAAAAGTGCTGCACAACAATTATCTAGTAATGCGTTTATTTTAGATTGGGCAGCTAAAAACAATAAAAATGACACGATTTTAATCAACGAGTTAAACCGCGTTAAACGCCAATATAATCTTGCTACGGCATCTTGGGCTAACAGAGAAAGTGCTCAATACTGGAATCAAGATGGTTTTTTAAGAGTGTTAAATACTCAGCAAGATGCTTGGTTTTTCGGTTTCAAACAAAGTGAGCAGCCTTTTTCAATTAGCATTTTTCAAGAAAGTGACAACGACGTAAAAATGTTTGTAAACCACCAGCAAACTAATGGTGTAGGCCTTGCTGGCCTTGCAAAAAGCATTTCTGCAATGCAGGCTTTATTAAACAGGTTTAAAATCGAGCAGTCTGGTTTTGTATTTATCGCCGACGATACTGGTTTAGTTAAACTCCATAGAGACGCGAATAAAGTTGCAAAAACACAGCTAGACTCACTGTATGGACGGGGTATCGCAAGCCAGTTATTACAAGCAAATGATTTTAATTTATTAGAAACCACCATTGACGATAAAGCGTATTTCCTTGCCGCAAGCCCGATTAAAGGCACACATTTATATGTTGTTGCGCAAGTTGCTAAGGATGAGGTCTTTTCAGGAATAAGTGATTTACAGTGGCAGATAATCAGCTTTGCTGTTTTAATTGGATTGATTGCATCCGCAGTAAGTTTTCTACTTGCACGCTCATTGTCATCTCCCTTATCAAAAATGGCTGAATTATTCACTCGTTTAGGTTCTGGCGATGCTAATTTAGCCTACCGCTTACCTGAGTCTGCTCAACCTGAACTGGCTAAATTAAGCAACGGCTTTAACTTATTCCTGACAAAAATTGAAACAGCAATTGCAAAAGTTGCCAGTGAAAGCCACGAAATACGCCAAAGCTCTCAGCATGTATTTGATCAAGCACAGCGTAACTCACAAGCTATTGATAGTCAGAAAGAACAGACTATTACTGTCGCTGCGGCTATTAATCAAATGGGCGCTACAGTTCAAGAAATCGCAAGCAGCGCAGCAACGGCTGCAAAGCTAACACATGATAGCAAGGCAAATACCGACAAGAGCCATCAACAAGTGAGTCTGAGTCAAGAAACGATCTCGGCCTTAGCTGGAGATATTGATCATATAACCACCCAAGTTGAGCAGCTTTCACAAAAGACAGCGGCTATTGCGACTATTGTTGATTCTATTCGAGGAATTTCGGAGCAAACGAACTTACTTGCTTTAAATGCTGCAATTGAGTCTGCTCGTGCAGGCGAGCATGGTCGAGGATTCGCTGTCGTTGCGGATGAAGTAAGAGCGCTAGCAAGCCGCACATCACAATCAACCACTGAAATTCAAACGATGATTGAAGAGTTAACGGGTACCTCATCCTTAGTTGTTACTAATATTACACAATCAAAAAATAAGGCTCAAGAGAGTGTATTAGCCATGCAAAACTCTGTTCAATTATTAAGTGCAATTACCAATACGGCAAACGAAATAAATGATATGGCAACGCTTATTGCAACAGCAACTGAAGAACAAAGTACAGTTGTTACAGACGTTGGACGTACAATTGAATCAATTAGCGAGATAAGCGATAAAGCAATGCAAGAGCAAATGAGCACTGAGCAAGCAATTAGTGATCTTGCCAGCAGTGCTCAAGCTTTGGATAAATTAGTAGCTACCTTCGAAAATCATTAACCCTTATCGCTAAATTATGACTTGTGCGCTTTTAACTCTAATAGACTCAGAATTAACAGCGCTACTTCACTTTCAGCTTTATCAGAGATGCCCTGCTTAAAATATAGGCTATAATTAACGTGTAAATTGATTAGTTGGGGCAGTCAAATGACAACATCAAACGCAAACACATGTTTAGGCATCGTTTTATTTCTAATTTTATTAAGCGGTTGTAACGCCACATCAAATAGTACGCAACTATCTCCTCCGCCAAAATTTGCTTTAATGTATAGTTTTAAAACCTTACCCGTCGAGACCCCCTCTGAAATATTTGTATTAAGTGAAGATATAAAGCAGCAGTTAGACAGTGCATTTCCACCCACAAAACGAAACTTGCAGTCTACCCGAAAGCTACTTAGGTTTTTACTTGAAAATGGGGATGCATCATTATCTTATCAATCAGGCGCTACACTGGTTGCTAGCCAAGCCTATCGAGATCTAAATGCCAACTGCCTTTCATTATCTATATTGGCATACAGCATGGCTGAGCATTTAGGAATGGACACTCAATTTCAACAAGTACATATTCCCGAATACTGGGCACTAAATAAAGGGTATAACCTTTTAACAAGCCACATAAACTTACGTATATCTCAACCTTTAAATAAAGGCAGTAATATTAAGCATGTTTACAATAGCTTAGACTCTGTAGTTATAGATTTTGACCCCAACTCTCGAGGCGAAAAGTTTCAAACAAGTAATATTTCAAAAGCCCGTATTACCGCCATGTTTTATAACAATAAAGGTGTAATTGCGATGCTAAATAAGCAATACGATCTTGCTTACAGTTATTTTGGTGCAGCAACTAAAACTGATAACCACTATTCTAGTGCTTGGGGTAATTTAGCTGTGCTATTTAGAATAACTGATCAATTTAAAGACGCAGAGCTTGCCTATAATTATGCCTTAGAGGCCGACAAAGATAACCATACAGCACTTGGAAACTTGGCTTTGCTTTATCAGCTAACAGGTCGTAATGAACAAGCGAGTGCAATATTGGTCTCACTGGATAAAAAGCGCCAAAGTAACCCTTACTATCATGTTTCTCTAGGTAACACGGCCTACAAAAATAAAGCTTATCGCGATGCAATAAAACATTATCATAAAGCTAAAAAGCTCGATAAAAAACTCCATGATAGCTATTTTGGCTTAGCGAAAACTTACTATCAATTAGGTGATTTTAAGCATGCTTATAAGCAGCTTCGCTTAGCAAGTAAGCATGCTGATTTTAAACACGATAAACAACGATATCAGTCCAAGTTAGCTGTATTGAGAAATATGACGGCCAAAATTAATGATTAAAAAAGCATTACTGTTACTCTATACGGTATGCTATTGCACACCAGCATATACACAAATAACACAGCAACAGTTGTTTGATGATTTATTGCACCTAAGCTCTGATGCCTTTAATGGAAGAAAAACAAATTCCCAAGGCGCGTTTAATACAGCACAATATATAAATAAACGTTTTCAATCCTTTGGCTATAAGAGCCAGTTACAACCCTTTGAGTACCGTAGTGGTTTTTTCTCAAGATCCATGGGCAATAATGTTATTGCCAAATTGACGACATCTAATGCGCTCGCACCGCAACTGATCGTAACCGCACATTACGATCATCTCGGAAGCAAAGGTGGAAAGTATTTCCCCGGTGCAAACGATAATGCAACGGGTGTCAGTGCACTACTTTATCTTGCACAGCAACTAAAAGTCCGTCCGCCTAACTTTAATGTTGTTTTTGTCGCAGTGGATGCAGAAGAAAATGGCTTACATGGGAGTCAATTTTATGTCTCTACGCTTGACACCTCTTTGCCATTATTAAATATTAACCTTGATATGTTGGGCGTCAAAAAGCGTCAGCCTACTTTATACGCTTTTACTTCCCGTCAGCAAAAGCAAGTAGTAAAAAACCTAACAAGCTTAATAGCTACAAATAGTATCAATATAAAAGTGACAAGCTCCACCTATCATATGAATCGGTTAATAAAAAATAATCGCATTGACTGGCGCAAAGCCAGTGATCATTATTCTTTTGCAAAAGCAGGTATAGGCTATATCTATTTCGGGATGGGTGATGACAGACACCACCATAAATTGTCTGATGACTTTGCAAGTATTGACCAAACACTGTACCTAGAAACGGTTCTCTATATTGAAAAGTTTATTCGCAAGTTAGACTCTGCTAACTTTTAAAGGCAGCTCCTGCGTTTTTATAAACTCTCGCTTTTGGGGTTTTGTTAATTGCTTTACTTTGTACTCAAGCTTTGTTGCTTCACTTCTATTACCAACAGCAACCTGAAAAACAAGCGTTAAAGGCCCTTTCCCCTTCAAGTTTTTAGCCCCTCTACCAGCCTGATGCGTAGCAAAACGTTTAGCGACATCAGTTGAAATTCCTGTATACCAGTGTCCAAGCCTGGTTTGAACTATATACAAAGACCAAATTGCTTCTGGCTCTTTGGATGTATTTTTATCTGAGGCTAAACTTTTATCGCTCTTTATGGTCAAATCATCACTCCAAACATCGATAGTGTAAATTAAGTGCCAAACAATTGTGCAAAAAGGTTTTACCTTAAGTGACTAATCGGTATCATGCAGTTTATAAAAAATAAGGATCCAAACAAACAATGCAGTCGTTAAAAACTTTTTCTCTTTGGTTTATAGTTGCAGTTACGCTTACTAGTATTGCTGGATGTTCTAGCTGGGTTTACCGTATAAATATTCCACAAGGTAACTTTTTAGAACAATCAGATGTTGATAAATTACGTATTAATATGACACGAGAGCAGGTTCTTTATGTTTTGGGTAAACCCGTCGCAGAAGATGCATTCGATAAAAATACGTGGCACTACGTATATTCTTTTAACTTAGGTCGTAAAAACGAGCAACGTAAATCGCTTACTATTAACTTTGAGAATGAAAAATTGGTTTCATTAACTGGTGATTACGAGCAGCCGGAAGAATTTAATACGCCACTTGAGCAGTAATCACAATTACAAAAGGTTAGCACTTGCTAACCTTTTTTCATTTATGACTTGTCTAATGCTCGTCCACCAGTAACTTTATTCGCGCGGCCTTCTTCTTTTGCTTTTTCAGCTCGCTTGCGTCTTGCATCTTTTGGATCTGCAATCAAGGGACGATAAATTTCAACTCTATCACCTTGCGCAAGCATTTGCGTTAATTTGCATGTTCGATTCCAAACTCCCAAAGTTAAAGAAGTAGCATCTATCTCAGGGCACTTTTCTAAGATACCTGATTTAATGACAGCCTCTTCTGCGGTAGTCCCTTGTGGAACTTCTACAGTTAAAGATGTTGCCGTCGTAGGCAAAGCAAACACAACTTCAACACTAATCATAATCGCGGGCCATACACATCTTTCGCTCTTTGGGTAAATGCGTTAACCATATTTTTTGCAACATCATTAAAAATTTTCCCAAAAGCCAGTTCAATAAGTTTACTCGCAAATTCAAACTCAAGGCGTAACTCTACCTTACATGCACTTTCATCAAGTGTCCTAAAGTGCCATTGACCTTTTAACGCTTTAAAAGGACCATCCACTAAACGCAGCATCACCGTATGCTCATCAACAAATGTATTCTCTGTTGTAAACCATTTCTTGATGCCTGCTTTAGAGATTTCTAAACTTGCCGTCATCGTATTTGATTGCTGAGTTATTATTTTTGCATCAGAACAATGCGGTAAAAATTTAGGGTATGCATCTACATCATTCACTAAATTAAACATCTCTTTACTGCTATACATAACTAGCGCACTTTTTTCTATTTGTGGCATACTCACTCCCAACTGTGTTGGCGAATTTTAGCAAGCTTTGCGTTTTTCCCCAAACATTACTAGCGCTTTATTTACATCAGCTTTTATAAGTAAATATAAAAAATCGATGTAAAAAGCAGAGCTTTACGTATAATATGGGCCACTATGGCTAAGAAAAAATCATCTAAATCGACAAACAATACCATCGCGTTAAATAAAAAAGCGCGCCATGAGTATTTTTTACACGACAAGTTTGAAGCAGGTATTGAACTACAAGGCTGGGAAGTTAAAAGTATCCGAGCAGGTAAAGTAAATATTTCTGAAACTTATATTCATCTTAAAAATGGCGAAGCTTTTTTGCTGGGCAGTCAAATACAGCCCCTTAACAGTGCTTCTACCCATGTTATTTGTGATCCTCTACGTTATCGGAAACTGCTTTTAAGCAGGCGTGAGTTAGACCGTTTAGTCGGTGCAACCGAGCGCGATGGATATTCATTAATTGCCACAGCTATGTATTGGAAAAAATGCTGGGTGAAACTTGAATTTCAGTTAGGCAAAGGTAAAAAAATGCATGACAAACGCGAGGACGGCAAAAATAAAGACTGGTCCCGTGAAAAAGAACGGCTAATGAAGCACAAAGTCTAACCAATAAACGCCTAACTCTATTAGGCGTTTTTTTGCTTATATTATTTCCCTTGTTATGTAAAGCTAACACCTTATTAAACTTTAGTCTTATTTTATAACACCCTTGTTACATGATATTCCTATTACAGGCTCAAAGCCTAAAATATTATTATGACAACAAGGACTTAAGGATGAAGCAATCACTCCCATTTACACCCTCAGTTTTAGCAAGCATGACGCTAGCACTTGCCGCAAGTGGCTATACAGCTAATACCTCAGCCGCTGAAGAAGCAAAAAAAGTAGAACGTATAGAAGTAACGGGTTCTCGAATAAAACGCACCGATATTGAAGGCCCCTCTCCAGTGCAATCAATTAGTCGCGCTGATATAGATAATATGGGTTACGATAACCTGCAACAACTGCTTGAAAGAATGCCCGTTGCAGGCAACGGCACATTTTCAACCCGCGGAAACAACCAAGACTCAACCGCCAATGGTGCAGCAGCAGTTAGCTTAAGAGGATTGGGTGCAGATGCAACACTCGTTCTGATTAATGGCCGCCGAGTCGCGATCAGTGCATTTGCTGAAAGTATTACAAACTCATTCGTTGATATTAACAGTATACCTGTTTCAGCTATTGAACGAATCGACATATTAAAAGATGGCGCCTCTGCTATTTATGGCTCAGACGCTGTTGCAGGTGTTGTAAATGTTATTCTCAAAAAAGACATTGATGGCCTGGAAGTTAATTTAGGCTACGGTGGCACTGATGGCCCTAATTATGAAGAAACCTCTGCCAGCTTAGTGTGGGGTACCTCTAATGACAAAAGTAGCGCCTCGGTGATTGTTGACTATTTTAAAAACACATCATTGTCATCAAATGAAATGGGTCGCTTAGGCACTGCAAATCAAAGTGCCTACGGCGGACAAGACTTTCGTTCATCACGTGGCTTTCCCGGGTATTTTTATGTCGACGATGTAAAAACCATTGACCCTGACTGCCCCGCTGAAAACGCAACATCATCTGGAAGCTGTCTTTTTGACTATGGTCCATTTGGCTATATCGCCCCTGCATCGGAACGTGTTGGAGCAATTTCTCAATTTGAATACAATTTTGACAATGGCATCACAGCTTTCATGGAAATGGCCGTTCAACATAATAGCTCAATTGCTGCTGGCGCCCCAACACCACTTGATGAAGATGCAGGGCTGACTGTCCCTGGCAGTCACCCTAATAACCCATTTGGACAAGATATTAAAATAGGGCGTTACAGAACAGTAGATGCAGGGCCAAGACAATGGGGTATTGAGTCTGATACTCTTCGCTTTGTAGCTGGCCTTAAAGGCGACATAAACGACTGGGGTTGGGAAGCTGCGGTTCAAAAAGGACGTAGTAAATCACTTCAAACAGGCAACCGCTCACAAGGTTGGGTAAGAACCGACTTCTTACAACAAGAAATTGACGCTGGTAATTATAATCCATTTGGTGGCACCTATAATGACCCAGCTGTTGTAGACCGTATTACGACAAGCTTAGTTCGTCGTGGCGAGTCTCACATGACTTCATTTGATGCGAACATTACTGGCGAAGCTTTTGATTTTGGCGACAGCGTTGTAATGATGGCTGCCGGTATTGAATACCGAGAGGAAGATGTCAGCGATATCCCGGATGACCAATTCCAACGCGGGCTTATTTTTGGCACAGAGTCAGTCTCAGCAGCGGCTGATCGTGAACAATATGCCGCCTATGTTGAATTTTCTATTCCGCTTGCAGATAGCTTAGAACTTCAACTTGCTGGTCGTTTTGATGATTACAGTGACTTTGGCACCACCACTAATCCTAAAGTGGCATTACGCTGGGCACCTACTGACGAAATCACAGTACGTGGTTCATGGGCCCAAGGATTTAGAGCTCCATCACTAGCCCAAATTGGGTTGGGGCCATCAGAAGAAAGCCAGTTCTTTGTTGATACGTACCGATGCGCGGATTCTGGAGAAGACTGTGGCGTCCTAGATTATAATATTCAGTTTGCTGGTAACCCTGATTTACAAGCTGAGGAGTCTGAATCATGGAATGTCGGTTTTATTTGGGCACCGACAGCCGAAATTGGATTAAGTATTGATGTATGGAGCATCACGCAAGACAACAAAATTGATGAGCAGGCCTTTGGTCCTATCTACGACGCAGAGTGTGATAATCAAAACAGTTCTATCTGTGTTCGCCTATCACCACAAGCTGGGCAACGACTAGGTGTTATTCAAAAGATCCACAGTACTTTTGAGAATGTATCATCGCAAGAAGTATCTGGTATCGACTTCTCAGCAAACTATAACCACTCTTTAGATGATTTAGGTTTACTTAAATTCAACTTAGAGTGGGCGTATCAAGATAAATTTGAAAAAGACGGTCGAGATTACACAGGGGAATATGGTTACCCTGAGCATCGCTGGATCTTTTCTACAAACTGGGAAATGGGTGAATTCAATACCAATGTTAACATCAGCTATGTTGGCGAGTTTGAAGACACGCCTGATATTGATTTTGATGGTACGTTAGATTTTGATAGCAACACATCAAGAATGGTTGACTCTCAAGTCTTAGTCGATTTACAAACAGCCTATCGTATAACAGAATCAACAAAGGTCTCTTTTGGTATCAATAATTTATTTGATGAAGAGCCACCTTTTGCAATTGGTGATGGTGACAGCGATTTGTATGGCTACGCATCTGGGGTTCATAACCCGCGTGGACGCTATATTTACACGAAAGTGTCATTCTCTTTCTAGCATTAACAAACAAAAAACCCGCCATCTGGCGGGTTTTTTAATTCTTACAACAAAGGCCTAAATTATAGGTCGCCTTCGTTTTCAGAAAGGAATTTTGCAACGCCTGCAGGGCTCGCATCCATACCTTTTTTACCTTCAGTCCAACCAGCAGGACATACTTCACCATGCTCGCTGTGGAATGCTAATGCATCAACCATACGTAACATTTCATCGATGTTACGGCCAAGCGGTAAATCGTTAACTACTTGGTGACGTACGTTACCTTCTTCGTCAATTAGGAATGAACCACGAAATGCAACGCCAGCTTCTGGATGCTCAACGTCATATGCTTTACAGATCTCATGCTTAACGTCTGCAACTAGTGCATATTTAACTTCACCGATGCCGCCGTCTGCAACAGCAGTTTTACGCCATGCGTTGTGCGAGAATTGTGAATCGATTGAAACACCAATTACTTCTACGCCACGCTTTTGGAACTCTTCATAACGCTTGTCAAAAGCAATTAGTTCAGAAGGACATACGAAAGTGAAATCTAGTGGGTAAAAGAAGATAACTGCTTTTTTACCTTTGATTGTTTCGTGAAGATTGTAGCTATCTACGATCTCGCCGTTACCTAGTACTGCTGCAGCGGTAAAGTCTGGTGCCTGGCGGCCTACTAATACACCCATTTTATTCTCCAAATATTTGAGTTTATTTCTAATTGCTTACGCAACGCTTGCTTTGATATGGGATCTAAAAGATAAATACCAAGGGCTAGGATGCATAATTATCAAAATAGTTTAGAGATAATGAGTTCAAATAGATAATCGTATTTTTCGATTTATGCAATCGAATTTATAGAAGGCAATAATTTTATATTTATTGGCATAAAAAAACCTGCAAAGCAGGTTTTTAATAAGGAGAAAGTCTCTAGTCCATGATATCTTCAGGCATATCACCACGGATTTTTTGCCAAATTTCACCCGTTTGATGACCATATTTACGCATCATAAAGATTGCACCATCATGCTCACCTTCTTGTGCTAACTTAGTGAGATCTTTATAGAATTGGCGAGCTAATTGGCGGGTACCAGGATCTGAAAAATAATGACAGCCTATCTTAGAGTAAAAACCCCTAAACCCATTTAGAATAAGTACGTATATACGATTATTGCCCGCAACAGCTAGTTCGTGATGGACTTTATAATCGTAATCAGCAAACGCTTGTGCACTGTCTTCAAGTTCATCGCTTTGTGAAAGAATCTCTATAACACGCTCTGGGGCTAACTTAATAGCAGCACGCGTATAAATTGCGCTAATATTAGTGCGTGCCGAAAGCAGTTGATCTGTAAGCTCTGGCATCTTATCTTCATCTAGACGCGCAAGTGTTTCGAGAATATTTAAACCAGAGGTTTCCCAAAAGTTATTTACACGAGTAGGTTTACCGTGCTGTATTGTCAGCCATCCGTCACGGGCTAGGCGTTGAAGAACTTCACGTAAGGTCGTACGCGTCACACCGATTAATTCTGATAATTCGCGTTCAGCAGGAAGAATAGAACCAGGCGGAAAATCGCCATTCCAAATTGATTCAACAATGTACTCTTCTGCAAAGCCAGCTGGGCTTTTTGCTTTAAAAATTCTCATTCAATTCCCACTCGAGTTATCACATTACTTCACTTTCAAGATTAACTGACTGATTGTACCAGATGATTAAAAACTAACAAGCAAAGTAATTCCCCCGCGCTGTTTTTTTAAATTATGGATGTAATAGTGCTAAGAGGAATGTAAACTCAACGCCCCGAATTGGGAAAAATAAAATAATAAACGGAGTTTATATGTTTAAACACACATCGATCGCACTTGCAATTTCTGCTAGTTTTCTAGTCTCTGGCTGCCTTGAAGTAGAAGACAATAATAATGACGACCTTATTTCTGCTATAGAAAAAAAAAACACACCAACAGTAGAAGTAGAAGCAACCCAAACAGCTACATTAACAGGAACAATTGAACACTTAATCAGCAATGATAAAGTTAATAACGCCTTAGTCTCTATCAAAATAGGTAATACTTGGAGTGAACCTAAAGCTGCTACCGATGGCATTTTTGAATTAAGCAATTTAGCGCTTGAGTCAGATTTCGCTCTATTAGTATCAAGCATTGATGACTCTTTTCAAGAACGCGCTTTTTACGGCAATACAGGTACGGGCATTAGCCAGTTAGGTGCTTTAGAGGTAACAAACCAAGAAATTATTGAATTTGAAGTGCTACAAAATGGCACCAACGCCCCCGTTACAGACTTAGATTTTACGTATTCAACTTCCAAAGGACTTGAAGACATATCAAATTGGCAACAGCGTAATGAACATTATGTTAGTTCTACATTTAATGAGCAAACAGGCACCTATTCAATTGCGCGCGCGGTAGGCTTAAACAGACAGCTTTTAGTAGACTTAGATATTGATAACGATGCTATTGATGACTATGTACTGACTCGTCAACCTAATCAAAATAATACAATTTATACCCTAGATTTAGATAATAACAGCAGTGTTTATGTGTCAAAAACAGCCCAAAGCGCAGAGTTTTCTGTTCGCCTTTCTGTGATTGATACTCTTGGTAACACAATCAATGATTTAGATATTGTCGCATACACACAACTTTCAAAAACATCTGCAGCAGATTTTGATAGCACAACGAATGAGTACGTATTTGAATATAAAGGCACTTCAACACTTAATTTGATGCTGCCTAGCTACTATGATTCACAAGGAACCTTGTTTCAAAGTAGCAAGATTACTGTAAAGGCTTCAGACGGTGGTGCAAATATTCAAGGTAGTTACAATAGTTCGGTTAATGGTTTTCATCAGATTAAAAATGGAGCTATATCAATTGTAACTCAACCTCAAAAAGGCTATCAAAGTCCTCAAATTGATGTTGTGAGCCAAGATATAGATTTAACAACACAAGGATTTTACGTATTTTTAGATACACCTGTTGAGCTAATTGAAAGTGAAATTTCACTAACAAAAGTAAATCATCTAAAAGTGATCCGTGGTAATGACAGTGACACTGATTTTGTTGAGCCTGGCGTCACTAGTATTAGTCTTGAAGATGTTGCCATGCCATTAACCGCTTCTTTATCATTAAGCGATAACTTTATAACAGTATTACCTTCCAATACACTAGATATGGGCAATTACCGTTATGAAATAGATAAAGTTATCGAAAAAAGTACAAACACGAAAAAAGATATTTCAGCCGATAGCAGCTTTACTGTTGGCCAAGCAGGTGAATTTAATATCGATGACATCAAATTTGATAATAATAACGGTTTCACTAACGGTGAGCTTATTTTTGCATCAAATACTGCAGGGATCGCACCTGAAAATGCATATGCACCTAATAACGGGGCTGTATATTTACCTAGTTCAATCGAGTCTCTTGAAAGTCTTAAATTAGCATTAATTAGCTATACCAGAGAAGGAACTAAAACTAATGACTATCAACAGAGAACTATCGTTTTAGAGGGTAATACTAATACCCAACAGCGAAAAACTGTTGCCACAGCTTTAAATGAAAATGTTTTAGGCGAATCATATAATATTCATTTACATACTTCACTTGACGATGGCTCTTGGTACACTTCTGGTTTTGATTATCAGACTCAGCGCTTAGATGACAATACTGCATCGAGCAACAATCAAGTAACCCTTGGCTATGAATATAAAGTCAAAGGCAGTGAAGAAGTTATAACTGGAAAAATAACCTTGCCAGTTTTATAACCTTGCTTTTTGCGGGTATGACGTCATGCCCGCAATCTATTTACCCACCAATACAACAAGCCCTGCCCTATCAAATTTAAAATAATGCTCTTTATCTTTAGAGTTTTTGTAATCACTAAGAAAACTGTCTGTTTAATCTAAAGCAGTTTAATAAAGCCCATTCCCTCTAACTTTAATTTTATGGATAAAATTTATGAAAACATAAATTCTTTAGCACATCCCTTTACCAAAATTCGGTTATTTAATTACTCCCTTCAGGTTTACACTTGCACCTTGATTGAATACTGGGTCATAATCTGCGACAAAGATTTAAATTGGAAACACAATGAATTGGTTAGCAAACTTAGCGCATAAACGCACCCCTTGGGTTTTATTAGCATTAATAGCATTCTCATTTGAAGTTATCGCTTTATTTTTTCAATATCAAATGGGCTTAGAGCCATGCATTATGTGTATATATCAACGAACAGCTATGCTCGGACTATTAATCGCAGGGGTCATTGGGGCTATTAAACCTAATAATATGATTGTACGTGTTACAGCTCTTTCTACCTGGGCTGTTGCGAGTATATGGGGATTTTTATTAGCCCGTGAACATATTGATATGCAAACAACCACTGATCCGTTTGCATTTAGCTGTGAGTTTGAACCTAATTTCCCACTCCCATTGCATGACTGGATACCACACTTTTTTGCAGCAACGGGTGATTGTGGCAATATTGATTGGCAATTTTTAGGGTTAAGTATGCCGGCATGGATGGAAGTGATTTTCGCTGCATTTACTGTGGTGTTTTTCGCTGTTATATTTAGCCGATTGTTGATCAAAAAGAGTTTATAATGATTGCATTTTTTTCTAGTCAAATTAAGCAGCTTAATCATCTTAAAGTACGTGAGCGACAAGAGGTAATAGCAATCGCGTTATCTATGCTCTCACCGATGCAAAAAATCAATTTACGTATTGTAAAACTACTGCTTTTAACACCTGTTTTTGCATCTCTTGTGTATATTGAAGGCTGGCTAATGCTACTAGGGTTGCTTTTAGCAGGGCTTAGCTATCCCTTACTAACGACCCCTGTTGAGATTGCTTTTGCAAAAACTTATTTACCTGAAGCTTTAAAACACCATAAAAGTTCAAAAGGCGAGAATTAACTCGCCTTTTAACAAGAGTTTCACTCAAGGTGATATATTGTTATGAAACTCGCTGCTATAACACAATCTTTCCTTCTAATTTTGCCAATAATTTATTTCCAATCCCTTTAACCTGAGTCAATTCAGTAACCGATTTAAACGCTCCTTGTTTCTCTCTATACTCAACTATTGCCTGCGCCTTAGATTTACCAATACCGGGTAAGGTAATCAATTGTTCAATATTTGCTTTATTTATATTGATCATTGCAGCTTTGCTTAACTCATTTGCAGTTGTTGATGTATTATCAACTGCATAACTTGGGTTGGCTATTGCTAAGCCAAGTAAAATAACTATTAAACTTAAAAACTTCATGTTTTTTCCTCCATGCCGTCCATACTTGGACTAAATTAATAGTGAACAAAATTGGCCTCCCTTTTAACTAATCTCAGTTCTTTAAGTAAGATAAAGGTAGGACCTATTAAATAAAGTAAACTGTCATGAATTTGTCAAATGTACCGATAATAAAAAAATTAAAATGTTAACTTGCAAAAATGCACGCAAACAATTACTGTACATAAAAACAGTAACCTAATTCAATGTGTAATATTACACAAAAGTACGTTAGCAGGAGAGATCATGGCTGTTGTTGTTAAATATGTTGTAGAAAGAAGCGGAGTTGAGCGTATGACGTTTACTACTAAAAAAGAAGCTGATGCATATGACAAAATGCTCGACATAGCAGAGTCATTAGAGGTTATGCTAGAAAAGGTAGACGTTCCTTTGAGTGAACAACAAATTGAATCTCTTGCTTTAGAAATGGCCAAAAGCAAAGATGGTTTCATTAATGTGCTTAAGGGCGCAAAAGATGTAGTCAGTAAGCCTACTCAGGCTAAAACAAAGAAAGACACAGATAAAGTTACTGACTTAAAGAGTACATCTGAAAAAGCAGCCAGTTAAAGCAGATATATTAATTCAATAAAAAAGGAGCTTATAAGCTCCTTTTTTATTGATTGAATTTCATCTCGTTACAGTGACTGTTCAACCTCATCAAACAAATCAGTAATTTCATTGTTTGGTGCTCGTGTTGTTAAACTAACAGCAACAATGGCAATACTTGATAATATAAAGCCCGGGATGATTTCGTAAACAATACTACTTAACTTTTCACCCTCAATTGTTATTGGGGCATAAATCCAAATAAGTACTGTTACCGCACCAACAACCATGCCGGCTAATGCACCAGCAAAGTTCATTCGCTTCCAATAAAGACTGAATAAAACCAAAGGACCAAAAGCAGCACCGAAACCAGCCCATGCGTTACTCACCAGATCTAGAATTGAGCTATCACGGTCATAGGCTAAGTATATAGCACACATTGCAACCGCAGCAACGCTGATACGCCCAACGGTAACTAACTCAGTATCACTCGCTTCTTTTCTTAAAAACGTTTTGTAGAAGTCTTCTGTTAACGAACTTGAACTAACTAGCAATTGCGAGGAAATAGTACTCATTATGGCCGCCAAAATAGCTGCTAATAAAAAGCCTGCAATTAATGGGTGAAATAAAAGCTCTGAGAGTATTAAGAATATAGTTTCAGGGTCTTCAACAACTATATTATTTTCATACGTATAAGCAGCCCCAAACAAACCAGTACCTACCGCGCCAATTGCTGCTGTAATCATCCAAGTCATGCCTATACGGCGTGCAGTAGGCATATCTTTAACACTGCGAACAGACATAAAGCGAACAATAATATGTGGCTGACCAAAATAACCTAAACCCCACGCCATAGCAGATATAATGCCTAGCGCCGAACCGGCACCAATCCAGTTAAGCATCTCTGGGTTTACGCTATTAAGCGTTGACTCTAGCGGCTGTTCTAGCAAAGAGTATGCAACTGTTGGCACGAGTATTAACGCAACAAACATGATACAGCCTTGCACGAAATCTGTGAGACTCACCGCTAAAAAACCGCCAAACAAAGTATATAGTACCACTACACCTGTGGTGATATATAAACCCATTTCATAGGATAAGCCAAACGAGCTTTCAAATAACTTACCCCCTGCAACAACACCTGACGATGTATATAGTGTGAAAAACACAATAATTACCACAGCAGATACGACGCGTAATAAGTTAGATTTATCAGTAAAGCGGTTAGAAAAGTAATCAGGTATAGTTATAGAGTCGTTTGCTTTTTCTGTATAGACTCGCAACCTTGGTGCAACTAGTAAGTAGTTTAACCATGCCCCTAACACCAAACCTATTGCAATCCACGTGCTGCTAAAGCCAGTTACAAACATAGCACCAGGTAGTCCCATTAAAATCCAGCCGCTCATATCGGATGCACCTGCTGATAATGCAGCAACAGAAGGTGACAAACTGCGCCCTCCTAGCATATACCCTGACACATCACTAGTAGACTGTTTATATGCATATAGGCCAATCCCGAGCATAACAATAAAGTATGCAGCTAAAGAAATAATCATTCCTGTTTCCAAATTTGCCTCCGTTTGTGAAGTTTTTATCTGGTTTTTAATCCTAATAATGACTCTAGCGTAGATGTATAAAAAAGACATTATTGGTCTAAAAGCCAATTTAGATGATGACTATATCACGGCTAGGGTAAATAACTCTACCTCCAGCTTTTGTCGAATAAGTAACTGAGGTAAAACCTGTTTTCATATAACAAACAATTTTTGTTTAGATAGATGGCAATAAATTATTATATGCCTTAGGCTTAAATAAATATATTTTCAATAAATTAATGCTTTAGGATTACAATTTAAAATATTATTAATGCTATTTTTCATTATTTATCTTATATTGCCTATGTAATTGTTTAAATTAATCGGATTAGTTGTTTATGTACTTTTATGCTGCGCGCCAACCAATTTTAGATCGCGATAAAGAACTCATTGGTTATGAGCTTCTTTTTCGTGATGGCGTTGATAATGTTTTTCCAAACATCGATGGCGATGAAGCAACTTCAAGGCTCATTGAGGGCAGTCAATTTAACTTCGGTTTAGAAGATTTAACAGACGATAAACCTGCCTATATTAATTTCACATTAGATACCTTGCAAAAAGGTTACCCGACTTTATTAGGAAAAGATCAAATAGTTGTAGAAATACTTGAAACAATACAACCCGGTAAACGCTTACTAGCAATCGTTAAAGATTTAAAAGAGAAAGGCTACACACTTGCTTTAGATGACTATATCCATCAGCCAGTATGGCGCCACTTTTACCCATACATTGATATTATTAAAATTGATTTTTTAAGCTGCAAACTTGATCAAATAAAGCAAATAATTGAAGAGATTAAACCTTTCCCACAAATTAAACTGCTTGCAGAAAAAGTAGAAACCCATGAAAAATACCAACTAGCCTTAGACCTTGGATTTAGCTATTTTCAAGGCTTCTTTTTTTCAAAACCAGAAATGGTGCAAAGTAAGTCACTCCCGCCTTCACAAATCGCGTTAGCTGAACTGCTTTATGAAACGTCGTCAATGGACATAAACCTGAAGAAAATAACCGATGTATTTGAGCGGGATGTCACACTTTCTTACAAGCTATTACGTTATAGTAATTCAGCAGCATTTAAGCGACGTGCTGAAATTAGCACCATTAAGCAGGCTCTTATCGTGCTTGGTGTGCAGGAAATTAAAAAGTTTCTGTCGTTATTATTTGCAGCTCAAGTAGCTGCAAATAAGCCAGCCGAACTCATACGATTATCACTCACTCGAGCTCGTTTCACGGAGTTATTGGCAATTGAGCACAATAAAGTTAAAGATACTGGAATGGCTTTTCTAACAGGGATGATGTCACTTATGGATGCTATTCTAGATGAAAGTATGCAAAGCGTTATGAAAAAGCTGCCCCTGTCGAATGACATTAAGGACGCACTTGTTGAAAATAAAGGTCTGCTCGCACAATACTTGGAATTGGTAAAGTTATACGAACAAGCAGATTGGCAAAGCGCAAACACTATTATAGATAAATTGGATTTATCATCTGATAAAATACCAGACTCATATCATGAAGCTCTTACTTGGGCAAACACGCAAATGAAAGTATTGGGTGATGAATAAAAAGCCTGTAGATTGAAAAGTGCTAGTTGTTTAGGCTAGCACTTTTATAATTAAAGACTTTCTAAAAAATCCTCATCAAAGTCTTCTGGTTCTTTTTCAATTGGCGGATCACCGTCATGTAGTTCATACAATTGACGTTGAAAATAAATATCTTTCATAAAAATATAAGGGTCTAGTGACTCATTAAGTAGACTCTCTTGAGCCATGAGCGAGGCCCTTGCCTCAACCGCTTTAAGTGCAAAAACTAACACCGTTTGTGGCGTCGTTAATGTGATCTCAGGTAGAACAAAGTTATCAACAACATCACCAGCTAGGTTACGTGTTGTTGAAGGCCCCATACCTGGCAACATTAAGTATGCACCATCACCTATCCCCCAAACACCGAGCGTTTGACCAAAATCTTCATCAATGATATTGAGCCCTAATGAACTCGCTACATCAAATAGGCCAAAGATACCCACAGTAGAATTAACTAAAAAGCGTGCAATACTGACCCCAGCATTACCCGGCTTCCCCTGTAGTGTCGCATTTATAGCATCCGTTGGCGCAGTTATGTTGTCAGTAAAATTAACTACACTGCGCCTTACCGGAGTAGGTGTAATAGCAACATACCCAACTGCTGTTGGGCGCAAAATATAGGCATCTAACACATCCATGTTAAAATCATAAACAGGGCGGTTAAAAGATTGAAGCGGATCACGTTCATCAACTTTTTCGTTAGGTACTTGCGCACATCCTGCAACAACTAGTAACCCAATCAATAGTAAACTCTGTCTTAACATCTTTTATCCTTTAAGGAATTAACTCATTTATTAGTAATGTATGTTGCGTTACCTTGGCTCGTTCTAATACGGGGGAACTTCCTTCAAGCTCACCACTTGAAGGCATCACTGAGGCATCTTTTGAGATACGCGCTGTAATTATAATTTCTTCAGAACTCGAAAGAGTTAGACCCTCTATCATCGAATTCAGATCACTAAGTTGCACTTTAAGTGGAAAACTATAATCGGTTAGCTTAACTACAGCCAGCGGCATCGGTGACCCCTTAGCCGCTTTGGCAAATACAAATAAAGTGCCGTTTTCAGGAAGATTATTAACTAATGCAGAATCTAAGTTTACATCAACCGTAATCCCTTCATCACTTGTGGTTGAATTAGTAATATTCTCTGAAGAGGTCGCTGGGTAAATTTGGTTATTTTGCTCAGCCATTTTTTGCTCTATATCGCTAATGCGCTGAGCTATCATGGCATAGCGGCTATCTTGAGTATCCATTGTACTGAGGAGCACCTCAAACGCAGATTTAGCTTGTGCCCAATCTTGACGTTCGTACGCAATCAAGGCAAGCAGTGATATAGCATCTACATTAGTCGGTTCATCTTTTAAAACACGTGATAGCATGCTTGCTGCACGAGTCATATTAGTGTCGCTACCTTGCATTAAAAGCAACTGGCTATAGCTGACCATCACACCTAAATTATCAGGATTAAGACGTAACACTTTATCAAACGACTGCTGTGCCATATCATACTCATTCAGTGACATTGCAACCCTTCCAAGTAGCATCCATGCAACTTGATCGTCACCATTTTGAGCAAGCTTGGTTCGCAAACCTAAAGCAAAAGCCTGTAGTTCATTTTGCGTCAACGGCTCGCCTTTTTGCATCACTGCACGCTCACCATATTCAGGTAAATTATCCATCGCGGTATACCAGTCTTGTAACTGTTTTTGCGAACCTGTTGCCGTATAAAAAATTACCGTCAATACAATTAAAAATGTACTGCCTGTTAATGCCAATATCGCATTATTCCCTCGGCTAAATAACGACTTCTCAGGAGAGATCTCATTAAGTAAACGACGTTTCAACTCAACCACTGACTCATCGTAGCCTTGCTGCTCAATACGTTGTTCTTTTAAATCAAGCGCTAACTCTTCTAATCGTTGGTGGTATATGCCAATTAATTCAGAATTTGCATTATGAGTGACACTTTTTACACGTTCTTTTGTCAAAAAAGGCAAAGCTACAAATACAACAGCTACTAAAGTTAGTAACACAAAAGAAGCCCACATTAAAATCATTTACTTTTGCTCCTGACGTTGGTTTTGCGCAATTAGTTTTGCCAGTAACTCTTCATCTTGATCGTTCCAGTTCTGTTTTATTGCAGCTTTTCGCTGTCGAATAACAATGAACCCAAAACCAATGATGACGATTAAGATGGGTAATACCCACAATATTAATGTCGCTGGAGTAACAGGTGGCTCGTAATGCACAAAGTAGCCATATCGATCAATCATATACTCGATGACTTCATCTTTGCTCTTGCCTTCTTTTACCAACACAATGACCTTGTCACGTAAATCTTTCGCAACTACAGCATCTGAGTCTGCTATGTTTTGGTTCTGGCACTTTGGGCAACGCAACTCTTTAGTAAGCTCGCCAAACCGTTTTGCTTGTTCGTCATTTGCAAAGACATATCTATCTTGCTCTGCTGAAACTGCAAAGCTAAAAAGTAATACTAAACCAATAAATAAATACTTCATGGCGTTAACTCCTGCATAATAGGTGCAAACTTCGCACGCCAAACTCGTGGATTAATATCGCCAGTATGGTGTAACAAAATTGTCCCATTACTATCGACTAAAAACGTTTCAGGTGCCCCTGACACTCCTAAATCAAGTGCTAATGTTCTTTCTAAATCAAGTATATTGAACTGATAAGGGTCACCAGCTCTGCTAAGCATTGTACTCACTTCATCACGCAATGAGTCCATGTCAAATGGACCATCAAAATCGGAATCGTAGCTTTGCACATAATAAAGACCAACGATCTTTACTCCTTGCTCACGTAGCTGAGTTAAATAACCCAACTCAGCTAAACATGTTGGGCACCAGGTACCCCACACATTGAGTAAGTAGACTTCACCCTCAAGATCTGTTTGCTGCCAACGCTTCTCGTCTTGCATTAGATCAGGTAAGTTAAAGCTGGGCATTGCCTGGCCAATTCGTCCTGTTTGTAATTCTCGAGGGTTTGCAAAGAGCCCTTGATACAAAAAAACACAGATCAGTACAAAAGCTAATAACGGTAACAATGCTAAAAATTTACGGTTCATAAGGCCTCCGGCTGGCTTTTTGAATCACGTTTTTTGCTGCTACGATAGCGTTTGTCACCTAATATCATAAAGCCTGCTAATGAAATAAGTATGCCACCTAACCACATCCATCGAACATAAGGTTTATGATAGATACGTAATGACCAACCACCGTTACTTAACTGCTCACCTAAAGCAAGGTATAAATCACGAGTAAAGCCAGCATCAATCGCCGCCTCAGTCATAAATTGCATACCAATGTCATATTGACGTTTTTCAGCATATAGCCTTGCCACTTTATCACCCTCTTTAAGCACCGTTACAACACCTGCATGGCCGCTGTAATTAGGTCCTCGGATATCCTTAACACCCTCAAAGCGATAGTCATATTGGTTAAGCGATACAACCTCTAAAGGCTTCATTGACACATCACGCTCTACCGAATACGCCGAGGTTAAAGTCACGCCAGCAATTACAAAAGCAATACCGATATGGCCCAGTACCATTGCCCAGTAACTTACACTTAAACGTTTTAAACCATTTTGTAGGCTGCCATGAACTCGCGTTTTATCAACAATATCGAGCACAGTTGTAAAAACAATCCACACAGCTAAAGTAGTAGCAAGTAAGGTTAAGGGTGCTACAACATCGTACCCTAAAAACAGCCAAACAGACGTGACAGCGATACTTGCAAGCGCGCAAAGTAGTAGTTTATTTTGTAAAAATGCCCACTTATTTTGTTTCCAACGAAGTAAAGGACCTATCCCCATTAAAATCGCGAAAGGAACGAGTAAAATCGCAAACATTTTATTGAAGAACGGCTCGCCTATTGAAATACTGCCTAGCCCCATTTCTTTGTGGACCATAGGTAATAACGTACCTAGTAATACAATGAGCGTTGCAACAACTAAAAATATATTGTTTAACCACAATGCCACTTCTCGAGAGACAAGTTTATATCGCCCCTCACTTTTCACTTCTGAGACTCGTAATGCATAGAGGGCTAAACCTCCGCCAACTACAATCGCTAAGAATGCAAGAATAAACAAACCACGATCAGGGTCTGTAGCAAATGCATGCACAGAAACAATAATGCCAGAACGTACAATAAAGGTTCCAAGCAAACTAAATGAGAAAGCAGCTATTGCCAATAATACGGTCCATGATTTAAATACACCGCGTTTTTCTGTAACTGATAATGAATGTAATAAAGCAGTCGCAACTAACCATGGCATAAGGGATGCATTTTCAACAGGATCCCAAAACCACCAACCGCCCCAACCTAGTTCAGCGTATGCCCACCAACTACCAATAGTGATACCAAGGGTTAAAAACCCCCATGCGGTCATTGTCCACGGACGTGACCATTTTGCCCACGTGTTATCAAGTTTACCGGTAAGTAGAGCTGCAATAGCAAATGAAAAAGAAACAGATAAACCAACATACCCCATGTACAGTAGTGGTGGATGAATAATCATTCCAGGGTCTTGCAATAAGGGATTTAAATCCCGCCCTTCAACAGGGTAGTAAGGTAGTAAGAGTTCAAACGGGCTCGACATCAACAGTGTGTAGAGCATAAAGCCAACACCTAAAAAGCCGAGCACACCCAATACGCGAGCTCTTAATATCCAAGGTAAAGACTGCGAGCGCATTGCTACAACGGCAGTCCAACCTGCTTGCATTACAAGCCATAATAAAATAGCGCCTTCGTGCCCACCCCATGTTGAGGTAATTTTATAATACCAAGGTAACGTACTGCTTGAATGATAAGCTACGTACGCTACAGTAAAGTCATCTGTTAAACTGGCATAAATTAGTGCAGCAAACGAAATTAAAACAAAAGCAAATTGCCCAACGGCCAAAGAAGGTGCAGCGCGCATTAAACGCAAGTTACCTGTATGCGCGCCCCACAAAGGAAAAATACACAATAAAACACTCAGCACCATGGCCAGTGTTAAAGAAAAATAACCAATTTCAGGAATCATATTAATTGCCACTATCTAAGTTATATTTAGGTTTTTCGTGCTTAATTCCTTTTACAGCCTCAGCAACTTCTGCTGGCATATACTCTTCATCATGCTTAGCCAAAACTTCAAACGCTTCAATTACATTAGGCTCTATCAACACGCCTTGTGCAACAATACCCTGCCCCTCACGAAATAAATCAGGCAAGATACCTTGGTATCGAATAGTCACTATTGGCCCTGTGTCCGTCAGCTTAAAGCTTACTTCTAAACTGCTTTCGTCACGCACAACAGATCCTGGCACAACCATGCCTCCAATTCTCAATTTTTGCCCAATATAAGGCTTTTCAAGGTTTGGCCCTTTACCTTCAATAAGCTCGCTTGGGGTGTAGAATAAATTGATATTTTCTTGCAGAGCATACAAAACTAAGCCCACTACTGCACCTAGTCCAAATATGACGGAGGTAACAGCAAGCAGGCGTTTTTTACGTCTTGGGTTCATGATTTTTGCTCCTGTTTGGCTTGCTTAATTCGCTGTTCGCGGTCAGCTTGTTGCTTAACAGATGCCAAAATACGTTTGGTATCATTTAATGAACTCAATAAAATACCGAGTAGAATAAGTGCGCATGTTCCAAAAGATAACCAAACGTAAAAGCCATACCCACCCATGGCTATAAAATCAGAAAAAGAATCAAACTGCATAACTAACCCCTTGTAATCAACTGACGAACCCAAGGACGATGCTTTTCACGTTGTAAAATTTCATTTTTAAGGCGAATTAATGTCACTGTGCCAACAAATGCTGCGAAAGCAACGATATTGACCATTAATGGCCAAAACATACTTGGGTCAATCGCTTCGGTATTAAACTTTGTGATAGATGCGCCTTGATGCAAGGTGTTCCACCACTCAACAGAGAAATGAATGATTGGTAGATTAATCACTCCAACAATAGCAAGAATAGAGGCCGCTCGACCCGCGGCTTTCTTATCTTCAAAGGCATGATATAAAGACAACACACCTAGGTATAAAAATAGTAAAATCAATTCAGAAGTTAAACGAGCGTCCCATACCCACCAAGCACCCCACATAGGTTTACCCCATGCTGCACCTGTGATCAACGCAATTGCAGTGGCACATGCACCCACAGGTGCAATCGCAATAACAGCAAGTTCAGCATTTCTTAACTGCCAAACCAAAGCAACAATTGCCGCTATGGCCATTGATGAATAGGCGCCCATAGATAAAATAGCTGAGGGCACATGAATAAAAATAATGCGATAGCTGTCTTTTTGCTGGTAGTCTGCTGGCGCATATGCCAACCCCCAAACCCAACCAACAACCATGCACACAACCGTAATAACGGCAAAATAGGGCAGTAACGTATTGCATAATTGATATGCACGATCTGCTTTAGCGTAGGGATGTAACCACTTCCACATATTAACTTACACTCACTTTTAATGCTGACGATATGGCGATTGGTGCGCTCATAACAGCGACGACGAGCATCGCACCAAGGATGGCAAGCTGCCCGCTATAATCCAGTGACATTGAACTGGTATCAATAGCGGACGTTGCAAAAATTAAAACTGGGATATACAAAGGCAAAACAAGTAAGCTCATTAAGATGCCGCCTTTTTGTAAGCCCACAGTAAGACCGGCGCCAATAGCACCAATAAAACTTAATAAGGGCGTACCCAATAAAAGAGTAAATACGGTTGCAACCAATGATTGGCTGTCTAAATTTAACAACAACGCAAATAAAGGGGTCATTAATACTAAGGGTAAGCCAGTGATAACCCAGTGCGCGCATACCTTAGCCAAAACTGTTAAAGGCAAAGGATATGACGACGCTATTAACTGCTCTAAACTCCCATCATGAAAGTCATCACGGAAAATTTTATCTAACCCAAGCATGGTTGATAATAATGCGGCAACCCAAATTATACCCGGCGCCATTCGAGCTAGTAGTCCTGGTTCTGGACCTATTGCTAATGGAAATAATGTGATCACAATTAAAAAGAATAATAACGGATTCACTATTTCTGCACGCTGACGGAATGCCAGTTGTAGATCTTTTTTACAAACAGCTGTAAATAATTGTAAGTAAGAATGTTTACGTAACATCAGTGACGGTACTCCAAAGTAACCGTTTGTAAATCATTAAAGTGAGTAGTTAAATCTTGGTGGGTGGTTAATAAAATAGCCCCGCCATTTTCCAAATGACTGGTAAACCTATCTTGTAAAAACGCAACTCCAGATTTATCCAACGCAGTAAAGGGTTCATCAAGAATCCACAATTTCGCATCGTTTAGCCAAAGTCTAAGCAGTGCGACACGACGTTGCTGGCCAGCAGACAATGTTCGCACAGGCACATCTTCTAGCCCAACTAAGCCAATATTTGCCAGTAACGGATACAAGTCTTGCTCATTGTTATAGCCTTGTATCTGTAACCAAAAGCGTACATTTTCTAAAGCCGTGAGCTGAGCGTTTACACCTGTTTTGTGGCCTATAAATAATAACTCACGGGCAAACTCATCATAGCTTTTTGTTATAGAGTTTTCTCGCCAAAAAATATCACCTTCATCTGGGGAAGCAAAACCCGCAATAATGCGCAATAATGATGTTTTACCAGCCCCATTTGGGCCAGCTAGCTGCATAATTTGTCCCGATTTCAAACTGAAATTAAGATCCTCAAACAAACAGCGGTCTTGTTTGATGCAAGTAACGGACTTAATGTGTAGCAAGATGACGATTCTCTATACCCAAAATTAGGCGTTAGTCTACCATAATGATAGGGTAATACGAATAACGCAATGAAACCGATTAGTGAAAAATTGATTTAAAATAATGAATGAACCAACGCAAATATCTTTAGCTAACTCATTGACTGTAAAACAGTCACCAACCGATGCTGCTCAGCAAAACATTGACTTAAATGGGCAAACATTAAACGCTAAAAACATCGTGTTCGCTAAAGGTTCGTTGCAAATGGATATAATGGTAAATGATCACTGGCAAACCTTGCGGCTAGTAACAACGCAATCTCCAGCAAATGCACAAAAAATACCTTCTGCTGAGGTTCAATTAAGTGCTGATGGTAAGCAACTCACTATTTTACCAACACAAATATCCTTGGCGCTTAATCAAGTTAAGCAACTACAGAATTTACTGAATTTTATTAGTTCCGGCAGTCAATTAGTCAATAAACCATTAACCACTACCGTTGTTACACATCCAACTGCAAAATTACAGCTCCCACAATTAAACGCAAGTTTGCCAATAAATAAAGAAGTAGCAAGCGTTTTACAGAGTGAACAACCGATTCAAGCAATCATCAATAGCGACCATAAAGGTACTAAGCTCACAGTTTTAAATAGATTTGCTGACAACTTACATCAACAATCTATTAGCCAAAACAAATTAGCGACTTGGCTTGCAAAGTTAACGCCTAACGGACAAATAAAAGCCATTAATAATGCTGTGGAATTGATTATACCGCAGCAAAAAAGCGCATTTAACGTGCCTGTTAAAACTGAACAAGTACAACAATTGAATTCAACTTTACAGGCTGTAAAAATAACAGCGGTAAATGATAAGCTGCAGCTAAAAACTAATAACCCACAAGTTATAGTAACTCTAAAAAACTCATTAACTAATACATTTAATAGCTTACTTAAGGCACAGTCGGCAAAACTAAGCGCGCAACCACACACACCCCAACTGTCAATTGTTAGTCCTCTACTTAATGCTAGTAGCCCAATAAAATCTTGGATTCAAAGTAGTTTTTCGGACTTTAAAACACGTATATATGATGCTGTACGTTATTTTGAACAAAAACCTTTTAGCAAATCAGACCCCCTTATAAATAGCGCAGTTCAAAACACAAAATCAATAAGTAAAACTGTAAATACTGTTCAAGCTACGCAACCAATACAGAGTCTAATTCCACAATCACTTACGCGTATAAACTTAGCGGCACTTGCAAACTCACATCCTTCGCCATTTAAAGCTGATATCAGTAGTGGTACTGCACTACCAAAGCATTTTCATACCTCGCCACCTTTAGTACAGCTTTTTCAACAAATAAAAGCAGGTTTAAGCGCGCTGACTACATTGCCATTGAACCGCCACGCAGCAGAGCATGGCCTTTTACTCAATCAACAACAAAATCAAACGAATACACAGAATAAAACAACATCAACACAGGCCACTTCAACGCAAATTGGCCAGCCAGCGAAAATTGCTAAGCAGACTGAAATAGCGGTAGATACTGGTTTAACAAAAGAAGCAAAAATAATAAGCAAAAATACCGACACAGTCGCTTCTTCCCAATCTTTTGTAGATAAAAGTCCCACTGTGAAAGTTGAAAAGAATAAAAATCTAACACCTCCTGTATTGCCAGCCGAAGCTAAAAACTTAGCATCTGATTTAAGTAAAAGTGCAAAAGAAATAAAGCCTGATGTCATTCAACTGGCTACAAAAATGCAGCAACAATCTACCCCGAACACCGCTTCATCTAAAGCTGCGTCATTTACAGTGCCTGCAAACTTTGATACTGCCAAAGCGATATTAGATGCTAGCCATAACAAAGCTCAACAGCTTAATAATACCAATCCACCGGGGTTAGATACTAAACCAATTAATTTTGCTAGCATAAAAGCCCCCTTGAGTGCACCGATTGTTAGCAGTCAAGTAAGCCAACCTATTGAGGCAAAACTACTTGCGCCCTTACTAAACATTCCAAAAGATGTTTACAAACCGGAAAATGCTTTAATAAATGAGAGTAAACTACCTTTAGACAGGACATCTTTAACCCAAAAAATAGAACAACTTGCACAGCCTAAAATTTCTGAAAATGCAGACCTTAATCGGTTAGTTAATCAAGCTTTTAACCGAATGATTAGCAGTCAAACTATTCAACCTCAGACCGTTCAGCGTGAAGTATTAAGCATTATATCGCCTAACAGCCTTTCTGCGCCTGCTTATCAAAATAGTTTCAGTCAAGCTGTTGAAAATTTGAGTGTTGCTATCTTGGCCGGCCCTATTCTTAACACATCAAGTATTGGTAATTTTAATGGCCAAACTTCACTTGATGCTCTTTTGCAAGTATTAGTACCTAGTTTTAAAGCCGTTAATAGTGAAAAGCTTCAGGAGCAACTGCTCCAAGCAAGCAGCCAAGCATTGGCCAGTGAATTGAGTCAAATAAAAACAACAGTGAGTCAAGTAACCAGCACGCCCGTTAATCAACAAACAGATAGTAATGCTTTTGTACAATTTTTCTTACCGATGAGGTTGCCACCTGAGGCCTCACAAACTGAAATATCACTCGGAAAATATAAAAAACCGAGCAATGAAAAGCCTGAAGGTAAAGATGTATGGTTTGTACGATTAAATTTTGATTATGCAGAGCTTGGTCAGTTGCAAATAACTGCCGAGTTAATGGATAAAGCACTGGATTGTAAATTGCTTGCATCCAGTCAAGAGGTAACAGCGATAGCGCACCCTCATCTTGAAAGCTTACGCCACAAACTATCTGCACATGGGTTACAGGTAGGAGAACTTAATTTAAGTCAGGGTGCTGCAAAACACCAAGCATTTTACCAATCTCATGCCATTATTAATATTAAGGTCTGAATATGAGTGATATCGAGCAAAAATCAGCAATTGGATTATTATATGAAGCCGGTAAAGCGCCGACCGTTAGTAGTAAAGGGTTTGGCGAACTAGCTGAAGAAATAATTGCCGCCGCTGAAAAAAAAGGGATTTTGATACATCAGGACAAATCGCTCGCTAAAACCCTTTCTCATTTAGAGCTGGGTGAGGAGATCCCGAAAGAGCTTTATTATGTTATTGCAGAACTGATTGCTTTTTCATACGTTCTAAGAGGCAAGTTTCCACCTGGTTGGCAAGACTTCCAAGGGAAGTTGGATATAAAGGCGTGAACAGATTAGAGACTTTAAACAAAAGGCGCTAACTAGCGCCTTTTTGTTGATGCAGTGATATAAGTAGCTCAGCTTCCGCACGCGGTAGTTCACACTCACGGATAATCTCTTCTATATCAGCCCCCAGCTCTACCATTTTTACAGCTCGTGAGTAGATTTTAGCATCTGGGTCGTCATATTTTTGCGCATCTTGCTGTTGTGCTAATTCTTGACTCTTTTGCTCTGCATCGACCAAACGCTTACCAATACTAAGCATTCCAGCACGCATTTCAGCTACTTCACTACGTAAAATGCTATTTTGTTGTAATGCGTTAGCCAACTGCTTCTGGTTTGCTTGCTCAGAAGCTATTAATCGTTTATTTAAAATATATAAAAATAGTAAGCACACTAGTATTAAAAAAAGTGCGCTACACACTAAAGAGAGTAACAGCATAGTTTGTCCGTAAGCATTAAATATTGCTTAACTCATCCCACTCTTCATCATTTAGTAATTTATTCAAATCAACCAAAATTAATAACTCGCCATCGCGATTACTGACGCCTTGAATAAACTTAGCACTCTCTTCTGTTCCAATATTTGGTGCGCTGTCAATTTCTGAGCTACGTAAATATACAACTTCAGCCACACTATCAGCTAAAATACCGATTACTTGCTCTTCAGCCTCAATTATAAGAACACGAGAGTTATCAGTTGCTTCAGCAGACATTAAGCCAAAACGAGCACGCGTATCAATAACTGTTACAACATTACCACGTAAGTTAATTATACCAAGTACATAGCTAGGTGCACCTGGAACTGGGGCTATTTCGGTATAACGCAATATCTCTTGTACTTGCATTACATTCACACCGTAGGTCTCTGATTCAAGTTTAAACGTTACCCATTGCAATACCTCGTCATTGCTATCGGCATTTTTACTACTTGACACTAATCTTTCTTCGCTCATGCTATTACTCCGATTATCGTTACTGCTCACGGCTATCTAAGCCCTGCTCCAGCAATTGATTTAAATACTCTACATCAATTAGGGCACACATTTTTTCTTTAATCACGCCTGCTAACCATGGACGTTTACCGCTATTAGTCCGCCATTTTACGTCTTCAGAGCGCAAGGTAATATTATTTACTAATTTTTCAGCTAGTAATCCCCATTGACTATCACCTAAGGTAATTAAGTACTGATAGTCTAGTTTCTCTTCAAGCTCTTGGGTATATTTTTCTGGCATTACCCATCGTGCTGTATCAACCACATTTAAGTTTTCATCACGATTAAGCATTACACCTTTAAACCACTTAGGTTTTCCAAAAAGTTGAGTAACTTCACCTAACTGATGAATACCACCGAGTGCTTTTAATGGCACCGCTAACGTGAGTCCTGCCACCTCAAAAAATAGTGCCTGAAACTCTCCATCAAAATAGTCTTCTTGGCGTTGAACAGGCGTTTTTTCAACCGATTCATTTATCGTTAGTTCTGTTTCAGCTATATCTTTGATATTAGCTTGAATTTCTGGTTTCTCAAGCTTTGATGTTTGCTCAGCCTGCAAAATAGGCTCTTCTAAAGCATCAGGCTGCATTATTGCTTGTGTAGTGTTTTTTGGTGTTAACTCTTTTTCAGTTGCTGATGGTTTAACTTGCTCAAGTAATTTAGCCACTGGTTCAAGTGCTGAAGAGTCTTCATCGCACAGCAAAGCATCCAAATATTGGGTCATTACTTTTTCATTAGCAAACAACTGCTTACTCATCAATTAACCTTGTTCAATCAAATAATCTAATAACGCACGATAAGCAAAAACACCCCGTGAACGAGGACAAAATTGAATAGGCACTTGTTGCGCAAGGCTAGCATCTCGAAACTTTGTATCGACGGGAATTACCCCCGGCCATACTTTATCTTTGTATGTTTGTTGAAGGGTTTTATATGCCTCCAAAGATGCATTCGTGCGCTTATCATACATAGTAGGGATAATGGTATATTGATACTGCTTTGATTGCGAGCTTTGCATTAATTCCATCGTGCGCATCATTCTATCTAAACCCTTTAGAGCGAGAAACTCAGTTTGTACTGGCACTAATATTCGCTCACTGGCAGCCAGTGCATTAACCATTAGCACGCCTAACACTGGTGGACAATCTAAAATAGCGTAATCGTAATGATCGCTAATTTTAAGTAATGCTTTTTTTAGAATAAGCCCCATGCCCGTTTTATTACCCATGCTACGGTCGAGTGTTGCGATAGCCATAGTTGCAGGTAAGATATCAAGGTTAGCGATATTTGAAGGACATAAAGCTTGTAAGATCTCTTCGCTTTGCATTGTATTACCACGTGCAAAGATATCATAAACGCTAACTTCTAGATCTTCAGAATCGATGCCAAAATAATAGGTTAAAGAAGCATGAGGGTCAGTATCAATCAGCAATACCCGCTTCCCTTGCAACGCCAAAATACCTGCAAGGCTAACTGCTGTTGTTGTCTTGCCAACACCGCCCTTTTGATTTGCTACTGTCCAAACTTTCACATTACACCTTATTGTTCTTCATTTCGCGTTGTAATACGAATCCCACCATGGGGTAATTGGATTACTTTAATGGAATTATCATTTGAGGGCAGTTCAACCTCTTCGGGCATCGAAGCTTCAACTTCTTCCGATGCATCATCACTGTCAACAGCCTTTTGTTCAGGCAACCCGTATTTCGATAAAGCTACAACTACTTTACGGTTTTGTGCTCGCCCTTGTGCTGTCGTATTATCGGCAAAAGGAGAATACTCCCCATATCCCTCTATAGCCATTCTAGCAGGGTTTATACCCATTCTCTCCAACTCTATCAAAATAGAGGTAGCTCTGGCGACTGATAACTCCCAATTCGAACGGAAAATTTCATTGCGAATAGTTTCATTATCAGTATAACCGCGCACTCGAATATAATTATCCACCGGTGAAATGATATCTTTTACCATGCTAATAACAGACTTTGCTCTGGAGTGCGCAACTGCACTGCCACTTGAAAATAACATTCCAGAACTTAACTCAATGATTAGCCAATCCTGATGTAACTCTAAACTTGCTTCACCATCACGTATTTCATCAATTAAAGCAGATTGTAATTTTGTCAATAAGCTATCAAGAGGTTTACCTAGGTGCTTTTGTTTTATATTGCTTGTATCACTTTGTCCATCGAGTAACTCTGGCCCTACTTCTTGCTTTTGAATACTTTCGCCAAATAAAAGCTCTTTTTCTGGACTTACTCTATCTGTGAGTAAACCCGTGCCAGTAACTCCCGTTCCCTCTTGGCTGTGTTGACGAGCAGATTTAACAAATACTTGTTCTAATGAGTCAGATAATACTTGGAATTTTTCTTCTTTATTAATGGCCATCGCATACATAACAACAAAAAACGCAAACATAATTGTCATGTAATCAGCATAAGATACTAACCATCTCTCAGTATGTTGATTACTGGCATTATTGTTACGTAGTTTACGACGCATCATCAGAAATTTTTACTCAGGTAGTAAGGTTGGTCTTTCAATACGATATGCTTCTAGTCTTAGCTCTATATTGACTGGGCTATCACCTTGGCTAATTGCCATGATACCCTCTGCTAATAACTCATGATAAAGCATCTTTTGTTCCACTTGTTGTTTTAACTTATTAGCCATTGGCAAAAACAACAAATTAGCTAAACCAACACCATAAATGGTTGCAATAAATGCAGTTGCAACACCCGCTCCTAATTTTTCTGGCTCGGTAATAAACGACATTGCTTGAATCAATCCTAAAACAGCCCCCAAGATACCAATAGTTGGGCTATAACCTCCAAAAGCTTCGTATACTCGGCTTGCTTCAAGCAAACGTTCACGTTCAAGTAACAGATCTATTTCTAACGTGTCACGTAACGCCTTATCACTGACTCCATCAACTAATAAACTAAGCCCTTTTGCCGCATAAGGATCTGGATGGTTCAGTGCTGTGTCTTCAAGCGCGAGATATCCTTCTTGGCGAGCCTTTATTGACCACTGTTTTACTTGCTCAATTGCTCCGTCAATATCATGACGCGGCGGAAAAAAAACCCAATAGCTAATTTTCAAAGCTTTTAGAAATGTACTTGAAGGAGACTGCAACATCACAGCCCCTATTGTTCCACCTAAAACAATAAGGAGTGCTGGCCCACTAAATAAGGCAGATACAATACCGCCTTCTAAAGCATATCCAAATGTAATCGCACCTAGTGCAACAATTACACCTAAAAATGAGAGTTTATCCACACCCAATCTCACGGATAATTCGGCTCGCAACTTCATCTAATGCAATATCTGCACTTGCTAAGCCTGCATTTGCAACGGCCTGAGGCATGCCATAAACCACGCAACTTTTTTCATCTTGTGCCCAAATAGTTGCACCAGCCTGTTTAAGCATTCTAGAACCATCCCGACCATCAGCACCCATACCTGTCAAAACAACTGCTAATACATCACCTTGGTAGGCTTTTGCCGTACTGGCAAATGTTACATCAACACTAGGTTTATAAGTTATTCTCGCACTGTCATCTTCGAATACGCGTAATGTCTTATTTCCACCACGCCCTTCTACAAGCATTTGTTGACCGCCGGGTGCTAAATAAGCTGTACCAGGCATCAATTTATCGCCTTGTTGAGCCTCTTTCACTTTTATTTTACACAACCCATTTAACCTTGCTGCAAATGCAGGAGTAAATGCAGCTGGCATGTGCTGAATTAACAAAATAGGATGCGGAAAATTAGCGGGTAATTTTGTTAATATGGTTTGTAAGGCTACAGGTCCCCCTGTAGATGTTCCTATTGCGACTATTTGATATTTTTTACCCGATGCACGCACTTCCGATTTTGGGCTAGGCGAAGGCGTTGAACGGCTAAAAGAACGATCTGGCTGAATAACTGAACTGCGGGTAGACGACTCTTTGCTTGGTACTGCACGCGAAGTAATAGAAGGACTTGGGCGGTTAAATCTGGATATTCGTCTACGGCCAATTTCTTTGACTTTATTTTGTAATAGCTTTATCGCATCTTCGTTATTTCGTGCTATGTCTTCAAATTTCTTTGGTAAGAAATCCAACGCACCCGCATCCAGTGCATCTAAGGTTGCCGTTGCACCATCGCGCGTCAATGACGAAAACATTAAGATAGGTGTTGGATTAGCAGCCATTATTTCTTTTACAGCGCTAATTCCATCAAGAACGGGCATCTCTACATCCATGGTAATAACATCTGGACGTAATTGACTGGTTTTATCAACGGCTTCTCGGCCATTAACAGCAAAACCAATTACTTCGATATCCTTATCTTGTTCAAGAATTTCACTGACTCTACGGCGAAAAAAGCTTGAATCATCAACAACTAATACTTTAACTGCCATTGGTACACTCTTGTTAAATTTTACCTATGAGAGCCAAAGGCTCTCATAAAAGGATAAGTATGGGCTAGCCAGCATAAAACTTTAGTAGACTTGGCACATCTAATATCAATGCAATTCCACCATCAGAGGTGATTGTAGCCCCCGCCATACCTGGCGTGCCTTGTAATAGAGCATCTAATGGTTTTATTACTACTTCTTCTTGGCCGATTAATGAATCAACAACAAAACCCACTTTTTGAGTACCTATTTGAACAATAACAACATGCCCTTGCGCTTTTCGTTGTGATCTATCTGCACCTTTAATCAACCAGTGCTCTAAGTAGAACAATGGAATTGCCTTCTTACGGACTATGATTGTTAACTGCCCATCAACGACATTAGTTTGTGTTAAGTCTAAATGAAATATTTCACTTACACCTGCAAGCGGTAGGGCAAATGTTTGCTCACCAACAACAACCATTAAGGTCGGTAAAATTGCTAACGTGAGCGGTACTTTTATCTCAAGTATAGTACCCACACCAAGTTCAGACTGAATATTAACAGAGCCATTAAGCTGATTAATTTTAGTCTTAACAACATCCATACCGACACCGCGGCCTGAAATATCAGAAATCTCTTCTTTAGTTGAGAACCCTGGTGCAAAAATTAAGTTATATGCTTCGGTATCCGATAAGCGACTCGCTTGCTCATGATCAAGCACGCCTTTACTAATTGCTATTTTTTTCAGTTTTTCAGCATCCATACCTGCACCATCATCACGAATAGTAAGCAGTATATGATCACCTTCTTGAGATGCTGATAATGTCACGCTACCTGTTCTTGATTTACCTGCTGCTTCACGAACATCAGGCATCTCGATGCCGTGGTCAACTGAGTTTCTCACCAAGTGAACTAATGGATCAGCCAATGCTTCCACTAAATTTTTATCTAAATCTGTGTCTTCACCAACTAGCAATAGATTAATGTCTTTTTTCAAGCTCCTTGCTAAGTCACGAACAACTCGAGGAAATCGACCGAAAACCTTTTTGATTGGCTGCATGCGGGTTTTCATTACCGCGCCTTGCAAGTCAGCAGTGACAACATCTAAATTAGAAATTGCCTTACCCATCACTTCGTTATTAGTATTTGTTGCTAAGCTAACCAAACGATTTCTGACTAATACAAGTTCACCGACCATATTCATTATTTCGTCTAGGCGTTTTGTATCCACCCTAACGGTTGTTTCAGCTTGTGGTGGTGGTGGCTTTTTAGCAGCACTTGCTGCCGGAGCTGATGGTGTAGCTGGTTTCTCAGCAGCTGGTGTGGCAGGTTTACTAACTGGTGCAGGCTTTTGAACAGCTTTAGGGGGTTCTGGTTTTTTTGCTACAGGCTGTTCAACTGCATTCTCTGCAACTGCTTTAGGTGCTGAACCTTTGCCATGAAGTTCATCAAGCAAAGCCTCAAATTCATCATCGCTTATGTCGTCACCAGACTCATCACTAACAGAACTTTTTGTCTCAGCTGGTTTCACTTGTTGTTCAGCTGGCGGGGCCTTATCTACAGCAACTTCACCGAAGCTCCCTACACCATGTAATTCATCTAATAAATTATCAAATTCATCATCTGTTATGTCATTACCAGATGAGCTAGGTTGTGCTGGGGCACTTTCAGTTATTGGGCTTTGGCCTTTACCATGTAATTCGTCAAGTAAGCTTTCGAATTCATCTTCAGTGATTTCATCAATGTTGTCTTCTGTTGAACTATTGTCTACTTCACCATTAAATAGCTCATCAAAGGCAAACGGATCTTCATCATTAACACTGGGCTCTTCCGTTGCAGGTTCTTCTGCGGGTGCGGCTGCAACTGCATCTGGACCTAAAACAGGGTCTTTTTCATCATCACTAGGGGGCTGACTTAACTTGTGTAGAACCGCTAGCAGTTCAGGGTCTGCTGGCGCAGGCTGTTCACGATTTTGAATAGTCGCGAACATTTCATTAATAGTATCAAGCGCCTGCAGTATAACATCCATGAGCTCTGAGTTGACTGTCCGTACACCTTGGCGCAGCAAATCGAATACGTTTTCAGCGCCATGGCAAGCATCAACCAACTCGGTCATGCTTAAAAAGCCGGCACCACCTTTAACTGTGTGAAAGCCGCGGAATATCGCATTCAGTAAATCGGTATCATCCGGATTATTTTCAAGCTCTACTAGCTGTTCTGATAAAAGCTCAAGGATTTCTCCAGCCTCAACTAGAAAATCCTGTAAAATGTCTTCATCGACTTCAAAGCTCATGCAGTGCTCTCCTCTTAGAAGCCCAAACTTGACAATAAATCGTCAACATCATCTTGCCCATTGACTACGTCATCTCGCGATTCTTTGTCAATAATTGGTCCTTCAGGACCGGCAAGTGTATCTTGTGCAGGCGGTGTTACGGCTTCGGCAGGTGTTTTTATTTTTTCACCACCAAGCTCGTGGCTACCAAAAGCGGTAAGTAAATGAATTAAGCTATCTTCAACTTCTCTAACTAATTCAATGACCCTTCGTATAACTTGACCTGTTAAATCTTGAAAATCTTGTGCCATTAACACGTTTGTCATTAAGCCCTGTAACTCATCTGTTTTAGTATGAGAATGGCTCATAAATTTATCTAAACTATGACAAAGTGTTTTAAACTCACCAAGCTCAATTTCACGACTCATCAAACGATCCCAAGTTGGCTTGATATGAGCAATCTCATCTGCTAATTCTTGCGCTATTGGTAAACTTGCTTCAACCGCGTCCATCGTTTTGTTGGCAGCATTTTCAGTCATTTCCATAACATAGTTTAAACGCTGTTTTGCATCTGGAAGTGCATCTGTCGTCAAATCCGATAAGCGCGTATCAAGTTCGAAGTTTTTTAACGCATCATGCAGTTGACGCGTTAACTTACCTACTTCAGCAAACAACTCAGATTGCTCTTGAGAAGCCGCATCAATAATTAGCTGGTCAGCTTTTTCTTGTTCGCCATTTTCAAGGTAAACAACAAGCTGACGGGCTTGTTCTAAACTGATCTGAGGCGCAGCAAGTGCTGACATAAGCCTCTCCTATTTATTTAGCCTAGGCGCTCGAACACTTTTTCCAATTTGGTTTTCAGTGTTGCGGCAGTAAATGGTTTTACAATGTAGCCGTTAACGCCGGCTTGAGCAGCAGCAACAATTTGTTCTTTTTTAGCTTCTGCTGTCACCATTAATACAGGGATATGTTTAAGCGTTCCATCAGCTCTGATAGCACGTAATAAATCAATACCTTGCATACCCGGCATATTCCAATCGGTTACAACAAAATCAAATTCTTGATTTTGTAACATGGGTAAAGCTGTTGAACCATCGTCAGCTTCTTGTACATTTGTAAAGCCTAAATCTCTTAAAAGATTTTTGATGATACGTCTCATCGTCGAAAAATCATCAACAACAAGAATTTTCATGTTTTTATCCAAAACATCCTCCGGTGAGGTCTGAACCTATATTTACTTACTTCTAGTTTATCCAGTCATTGATTTTTGCTTTTAGCTTAATCATCGCCTGACCATGTATCTGGCTCACACGCGATTCACTAACATCGAGTATGTGCCCAATTTCTTTTAAATTCATTTCATCATTGTAATATAGCGAGAGCACAAGCCCATCCCGCTCTGGCAAAGACTTTATCGCAGCTAACAAGGATTCATTAAAACGTTCATTCTTAACGTTATTAAAGGGCTTGTCCAGTGCAAAATCTTGACCAACAGGAGTTATAACATCTTCATCAACTCCTAAATCCTCAATGCCTAGTACTTTACTCGAATTTACATCACTAAGGATATGATGGTACTCATCAAGCGTAATATCAAGTTTTTCAGCAACTTCAAAGTCTTTAGGTTCACGGTTTAATTCGCTTTCTAACCCTGAAATTGCTTCTGCTACCATTCGACTGTTGCGATGAACCGAGCGTGGAGCCCAGTCACCACGGCGCATTTCATCAAGCATCGCACCACGAATTCTTATGCCAGCAAAGGTTTCAAAGCTGGCACCTTTTGAGGTATCGAAATTTTTTGACGCTTCAATTAACCCAATCATACCAGCTTGTATTAAATCATCTAGTTGCACGCTTGGAGGTAAACGCGCAATGAGGTGACACGCTACTTTTTTAACTAATGAAGCATGTTTCTCAATAATTGCATTTAAGTTTACTGTAGATTGATATCCCATCGCTTTATTCACCGATGCAGTCATAGTTAGCCGTTTACTAATTTTTCTATGAAGAACTCTAAATGGCCAGATGGTTGATTAGGTATAGGCCATTTTACTGCTTTTGTCGCTAATGTTTTAAATGCAACTGCTGCTGGGGAATTAGGAAACAACTCCACAATGACCTTTTGTCGACGAGTAGATTTACGCATATTCTCATCATAGGGCACGGTTGCAACCAGCTCCATTGAAACATCTAAAAAGCGATCTGTTACTTTGGAAAGTTTGGCAAATAGCTCATGGCCTTCGCGCATGCTGCGCACCATATTGGCAACTATTTTAAATTTGTACACACCATGCTCACGACTGAGCACTTTGATTAGTGCGTAAGCATCTGTTATTGAAGTCGGTTCATCGCAAACAACAACCATGACGTCTTGCGCTGCGCGTGAAAAGCTCAGCACCATGTCAGAAATACCTGCGGCAGTATCAACAATTAAAATATCAAACTCAGTGCTCAACTCACTAAATGCACGAATTAATCCGGCATGCTCTGAAGGTGACAACTCGACCATGCTTTGAGAACCAGAGGTTGCAGGGACTATTTTTATACCTGCAGGCCCTTCAACTAAGATTTCGTCAAGTTCACATTCCCCAGAAAGAACATGAGATAAATTTCGCTCTACGCGTAAACCAAGCATCACATCGCAATTAGCTAAGCCTAAATCGGCATCCAGTACTAAAACCCTATTACCTAATTGGCCTAAAGCTATTGCAGTATTAAGTGATACATTAGTTTTACCTACACCACCCTTACCACCAGTAACAGCGATAACCTTTACGCTGTTATTATTGTTTTGACTCATCTTTCGCAGGCCACTTGCTTGATCTAATACTGTGTTAATCATACATCCCTACTGTGCTTGACGCTACTGCTTGACGCCTTGAATGTTGTACTTTTGTTCTTTTTAGGTATAGCTGCTCTGCTTTTTTAACCAATTTTTCAGCATTTGCTACACGAATATCCTCAGGAACTCGTTGACCATTAGTAAGATACCCTATTGGGAGGCGATTTTGAATCGCTATGCTAATAATCTCGCCTAAACTAAGCGATTCATCCAGTTTTGTGAAAATACAGCCATTTAGCTGAACTTTTTTAAAGTGCCTTACAGTTTCTTGCAGTACGTTAATTTGTGCTGTGGCGCTTAACACTAAATAACTACGAATATCAACGCGCTGATTACGCATTAGCGTGTTTAGCTGCTCAGTTAACCGTAAGTCTCTTTGGCTCATTCCTGCTGTGTCTATTAATACTAGTCGCTTATTTCGTAAATGGTATAAAACTTCTGCTAATTCATTAGCATCTTTTACTTGTTTTACGCCACAACCAATAATTCGCCCATAAGTAGCAAGTTGTTCATAAGCACCAATACGGTATGTGTCTGTGGTAATTAACGCTACTTTATCTGCGCCATACTTTTGTGCGCCTAGTGCAGCCAATTTGGCCACTGTTGTGGTTTTGCCCACACCTGTAGGCCCAACTAAAGCATAAACACCGCCTTGACGTAAGATTTCATTATTGGTCGTGTGCATTTGGTTTTCAACCATTTGCAATAACGCTTTCCATGCCTCTTGACGAGATACATCATCAGGAATAAAACACGCCATTTGCTCTGCAACATCATGCTCTATTCCCATGCCAACCAAACGGTCAATCATACAAGCTCGCGTAGGGTCACGACGCGCCATATCTTGTTGCATTAAACCTGATACTTGGTGTTCAAGAAGTTGACGGATTGCATTCATTTCATCACGCATGGAAGTCATTTCATCGCTTTGCGGATTTGCTGCGCTTGCTTGCGATTGCAAAGGAGCGCCTAGATCATCAAAGTCACTTTCTAATTCATCATCAAAACCTAAGCTATGAGCCTGAGTTCGAACCTGAGGAGCTGGCTCTCTACGGGCAAAATCTGGGTGAGCCTGCGGCTCATTAACTCTTCTAGGTTGCTCTGAGTACCTAGGTTGCTGTTGCGTTTCCTGAGGTTGAAACTGCGTCGAGGTATCAATACCCGATTGGTTAAACATTGACGCAAGCTCTGGAGAACGAGGGCGAGGTGATTGACGCTCAAGCAATGCTTGTAAACTGTCAGCAACTGCAGCCTGTGGTTCTTGTGGAGCACGTTTAGGCGCTGGCTTTATAAAATTATTAGGGTTGCTTTGTGCTTGAGCCGCTGGCTGAGGAGTTGACTCTTGTGGTGCAGCTTTGTCGTAATCAACAGCAGCAACAATCTCAACGCCATTAGCTAGCTTTTTATTTGACATAATAACCGCATCAACACCTAGTTCATCTTTAACTTCTTTTAGTGCGGTACGCATATCTTTAGCAAAAAAACGTTTTATTTTCATGGTTCACAACCCTTCTAAATCAATTATTGGCCTACTGAGCTGACAATCTTGATCTGTCTTTCGTCTGGTACCTCTTGATAAGACATTACCCGTAAACCTGGGATGGTGTACTTAACAAATCGAGATAACACAGTGCGTAACATTCCTGACGTTAGCAATATCGAAGGTTCACCGGCCATTTCTTGATTCTGATGCGCTTCAGTCAATGACTGTTGAAGTCGCTCTGCAAGTCCTGGCTCTATTCCGGCACCTTCGTCGCCTGCATTTTGAAGTGACTGATGCAACATCTGTTCCAACTCAGGCGCCAAAGTTATGACTGGGATTTCTGAAGACATACCAACCGCATCTTGCACGATTAATCGACGCAGTGAAATACGCACTGCAGCCGTTAGTACATCTGGGTCTTGGCTTCGCGGACCATACTCAACAAGTGTCTGAACAATAGAACGCATATCACGTATTGCAACGCCTTCGTTAAGTAAGTTTTGTAATACTTTAACCACTGTAGTTAGTGGTAACACATCTGGCACCAGGCCTTCCACTAAGCGCGGATGACTCTTAGCAAGCATATCTAATAAATTTTGTACTTCCTCATGACCAAGCAAAAGTGCAGCACTGTTAGTTAATAACTGGCTAATATGTGTTGCAACAACTGTGGCTGCATCAACAACCGTGTAACCTAATGACTGCGCTTCATCTTTTTGATTCGCTTTGATCCATACAGCATCCAAGCCGAAAGCGGGATCTTTTGTTTCTATTCCCTTGATTGGACCAAATACTTGACCTGGGTTGATAGCAAGCTCATCACCATGCTTAAGTTCACCTTCTCCACTTGATACGCCCATCATTGTTATTCTGTATGCATTAGGGTCTAACTCAAGATTATCGCGAATATGCACCGGCGGTACTAAAAAGCCAAGTTCTTGTGAAAGCTTCTTACGGACGCCTTTGATGCGATTTAACAATTCACCGCCTTGTGATTGATCAACCAATGGAATAAGGCGATACCCTACTTCTAAACCAATTACATCTACTTGTTGTACATCATCCCAACCAAGCTCTTTTTGTTCTTGTTTATTCGCAACGCCTGTTCCTGCAGGACCACCGTTTGCAGCTTCTTCCTCTTTTGCAGCCGCTTCTTTAAGCTTGTTTTGCTGCGTGTAATAAGCAAGGTAGCCTAGTAGTGCACCCAAACTTAAAAAGGCAAAATGTGGCATACCAGGTACTAAGCCCATTACGATTAAAATACCAGATGCAATAAACAAAGATTTCTCGTTGCCAAGCTGACTTTTGAACTGATCGCCCATATTCAACGATTCATTTTGACGCGTAACAACTATCGCGGTACCGATTGATAAAAGTAATGAAGGTAACTGAGCAACTAAGCCATCACCTATAGTCAATAATGTATACACTTCCATTGCGCGACCAAATGAAAGGTCATGTTGGATCATGCCAACAAATAAGCCACCAATAATGTTAATGATTAAAATAACAATACCAGCGATTGCATCGCCTTTTACGAACTTACTCGCACCATCCATTGAGCCGTAGAAATCCGCCTCTCGAGTTACTTCCTCACGGCGATCCCTTGCTTGCTCTGCACTAATAAAACCAGCATTTAGGTCTGCATCGATTGCCATTTGTTTACCAGGCATAGCGTCAAGCGTGAATCGCGCTGATACCTCTGAGATACGTCCAGCACCTTTGGTGATTACAACAAAGTTTATAATAATGAGAATTAAGAATACGACAAGACCAACGGCATAGTTACCACCGATAACCACAGAGCCAAAGGCTTCAATTACTTTACCAGCAGCATCGCCGCCATTGTGACCTTCAAGTAATACCACCCGAGTACTGGCAACGTTAAGTGCCAAACGCATAATGGTTGCGATAAGTAATACCGCTGGGAACATACCAAAGTCGACCGGCTTCATGGTGTAAACAGTAACCAATAAAACCACTAAAGCGAGGGCTATATTAAACGAAAAAAGAATATCAAGTAAGAATGGAGGGAGTGGTAAAATAACCATACCCAGCGCAGCGAGCACCAGCAAAGGCGTACCAACGCCTTTAGCATACTCTTTCTTATCTTTGTTAAGTTGTTGTAATACAGCTTTAAATTCCATAACTCTACAATTTCAAAAAATTGACACTGTACGGATTTTGCAATAACTATTCCAAGTTACTGCATTATTAAAATAAAGCACCCTTAGTATTTATAAGCATCTGGGATAGGTAGTGTTTTATTGAGTTCTGTAGGTCGCTTCCCACGCCCTTTTCGAAAGCGTTTCAACTGAAATACGTAAGCTAATACTTGTGCGACAGCTGTGAATAATTGATCAGGGATTTGCTCGCCAACCTCCGCTGTATGATATAGAGCGCGAGTAAGCATCGGCGACTCAACAACGGGTACTTCATTGCCTTTTGCAATTTTACGTATTTGCATCGCAAGCTCATCTACTCCCTTGGCAACGACGATAGGCGCCCCTGCACGCTCTGTATCGTATTTTAATGCAACAGAATAATGAGTTGGGTTGGTTACTACAACATCGGCATCTGGCACGTCCTGCATCATCCTACGCTGTGACATTTGTCTCTGTGTTTGCCTTATACGAGCTTTTATTTGCGGATCACCCTCTGAATTTTTATATTCATCTTTTACTTCTTGAAGGGTCATTTTGAGTTGTTTATGGTGGGTGTGGCTTTGATAAGGTGCGTCAATTGCTGCAATAATAGTTAAAGTACATGTCAAACCCAAAAACATCCACGCCAAAATCTCAAGTGCATGGATAATGTTACCTGGTGCACTTTCGATACTTAAATGCAAAATCTCATCAAAAAAGGTATTGATCAGAAATACTGCAAAACCAGCTACAACAGCAAACTTTAAAATTGATTTAACCAATTCAACACCCGCTTGAGGGCCAAACATCCGTTTGATCCCTTTTGCTGGTGACATTTTACTTGCCTTTGGTGCCGCTGCTTGCCAACTAAAATTAAAGCCGCCCAATAGAGTGTTTCCGATAATACCCGCAAGGACAATAATAAATACAAACATGGCCATAGGAAAAACAAGCGCATCAGCAACTGAGCCCCATACGGAAAACATCTTTGTTGTATCGTAGGTTTCATTTCGGTTCAAGCTGAGCATACGGCCCATAATATTATAAAGCCCCTTGCCAATTTCAGGGCCATACATCAACAAAGAAATTGCAGAAAAAATCAATACAAACATAGTCCCGAGTTCTTTCGAACGGGCTATTTGGCCCTTTTTCTTGGACTCTGAAATTTTCTTACTCGTGGGTTCTTCTGTTTTTTCTTGACCTGAATCTTCAGCCATAATGCGCTCCTAGGGTGAACAACCAACTAAAGTACACATTAACTCAACCATTTTTAACCACTGGAATTCGTATTGAGTAATAAAGTTTCCTAATGTTGCCCATATAATCACAAGACCAGCAACAAGGGTGAATGGAAAACCGATAGAAAAAATGTTTAATTGGGGTGCAGCACGGGTCATTACGCCAAAAGACATGTTAATAACTAACATAGCGGTCAATGGTGCTAACGAAAGTACCAAAGCAGTCGTGAACATCCATCCGCCCCAAGTGACAATATCCCAATAATGGTCAACCGCCCACCAACTGCCATCAATCGGGAGGACATTAAAGCTATGAACGACCATTTGAATCATCATTAAATGACCGTTAAAGACAAAGAATAACAAAGTAGCTAGGATTAAATAGAATTGGCCGACCGCAGGTACACTCATACCATTAGAAGGGTCCACAACAGAGGCGAAGCCTAGACCAGTTTGCATTGCCAATATTTGACCTGCAAGCACAAAGGTATTTAACATCAATAATGAAGCAAAACCAATTGCGATACCGATTAACATTTGTTGAATAACGACAAGCAGCATTTGAAATGAAAACAAATCATTAAAACTAGCGGGAGGTAGAACAGGCACAACTAAAAAAGTAATAACAACAGCAAGCCCCATTTTTATACGGGTAGGTACATTTTTAGCGCCGATACCTGCCATTACCATGATCATCGAACTAATTCGCACCAATGGTAATAAGAAGTCACTTAGCCACTGAATTATTACTGAAAATGGGAAATCCATATCAGCCTGCGATTTCTGGAATAATCATTATTAAACGGGTAAAAAAGTCCATGAGCTCTTGAGTTAACCAGTGACCACCTACAATGAGGGCACTTATAGTAATTAATAAGCGCGGTAAAAAACTCAATGTTTGCTCATTAATTGATGTTGCCGCCTGAAATACCGCAACAACTAAACCCACTAACAACCCTGGTACAACGATAGCTGAAACCAGTTTAATAACTAAAAATAGTGCGTCACTGAGAATATCAACAAAAACTTCCGGTTCCATGGGTTACTCCATGCGCTGTGTTATTGCAAATGTAAAAACCATCGTTAGACCCCAAGGCCGAAACTTTTTGCTAACGTCCCCATCACAAGACTCCAGCCATCAACTAAAACAAACAGCATAATTTTAAAGGGTAATGATACGATCATGGGTGAAAGCATCATCATACCCATGGCCATCAAAACTGATGCAACCACTAAATCCACAATTAAAAAAGGAATAAAAAACATAAAACCAATAATAAAAGCAGTTTGTAACTCACTGGTCACAAAAGCTGGGATTAGCACAATCATTGGCGTAGCTTCTGGAGAGTCCAGTTTGTCATACCCCGCTATTTTAGCAAACGTTTCGATGTCCTTAATACGAACTTGCGACAGCATAAACGCCTTCATTGGCTCTTTAGCAAGCTCCAATGCTTGTATTGATGTAACTTGCTCATTCATATAAGGTTCAATGGCTTGCTCATTCACCTTTTGATATACAGGTGCCATTATGAATATACTTAAAAATAAGGACATACCAAGTAGGATTTGATTCGAAGGTGTTTGCTGTAAACCAATTGCTTGACGCAAAATTGCTAATACCACGATGATACGTGTAAATGACGTCATCATTATTACTGCTGCTGGGATAAAGCTCAGCGCAGTCATGATAGCAAGCACTTGCAGTGTCACAGAGTAGTCTTGCGAGCCATCTGGGTTTGTGGTGATATTTAGGGCTTCAATACCCTCAGCGTTAACAGTTGGTATAAATACGAGACTAATGAGTATTAGCAGCCACTTCATCATATTATGCGTTCTTTTTATTCTGATTAGAGTTTAGTAAATTACCAAATCGTTTGACCAAAGCAGGTAATTCTTTTTCTGTTAAGGGTGTTTCCAGCTTCAATAGGTAATTAATACTGTGAGGTGTGACGCCTAATAAATGCTGAGCGTTATCAATCTCAACCACCATCAAACGTTCTCGTGTACTGAGTGGCAAACTGCGAACAACTTTAAATTCATCGCTGTTGGTTAAATTAGGGTTTACCTTTTTTACCATGATTGCGAATACAATAATCAACACTAACACCGTGATCAGTGACATAGCCATTGATACAATGTCCCCCATCGGGGTTGCCGATGGAGTAACAGTACTCACTGTGGAAGAGAGTATAATCCAACCACTCATCGTAATTTTTTGATCCGTTCAACTTGACTAATAACGTCAGTAAGGCGAATACCAAACTTGTCATTAACCACAACAACTTCACCATGTGCTATTAATGTGCCATTTACCAACACATCAAGCGGTTCACCCGCAACACGATCAAGCTCGACCACTGACCCTTGATTTAATTGCAATAAGTTACGGATATTAATTTTAGAACGACCCACTTCCATAGAAATAGTCACTGGAATGTCTAAAATAGTATCAAGCTTACGTTTTTCATCCGTACTCATTTCGTGCTTAGAGTCACTAAGCTCATCAAGCTCTGCAACTTGTGCAGACGCACCGTCATCAGTACCTTCTGCTTCTGCTAGGGCTGCTGCCCATTCATCCATAGTATCTTGGTCATCACTCATACTTTTAAACCTTTTCTTTACCAGTCTAAATCCACACCCTCAGATAGGTGTAAATCGTCTTCTAGTTCTGCTAACTCTGCATCTGAATCAAGTTTTTTACCACCTTTTGTAAAGACGTGTAATTCTGATTTAACTGACTCAGGTCGTTTAATTTTTTCACTAATTTGTAGTGCCACATTGTCACGAGAGCGGCCCATTTTCGCTCTAAATGTTGGTAAATCCTCAACAAACACAGTGATATGTTCTGGCATTTCTACAGGGATAATATCACCCGCTTTAAATTCCATTATTTGCTCTAAATTCAGCTCCACTTCAAGCAGTTGTGTAGAAAGCTCAACTTCAACATCCATAATTTCATCACGTAAAGCTTTACTCCAACGAAGATCAGTATCTTCAGTGTCAGACTGTACACCAGCGTCAAGTAATTCACGAATTGGTTCAAGCATTGAATATGGCAGTGCAATATGGAAATCCCCACCGCCGCCATCGAGCTCTATATGGAAAGAACTTATTACGACAACTTCCGTTGGGCTAACAATGTTTGCCATTGCTGGGTTTACTTCAGAATCGAGGTACTCAAAGGATACATCCATAACAGGTGCCCATGCTTCTTTATAATCTTCAAAAATTATTTTTAGTAGCATTTGCACAATACGACGTTCAGTTGGAGTGAACTCACGGCCTTCAATCTTAGCGTGGTAACGGCCATCGCCACCGAAAAAGTTATCCACTAAGATGAATACTAACCGCGCTTCCATGGTTATTAAGCCTGTCCCTTTTAGAGGCCGAAAGCGAACCATATTAAGGCTGGTAGGTACAAATAAGGTATGGATATATTCACCAAACTTTATCATTTGTACGCCGTTGATCGACACTTCAGCCGTGCGGCGCATCATATTGAATAAGCTTATTCGCATATGTCGGGCAAAACGCTCGTTAACGATTTCGAGCGTTGGCATACGTCCACGAACGATACGGTCTTGGGAAGAAAAGTCGTATTGCAGTGTGTTACCACCACCCCCTTCTTCACCATCTTCTATATCTTCCTCTTCGACTTCATCAACACCGTGTAATAGCGCATCAATTTCGTCTTGGGATAATAAATCGCTCACGCAGGCCCCTTATTGCATTACAAAGCCGGTAAATAAAACCCGCTCAATTACTTTACTGCCTTCAACATCATTTAATGCAGTTTGTACTTTTTCAAGTGCTGCAACTCGCAACGTCTCTTTACCTTCACTGGTGCCTAGCTCGTCAGCTGTTGTGGTAGAAAAAACACTTAACAATGTACCTTCAATTAATGGGATATGTCTTTTTGCTACTTCTTCATTCACATCACCACGAACTAAAAGTTGGACTTTAATTTGTACAACGCGGTCTCTACTTGCACCTGGCACATTAAATACGAAAGGTCTGGGCATTGCCACATAAAGGGCGCTGCCAATTTTGGCGTTATTAGACGATTCAACTTCTTCTGTAGCAACTGTTTCATCGGCTAATGTTTCAGCAGGTTCATCTGAACCTGACATTAAGAAAAACCCAACACCACCTGCAATTAATAAAACAACGACAGCAATGATTATAATCAGCTTCTTCTTACTTTTACCGCCTTCTTCTATTTCTAAATTTGCTTCTTCAGCCATTATGATTCCTTACTGCCTTAAAAGTGGGTAATAAAACAACTGCGTTAACCCATCAAGCTATTTCATCAGAGCTTAGATTAAAGAAGATATCTCAAGCAACTCTTTTTAAACATTTTGTTATAAATAACATACATACCAAGTCTAATAAAAACCTTAATCTAAAGCGGTTTAGTCAATGAATCAGGCTTTATTTTGTTACTCATATAGTTTAGTGCTTTAGAAACATCTTAAACTAAAAACTAATTAGTTATTTTTATACCTTCATAATAGCAGGTGTTAGGCATAGTAATCTATTGAAGATGAAGATTGTTGGCCTGAACTTTGCGCACTTGGTTCAGAATCCGCAGCTCCATCATCGCTTTGACCATTCGATGCAAGCTGTCCGCGTCCCTGTTGCTGCTCTTGTTCGTCAGCATTACCTTGGCTATCACCTTGTTGGATGCTGCTCTCTCCAAGCTCAATACCTTGCTCAGCAAGCATTTCGCGTAATTTAGGCATCGACTGCTCTAGTGCTTCTTTGGCTTGTTGGTTTTGTACAACAAAGTTTATTTGTGCTTGCTCTGCATCGCTGCGAATACGAATTTGCATGCTGCCCATTTCTGGTGGATCTAAACGTATTTCAGCTTCTTTATTATTAATACTAAGTAAAGCACTTACCCGTTCTTGCAATAATTTTGCAGCATCACTTTTAACAATGTTCAGTGCTTGCAATAAAGTAGGATCTACATTTACTTGTTTTGTTTGTGACGTCGCGCTGGTTTGTTGCGCATTAAGCACCTGAATATTGCTAAGCTCTTCAGAGTAACGCTGATCAATCGCTTCATTTATAGATTGGGTCATTGAGGTGCTTGCTATATTGGTCACTTGTGTAAATAGTTGATTTACACGCACTGCATTACTCTCTTTAGATGCTATCTGCTCAATTTTTTCATCATCTGCTACCAATGCTTCTTTTGCTACATCTTGTTGAATATCAGATTTAATAGCTTGCTCTTGCGCAGTCATCTTAACAAATGTGGCTTGTCCCGATTGTGACTTCGCTGTCTCAACTTGATTAGTCGCTATAGGCTGTGCAATCTGTAATGGCTCTTTTAAGGTAGTTGTTGGCTCTTTAGTCGTGGTCATTTTATCTTCATCAAGCACAGCTAAAGCCGCTTTCACTTGATTTAAAACAGCCCCTTGAGGTTTCTCAGTCGCAATAAACTGCTGAAGCTGTTCAGATAAAGCTTGCTTCTGCCCTGTTGTTAAATTAGCAATGTCGTCACTAAACTCTACCGCATTAAAACTCGAAGCAGCATCGACATTTTGTGCTGTGTTAGCTGAATTATTATTCGCAATAAATTGTGAAACAGTGTGCTTTAGATTCGCCAAGCCTTGTTTATCAACTCCTTGACTTAGCACTGCATTTACTTGCGTTTGCAATGTGGCGCGTTGCTCTGTTGTCAAACGAGAAAGAACTGGATCGCTATCTGTTAAAACGTCTGTTTCTGCATTGAGGAGCTTGGTAACCGTTTGATTTACTTCAGGGCTGTTTGCGATTGCTGGAGTAGACTGAGCAGCTTTAACTGCAGCCGATGTTGTAGGTGATTGAGCTGCAATAAATGCGTCTTTTAATGCTTGAGCATCCTTAGACAAAACAGGTTCAGCACCTTCTGTTTTTGCTATTTTAGCTGCATCTTGCATTTGTGCTATAACGGCTTCAACACCTTTTTTAACTGCTGACTTAGCAACCTCTTGCGAGTCTGTTATTTGCTGTGCAGGTATTTCCACACTGCTTTTAGCATCACCCACCTGAGCCGAAACGCCTGACTTAAAATCGGTTTTATCATTTGCAGCTGAGTTATTTACTAACGTCTCATCTATTACAGCTGCGCTTTGTTTAACAGCAGTAATTGATGAAGATGTCAGCGCTTCGGAAGTTACTTCTCCCTTTTCACTCATTAGTTTTGTTGGATCTTTTATTGCTGCATCTGAATTCGTTAATACTGCCTTATTAGCTTCATCTATTTTATTATTATTTGTTTGTGCCTTTAATACCGCTGCTTCACCCTTTGCAGTGTTACCTACTAACTCTTGCGTCAAAAGTGAAGCAAGTGGCTGGGCATTTTTAGTGTTTTCTGTAGAGGCGTTAATACTAGACATATCCACGCTACTTGTTGATTTGTTAGCCCCATTCTGTGTTTCAGGAGCTTTTATAGTTTTAACATCATCAACAATTGGAGTAACGGCATCTTCGGGAAACCCTGTTTGTTTTAGATTTTTATCAATTGCTTCAGCAACTGCTGATTTATCGCCAGGTATACCTGACTTATTAGTTAAACCTTCACTGCTATCGTCTTCTAAGGGCTGGTTTATGATTGGAGTAACATCGTCAATGGGACGCGGAGCTTTAGGTTTAATACTTTTTGGATCAAGACTTTCCTGAGCATACTTATCAATTAAGTCACTTACTGAAGTTAAAGGCTTATCTGACTCAGATGTACTCACACGAGTGTCAAGATTGTTTGCGGCGTTAATTTGAGCGAGCATATCATCACCAGAAATAACAGCTGCCTGCCCTGTTTTCTGCTTTGGTTGCTTAGCGTCTTTAGTATCACTGTCGCTTGAAACTGATGACTCTGGGCCTTTATTTTTTTTATTAGGCTCTTCAACAGCATTATTAGCGCTTTGTAATTGAGAGAAAAAATCACTCTCTGAGCCTGGCTTTTCATCAAGAGCAGTGTGTTGCGATTGCTCCTTTTTAGCAAATTTAATATCTTGCTCTGTTGAAATGAGTGCTGATAGATCATTAATCGCCATAATTCACCTACATTAAAATGTGGCAATTTGCCGCCGCAGCTTGCCAAAATAAAGACGTCATATGTAAATAAAGCAATATATGTGCCTACTATTAATATTTAACAACTAAAGCGCATTACGCTTTTGAAAGAATTGGTTCAATGAAAATTCATCAAGCATTCGTTGTTCATTTTTTAATTCAATCGCAGTTGCTTTTTGCTGTTGTTTTTCAATTAGTTTTTCAATCGCCTTCGCTTTTACCTGTTGCTTTAACCACAAACTTTGTCGCTGGCTCACAACCTGCCTTGCTGTATTCACCGTACTAGCTTGCTGGCGAATAGCTTCTTCAATCTTCGCAATAAAGGCATGATATTGACTAAAACCGGCACTGCTTAATCCGGATTGACCTTTAATATGAAGCTGTTGTGTATACTCCATTCTAAAGTTATTGAGTCCTTGCAGCTTTTGTTGATTAGATTGAAAGTGCTGTTGCGCTTGAAGGTAATGCATGCGTAAAGATTCTTCTTTGTCTTTTTCCATCTTTAGCAGTAAATTAAGTTTATTATTTGCCATTATGATTGCCCTAGTAACTGTGCAAGCCCTTGCAATCCTTCATCATAACTGATCACGTCTTTCATTCCTTGCTGTAAGAAAGCATTGACACGTGGCATCATATTAATTGCCTGATCAAGCATTTGATCAGTGCCTTTTTGATAAGCGCCCAGAGTGATCATATCTTTGTTTTGCTGATACATGGAATAAACTTGTTTTAGCACTCTTGCTTGTTGCATATGCGGCTCTGAAACAACTTGTGGCATAACGCGAGAGATCGATTTTTCAATGTCTATTGCCGGATAATGCCCACTATCTGCTAAATCACGTGACAATACGATATGACCATCCAATATTGCACGAGCTGCATCGGCAATAGGGTCTTGCATATCATCCCCTTCACTGAGTACTGTAAAAAATGCAGTAATTGAACCTTGCCCTTCACCGCCATTACCTGCTCGTTCCACCAGCGCAGGAAGCTTGGCAAAAACGGAAGGTGGATAACCTTTTGTCGCAGGTGGCTCACCTACAGCCAAGGCTATTTCACGTTGCGCCATGGCATATCGCGTCACCGAGTCTAGGAGCAATAAAACATTGAGGCCTTGATCGCGAAAATACTCTGCTATCGTTACTGCACTTTCACAGCCTTTTAAACGCATTAAAGGTGATGCATCAGCGGGGGCTGCAACTACAACAGAGCGCTTGCGCCCTTCAACGCCGAGAATTTCTTCAATAAACTCCTTAACTTCTCGTCCACGCTCCCCTACTAAGCCGACCACGATAACATCCGCCTCAGAGCCTCGAGTCATCATACCTAATAACACTGATTTACCCACACCTGAGCCTGCAAACAGTCCCATACGTTGCCCTTGCCCAACAGTAATGACTGAATTAATAGCACGAACCCCCACATCCATTGGTTGACTAATGGGTCTTCGGGAAAGTGGATTGATGGTGTTCTGTGCGAATTTTAAATAGTGCTCGGCATTGATAGGCCCTAAACCATCAAGCGGACGGCCTAGACCATCGACAACACGGCCTAATAATGACATACCAACAGGTAAACCCGTTTCATTGATTTGGGGTATCACACGCGCACCTGGCAGCACGCCTGAAATATGATCGTTAGGCATCAGATAAAGTGTTTGGTCATTAAAGCCAACAATTTCAGCGTCTACAAAACCACGCATGGTTTCAATTTTGCATTGACTGCCAACAGGCGCTCGGAGCCCTTTTGCTTCTAATGTTAAACCGACTACTCGGGTAAGAATACCCGCAACGGCTGGCGTTGGGCTATGAATATGCTTTTGATACCCCTGTAAGCGCTCGCTCAATGGGAGAGGTTGTGTGTTCATTACAAACCAATTATTAGCTTAGATACCACTACTATGCAAAAAGCTATCCAACGTTTCTTTGACACGGGTTTTAAGCGTCATATCTACCGAGGATTGCGGTGTTTTAACTTGGCAACCTCCGCGCTCAAGCGTTGGCTCAGGGATAAGCTGCCACTGACTCTCAGCAATAGCCTGCTCACCATAACTATTTTTAACTAATTCAATATCATCTGGATTGAGGTGTATACGCACAGCTTGTTGCTGTTCACCAAGTGCATCAATGCAATGCTTTAAGCTATGTAATAACACTTCAGGTGACGATTTTACTTCTTGATATATCAATGCTTCGGCTAGCATAACAGCAAGTTGTATTAATTGCTTTTCAGCCTCTTCGTCTACCTTGTTTAGCGGTGCGGTTAAGCTATCAATAAGTGATTTTAAAGCTGTTAATTGCTCTTCTATAAGCGGTTTTACTTCCTCTTGACCTTGTGTTTTACCAAGCTCAACGCCTTCTTTGTAACCTGCTTCTTTGCCTTCAGAAACCCCTTTTTCAAAACCATCAATATAACCTTGTTCATGACCTTGCTTTAAGCCTTCTTCATAAGCATCTTGGCGAATACGTTCAAGCTCAGCCATTGTCAGGTTCGGCAGAGCTTCTTCAGGTTCTGGCTCTTCAATTGGTTCTTTAACTTCTTTTTTGTACAACTCAGCCAATGGTGTACCAAACGCTGTAGAGCGACCGTCGAATTTACGAGTGTCTTGCGTTACATCGGGGATAGGCCAGTTTTGTAATAACTCATCAGCTTCATTCTCAGTTAATGGCTGACCTTGAGTAGAGCGAGGCTTATTCATGGTTTACAAGAACTCCTCACCACCACCACCACCGAGCATGATCTCGCCAGAATCAGCTAAGCGACGTGCCGTAGATAAAATTTCTTTTTGCGCAGCTTCAACTTCACTAATACGTACCGGTGCCATTGCTTCTAAATCATCTGCTAGCATGTCGGCTGCACGTTTAGACATATTACCAAGAATTTTATCCTTAAGGCCTTCATCAGTCCCTTTAATAGCTTTCATTAATACATCTTGTTGCACTTCGCGTAAAATAGCTTGGATGCCTCTGTCTTCTACATCCATTAAGTTTTCAAATACAAACATTAAATCTTGAATCTGTTGTGACATCTCTTCATCATGCTCACGAATTGAGTCCATAAGTTGGCCTTCAACATTCGTATCTAAGTAGTTCAATATGTCTGCAGCCGCTTTTAAGCCACCCATTTTGGCTGCTTGTGCTCCGGCTTGACCAGCAAACTGCTTCTCCATGATTTCATTCAACTCTTGTAATGCAGCAGGTTGAACTTCCTCAAGGTTGGCTATACGCATGGTCAAGTCTAGCCTAACTTTCTCAGGGAACTGGGCAAGTATTTCCGCTGATTGCTCTGGCTCTAAATAAGACAAAACAATCGTTTGTATCTGAGGGTGCTCATTTCGAATAATGTTAGCAACCTGTTTAGAGTCCATCCATTTCAATGAGTCTAGGCCTTTTGCACCTGACCCCATAACAATTTGGTCTATCAAACTAGCCGCTTTGTCTTCACCTAGCGCAGCTGTTAGCGCTTTTTTGATAAAGTCTTCAGACTGGAAGCCTATCGTACTGAAGCTTTGAATTTGTTCAATAAATAGATTATGAACTGCACTTATCTTTGCTTGTGATAAATCATCAATTGCAGCCATGGCCATACCCACTTTTTGCACTTGCTTTGGCTCTAAGTGCTTAAGTATTTGGGCTGCATCTTCCTCTGATAAGCTAAGTAGCAAGATGGCGGCTTTATCAACGCCATCTAGTTTATCAACGTCAAAGGCTGCTGGTAATTGTTTTTGTTCCGGCTCTTGATCAGTCATCTTCTGTTAACCACGCTTTCACTACTTGTGATGATAATTCTGGTTCATTGGCAACTAAAGCTCGTACTGCTTTGAGTAAATCTTCATCGCCATGAAGGTCTGGTAACTGTAGTGTACCATCACTTGCAAAGCCAACCGAAGCAGAATCAAAGTCTTTATTTAGCATATCGAGTGTATTGTCGCCAATGTCTACACCTGAACTTAACGCGTCATCATCATACTCTTCTAGCGTATCATCAGGGTAAATAAGGCGTTTAAGCATAGGTTTAACAACCGCCATTATCAGTACAATAATAACCAGTGCACCTAAAGCTAAACGTACCACTTTCATAAACCAGCTTTGCTCCCAAAGCGGTATTTCTTCTGCAACAGCTAACTCTTCGCGAACAAATGGTACGGTAACAACTTCGAGAGCATCACCACGTTGCAAATCAAAACCCACACCGCCTTGCAATAGACGACGAATATTTGACAATGCTTCAACAGAGCGCGGCACCATCGTTGTTTCGCCGTTCTCACCTACTGTGGGTAAGTAATCGACAGCAACTGATACACTAATTCTACGAATAACCCCTGTTTGCTGACGTTTATGTGAAATAGTGGTGTCTAGCTCATAGTTACGTGTTGCTTCTTTATGGCTACTGCTTGGTGTAGTACCAGAGCCTGCACCACCCTGACCTGCAACTTCTGGGATGTTTGAATTGGTTGGCGGTTGATTTGTTAAAGCCCCTGGTATGCCAACAGCTAAACCCCCAATGTTGTTCTCTTCAAATGTGGTTTCACTTCTTACAGCTGGTAAATCTGGATTGAAACGTTTTTGCGTTTCCTCAACGGCGCTAAAGTCCATGCTTAAATCGACTTGCGCGGTGTAATTACCCATACCGATAACAGGCATTAAAATACTGTCAATTTTTTGTAGGTATTCTTGTTCACGCTTGCGTTCAATATCGTACTCTTTTCTTGAACGAGCAGCTAAAGAGCTTTGAGAACCAGAATTCAACAAACGACCATTTTGGTCTGTAACCGTAACACGAGATGGTGATAGCCCTTGAACAGCTGAAGCAATAATATCAACAATTGAGTCAACTTCTTCACTATCAAGCATACGCCCACGCTTTAGGGTTAACACAACCGTTGCCGAGGGCTCTTTTTCACGACGAGCAAATACATTTTCTTTTGGAATGGCTAATAACACTTTAGCCCGAGTGACATTCTTTAACTCTTCAATGGTACGCGCTAACTGCTGCTCACGGCCATGCTTTAAACGCTCACGCTCTAGACGTTGGCTTACGCCAAAACCCATATCTTGCATGATGATATCAGTACCTGATGTGGGCGCTTGATCTAATCCTTCACGTGTCATGAGTAATTTTATATTTTGATACTCATCCTCTGCGACTGAAACTAGGTTGCCATCAAGCTCATATTCAATTTTTTGCGCGTCTAAAAAGTCCAGTGTTTGAATAAGCTCTTCAGTCGGCATCTTACCCAGCGGACGCATATCTGGCTGACGTGCCCAGATAATGACAAAAATGGCAATGGCTAAGCAAATAGCTAATGCGATAATTAATGTAACCTGGCGCAATACGTCAACACCATTTAATGCACTCAAATAGCCAGACTTTTGCTCTTGCTGATCGTCGTTATCAGTTTGGTTGATAGCACCACCGCCTGCTAATGCAAGGTCGGTTGATTGATTAGATTGCGCCACAATAATTCTCCACTACCCAATTTAAACAGGCATGTTCATGATTTCTTTATAAGACTCAACAAGTTTATTACGAACTTGAACAGTAGCCTCAAACGCGACGGATGATTTTTGAGAAGCAATCATCACCTCAGCAAGCGAGACACTTCGGTCGCCCATCTCTAAGGCTGTAACTTTTTCTTTCGCTTCTCGTTGATGATTGCTAACTGTGTCTAATGCATTTGTTAACAAATCACCAAATTGTGCAGACGAAGTAGGTTGTGTTTGCGTTGGAATAGCATTACTTGAATTACTACGGCCAGCTTCAAGAGCCATAGACTGCATTTCTTGGAATAACGCACTATTTTGAATTTTCATAATTATCTCTGACGATGCACTTTACTAATAACTAGATAAAGCACAAACTATGCCAATAAAATAACACTTGTAATTCAATGGCTTAAGAGGTTTTTTTGAATGTCAGAGTTTTGACATGAAGACACTCAGCATGGCTGAGTGTCTTTTGAAATTGGTCAGAATAGACTTTTAAGCTGGTAGAGCAATACCTAAATCTCGCATTTGCGCCAACTTATAACGCAATGTTCTTGGGCTGATACCTAACGTTTCAGCCACATCTTTTCGTTTTCCTCGACACCGCGTTAACGTTTCTAGAATAATGCGATGCTCTTTATCCTTTAGTTCATCTTTGTAAGTACCTGAATCTAAACTAGGAAGCTCATCCATCATCTCATTATGCTGTACCTTAGCTGCAATTGTTGGATTCGCTATATCATTAGGTGCTTGCGGGGCAACCGAGCTCGCACTTACACACGCACTAGGCGCTAAATTCTCGATGAATATAGCACTCTCATCAATAATGTCACCGTTTCTCAAGATTAATGCGCGTTGAATAACATTATCAAGCTCACGAACATTCCCTGGCCATTGATGCGACAGCAGCTTTTGCTGTGCGCTATCGCTAAGCTGAGCAATGGATTCTTTACTTTTCGCCAAGTGGCGCTCAATTAAGTGCTTAGCTAATACCACTATATCACCCGGGCGTTCACACAACGGGCGCCACATCAGTGGAAACACATTGAGCCTGTAATATAAATCTTCTCTAAACTTATGCTCACTAACGGCATCTTTTAAGTCTCGGTTGCTGGTTGCAAGCACGCGAACGTTAAGCTTAATTGTTTTACGGCCACCTAATCGCTCTACTTCACGTTCTTGCAATACACGTAGTAATTTGGCTTGTAAACTTAAATCCATCTCGGTGATTTCATCAAGCAAGATGGTACCACCCTGTGCTTGCTCGAACTTACCTGGGCAGGCTTGAATCGCTCCCGTAAAGGCACCCTTTTCATAGCCAAAGAGAGTGGCTTCGAGCATGTTTTCAGGTATAGCAGCACAATTAATTGCAACAAATGGCTGGTTTGAACGCTCTGATTTATCATGAATATAACGAGCCAATACCTCTTTACCTGAACCACTTGGGCCCAGTACCATCACGCTAGCATCAGATTTCGCGACTTTTGCTGCAAGTTCAAGTAATTGAATACTAGATGGATCAGCGACAATAGGGCCATCTGTTTCTTTTTCTGGCTCTGGTAAGTAACGACTCACCATATTTAATAAGACTTCTGGTGCAAATGGTTTTGCCATATAATCGATTGCCCCTAGGCGCATTGCCTCAACGGCATCATCAATAGTGGCGTATGCTGTCATCATAAGCACTGGTAAATCTGGGTGATTTAAATTAATGCTACGTAATAAATCAAGCCCACTCATCGCCCCCATTTGTACATCACTCACCACCAAAGAAAAACTATCTTTCTTTAACAGCAGCATGGCCTGCTCTGCACTATTGGCCGCAACACAGGCAATACCTGACATTTCTAAAGTATCGATTAATGCTTCACGAAGACCTGCGTCATCTTCAACAACTAAAATAGTGTTATTACTCATAATGCCTCCACCGCTTTAGATTCAGTACAAATAGGCAGTAATATGCTAAAACATGCCCCGCCCTGTGTATTATTGGTAACCTCAACCCTGCCCTGATGAGCGCTAGCAACAGAGCTAACCACTGCTAAACCAAGGCCTGTGCCTTGGCTTTTCGTGGTAAAAAATGGTTCAAACAGTTTCTCAGCCTGCGCCATATCTATTCCAGGGCCGTTATCGCACACGCTAATACGCACAAGATCATCTGAATGAGTATCTCTTATCGCATTTACACGAACTAAAGCGCCAGAGCCAATAACTTGAATACTATTATGAATTAAGTTTTGTATCGCACTGGCTAACGCTGTTTTATTGCCCGTAATAGTAATATCGGGTTCTGGTAAATTTACATCAAGTTCACTGCTATTAAGAGCAACCATTGCATCTGAGCCAGCTTTAACTTCGGTAAGTAATTGCTGCATAGAAACCTGCTCTACAACTTGTTGATCGCCACTTTTTGCAAACAACAGCATGTCGTTCACTTGCGTTTCAAGATCTTTCAGACGCGACATTAATTTTGTATGAAAATTACCACGGGAAGCCTCTGGTAAACGTTTAGAGCCTAAGTTAGCTGCATATAACATAGCTGCCGATAAAGGAGTACGAACTTGATGAGCTAATGATGCCACCATTTTACCCAGCGCACTTAAGCGCTGCATGTGTGCCACACGCGTTTGTAAGCGTCGCGTTTCGGTTAAATCAGTCATGAGTATTAACTGGCCAGGCTCCGGTGCCAATGCCGTAATATCTAACTTTATTAGTCGGCCATCTTTTAATGAAACTTCATGACCATCGTCTTGTTGAGGACGAAAAGAACGTTGGATAATACTAAACCATTTCTCACCTTCAAGTGGTTCACCTAGCATATCAATTGCAATTTGATTAGCCTTAGCAATCATGCCACGACCGTCAAGCACAATAACGCCTGCCGGCATGGTATCAACCAAATGGCTCAACCAACTCGCTTGTTGACGAAGCTCACTAAGCTCCCCCACGTACTCTTCTTGTTGAAGGCATGGGTTATATTGATTAGCTGTGATAAATTGTGGTTTTAACACGTTTGCAAGTGCCATAGTAAACTCTCATAAAGGTTCTCTACGGTGATAAATGCACAATTCGTACCAAAAATATATTAACTATAATTCATAAGCTTAGAGCTTATTTTACGTGACAATAAACTGACACAAGGAAAACACATAATGGATAAAAATGCTCAGTGTCGTTGCCCATGGCTTGATACTTCAAAGCAAGATTATGTAGCCTACCACGATCAAGAATGGGGAGTGCCGCTGTATGACGACCAAAAATTATTTGAGTTTATAACACTTGAATCTGCCCAAGCCGGACTCAGCTGGTACACCATATTAAAGAAACGAAGCGGCTACAGACATGCCTTTGAAAATTTTGACGTTAAAAAAGTAGCGTTATTTACAGATGACGATGTTGAGCGCCTGATGCTTTTTGATGGGATTGTGAGAAACCGCTTGAAGATTGCAGCAACAATCAACAACGCAAAGCGCTTTATTGAAATACAGCAAGAATTTGGCAGCTTTAGTAATTATCAATGGCAATTTGTAGACAACAAGACACTGATCAGTAACTTAAATGAATTGAGTGATTACCCCGCGATCACTAAAATATCAACAGCTTTCGCTAAAGATTTAAAAAAGCGCGGTTTTAAATTTTTAGGCCCTACCACAGTGTATGCTCACATGCAGGCATGTGGCATGGTTAACGACCATAGTAATAATTGTTTTAGAAAAGCTGAGATAATAGAAAAATATTAAAGGCTAGGTGTTAGGACTAGGTGATAGGTTTTAGGAATGAGACTAGGCGCTAGGGTGCTAAAACTAGCGCCTGAGAATGCATGGCTTCAGCCGCAAAAGATTTATATATTTTTATCTGCTTATTTTCTCACATTCACTTTTCTTTGTGCAAATGATCTTTAAATGATTGACCCACCAAGAAAACCTCGTGTTCAAAGAGGCTAAGAGTAAGCTGCGCTTATGAGGTAAAAATAAAGGTATTAAATTTTGAGGAATTCAAAGCTCGTCGCTCGAAGCCCGTGGCATTTTTTCTTCTCATTTACACTCATTGTTTTCTCTTTGTGCAAAAGGGTTTTAAGTGATATTCACCAAAGCACCCCGAATTAAAAGACGGTGTGCGCGTCAGCAAGCTTAACGCCTACGGGTAATGACGAAACCCATTCAATCACCCTCGTGCTTAGTTAATTTTTGCCTAAAACCTACTACCTGACACCTAAAACCTGCTCTTAGCTGTTAATCGCGCGATAGGTTATATTTTTTCATTTTTTCAACAAGGGTTGTACGCCTTACTCCGAGAATTTCAGCAGCACGGGCAACGACATAGTCATAGCGCTCAAGGGCTTGAGTTATTAAGCTAACCTCAAGCTCAGCTAAGTACTCTTTTAATTCAATGCCTTCATCGGGTAATAACCCAGAATCAGACGAAGCTATTTCAATCTCTGGCTCATCGTCGTAATCACTAAACCCTGTACTGAAAATATCATTAAACGCGTCGCGCTCCATTAGCTCCTCAGGGTATTGAGGCTCATAGGCATCAACTTCAATATAACGATATTTAGCTGGTAAGTCAGGAACGTCTACAACCTTCTCAGGAAACATTATGACCATACGTTCTACGAGGTTAGCTAGTTCACGGATATTGCCAGGCCAAGCATGCTCTTTAAGGCTTTCAATAGCACGTTCTGTGAACTTAGCTGTCGTACCACTTTGCTCATTTACACGACGCATTAATTCTTTTAGCAAAAGCGGTATGTCGTCAGCACGTTGGGCAAGTGAAGGATTCTCGATGGGAAATACGTTTAAACGGTAATAAAGATCTTCTCGAAAAGAGCCTTGCTCTATCATCTCTTCTAAATTTCGGTGCGTTGCAGCAATCACTCGCACATCGGCCTGAATAGCTTTTGTTCCACCGACTCGTTCATAGCTTCTTTCTTGCAACACACGTAATAGTTTAACTTGCATTTGCAGTGGCATATCGCCGATTTCATCAAGAAATAACGTACCACCTTGAGCCAATTCAAAACGCCCTTTACGTGCAGATATAGCCCCCGTGAATGCGCCTTTTTCGTGGCCGAACAGCTCACTTTCTAGCAGCTCACCCGGGATAGCTCCACAGTTTACTGGTACGAAGGGACCTGAATTGCGCTTAGACAGTAAGTGAACATTTCGGGCAACCACTTCTTTACCTGTACCGGACTCTCCAAGAATTAAAACATTCGCATCTGTTTTAGCAACTTGCTCAATTAAAAATCGTACATCTTTTACTGCATCAGTTTCCCCAACTAAACCATCAAACGATTTGTGTGGTTTGTGGTACTTATGATCATTAGGGAGCATTCGTTGATATTGCTGACAGTCATGCAGTAACTGTGTTGTTACGTCGTGGTTAAATGGCTCAGAAATTAAGCCCACTACGTTTGCGATACTGAGCAATGGCTTTAAGGTTTCACCTATAAGTAGGAATGGGACAGTAGGATAACGCTTAATCAAACTTTCATGGTTGAAGCTACTTAACGCGCCTAAAATAACCATGCATTCTTGTTTTTGGTAGCTGCTACACTCTTGCTCAAAATTATCTTCAGCAAGGTTTAATACTGTTTCACCGATAAAAGTCAGTGAAGCATGTAAACCAATCGCACGATTATTATTATTATCTAAGATTAAGATCATTAGTCAGCGAACCACAGTCACAACAAGCTATTAATAATCTAAATTGTAAGCGAGTTTGACAGGGATGCAAGCATTGAGCGGCAGTTTTTTGACATCATTGCCAAAAAACTGCCGTTGATATGGCGATAAGTAATACTTAATAATTACTGTTTTAAAATCAACTCTATAGTAAGCCTAAAATAGACTCAGCGGATTGATTTGCTTGACCACGTAATGCCATAGACGCTTGAGATAAAACATCATTAGATATCTGCTGCGACACAGCCTGAGCATAGTTAGTATCTTGAATACGACTTTGACTTGCAGCAATATTTTCCTGTTGAGTACCTAACCCTTTAATTGTGCTGGCCAGTGTATTCTGAAAAGCCCCTAGCTCTGCGCGCTGGGCATTTATGTCTTCACTCGCTTGCTCGCTTATATCGAGTGCAGCTTGAGCCCCTGCTTGGGTTGAAATATCAATAGTTGATAGCGCAGATGCAAAACTACCGTCTGTTGAATTAACCGTTTGATTGGTATTTGCATCAGCGCCAACTTGAAACGAGACCGCTTGACCATCAAACAAAGGCTTTCCTGCAAAACTCGCATTCTCGAACGTTTCAGATATTTGACTTTGTAGCTGCACAACTTCTTCTTGCAAAGCACTGCGGTCACTATCACTAAGCGCCCCATTACCTGCCTGAATAGATAACTCTTTGATTCGAGATACAGCGTCATTAACATTAGATAAATTTGATTCTGTCGCTTGTGAATATGAAATGCCATCGTATGCATTATTCACAGCCTGACTATAACCGTTTTGTTGAGATGTTAAACGGTCGATAATTTGTAAAGCGGCTGCATCATCTGCCGCTGAATTTACTTTTTTACCTGTAGCAAGTTGTTCTAAAAGCTTATTACCCGTTTGCTGGGTTTGGTTTAAAATATTTGTTGAGGGTGATTGAATTTTCATAACAGGGCTCCGACACACTGAATTGGTTAAATTATAGCTTAATTTGCCAATTTTTGCACTATGTACCATGGTTTAATTAAATTAACTTGGCATCGTGCTTGCTATCAAACTAAGTTAATATGTAAAGTACTGAGAAAAGTGCCAAAATTTCACAATGCGTATAAAAACGCCAATGATAAATAACTTGGATAACATTATGTTCGATAACAAAACAATTCTAATTACCGGTGGTACCGGATCATTCGGTAAAAAATACGTAAAAACTCTACTTGAGCGATACAACCCGAAAAAGATCATTATCTTCTCGCGTGATGAACTTAAACAGTTCGAAATGCAACAAGAGTTTGATCAACCATGCATGCGTTATTTTATCGGTGATGTCCGCGATAAAGACCGCTTAAGAAGAGCTATGCGGGGTGTTAATTACGTTATACATGCCGCAGCCCTTAAACAAGTGCCGGCCGCCGAATACAACCCTATGGAATGCATCAAAACCAATATAAATGGGGCTGAAAACGTTATTGATGCCGCCCTTGATAATGATGTGGAAAAAGTAATAGCGCTCTCAACTGATAAAGCCGCTAATCCAATCAACTTATACGGTGCAACAAAGCTTGCCTCTGACAAACTCTTTGTTGCTGCAAATAATATTGCAGGTGGAAATCAAACTACCTTCTCAGTTGTGCGTTATGGCAATGTTGTTTGTTCACGCGGATCTGTTGTACCTATCTTTCAAAAGTTTATTGACCAGGGCCGTGATCATATTCCTATAACTCACAATGAAATGACTCGGTTTTGGATAAGCCTGCAACAAGGCGTGGATTTTGTATTAACTAATTTTGAACGTATGCTCGGCGGTGAAATTTTTGTGCCTAAGATTCCCTCAATCCGAATTACAGATTTAGCCGAAGCAATGGCACCTGATCTACCGATTAAAATAGTAGGCATTCGACCTGGTGAAAAATTACATGAAGTAATGTGCCCTGCCGATTTATGTTTTGAAACCTATGAATACAATGATCACTTTGTAATTGCCCCTGGGATCAAGTTCAGTAGCCGAAGTAATGACTTTACCGTGAACGCACTGGGCGAAAAAGGTGAAAAAGTGGCGCAAGGTTTTGAATATAACTCACTCGATAACTCTAAGTACATGAGTATAAAAGAGATTAAAAACTTTAACGTACAAGCTTTGTTGTAGATAATACAATGAGAAATAAAATTATTCCCTACGGTAAGCAAAGTATTTCACAAGCTGATATTGATGCTGTTATTGATGTATTAAAGTCAGACTGGCTCACTCAAGGCCCAAAAGTACCGGCATTTGAAGGTGCTGTTGCCAGTTATTGCAAAGCAAAACACAGTGTTGCAGTTAATAGTGCTACATCAGCATTACATATTGCTTGCTTAGCGTTAGGCGTTGGCAAGGGAGATATTGTTTGGACCTCTCCGATTTCTTTTGTTGCATCCGCTAATTGCGCCCTTTATTGTGGAGCCCAAGTCGATTTTGTCGATATTGATTTAAATACAGGCAATATGTCAGTTTTGGAACTAGAAAAAAAATTACTTCTAGCCAAAAAAAATAATTGCTTACCAAAGGTTATCATCCCTGTTCATTTAGCAGGCCAATCATGCGATATGGTAGCAATCAATGAACTTGCCAAAGAGTATGGTTTTAAGGTTATTGAAGATGCATCTCATGCTATTGGTGCCAAATATAAAAATAAACCCGTTGGCAGTTGCGATTACTCAGACATTACTGTTTTTAGCTTTCACCCCGTTAAAATTATTACATCTGCTGAAGGCGGCATGGCTGTTACCAATGATGATCATTTAGCAAAAAGTTTAAAACGACTAAGAAGTCACGGCATTATATCTGATCCAACTGAAATGACCGAGCCAAGTCATGGCCCTTGGTACTACCAGCAAATTGAGCTTGGTTTTAACTATCGAATGACTGATTTACAAGCTGCGCTTGGGTTAAGCCAGTTAAAGCAACTCGACAACTTTGTGAATAAACGAAACCTGATTGCCAAACGATTCGATAGTTTTTTTTCTGAGCAAAACATGCATTCGCTTTTAGTCACTGAAGAGTGTTACAGCAGTTACCATTTATATATTTTACGCTTAGAATTTAGCAATCAAACGCAGCAGGCTACGATGATTAAACAACTTAGAGCTCAGGGCATACAAGCTCATTTGCACTATATTCCAATCTTTTTGCAGCCTTTCTATCAACAGCTGGGCTTTGCTAAATCAACCTTCCCAAATGCGATGAAATACTATTCTCAAGCTATTACTATACCTTTACACCCTGCACTTACAGAGCAAGAAATTAGCACGGTTAAAAGTACAGTTAAGAGTCTTTATCAACAACTTAGTTCTTCGAGTAAATCCACACCATCCCAATAATGATCAAATGTGAGCGCTTGTCCTAAAGCAATCGTTCTGACTGCAGCTGTAGCAAGTTGATTTTGTTCACTAGGGTTTAATCCAAAACAACTAATAGTTTGTAATTTATCCGTTTTATTTAATTCTAAACGCTGCAGTTGATAAGACAAAATCAAACCATCACCTTGGTGATGTAATAGCATATCTGGTAAAAATGTCAGTAATTCACAACGCATAAATTCAGAATATTTATCAATCGCTTGTATATTAATATTCGCAAGTAAAATTAACTGCTGTAAATGATATAAACGATTGGCTTTTGCCGTTAGGCTAAACTGTGATTCATCTTTACTAAGAGCTAAGCGAAGTGCCTGCCAAAATAACTGCTGTAACTCTAAGGATGTCTGATACCACAAGATAGCTTTAGGTGAAGAACAAGCTTGTTGAGAGAAAGCGTTAAAGTCACGAATAAAACGTGTCACAGCAAGATCAACATCGAGATTTGTCGAAAGACGAATGACAGCTAACGAGTATCGATCAGGGAAGCATACTTGGTGTTGAACATTGGCTTGTTGATTGATTTTTCCTATTGCATCATCGCCACCCCAGATGATCCGCATATCGCAATGCTCACTAAAATGCTCAGTGATATCCTGCGCATTACTTGGATAAGATACAATGGCACACAATGAGTTTAATACCGAGTATGGATGCAAGGATAAAAATTCATTCAGTAAAGCTATCAACTGATAAGTTTGCTCGCCACTGCGATCACTGATCCTCACAATATTACAGTTACCACAGAGCATACTCAGTAGTAAACTATAAAAATACACTGTATCTACATTAGCCGGAGTAATATGAAACACCAATCCTCTTGGCTGACTATGATTTAGCGCCACGTAGTGTTTTTTCATAGCAAGTATATTTGCCTTTCGACACCAAAACCCCAGTGCTGATATTGCATTCGATTGCTGCTTTTTCAACAAGAACTGTGAGAAAGCAGCAATATCAGCAACAGTATCATCTTGAAACGGCACTGCCTGCGGTGATAACTGCGTAAAATTCCCCTGCAATTGCTGTAATGAGGTATGTTTAAATAAAGGTGTCACTACAGCCCCTAACTTGTGATTTAGCTAACCGCCCTTGTACCGTAAAGTATTTACCCAGTCGGCCGCATTGGCAATTATCTTCACCATGCAAAGTGCCTAAATCCTCGGTTAATAAACGGTGTCCTGGGTAGCTTTTAGCAAGCACTGACTCAACTTGGATCACCCCTTGCGTATTAGTAGGTAAAGGCTGCTGTGTGGCAGCATCAACAATACTAATATCAGACCAAGCTGGTGTATGTAAAAAACCATGCTCACATTCAATGTAAATTGTGCCCGTCTGTTCTACCATGCCATAGTAATCATGCACATCAATAGCACCTAGTTGCTCAGCTACGGCTTGTTTAAATGCCTTATTGCTCACTGCGTGTTGTTGCATTTTTTTCCAGCCACCACCATGCAATAAGACCCCATTTTCAAATTTCATGTTTTTATCGCATTTAGTCAATGCCTGAATAAATTGCTGCCAAACAATAAAAGTAAAACCAAACATAAACACTGGCGTTGCCCTGTACTTTTCAAAAAAAGCATCAATCACAGGCATGTTTAAAGTCATGTCATCGTTTAAAGCAAAATGCGGATCACGACCAAAAAATAACATGCCTTGAATACCAGCTGCACGAGCAGACATTGTTGTTTTTTTTCGTATCGTCTCTTTTGCATCAATAACAAGCATTGGCAAACGTTGTTTACCTAGCCAATGCTGTAAAGTTTTTGTCAAAATTTTACTTTGTAACTGAGCTGTCTGCGCATCTAAAGATATTTTAGATGCAGCCCCACTGGTGCCTGAGGAGGTTAATAATCGATGCTGGTGCTTTTCTGATATGCTGGATAATAAAAATTGCTTAAATAATGGTACAGCTAATGGCATTGTGTCTGCAAATGATTGCTGCAAACGCTGATAAGGCGCACAATGTTTCTTATGGTGACTATCTAAAAAGGTAAGTTGGCTATGTAAAAAAGCTTGCTTTTCATTATTCGCTAAACCATATACGGGTAATTCTAGTAACTGTTCATCAGTTAAGTGCATGATAGTCTACCTTGCCGTTGCTAAGCCTAGGGATAGTTTGCAAGTAAATGACACTAATTAAACGACTGTGACATTTGAGCTTGTCGGCGAGCATTTTTTTTACATCAACATCCGTGCGTTCAGTGACATATACATTAAACGCATCTTCACTTCCTGTACAAATAACTTCTGATGCAAGCTCTGTGCTGATCCAGGCTTGTACTTCATCAAGATTAATACGCTTACCCGCAAGTTTACAAATACGTTTAGAACGACCCACTATTTGATAAAAGCCGTTCTCTAGACGTTGTGCAATATCGCCTGTTTTTAACGGTAAATTTTGCGTGAATGTATTCAGTTCTGCCACAGACTTCGCATAACCACCAAATACGTTCTCGCCAACCACACACAACTCTCCAGGCGTATTACAGGCAGTAATTTCTTGCTCGACTCCATCAATGAGAGACAACTTTGTATTGGGAATAGCTTGACCTATTACCCCTGTATTTGTAGAAAAAAACTCAGCGGGCAAATAAGCAATTCGTGCAGTAGCTTCTGTTTGTCCATACATAGTATAAAACTCGACATCAGTAGCCTCTGTGAAATTAGCAAGGGCCTGCCACTGTTTCTCAAGCAGCTTTCCACCAGCTTGCGCCATGTAGCGAATTTGCTGTAAGGGTAGTTTTTCTAAACCCAGTCGCACCAACAACTGAAAACTAAATGGCACACCGTAAAAGCTATTTACTTTAAATTTTTGGAACTGCTGCCAAAAACCTGCTGACATTGGGCTCTCCTTTTGTATGACTATCGAGGCGCCACACGCCAAGTGACTGTGCAAAATAGACAACCCGAATGAATATGAAAGCGGCAAAAATGTCATTGTTACATCGCTACTTTTTATCGGTAAAAACTCACAGATTGAGGCACAATTGGCCGCAATATTTGCTTTACTTAACTTAACCAGCTTTGGCGAACCAGTTGAACCGCTGGTAGATAAAAGCACACTGAGTTCAGCTGCAAGCTTATGTTTTATCTTGCTAAATGGCTGAATAGTTTGATCTATAATTATAAAGTTAACTTGATAATGATCGTATAAAGCGTGTTTTTCTGTGTCACTTAATGACGGATCAATTAAAAGGACAACATGATGCGTTCGTAGTAATGCTAGATAATAAACAATAAAATTAAGTGAAGAATTTGCAACCAGTGCAATCAATTCGCGCTCGATTGGTAATACACTTTGAGCATCGCTTACTTGCTGTTCAAGTTCTATATAATCAATTGCCTGAGTACCATAAAACAGTCGTCCTTGAGGATTTATTGCTGTTAGTTGCCAGAACATTCCAGCCATATTACAACCTTAATCCGCCATCAACCGCAATTGTTTGCCCCGTAATATAAGCCGCTTGACTGCTTAACAAAAATGCCGCTACATTAGCGATATCTTCACCTTTCCCTAAACGTTTAAGTGCGGTTCGTTGACTGAGTTGCTGTTTCTTTACATCATCAAAATGAGCGACTAACGGTGTTTCAATCACTCCAGGGGCAAGAGCATTAACACGAATATTATAACTTCCTAGTTCCTGCGCTAAACTTGTCACCAACCCTTTAATAGCGGCTTTCATACTTGCATAGACAACTTGACCGCTACTACCTTGCTCTGCAACAACAGAACTAACTAACACGATACTACCGCATTTTTTACGAAGCATCAGTTTGCTAGCGCCTTGGCAAAGTAATAGTGCTGCTTTTAAATGTATTTGATATTGTTGATCAATCTGCGCATCACGGCTCATCAGCAAAGGAGCTTCAAGCATATCACCAGCACAATGCACAACCCCTTCAAGATTAATCTTCTGCTGAGAAATAGAACTAAACAGTTGTTTTATATCTGCACTATCACCTAAATCAGTAATCTCTGTGAGTATATTTGCCATGGGATGACTTAATAGTAATTGCTCGCGCGCAATGTTTAGCTTTTCAGCATTTCGAGCAACCAGAATTACAGCTTTATGTTGCGCTACAAGATTGTTTGCAATGGCAAACCCTATGCCGCTGTTAGCACCTGTGATCAACGTATAAGTAGCGCTCTTATTCAAATGACACTCCGTACTTAGCTAAAATTTGCTGGGCTTTTAAAAATGAGCTCATATCTATAATATCATCCGTATCAAGCATAATATCAAATTCGCCTTCGAGCTCTGCAATCAACATCATATGGCTCATTGAATCCCATTTAGGATGCTCAGAATAACTAAGTTCATTACACACCTCTTCTGGTGTGATCTCTAATACGTTAACAAATGCAGTGGTGAGCTTTTCTAATGACACATTAACCTCGATTTAAAAAGTGCTTTATTTTAGTTGTTGCTTGCTCAAACTCTGATTGATTGAGTGAAATGCTGAGCATATGATTATCACTTGGGTGTTCTTTGAGCTGATAGCCAAGTTGTTGATTATAGCGAATTGCAGCCTGGTTTTCCCGCCTTACTTCTGAGTGTAAATATAACATATTCAAATCATTAAACGCATAATCCAGCATAACTAAAGACGGCGCAAAGGCCAGTATATTATTTAGGTATTGTGTATCAGAAATATAAATACCAATACTCGCCGACTCGGCAATTTCAAGGTTGTGCTCTGCGTGAATATTAATTACACCAATTGCTGTGGCTTTATAATGAATAATAAAGTGCTGCTGCTTATCATCTACAAGCATCGAATTAAACCATTGTTGATGATGCTGCCACTCTATAGCACCCCTATTCTTCATTTGGGTTCGAACATGCTCAAGGTTTCGCCATTGCCAAACGCGCTCACAATCACTTTCTTTAACTTCCTTTAGCTGTACTGCATAATTTGCTAATCGAGAAAGACGCACGTTATTCACCTAACTTTTTTTGTTTAACATCTTGATTGAGCAAAGCTATTTCAGGGTGGTGTTTTAAAAAATCTAAAATATCAATGTACTTAGCTACGCTAATATCTCTGGGATAAGCCGTCACTAATTGTGTAAACATCTGCAAATCTCTTGGCTCATCAATACATAATCGCGCATTACTTTGGTGATCACATGGTGCTTTATATTGACTAACTTTAAATTGCTTTGGATGCTGATACAAATAAGGCGTTACATGCTCTTTTTGATAATCTTCCACAGCATTTTTTGCTGCCATTTTTAACGCCTTAACTGACATTATCTCTGCATCAAAACCACGGATATGCTCGCCGATGTACAGGCTCGAATAATCGTCGCCTCGCTCAAGATGATAAGCGATTAATTGATCAACAAGTTGAGCATCTACTAACGGGCAATCAGCAGTCAAACGTACAATACGATCATCATCATCCAAACCAAGCACCCGCACAACATCAGTAAAGCGTTGCAACACATTAAGCTTACTCCCGCGAAAAACCCTGACTCCTAGTTTTAAACAATGCACAGCAACATCATCGTCATTATTATGATCACTCGTTGCAATTACATGTTCGGTAATATTTTTTGCCGATTTAAGACGTGTTATATGGTATTGCAACAACGATTGGTTACTAACAGTTTGTAGCACTTTTCCTGGTAGCCTTTTGGAATCATACCGAGCTTGTGAGCAAGCAATCACTTTCATTTCTGAAAATACTCCAGCTTCATCGCTGTACCTTTAGATAGCTCCTGCTTAGCAGGTTTACCGACAAGCTCATCTAAGTAACGCGGATGTAGGCCAAGTCCAGGCCGCACAGAGCGAATATTTTGCTCTGTAAATAGCTCGCCGGCTTTGATATTTTTTGCAACATAAAGCGAGCGCCGAAACGACACATTATCTTGTTCACTTTTAGCTAAACGATAACTAGGACTTCCCAAGCAAACATGTGTATCTCTAACACGATTAACTAACTGTGAGAACTCTTCTTCATCCAAAGAAAAGGCAGCATCTACACTAGTCGTATCACCTTTTAATTTAAAATGCTTTTCAATAACACATGCACCCAAAGCTGTTGCGGTTATTGCTGCAGTATCAGCCAAACTATGATCGCTCAACCCCACAGGCACACCAAGCTGTGTTTTTAAGTCTAGTAATGTCATTAAGTTACAATCACTGATTGGCGTTGGATAACCACTTATGCAGTGTAATACAACCAACTGCTTTCCACCTGCATCAGCAACTGCAGTAACAGCCTCTTTAATTTCCTCAAGTGTCGCCATGCCAGTAGACATTATAATAGGCTTACCTGTACTCACTGCATATTGTATCAAACCAATATCTGTCAATTCAAAAGATGCTATCTTATATGCTGGACAATTTAGGTCTTCCAACAAATCGATAGCTGTCTTATCAAATGGCGATGAAAATAGCGTTATATTGTTTTCTTTTGCACGATTAAATAAAGCTTCATGCCATTCCCAAGGCGTGTGTGCTTCTTGGTATAAATCATATAACTTTCGACCTCGCCAAAGTTTTTCTTTTACGATGAACTCAGGGCCATCATGATCTAAAGTGATCGTATCCGGTTTGTAAGTCTGGATTTTAAGTGCATCAACCCCTGTCTTTGCCGCAACGTCGATTAATTTAAGTGCATGCGCTAAACTACCGCCATGATTTCCTGAAAGCTCAGCAATAATATAAGGAGAACTGTCAGCATCGATTACGCGACCATCAATTTCAATTGCTTGTTTAAATTTATGACTTATTGCCACTTAACACCTTCACTTTGTTTGCTTGTTACTTATTGTTATCGTCCAAAACACCATTCTGTTTAGGAGATATTTAATTCTATATAATCAACTATACGCTTCGCGCCTAAGCCATCAAACAATCGTTGTGATGATTTTGAAAAGGTTCTACGTTCACTCTTATTCTTTACCAACCTATTAATAGCGGCTTTTAATGTTGATTTGTCGAGTATTCCCCGTTCATCAAGCGTGATACAACTTTCATTTATATTTTTATTACTTAGAGCACTAGCTTGATTATCTGCAACTATTAGCGCGATGGTTGGCACTCCCAAACATAAATACTCGTATAAAGCGCCGCCCGCTGCACAAATAGCAAAGTGACATGATTTCATTTCTTTACCTAAAGACTTTGAATTTGATAGTACTTGAATTTTATCCAAGTTAACTTTGCTTTGTAAAATGCTCTCATGTACTACTGATTTACTTAGCACTGTTAGAATTCTAATATTCTTAATTTGACCACACTCGTTCAATAGCTTACAAACAGAAGGTAAAAGACCCATCACATCATTTGCTCCAAGCATAACTGTTACTGTTAACTCACTCAAACCCTCATCATGACAAAAAGGTAAGCTACTGTACTGCTTAATTTCATCCCTTATCAGACGAAACTTAGCGCCATTGAGATTAACTTTACCAATGGGCCGCATATTAGTTCCATCACTCATATTGACAACTAAGTCTACTGGTTGAATGGGTCGACCGACACCATCATCAAAAAACACTAATGAAGGAGCTATTTTATGACAGTGCAGCCATTGCGACTCGGTAAGTTCATAGTCATCTATTATTAATACACTATTCAGAGGCATGTTTTGAAGCGATGAAATACTATCAATTTTTTGATAATTTACTTTAGGTATTTTAAATGAATAATTGCCATCACCAGCTCTAACTAAATAGACAAAATTAACTATATACCCTCTTTTTATTAGTTCATGGGCTAATACACCTTGCCGAACAACATGTCCTAAACCTATTTTTGAGCTTGAATTTGCATAAATATAGAAAATCAAATTTAGCAACCTTGGGAGTTCGCCACAGAATATTCAATAACTTGGCACTAACTCATAAATGTTTTACTATGATATAAGCATACCATAATCTTAAGTTTTATTATGAAAAACACACTTTCAATTCCTGAGACATTGTGGTCGACAGCTTTATTAGTCAGACGTTCTGAGCAGCGTCTTCTCAAATTATTCGAGCAAGGTAAAATAAATGGCACCATACATACATGTATTGGACAAGAGTTAGTAGGTGCTACTATTGCCGAATATGCTTATTTGAAAGGTGACTTTCTTGTTTCAAATCATCGAGGTCATGGTCATTTTTTAAGTTGCTTCCCAACCCTATTAGGTGACTTTTTTGCTGAATTAACAAGCAAACAGTCTGCAATTTGTGGTGGTCACGGTGGTAGTCAACATCTGTATATAGATGGTTTTTTTAGTAATGGAATATTAGGCAGTACAGCTCCAATAGCTTGCGGGATCGCCTACGCTAAAAAGCAAAAGAAACAAAATAATATTGTTACGCTCTTTTTAGGTGACGGGGCTTTCGGTGAAGGGGTCATTTATGAAGCAATGAACCTTGCCCAAGTTTACAAGTTACCTATATATATCATATGTGAATCAAACAAGATCTCACAATCAACAATTACTTCTAAAGTACAAACTGGCAGCCTAACTCGCAGAGCTGAGGGCTTTGGTTTAGTAACATTTGAGAGTTCAACAAATGATCCAGAAAAACATATAGAAACAACCAAAGAAGCAACAAGTTTAGTAAGAGAAAACATCCCTGTTTTCCATCTAATTCATACTCAAAGGCTTCACTCTCATTCTAAAGGTGACGATACTCGTAGCAAAGAGGAATTAGCTATTCTTTGGCGTAAAGACCCTTTAAATAACTGGTTAAACTCTATAGACCCAGATACTAAACAACGGATAGAAGAAAAAGTTACTAATCAAATAAAAAAAGCTTTTGAACACGCAAATCAATTGCCTACTGCATCGATAGACTACTTTACTAACAACATTGCTTTTCAAAAGCCATCCATTAAGCCTATTGAACCTTCCAGACTTTTACTCAAAAACCGTATCAACAGAACATTAGATAACCTTTTAAAAAATAACAAAAAACACGTAATCTTTGGTGAGGATATTGAATCGCCTTACGGCGGAGCTTTTAAGATAACAGAGGGTTTATCAACTCGTTATCCTGGTCAGGTTTGGAATACACCAATAAGTGAATCAGCAATCACAGGCAAAGCTATAGGTATGGCTATGTCAGGTTTCACACCAATAGTTGAAATTATGTTCGCCGACTTTTTGACACTCACATTTGATCAACTACTAAATAGTGCAAGCAAGTTCAGTAAACTTTTTAAATTAAACCACTCTCTGCCTTTTATAATTAGAACTCCAACTGGTGGTCGAAGAGGTTATGGGGCAACTCATAGTCAAAGTCCTGAGAAACACTTTTTAGGTATCCCCAACCTGAATGTATTTGCTATAAATTATCTATTGAATGAAGATGCACTAAAGGCAATTTACACAGTACACCAACCTACGTTAATACTAGAAAATAAATCTGATTATGCAAAGCCTGTTGAACCTTTATTAGGCTTTGAAAGACTATACTGCAAGCATTCAAAAACCATCGTAATTAAGCCTAAATGTACAGCAAATATAACTTTACTCTGTTATGGCGGAATGCTTTCTCATGCTGAAACAGCTGCAAGCCAGTTATTATTTGATCATGAGATTGCTGCTGAAATCATTTGCCCTAGTCAATTATACCCTTTTGATGATGTATTATTAATTCAATCACTAAACCAAACATCAAAACTACTTTGCGTAGAAGAAGGCACAGATTTTGCTAACTTTTCTTCACAGTGTATTGCGCAGCTGCACAGTAAAGGAGTTGAGTTTAAAAGCAAAGCTATTTCAGCTGATGACAGTGTGATTTCCAGCGCATTGCATATAGAATTAACTCAGTTGCCTGATACAAATAAAATAATATCTACTATACTAAATTGGAACCATTAATAATGACAAGTTCAGAAATTAAAGTAGAGCGTAGCGCAGCGAATGATGAACGCGTCAAAGTTGTAGAGCTACTTGTAAAACAAGATGAATTTGTCTCTTTACAACAACCCATCGCATTAATTGAAGGTTCAAAAGCTATATTCGAACTTACTTCATCTGGGAATGGGTATATTAATTTATTATTTTCTGAAAATGACTATGTAGAAGTTGGAACGACTTTTGCCGAAGTCTCTGAAGATATAGAAAACTATAAACTTACAAAAAACACTCCAACTACAACAAAATCATTTGATAAACCTAAGCACTTCACATCACCAGCGTTTGAGTTATTAAAGTCATTGAATTTAAACAGCAATGATTTTTCTGATTATGAACTTGTAACCACAGAAATAATACAGTCGTTTCAGATCAGAATGTTAAATGAACTTATTACGAGTCAAAAAGACATTTTGACCAAGAAAAATAAAGAACAAAAAATACTTATCGTTGGCGCAGGAAAAGCTGCGGGCCAATTATTAAGTGTGTTCCACAATAAAGTCAATTGCAGCATAATTGGCTTTGTAGATGACACTGATGAGAAACAAAATAGTTTCCACCTAGGTTACCCTGTTCTCGGTAAGATAGCAGACATTGGAGATATAATTAAAAAAAATAGTGCAAATTCAATGATTTGCAGCATAGGCAACCTTGCAGCACGAAAAAAAGTGGTTGAAATTGCATGCAACTTAGCTATTCCACTTGCTAACGCCATACACCCAAGTGTAGTTTTTGACGAAAACGTTAATCTTGGTACTGGCAATTATATTGGCCCAAATTGCTTTATTGGCACGAATACAACTATTGGGTTTGGCAGTTTTATTAGCTCTAACACTGTTATTGAACATGATTGTGAAATAGAAAACTGTATAAGCACAGGCCCCTCAGTATCACTCTCAGGCAGTGTTAAAGTTGAATCAGGTTGTATTTTAGGTTCAAGTATAGTGATTGAGCCTTATGTACAAATCGGTCAAAATAGTTCTATCGCATCAGGCTGTGTCATTACTCAATCGATAAAAGCAAATAGCCAACTAAAAATGAAAACGAATTATACTCTCTCATGAAAACTAAAGTTTATATCGTTGGAGCAGGCAGTTTTGCCCAAAAACTTGCAATCACCCTAAAGAAATTTCCATTAGACCTAATAGGGTTTGTTGATGAGTTTCGCACTGAAACACTAATGGGACTCCCTTTAACTAAAGCAAACGAGTTAATATTTGATCACAGCGCACTCTTTTTCACTGCTATTTCCCATTTTCAATATACACAAAATGCCATTGAACGGTTAATCAATAAAGGCGTAACGCGCTCTAAAATTATTCCTCTTTACTATGATTCTTGTAGTGTTTACTTAGAAGCGACATTACAAAATAACTTTGCAGAAAATATAGCCAAGCTCAAAAGCTGTAACGGGAATTTCGCGCAGTATGAAACTCTAACCTGCCCTATTGCTTTGGATAGTCAAACAATTAGTGTTCGCATACTGAGCCGTGGCTCACTATTTTTATCTCATTTACAGCCTGTTTTAAAAGCACTAGAAGAAGATGAAAATTACGAACTAGTATCAGACAGAACTAACTCATTACTTGGACAACATAAGCTTGCAAGTCAAGAAAGAATGCTAGCAACAGACAGTAAACTGGTTATCACAACACAATTTTTTAATGTGGCGCCTGCAACGTCAAAAAAGCTTACCTTCTTACACGCAATTTATGACTCGATGATGTTTCGTGAGTCTATTTTTGATGAAATTGATGCTGCAGAACATCATTATATTGCTATCCCTTCTAAAGCTTGTATGCGTTTTTTCAAAGACAAATTAGCAAATAGAAAGCTTCGTAATAAAGTCACACTCATCCCGTTTGGATATCCTAAATTAGACCAAAACATTTCAGTCTACGAAAAACTTAAAAATACGTCAGCTGAAGAAAAACGAGTTATCTACGCGCCAACTCAATCACTAACACCAAACCCAGAAGCTCCTGAAGGGTTTAGCCTATTCCATGCACATGAATACCTTCTAATTTTATTAGATAAACTCCCAAATCATCATATTATTTTGCAACCCCATCCTGAAGATTTAGTGCTACTTAAAGAAGGTGGCGAATCAAAAGCAAGTTGCGCTTTAAAAGAACTGCTAAATCTAGTGGAAACTCATCAACGGGTTTCTCTTGCTGATTCAAACCTATCGCAACTAGAAATCTTTGCACAAAGTCAATTTTTAATATCAGACACATCATCAACTGCTTACACTTACGCATTTACAACTTTAAAGCCTGTCATATTCTTATCACCGTCTGAACACGCAATTATCGAAAACTGGTCTCATTTATCTTACATTAAAGACCGAGAGCAAGTTGGCTATATTTGTTCAGATAACGCGCAATTTACTACGGTAATTGAAAAAATTAGTAGTAGAATTTTTAATAAGCGCTCCTGTACTAAAGCTCTAAGAAAGTCAAATATTTATAATATCTATACATCTGAAAATAAAGTAATCGAACTTATCAATAATATAACGAATAGTACTACCCAAGATAGTTGGGAGCCTATTTTAGGAGACTCATATGAAACACGGTGACTTCACACTGCTCGCTGAGAAATACAATAAAACACGACCTGAATACGCAACTTCAGTCTTAGATGCTCTGTATGGACTCTTAAAAGTAGCTCCCTCTGAAGCTAGCATTGCCGATGTTGGAGCGGGTACTGGCATTTGGACTCGCATGCTTAATAGTAAGTCGCCTAATAAAATTTTTGGTGTTGAACCAAATGATGCAATGAGGCAGCAAGCTGAAGCTCATAAAACTGAAAATATTACATGGTTAAAAGGGAATGGGGAAGATACAACTCTAGAATCAGAATCAGTTGATTTAGTCACTATGGCTTCCTCTTTTCATTGGGTTAATTTTGAAAAAGGAACTACGGAATTTCATCGAATTTTAAAACCAGATGGACTATTTGTTGCACTTTGGAATCCTCGTTTTATTGATAACTCTCCTTTATTGGTCGAAATAGAACATTACCTTAATACATTAAGACCGGCAATGAAGCGTGTGTCTTCAGGCTCTTCTGGTATAACTGAAACCTTATTCGAAAAGTTAGATGATTCACCTCTTTTTGAAGATGTTCTATACATTGAGGGTAAAAATAAAAAAACATTTTCAGTGATTGAGTATATTGAAGTCTGGGAATCTGTAAATGATGTAAGGGTCCAACTTGGTGAAAATAAATTTTCTCAATTTATTGAATTTTTAAAAGAGAGGCTATCTGGTATAGATTCTATTGAAGCTGAATATAAAACAAGAGCATGGGTTGCAAGGAAAAAAATTTTATAGCTATTTTTAAGCTGACACCTATTATTTATTATTTAATGACTGTCAGCTTTCTTTTAAAAATCACTATTCGAAAAAAGCGATGGATAAGAACTCGTAAAGGAATCAATTCTCATATTGATCGAACTCTATTATGTTTCCTTTATACCCTATGTTCTCCAAAGCACTTTTCATACTTTGTACTGATGACTCTGTCGCTAAAATAACGGTATCAATATCTAGCTCCGTCAACTTTTCAATAGGATAAACACATACCCCACTAACTCCAGAAATACTAGAACTTTGACCTAACCTATCGATGAAACATTTAACTTCAAAGCTTTTTATATCACTATCTAATAAAGTTTTAGCAATGCCAACACCAATGTCATTATAGCCAAATACTGCGACTCTCTCACTCGCATAAGTTTGAAGATAATACAAAATCCGCGCAATTCGGGTTCTTAATTTCAATTCCTCAAACTCTTTGATCTGACATTCTATATTTATGCTTTGTTGGCCTATAAGTAATTTCCAAAGCTTTTCATTTTCCTTTAGGAGCTTAACTTCACTATCTTCTTTGCTTTGCCAAATACCGCCAATTAATTGAGCCGCTTTGCTCAAGTTATCATCTTCAGGTAATGACTCAAAGTCATCAAACTGATGGGGAAAGATTTCCTCTCCAGCAAAGTATTTATTAGCTAGCTCTTTATTTTCGGCACTGAATGAAACCATTTCATTACCACTTAATTCAGAAACAGGGCCGCTTATTTCTTTAAAAGAAGTTGAAAGTAATGTTTTGCACAGACGGTTGCGAGAACGATGCGGGATCTTGGGAAAGTAACGACCTATGTAAGTGAGTAAAGATTCAAACATATCGCCATTGATTTTTGGATTTGCGTCTCTGATATGCCGAATTGTTTCATCTACAGTATAATCAATATTAATTTCAGATAAGAAATCTTCAACTATATCGCCGTTTTTTAACTTCTGGCGATCATACTCTTTAAAAACTAAGTTGTCTTTACCTAGAACATCGATCATGTTTACTATCCAAGAAGTATAATCACACAGTCCATCCTCAATCGCATTTTCAAAGTACATAACTTTACTAATTTTACAGATATCATGATCAATATAGCCCGTTTTAATGTATTCATTTCTTAGTGAATTTAAAAAAGCATATTGCTCTCTTACATAAACAATAACTTTTACTTGATGTTCTGGGAAAAGAGAAGCTATAAAGTTAATTTTCTTATTCTTAAATTTAGGGTGAAAGTCCCAGTAAAACCCTTCGGAGCTAACTAAAAAGTCACTTTCTTGCAAAGAAGAATCTTCAGACAAAAGCTCCCAATACCTTTCAGTACTATGGTTAACAGTGAGTTCATTTGTGTACCTTTCAATAAACTTATTTGTTTCCCAAGAAAGTCTCAATTGTTCTGTACTATGTAAACCCATGCGAGGATACAAAATGTCATTATCATGAAGAATAGAAACATTATCGTTAAAAAATCGCTGAAGCTCTGTAGTACCAGTCTTTTGACGACCAGCATGAATGTACAGGGTGTGTTTTTTCATAATTTATCCCAGCTAAAGGGTTTTAGATTTAATAGCCTAAATCTACCTAGATTAATTAATAACTTCAACTCAATAAAGGTACAATTAAATCACTTAACTACAAATACTTAAAACTTTGTTTATTACTCAAGTAATACTCTATTTCATGAGTAAGAACATAATCATAGTTTTTAAAATGCAGCAAACATGGTAACTTCATAATAGACTTAATGAAAGTATGTTTACTAGGACAAGAAACGTTATGGTGATTTGGATTACTGGCTTACCGGGCTCAGGAAAAACAACGATTGCCACCAAATTGCAACAGCAACTTCAAAGGCAAGGCATCAACCCAATCATATTAGATGGTGACGAATTGAGGGAAGCACTTGGGAATCAAGCATATGATACTTTTTCGAGAAAAAAATTAGCGATGACTTATGCTAAAATATCAAGCTTACTTAATAATCAAGGACATACTGTAATCGTTGCAACTGTTTCATTATTTCATTCAGTACACCAGTGGAATAGAGCCAACAACACTAATTATTTGGAAGTATTTATTAAACCTTGCCTTGATACATTGCATAATCGTGATCAAAAAGGTTTATATTCTAACAAATGTGATTCGTTAGGAGCGCGCGTTGGTAAACAAGTGCTCCCTGAATATCCTCAATCGCCTGATCTTGCAATTAATAACAATACGGAACAAGATTTGCATTGTAATATTCAAACATTACTTCACGAAATTTTTATTAGATTAGATGATGCCTCAGTTAAAACTTAGTAATAAAGCAAACACTCTGAAAGAGTTAAAAGGTAAACTATTAAATGCAAAAATATTACCTTTAGAAATCATCAGTGCAAAAGAACTGAACGGAGTTTCAGAACATGCTCTACGAAAAAAACTAGAGCACTTAGGTAACGAGCTAATAATAAGAAGCTCATGTTCTCAAGAAGATAATCACCATCAATCTAATGCGGGTGCCTTTTTAAGCTTATTTGTCAAAAAGGAACAAAACTTAATTGAAGCAATTAAGCAAGTATTCTCTAGCTACTCTACTGAGCATATGGATGATGAAGTCGTGTTAATTCAGCCGGCTTTAACAAAGATTAAACACTGTGGTGTCCTTTTTACAAAAGTTGCCGATACTGGAGCCCCATATTATGTAATTGAAGATGATACAAGTGGTGATTCCGATGCTGTTACTTCGGGGACTAAACCTGTAGACACTTATTATATCAGGCGAGATAACTCTAAATTTGATAAGCAGTGCTTTTATGATCCCCTTATTAAATTAGCTCGCGAACTAGAAGAACAATACAGCTGTGAAAGTTTAGATATTGAGTATGCTATAGACAAAACAGGCCAAGTTTGGCTTTTCCAAGTGAGGCCGTTGTTAACACCTGTTATTTACGAACCAAAATATGAGTTTTCTGAAGTTTTAAACAAAGCGAAAAAACATTTTCTTAACCTTTCACTCCCCTCTCCAATTATTCATGGGAAAAAATCTATTTTTGGTATTATGCCTGATTGGAATCCTGCTGAAATAATTGGCGTAAAACCAAAGCCTCTTTCACTGAGCCTTTATAAAGAGCTGGTTACAGATTCAACGTGGGCTTATCAACGAGATAACTATGGTTATAAAAACCTGCGAAGCTTTCCGTTACTTATTGATTTTTTTGGTCTGCCATACATCGATATTAGAGTAAGCTTTAATTCATTTCTACCTAAAAACTTGCCAACTAGTTTATGCGATAAACTAGTTGAACACTACATTGAACAACTTGAGACTCAGCCAAATAACCATGATAAAGTCGAGTTTGAAATAGTCCAAAGTTGCTATACCTTTGATATTCACGAGAGGCTTAGTAACATGAAGAGTAAAGGGTTTACTGATGAAGAATTATCTACTTTAAAAGAACACTTACTGGCGCTGACTAATCAAATTATCAATCCAAGATCAGGCCTTTGGATACAAGATTTACACAGAATTGAAAAACTTAAAGAAAGACAGAAAAAAATATTAAACGGTATAAGCTCTAAAGAAGCTCAAATATACTGGCTTTTAGAGGACTGCAAACGATACGGTACCTTACCTTTTGCAGGTCTTGCAAGGGCTGGGTTTATTGCTGTGCAGTTACTTAATTCTATGGTGAATAAGTCTCTTTTAAGCCAAAAACAAGTTGATACATTCTTGAACTCATTAACAACCGTAAGCGGCCAGATGAGTGATGATTTCAATCGGATGCCTTTAGATAGCTTTTTAAGTCATTATGGGCATTTAAGGCCTGGAACTTACGAAATTACATCACCTCGCTATGACAGCCAAGATGCGCAGTACTTTTCTAATTCAGCAACAACGGGTAGCTTCAAAAATCTACATGAAGAGTTTAATATTGATAAAGAAAGCTATGTTCTATTAAATGAGGCCATTAAAGAGCATAACTTATCACACAACGTAGATTCTCTATTTCACTTTATTCGATCAGCGATCGAAGGTAGAGAGTATGCCAAATTTATCTTTTCAAAATCATTAAGTGATGCTTTAGAAATTTTTGCGAGCTTAGGTGCCCAATACGGTTATTCTAGAGAAGAATTATCTTTTGCTAATATAAATATTATTTACAATGCTTATTCTAGCGCTGATGATTTTGCAACTTTATTACACAACTCAATAAAAGAAGGAAAAAATAAGTACCAACTTGCTCAGCAAATTCATCTACCTCCATTAATCACAAGTTTAAGTGACTTTGATTTTTTCAAATCTCCTGAACTTAAACCTAACTATATTACTCAAAAGACTATTTTATCAGATGTTGTCAGTGGTGATTTGACTGAGCATGATTTGACTGGAAAAATAGTTATGATAAAAAGTGCGGACCCCGGATATGACTGGATTTTTTCTCATAGTGTTGCAGGGTTCATCACTGCATATGGGGGGTGTAACTCCCATATGGCTATCAGAGCAAATGAGATGGGCATTCCAGCAGTTATTGGTATAGGCGAAGAGAGGTTTAAGGAGCTTTGCAAGGCCAGTAAGATTGAAATATCCTGCTCAACTGAACAATTAAGAACGATACAATGAGTTTAAAAATCGCAGTTGTTGGTCAACTAAATCAGACTAAATATGATGAAGTACATACAAGCTTGGATAATGCGTGGTTCGAGTTATTAGCTGAACTTGACTGCTCTATCCACATTCTGCCAAATCACTTATCCAGTGCACAAAAATTACTCGAAACAGTTAAGCCTGATGCATTTATATTATCTGGAGGAGGAGAATTTTCCTTTGATTTTGACACTGATCCTCGCAGTCAATTAGAAGCATTCATTTTAGCCAAATATACACATTTACCTATATTAGCCGTATGTAGAGGAATGCAAGCAATGCACTTGTTAGCAGGCGGAAAGCTTAAACAAATAAATGGCCATGTAGCGAAACATTATCCTATTGTGTTTGCAAATAAAGTGACCTATCAAAATAGTTACCATAACTTAGGTTTTGACAATTGTGCGAATGACTATATTACACTTAGCTCGGCTAAGGATGGTATTGTAAAAGCAATGCAACATAAGCAGCATCAATGGCTTGGGATAATGTGGCACCCCGAAAGAGCTAATAAAGACCACACATTTAATCTAAACCTAATGAAAAATTTATTTTTTAAGGTTCTATAATGAAAATTCTTACTTTAGCAGCAGGAAGAGGCTCTCGCTTAGAGCACCAAACGGAATCAAAGCCCAAATGTATGACTGTCGTACAGAATAAGCCAATCCTATTTTGGCAACAACACGCACAAGAGCTAGCAGGTGTATCGATTCAAGCAGCAGTCCTTGGTTACAATGCCGATAAAATAGCAGATTTTTTTCAGCAGATATTTATCAATAAGAATTGGCAAAGTACAAATATGGTCAGCTCATTATTACAAGCTAATGATTACTTTCAAAGTGAACCTGTTATCCTTTCATACTCTGATATCGTTTATCACCCAAGCGATCTACTAAGTTTAGCTCAAGTATCAGGCGATATTGTTGTAGCATATGATAGCAACTGGTTGTCTCAATGGTCGCAACGTTTTGAAAACCCTCTAACAGACGCCGAAACATTTAAGCTATCTGAGAAGAATCACATTACTGAAATTGGAAAAAAACCACTCTCATTATTAGATATTGAAGGCCAGTTTTTAGGTTTAATTAAAATTACACCAAAGGGTTGGGAAAGCATATCATCATACTTAGCTAAATTTGATGAATCAGAAATAGCCAAATTTGATATGACAAGTCTACTTCAAGCTTTAATTGAAACAGGTATTCCTGTTATAGCACACAAAGTCCGTCATAATTGGTTTGAAATTGACTCTCTAACTGACTTGGAAGTTGCAAACCAACAAACTGAATTGTTTGATTGGGAGCAATCATAATGGACGATGTTGCTGTTTCTGTTGCAATAAGTTGCTATAACTTTGAAAACTATATCCGTGAGTGTATTACAAGTATATTATCTCAGCGCACTGATTTCACTTTCGAAGTGATCATTGTTGATGATGCATCAACTGATAATTCAGCCAATATCATACATTCACTTATAAGCAACAACCCGAAGGTTAAATTTATACAACAACAGACAAACAAAGGATCTGATGCGACAAAGCAGTTGGCTTGTAAATTAGCAAAAGGAAAATATATAGCCTTTTTAGATGGCGATGATGTTGCATATGCCAATAAATTACAAATTCAATATGATTATCTTGAAAACAATCCAGATTGCAGCTGTTGCTATCATGATATGGCAATGATTGATAAAGACTCAAAAAATTTAGGCGAAAGCTACTTTGAGAGGTTTTACAATCAACAATATATTCCTGATAAAGCCGGAATGGAACATCTAGTTCAATATGGTACGTTCTTAGTAGCCTCAAGTCAGATGTTTATTACCTCTGCATTCAAAGAAAACTTGCTACCAAAAAACTTAAACTACATCCAAGATTTTTATTACCACATACATACCGCATCTAAAGGAAGCTTCGGTAGGGTAAACCAAACATTAGGCGCTTATAGACAACATGAACAAAGTTACACAGGGCAAATAGCTAAATCAAATCAAAAACGTTTGGATAGTTTAAATGACATATTATCCGCGTGCGATTTCGCGAAAAGTTTAGGATGTTCTGAGTTAGTTATTCAAAAAGGAAAAATGCATTTTTACTTTGCAGCATCAATTTACTTTGCCAAGAAAAATGAAAAGAAACTATTCTCAAATTTAATCAATAAATCATCTAGCGGCTATAGCTTTTTTGATGAACGCCATGAAAGCATATATCTACTAGCAAAACAGTCTGTAAGTGAAGCTATTGAATATATTAACTCAGCTAACTTTAAATGATAGATGCACTTTATAACTCTCTTTTAAACTGTTGAAGTACCTTAGGCATTTTATATGAAAATTTTAGTAACTGGTGGTGCTGGTTTTATTGGCTCTGCCGTAATTCGATTTATAATAAATAGCACCTGCCACTCTGTAGTAAATATTGATAAGTTAACTTATGCTGGTAACTTGGCGTCATTGAGAAGTGTCGAGAATAATAAACGCTATACATTTGAACACGTAGACATTTGCAATGCTCAAGATATTGAGACTGTATTCGAAAAACATCAGCCTGATATAATTATGCACCTTGCAGCAGAAAGCCATGTAGATAGATCAATATCAGAACCCGCAAACTTTATTAATACTAATATTGTTGGGACATATATCTTGTTAGATCAATCCTTAACATATTGGTCAAAGCTTCCACAAAAAAAACAAGCACTTTTCAAGTTTCATCATATTTCTACTGACGAAGTCTATGGGGATTTACCTCATCCAGATGAAAACACAGGAGAATTACCGTTATTCACAGAACAAACTTCTTACAAACCAAGCAGTCCCTACTCAGCAAGTAAAGCAAGTGCAGACCATTTAGTAAGAGCATGGGCGAAGACATATGGTTTACCAACCATAGTAACCAATTGCTCAAATAATTATGGTCCATTCCACTTTCCAGAAAAATTAATACCGCTCACTATTCTGAATGCAATCAGCGAAAAAAGCATCCCCGTATACGGTAAAGGTAATCAAATTCGAGATTGGCTCTATGTAGAAGATCATGCAGAGGCCCTAATGCTAATAGTTACTAAGGGCAAGGTTGGAAGTACATATAATATTAGCGGCCATAACGAAATGAAAAATATTGAAGTGGTAAAAAACATATGCAACATTCTAGATGAATTAAGGCCAAAAGAAAAACCATATAAAGAACAAATTTGTTTTGTGGAAGACCGTAAAGGACATGATATGCGCTATGCTGTAGATGCTAGTAAGTTACAAAACGAGTTAGAATGGCAGCCTAAAGAAACATTTGAAACAGGGTTGCGTAAAACAGTTATATGGTATTTAGAGAATCAAAAGTGGATTGAAAGTTCACTATCTAACAACTCTCAACTACTTAATCATCATTTAAAAAAAGAAGATTAATATTATGAAAGGAATAATCCTTGCTGGAGGTACAGGTTCGCGGTTGTTTCCAAGCACACTTGCAGTATCTAAGCAACTAATCCCTATATATGATAAGCCTATGATTTATTACCCCCTTTCAGTATTAATGCTTGCAAAGATTAGGGATATTCTCATCATAACAACGGTGAATGATCTTCCTTTATTTCAGCGACTATTAGGTGATGGCAACCAGTATGGTATTTCTATTCAATACGAAATACAAAATAAACCAGCAGGTGTTGCTGAAGCTTTTATAATAGGAGCTGATTTTATAGGAAATGATAATGTAGCCCTTATTTTAGGAGACAATGTTTTTTGGGGGCAAGGATTAAGCCCTAAGCTTGCAAGAGCCCTTGAGAATAAGCAACAAGCTACAGTGTTTGCATACCAAGTTAATGATCCATCTCGATTTGGTGTAGTTGAATTTGATAAGGACTATAAAGCTATTTCTATTATAGAAAAACCTAAAAATACGCTATCAAACTATGCTGTAACAGGCTTATATTTTTACCCAAATTCAGTTGTAGAAATTGCAAAAAGTGTAACACCTTCATCTCGTGGAGAGTTAGAAATAACATCAATCAACCAAGCTTACCTAGAAAAAGGTAAACTTACAGTTGAAATTTTAGGCCGTGGTTTTACATGGCTAGATACAGGCACTCATGACAGTTTATTGCAAGCCTCTCAATTTGTTGCAACTGTAGAAAAAATGCAAGGTTTTAAAGTTGCTTGTTTAGAGGAGATTTCTTGGCGAAATAACTGGTTAAAACCGCATGATATACTCAAAAATAGTTTACACCTACCTGAAAGTTATAAATATTATCTCTCTGAGCTTTTTAAGAAATAAGGTATCAATATGATTCATGTCCAAAAACCTGTCTTGCCAGATAGAGCTATTCTAGATAAGTATATTGACCGTATTTATGAATCCAATTGGTTAACTAATAATGGTCCATTAGTACAAGAGTTGGAGCAAAAAATTTCTACACTGTTAGGCTGCAAAAATGTCATATTAGTCTCTAGTGGTACTTCTGCTCTAGAAGTTGCAATTCACGCTGTTGCAGGCACAGGTGAAATAATTACTTCGCCTTTCTCATTTGCAGCAACAACCCAAGCAATTGAATTCACTGGAAGGCAACCTGTATTTTCAGATATCTGCCCTCGCACATTGAATTTAAATGCAGCATTAGTTGAGGAAAAAATAACCCCAAACACGGCAGCTATCTTACCTGTCCACGTTTACGGCAATCCATGTAATCTACATGAATTTGCTGAACTTTCTAAACGTTATAACATTCCTGTTATATACGATGCCGCACACTGCTTTGGTATAGAAGTAAATGAACAGTCTATATTTAATTTTGGTAGCATCTCCGTAACGAGCTTACATGCAACTAAACTATTTCATACAATTGAAGGCGGGGCAATTTTTACTAGTGACGATGACTTAGCAGTTAAAATAAGAAAAATAACTAATTTTGGTATTCAGACTGACGGTACAATCCAAGGGCCAGGCACCAATGCTAAAATGAATGAGTTTGAAGCTGCCATGGGGTTAGCAATTATTGATGATATTAATACTATAATTTCAAAAAGAAAAAAGATATGGGAGCTGTATTATCACAACTTAAAAGAGCTTGTAAGGTTTCAAGTAAAAGAAGAATGTACAACTAATAATTACTCATACGCTCCAATTTTATTAAAAAGCGAAAAGTTATTACTGCGAGTAAAAAATGCACTTGAAGAGCAAAGCATTTTCCCTCGCAGATACTTCCACCCTTGCTTGAATGACAATGACAATACAACGCCTATAGCCAATAATATTTCAGAGCGCATATTATGCCTACCTATATACCCATCATTAAGCATTAATCACGTAAGTAAAATAATCGAAATTATTAAACTTACTATTAACGCTTATAATGCTAAATAAGACCTAGATTTTTTGATGTTTAATAGAACTCCCAGTCACATTTATCAAATAAATTCGCCTCACAGTGGCTTTTCATATCCTTTAAGTACGACACCCATAGACTATTAAGACTTCTATAAACATTCAAAGAGTCTTCTGTACTGTTGTACTTAAATAAATTAGTTATCATCGGACAATGATAATAAAGTAACGACCCCTTAATTATATGAAATATATGGCTATATATTGACCCTCTATAGGCATATAAATAACGTTGTTGTCGCTTTAATATATCAGCAGCATCTTGAACATTATCTACTGGTCCACTCGCAAGACTAATTAAATGCTCAAACGCTGACATTACCTTATCAATACTAAGCGCACTTTCATTCAATCTATCTAGTCCGGCTTCATCAAACTCACTTTTTATAATGTTAACAAAATAGTGTTTTTTGACGCTTGGCAATGACAATAACGTTGACGGCTCCACAGGAATACAACCTTCAATAAAAGCACCACTCCCTACATTATAAATCGTAGCCGAAAATAATTTCACTAAATCTTTAAGCTGTTGATGTGACACTCTATACAGTTGATTCGTCTCGACCTTACTCCCAAGGTTGCCTTTTAAATAGCCATCATTAGTACGGCGAGACTTATATTTGTATTTACTTTTATGGCCTTCATTATAAATACTAAACTGCGAATGATGCTTCCCATCTAAAGTTGCACCGTTATCAACCCCAAACAAATAAACATCATTAAAGCCTAAGTGTAAAGCAAATGAGAGTCCTGTATTTGCTACTAATGGATTTGAATAAGAGGTTGCTTTCAGGTTCGGCTTTTGATGTAAATAGCGTTGAATATTAATAAAATCAGTACCAGCCTCACTTCCTTTCATTGCTAACCCTGACCATGCATACAGTTCTGTAGTATCTGGGTATACAGTATTAACAGCAAGCAAGTTGAGTTTTGCATATACTTCTTTGCTCGCCATATCTAAAACAGCTTGGTAATTTCGGTAAGGCCTTTCAACAAGAATATGAAAATCTGGAGTTATTCCCATCTTGAGCAATGATGTTAGGGCTGTACCGCACGCAAAAATAATAGCATTATCTTGGTTTTCTTTTAAAAACTCTTTTGCTTCATCAAGTGAAGGACCATTCCCTATAACAAATACAGGTAAGTCTCTCAGCTCTTTAACAGGCTTTTTACTCGCTGTATAAAAAGGTATATTATTCCTTAAATGATGATATGAATGCGATAGTCCCGTTACTGCATCATTGTAAAAGCCATGCCCAAATTGAAACTGAAAATACTCTGTAAAAAAATTATTAATCAAAGAGTTTATTTCTGGCATAGGAGAGTGCTGAAAACAGAAACTTCTAACAATTGAGAAGGCACCAATGTCTTCAGTTATATTTTTTAAATCTGTTACTAATTCTTGCTCCGCCACCCCCAGAAACAAAAATAGACATCCACCTTGTTCATCTATTTTTTCAATAATCTTATACCAATCAGTACAGAATAAACTTGCAAAAAACTGTTCAAAATCAGGCTCAATTATGAAGGTATAATCAAATTGGGTTCTATTGAATAATAAAGGAAGATGGTAGCCTAACCCAATACCAAAAATTACTGCACTAGAGAACCTCTCAGGTAGGGACCCCATAGGCTCTAGTTTTAAAGATTCCTTTATATCAGTCAACTTTTCACCTAACTTCATCATATACTCTATGTGAAGACGGGTATCATTACTTTTTTTAGGATAATTTTCGTATTCTGTAAGTGTAAATATTGGTTTAGATATTGCCGAAGCTACTTGTTTTGTAACTTGTTCTATGGGGTCGTCTGAGTAAAGCGGGGAATTGTTACTTTTGGTAACAAAGTTACCATGGCCTGACTTTGTTACATGGATACAAAAGTCATCTCTGGTTTGGTAGTTCTTAATTTCTTTACCGATCTCTGGGTAATACTTTTCAAAGCACTTGAGGTTTAGTTCAAAACGAAGATTGGCACTTTCAGCAAATACTTGTTCACGGTCATTTTGTTGCACCGAATCATCCAGCTTTTTAGATAAATCATCGAGCTGCTCAACTATTTCTACATCTTTATTCATCAACAAGCCTATTTGATGTTTTGTATATATTAATCTTCTTCTGGGTATTTAAATGTACACCAATTTTTTTACCAGCTTCTAATTTTTTCTTATTAACTTTTTTTAGTAACTCATTGAAAGTTGAGTTGAAATCTGATAGTGATTGAGTTTCAATTGAGGTAAATTCAAAGCCTGAATTAAACAGTGTTTGCAATTGATTGTTTAATAATTCCAACTCATGCTGAGCGTCGTCTAATTCATCACGTTCAATTTCTTTTTCAATACTGGACAAAGTTAAGTTTAATTTGTCAATATTACTAGCCGACATTAGCATCTATACCGTTTTCGTTAAGTGTCTTTTCACGAATATCATGTGGTATGGCATCCCACGCAGACTTTATCTCTTTAAGTAGATTGGATACTTCATCAACAATTGCCGGATCATTTTTAATGGTTGCGTCAACTAAGCGGTCAATCATATAGGAATACAATGCATATAAATTTTCAGTGACTTCACCACCCACCTCAAAATCTAAACACCCTCTCAAAGCTTCAATAATCGAAGTGGCTTTAGATAAGTGCTCGGCTTTTGCTTCCATATGTTTTTTTTCGATCGCAACTTTCGACATCACCATTTTTTCAATCGCACCAGCCATTAACATCTGAATTATTTCATAACGATCAGCACCAGCAACGCGAGTTTTGAGTGCTTCTTTTTGATAATTTTTAACTTTGGCGTTATACATATTAAACCCTTGTAAATCAAAATATATTTATGACTTGTTTCGTGTAAATCCTGGCAAGCTTGACAACTGAGCGCTCAAATAAGTTTGAGTAGATTGCATTTGTGCTAAAAGAACATCCAATCCAGAATATTGCTTTCTTAGACGCCCTTCTAGTTCGCCCATTCTAAATTCATGATTTATTACGTCATCCTCTAAATCTTTTATTTGAGTATTAAGGTTACTCTCACGCTGCTTCATTATACCGTCAGAGTCAACGTAGTTGCCTAGAAGTGCCTCAAACTGTTTCGCTAAACCACCCTCACCAGCAAAAGCTTTACCTATATCGTCAAAATTCTCATCCATCGCAGTATTAAGACTTCGCACTAGAGATGATTTTTCAAGATACCCGTCTTTTTTAACACCAATACCTATATCGAATATACTTTCAAAAGGTCCCGCATCAGTTAAGTTTGTAGACAATGTGTTTACAAGTTGTGCACTTAGCGAGCGAATTGTGGCGTCACTATTTAAAGGCTTACCAACCCGAGACTGAAATCCTAATTGCCCAATCACATTGTTATAATTAGCAATGAAATCATCAATTAGCTTAGTTGCACTTTCTCGGTCATATTCTACCGCTAATTTAGCAGTTTCACCGTCAACGCTTTGACGTTTAGCAGTTATAGTCATATCTTGAACTGCATCTTTGAAAGTATTCGTATCGTTAGTAATCGCTATACCATCTACTTTGATAACAGCATCTTGCGCTTGGTTCTCAGCTGAAATTCCTATACCTCCAGCACCACCAGCATTGGCAACAGTTGATACATTATCAAGTTCGGCATTATCATTAGTAATTACGAGATCATTCCCAGTACCACTAACAGAAGATGTAAGAACTAATTTTGCTTCAGTACCCGTATTTATTATATTAGCTGTGACGCCAAAGTTATCATCTGAGTCATTAATAGCATCGCGAAGCTCTGCTAACGTTGCGCCAGCGTCAACGGTAAGGTCAAAACTTTTATCTGCACCGGCAGCAAACGAAAGAGTGCCCCCGGATGCGGTAACAACATCATCCGTCGAAATAAATAAGCCATCATTTGATACAGCGCGACTGCCTTGTGCAAGCTCGACAACTTCTATATTAAAGTCACCTGGAGTGATATCTGATGTCGGAGATACGGAAATCAAATCACCATCATCGCTTGTTGGTTGGGTTATGTTAGCGATTCTTTTATTAAAGTTATCAGGATCCGCAAGATCTTCAATCGTGTCTTGTAATTTAGAAAGAGCGCCTTTAATTTCTCCAACAGCTGAAAGCTCAACTTTTAGAGACTCTTCTTTTTTTACAAAGGCATTCATTTTTGGCACGTTTTCAGCATCCACTGATGCCTGGATGATGCTTTCGAGGTCTAATCCGGATCCAATACCTGCGGATGTTATTAGTGGCATAATTGTCTCCTACTTCGATGTACCAAAAATGTTAAGCAGTTTGATTTAGTATCAAACCCTTGTTAGTTAGTTTATCGGCAAACTCTTCTAAAGCTTTAGCCACTTCACGAAACTCTTCTGTTGGAATCTCGCGTATGACCTCTTCACTTTTTTTATCAAAAACTTTGATAATTGGTGGATCACCATCTTCATCGAATTCAAACTTTAAATTTGTAGAAGCAACAGGAATATATTTATTTAACTTCTCTAAATTTTCTTTTACTTCATCAATGAGTGCTTTTCTTTCACCTTCAGAATCAAGCTTTTGACTATCATCAATAAATACAGGCTCTCTATTAGCAAGTTTAGGGCCAGCTTCACTAGCATTAGCTTTACTAGTAGCTTCGTTCTCCGCATTTTGATTTAACAGAGTTGAGTTTGACGGTTTACTCTCACTAGATTTAATAATTGCACTTACATCAGCCATAGCCGCTCTCCTTCAAATTACAAACAAAGTATAAGTCATTATCGAACTTAATGCTCAATAATGACTTATATGACCAACTAGCCTAGTAGCGATAAAGCTACCTGAGGACGCTGATTTGCTTGACTTAGAATAGATTGGCTCGCTTGCTGTAATATTTGCGATTTTGTCAAATTAGCTGTTTCAGAAGCGAAATCAGTATCTTTGATTCGCGATTTAGCAGCGCTTAAGTTCTCAGAGATATTTGACTGATTACGTATAGTTGATTGAAAACGATTTTGTACCGCACCTAATTCCGCTCGTTTTTTATCAACCACAGCAATCATAGCATCCATACCAGCCATAACAGCTTGTGCATTTGCTTGTGAAGATACACTAATACCTGTCGCAGTGAAAACATCAGCAAATGAAGTATTATCGGCAGAAGCACCTACTTGAGAACTAATTGTTCCCGCAGTAGCGCTTAAACTAGCGCCTGTTACAGCGCTTGCAACGCTGGCGATACCAGACATTGTGAAACCACCTGCAGCAGTAATTGAATTCGCAGTGCCACCAACATCCTGCATACTGAAGCTAATATTCTGTACTGCATCAGCACCAACTTGAAAGTTCGCCGAGAAGCTACCATCAAGTAAGTTTTGACCACCAAAAGTGGTATCCGCAGCAACACGATTAACTTCTTCAGATAACGAGCGAATCTCTTCTTGGATTGCTAAACGGTCTTCATCAGTATTTGAGCCATTAGATGCTTGTTGCGCAAGTGTACGCACACGTTGAAACATTGATGTTGTTTCATCTAATGCGCCTTCCGCAGTTTGTGCTAGTGAAATACCGTCGTTAGCATTTCGGTTACCTTGGTTCAAACCATTTATTTGGCTAGTTAAACGGTTAGAGATTTGCATACCTGCAGCATCATCTTTTGCACTGTTAATGCGAAAGCCTGATGATAGGCGTTGAAAAGATGTATCGAGCTGGTTGCCAGATTTCATTAACTGGCGTTGTGCGTTCAATGAACTCACATTAGTATTTACATATAAAGCCATAATAGCCTCCGCTTTATCATTTGAGTAAAATAATAACGGGATACCCCTACCCTGTTACTATTCCAAATTAGAGCCCTTATTTATAGTTCTCTAATTCTGTTATCGTCCAATAAAAAGAAAGCTTTAGCTTTATTTGTAAAAAGTTTTTAAATATTACTTAACTTTAACCTTGTAGCAAACTTAGAGCAGCTTGAGGCCTTTGATTTGCTTGACCTAATATAGTTTGGCTCGCTTGTTGTAAAATTTGGTTTTTTGTTAAATTAGCAGTTTCAGCCGCAAAATCAGCATCTTTAATTCGTGATTTTGCAGAAGCTAAGTTTTCAGAAATGTTCGCCTGATTTCGTATTGTTGACTGAAAACGGTTTTGGACCGCACCTAGCTCAGCACGCTTTTTATCTACCACTGCAATTAACGAGTCCATGCCAGCAAACACTGCCTGTGCATTTACCTGCGAAGATACGCTAATTCCCGCCGCAGTGAAAACAGAAGAGAAATCAAGAGTCGCCGCAGCTGTAGTACCGTCTATTGCACTTACGCCAGCAGCAAGAGTAGACATTGAGCTGCCGCCTACAGCAGATGCAACCCCTGCAACGCCAGAGATTGTAAATCCACCATTCGCAATCAGTGAATTAGCAGTTCCACCTACATCCTGCATGCTAAAGCCAATCGTTTGAACTGCATCAGCACCAACCTGAAAACTGGCTGAGTAACTACCGTCAAGTAAGTTCTGGCCACCAAATGTAGTATCTGTTGCTATACGATTAACTTCATCAGATAACTGACGAATCTCTTCTTGAATTGCTAACCTATCTTCATCAGTGTTTGAACCATTGGCGGCCTGCTGTGCAAGGGTTCTAATACGCTGAAATGTCGAGGTTATTTCATCCATAGCCCCTTCAGCCGTTTGCGCTAATGAAATACCATCATTAGCGTTACGATTGCCCTGGTTCAAACCTAATATTTGTGACTGTAAGCGATCGGAAATTTGTAGACCAGCAGCATCATCAGCAGCACTATTAATTCGAAGACCTGATGACAACCTTTTAAATGAAGTATCAAGATCATTACCCGTTCTTTCTAACTGTCTCTGTGCATTTAAAGCACTTACATTAGTATTTACAAATAAAGCCATAATAAACTCTCTTCTTATCTTTCAAAGTTAAGTCACCTTGGTTTAGGTGATTTTTGACAAAGTGACTCGTCACAGAGGCAAACCTTAATGTTGCCGAGGCAAAAAACTGCCACTTTGCAGGTTAGTTAATAAACTTACTAAGGTAACAGCAAAGTTCAGGCCAATATTTTCTGAAAAGAGAAAAGGCCCCTGAAAGGGGCCTTTGGAAGATAAGTTTGAGAGTGGGTTAACAAAGCAAGAAATATGGCATAATTCATGCTTTGTATTTCATGTTCTACAAATGTTAGAACGATTCGAATGGATTTTTAGCGCCTCCGCTTTACAATCCTTCTATAGCGCCTTTGTTAATACCCCATTAGACAAAGGCGCTTTTTATTTTAAGTCAATAAATTGACTCATCTTTACTCATTAAAACTAATTATTAACCTAGAAGACTTAATGCAGCCTGTGGACGCTGATTAGCCTGACTAAGGATTGTTTGGCTTGCCTGTTGTAGAATCTGCATCTTAGTTAAGTTAGCCGTTTCTTGGGCAAAGTCAGTATCTTTAATACGTGATTTCGCAGCGCTTAAGTTTTCAGATATATTCGATTGGTTACGAATTGTAGACTGGAAGCGGTTTTGTACAGCACCTAGTTCAGCACGTTTTTTATCTACAACAGCGATTAATGAGTCCATACCAGCCATAACTGCTTGGGCGTTCGCTTGTGAAGATACGCTAATACCACCAGCTGTAAATACATCTGCGAAAGATGTATTGTCAGCTGAAGCACCAACCTGCGTACTAATTGTACCTGATGTTGCACTTAAACTTGCACCTGTAACAGCACTTGCAACACCTGCAATTCCTGACATGGTAAAGCCGCCATTTGCTGCGATAGAGTTAGCAGTGCCACCCACATCTTGCATACTAAAGCTAATATTCTGAACTGCATCAGCACCTACTTGGAAGTTAGCAGAGTAAGTACCATCTAATAAATTTTGCCCACCGAAAGTGGTATCTTCTGCAACACGGTTAACTTCTGACGATAAAGAACGAATCTCTTCTTGAATTGCTAAGCGATCTTCATCAGTATTTGAACCGTTAGATGCTTGTTGTGACAAAGTACGAATACGTTGAAACATTGAGGTTACTTCATCAAGCGCACCTTCAGCTGTTTGAGCTAAAGAGATACCGTCATTCGCATTACGGTTACCTTGGTTTAAACCGTTAATTTGTGATGTTAAACGGTCTGAGATTTGTAGACCAGCGGCATCATCAGCAGCACTGTTAATACGAAAACCTGACGATAAACGTTGGAATGAAGTATCTAGTGCGTTGCCAGAGTTATTTAATTGTCTTTGTGCGTTTAACGCGCTAACATTTGTGTTTACATATAAAGCCATGATGTCTCTCCCGAAGTAAACTTATCATTTACTCTCAAACTTACTCAAATTAAGCAGTGGTTGTTGTTTACAACGCTTTGCTTGGTTAATTAAGTTATCGGTCTACTCGAAAGATCCTTTAGCTTTTTTTTAATTTTTTTTGCTAAAACATGTAACCAACTGAATATAGTGCACTTTATTATTTTTTAATTTAGTCATTTTCCTGAACTATAAAATCTTAACCTAGTAAAATTGTCAGGTAGAAACTTAATCTGCCTTAGCATTAAAATATTATTAATCAATAGGGTAAGAATTTAAATGGTAGGAAAAAACGGAGTAAGGCAAGCTTTTGCCTTACTCTGAGGTAATTATAGATAATCAAATAAAGAAAGGTTAGCAAGTCGGCCAAAGGTTGCCTGTGATGCTTGCAAAGATGTTTCTTGTTTTGTCAGTTCAGTTATCGCTTCAGCCATATCCAGCTCAACTAAATCAGCACGAGATGCTTTATTATTAACATCAAGGTCACTATTTGATTGTGTTATTTTCTCAGCTGTATTTAATCGCCCACCTAAACCGGCTTGTGTCAAAGAGACCTTATTCTTACCATTGTCTAACTGCGTCATGGCATCAGCTAATACTTGTTCATAGTCTTGCTGACTGAGTGTAGGATCAGTTAAACCTGCAATGAGGTCTGTTAGGGTATTTAATATATTCTCTTTTTGCGGTGCTTCAAGGGTAAAATCGACTTGACCTGTAGCGGTAGGACTAATATCAATTTCCATCCCTGCAAACTTAATTTGAGAACCTTCAAAATTACCGGTTTCAATTACAGTGCCTCCTTGCTCGACTTGATAGGTATTTGGTGTACCAGCAGTCGTTATAACATTAAAAGTATTAGCACCTGCTGCCGCACTTGGGTCTGCGTTGTAATTAGCTTTGTGAAATGAATCAAATACTCCCTGTTCACTCACATATACCTTCGCACTTGTTATACCACCTGAAACTACACCATCATTTGATGCAACATTTAATCGTGCGTCAACATTTTCAAACACATCAAAACCGTTATCGCTGGATTTAATATCAACCCCTGCGGCAACCTTAATTTTATGCTGACCTTGGTCACCACCATATTCATACTTTCCGTTTGATGTATTAAATGAATATGTTTGTGTATTGTCTTGATAACCGGAAAAAATATATTTTCCGTCTTCCGTTTTTGCATTCATCAAATCCAACACGCCACTTTGTATTGCCTTTATCTCCTCTGCAATACCTTCACGGTCAATATCCGAATACGCACCATTACCCGCTTGAATTGTTAGCGTGTGAGCCTTTTCCAAAGAGCCTTTTATGTTATCAAGTACACTTTCTTGCGTAGTAAGTCGGCTGGTTAACATAGTAATATTTTTACCATATTGCTCATTCGCTTGAATACGGTCAGTGTAGAGTAATGCTCTTGCTGTAGCAGCAGGGTCATCAGAAGCTGACAGCACACGTTTTTGTGTATTTACTTGCTGCTGTGCTTTGTTTACATTTTGTTGGTTGTCCAAAATATTGTTTATACTATTTTGGAACATTAAATTATTGGATAAACGCATAATTACCTCGCAGCACTAAGTAGTGTGTCAAAAATTGTTCGGGCCGTTGATAATACTTGCGCTGAAGCTGCGTAAGATTGTTGAAAACGTAATAGGTTCGCGGCTTCTTCATCTAGGTTTACACCCGATAACGATTCGTACCACGCTTCTGACTGCTGAGCTAACGCATCAAACGCAGCGCCATTTGTTATGGCTTGATTAGTCACCACTCCAATATCTGTTACTAAGCCTGCATACGCTTCATTAAACGTTTTTAAGTTATCAGCGGTTGCTGAAGTGACAACATTTTGACGAACTAATTCGTCCCCCTGTAATCCAGCGAGCTTCAGTCCGTTACGGTTATCATCAAAGCCACCTTCGTTAAATTCTAGTGTAAAGGTATCCCCTACCGCAGGCACACCGTCAATATTAAAATCGAAACCATATGAATCATAGGGCGCACCGGCTTGCGCCAGCATATTTTCTGCCGGCGGCGTAATTGTAAACGTAGTAGAACCATTGCCATCCGTTACAGTATATTCATTCGCATTTGCAGTTTTCACCAAGCTAATATCACCATTTGCAAGTGCCGGCGGTGTTGCCGTAAAGCCACCTGATGTAACACTGGTGACTGTACCTGGTGATATGTTGGCACTGCCTGTGTTGTTGATATCATCTGCAGTTCTGACTGGTGAGGCAAGTGCCAGTGCATTTGGTCTATCTGTGGCGAGCTCTAATGTTGACGCAGCTTGTGAGTTAAGCTTCAGTTGAAATTGATCCCCCACATTAGCCGCTCCACCTGCCACCTCTATTTGTAAACCATATAATTCAATACCGGGATTGGTTGTGGAATCAACCACACCACCAACAATATTCGCTGTTGATGGACTGCCTAAAGCCTCACCTTTATTATCTATAGCTTGTATTTCAACCGTGTTAGCGGCAGTGTAAGTAATAATGAAGTCACTTGCTGGTAATTCACTCCCTTTGCCAGGTTCAACAGTACCGGTCATGGTTGATGTAGATGTATTAGCTTGGTACGCAAAGGCATCAACTTTAGGTACGGTAAAAATGTCTCCGCCAAGTTCGCCATCTCCATCCATACCTAACTTATTTTGCTCATTAAATGCATCAGCAATCGCCAGCCCCATTTGGCCAAGTTGGTTTTGCGCTGGCACGAGTATGTCATCACGAAAGGCCAATAAACCACCAATTTTTCCTTTAATCGCGTCCGCATCAATTTCAAGCGGCACAGCTTTGCCACCATTCACATCAAGCCGCAGCTCTTTAAAGTCAGGATCAGGGTCTCCCGTCATAGAAAACAGGTTAAATGTACCCTCTTGCATAACAAGTGATTCGCCTGTGCCCATAAATAAAAGCTTTTCACCATTTTGGCCATCAAGCGTTTCAATATCTACAAGCTCTGATAGTTCTCGAATAGCTAAGTCGCGTTGGTTGTAAAGTGTGCTAGAACTACTTTCACTGCGTGTACCGTGTACTGCTGCAATTTGCTTATTCAATGCACTTACATTTTGGATCAATGTATTCGCTTCATCTGAGAATATTTCAAGCTGTTCATTAACAACATTTTTTTGGTCAAAAACAATACCTGACAAGCGGTCCATCTGCTCGATAAGGTTTTCAGCATCCGTCATCACCAATGACCGGGCAACGCTAGAGGAAGGCTGATTAAGGCTTTCTTGTACATTATTAAAAAGCGAGTTAATACTTGTAGAGAGGCTGTTAGACTCTTCAGAAAATAACGTATCTACACGACTTGCTTCAGTGACAAATTGGTCGAAGAACGCTTTGTTTGATGTATCACGGTTAAGTTGTTTTTGGGCAAACTCATTTAAAAGTCTAAATGTTTCACCACGGCCAACTTGATTGTCGACCATGGTCATATGCTCTGTACTTTCTCTTACATAGCCTTTGGTATTTACATTAGCAATGTTTTTACTGGTCGTTTGTAGCAATTCAGAATTTGCTCGAACACCTGAATTAGCAATGTTTAATAAATTAAACGACATGTTAGTTTACTCCTTGGCGAACCAATGTAGCTGCCAGTGATTTAAGATCAGATCTGTTGAGAACCTGCTTAATTTTATCAGCGTAATTGGGATCAGTTGCATAGCCTGCTTTTTGTAAGGAATCTAAAAAGGCAGCAGGTTTTGCTGTATTGTCGAGTGCTTCTTGATAGCGTGGATTTTCATTTAAAAAATCGACAAAATCATTCACACTGTCTTTAATTGAGTCGTAAGCCCTAAAGCTTGCTTGTTTTTTTACTGGCATACCTTGTTCAAATTCAAGCGTGACTTTGCTAGCTTTGGCACCATCCCAGCTGCGATCTGACTTAATATTGAACAGATTGTTACTGCTACTGCCATCCGCTTTGTTAATAATATGCTTACCCCAACCAGTCTCAAGTGCAGCCTGCGCAACCATTACGGCAGGATTTAATCCTATTTTTTCAGCTGCTGATTTTGCATGCTCCCACACGGTGCTAATAAATGACTCTGCATCATCAAACGCCCCTTCGTTTTTATCAGATGCATTCGTTGCGATATCATTTTTGTTTGTCAGTGAATCATTCGAAACACCTGATGCACGTTTATCGCTAGTAAAATTATCAACCGAGCGAAGTACCGAGCCTGGGGTGAACTTTTTCCCATCAGGAGAAAGCTGCTGAACTATTAAATCAGCAAGACCTAAAGAACCATTTGAAGACAACTCAACAGAGAGTTGTTGATCATGCATTTCTTCAAAAAACTTTACGCCACTTGAATTAAACGGGCTGTTTTTATCCTCGAACGCATCATTGGCTTTACGCATACTTTTAAGCAGCATCTGCGTAAAAATAGATTCAAACTGTGCAGCGGCTTGTTTTAGCGCATCTTTGGAAGTGTCACTAGAGGCATCACTTTTTAAGGCACTTTGACGTAATGAGTCTAAGTTCCCTAAATCAAAAAAGTTTTGCTTATCGAGGTGATTAGTATCCATCAGCTTTTTGACACAATAATTAATAATGATATTAACAATGCAATATTTGCGCCAAAGCTAAGAAAGTGTGGGAAGTTGAGGAGTCTAAAAACTCAGACTGATAGAGCACGGCACTCCCTTAGTTTTCAAAACTAAGGGAGTGCTTAAAACTAAATAACAACGAGTTGGCCATTAATAGCACCTGCTTCTTTGAGTGCTTCAAGAATTGCCATCAAATCACCAGGAGCGGCGCCAACCTCATTAATTGCTCTCACTAAATCATCAAGGCTTACACCTGGGTTAAATACAAATGCACGTGAGTCATCTTCATTAACATCAATAATTGTTTGATTGGTTACAACCGTTTCACCCTCGCTTAATGGATTAGGTTGCGATACATTTTGTTGCTCTGCTATCGTAACCGTAAGCCCACCATGGGTAATAGCCGCAGGTTGTAACTTCACATTTTTACCAATAACAATGGTGCCCGTTCGTGAGTTAACAATAATTTTAGCCGACGTATCAGCAGGCTTGAATTCTAAATTTTCAAGTGTTGATAAATACGCCACACGTTGAGATGCGTCACGAGGTGCTAAAACACGAATAGAAGCAGCATCAATTGCTTGAGCACTGTCAGGGCCAACTAAATCATTAATTGTCTGTTCTAAACGCTTTGCGGTAGTAAAATCAGGGCGATTTAAATTAAACGTAATGTAATCACCTTGCATGAAAGGACTTTTAATTGCCCGTTCAATAATTGCGCCATTTGGAATACGACCTACAGTTGGCGTGTTGATTACAACTCGGCTACCATCAGCACCTTCCGCTCCCAAACCGCCTACAATCAAGCTACCTTGTGCAATTGCATACGTATTACCGTCAACCCCTTTTAGGAATGTTTGCAGTAATGTACCTCCGCGTAAACTACCTGCACTACCAATTGACGACACAGTTATATCAATCATTTGGCCCGGCTTTCTAAAAGGAGGAAGCTCTGCATGTACAGCCACCGCAGCAACATTTTTTATCTTTGGTTTTAAATTACTAGCCATAGTAATACCAAAGCTATTTAACATGGCTTTAAAGCTTTGTTCAGTAAAGCGGCTTTGCTCGCCTGTGCCCGGTAAACCAACAACCAAGCCATAGCCTATTAACTGATTTGCTCTTACACCTTCAACCATTGAAACGTCTTTAATGCGCTCTGCAGCGGCACCAAAATGCCAACAGAGTAGGCAAATACTTAAAAAAACTTTAAAACCGTTCATAACCACTTTCCTTTAAAAAGGGAATAACGCACTACTGAAGAACTGAGTTAGCCAGCCGGCGCTTTGTGTCTCTTGCATTTGCCCTTTACCAGAGTATTGGATACGTGCGTTGGCAATTCGATTTGATGTCACCGTGTTATCGGCAGTTACATCTTGAGGCCTTACAAGCCCTTCTAAACGGATAAATTCTTCACCAGTGTTTAATGTAAGCCACTTTTCACCACGGATAACTAGATTACCGTTAGGTAAGACACGCATCACATTGACAGAAATATCACCAAATAAGCTATTAGATTGATTCGACTTTGAATCCCCTGTAAATGAGGAGTCCGAACCAACACCAAATTGAATACTTTCATTGCCAATATTGACTGGTAAGCCACCAAGACCAATAACGGGGTCTAAGCTGGCATTACTTTCTTTATCAGTTTCTGTTTTCGCCGCTTTTGATGCTTGCGTCGACTCTTGAAGCTTAACAGTGATTATATCGCCTGTTCTTAAAGCTTTTTTATCTGAGTAGAGATCATTGGCTGAATAGGTGTCAAATAATGACCCTGTAGGCACAATTTGTTCCGTAACTGGCTCTGGGTACATTGGCGCATAGTAAGGATCGTCTTGAACCACATGGGTATTTTGTGTCGTCACACAACCACTCAATAAACATGCACCACTTAAGGCAATAATAAAAGTACGCATCACATAACCCCTTACACTTTAAAGCTGTTGGTTAACATAGCTAAGCATTTCATCAACCGCCGAAATCACTTTTGAATTCATTTCATAAATACGCTGTGTTTCAATTAAGTTCACCAGCTCTTCCGTCACGTTTACATTAGATGTTTCGAGTGAACCTTGCACAATCGCACCTAAGCCATCAATGCCAGGGTTACCTTGAACTGGTGCGCCACTAACAGCCGTTTCGGTGTAAAGGTTTTGCCCAACTGGCTCAAGGCCTGATGGATTAATAAAGTCACTGATTGTCAATTGTCCAATAACCACGTTATCTGGCTGGCCTGCGATACTAACTGAAACTTCACCATCTTGTGACACCGTAATTGATTGTGCATCGTCAGGTACGTTCATTTCTGGTTGCACAGGAAAACCAGCGCCCGCTGTAACAATTCGACCATCTTCATCGGTGGTAAATTGGCCATTACGAGAATAAGCAATATTTCCGTCAGGCTGAAGCACTTCGAAAAACCCAGGGCCTGAGATCATCCAATCCAATGAGTTTTCAGTAGTAAGCATGTTACCTTGAGAAAAGTTCTTTTGGTTTGCGACAACTTTTGCACCAGCACCCAACATTAAGCCAGATGGCATTTCAGTATCTTGCGATGAACGCCCACCAGGTTGGTTTATATTTTGATAAAGTAAATCTTCAAATACTGCGCGGCTTTTTTTGTACCCTATGGTACTGGCATTAGCTAAGTTATTTGAGATCACCGATATATCGGTTTGTTGGGCATCTAAGCCCGTTTTACTGATCCACAATGCAGGATTCATACTAATGTCCTCTCAATTAGGTTAAACAATGCGCAGCAACTGGGTATGACGTTCGTCAATTTCTTCTGCTGTTTTCATTAACTTAAGTTGTAATTCAAATTGGCGTTGATGGCTTATCATATCGACCATTTCATGCACTGGATTCACATTAGACATTTCTAACGTGCCACTCATAACTTTGACGTTTTGCGATATTTCACAAAATCCACATAGGTCATCAACTAATTTATCTTGCTTTGGTCTAAATAGACCGTCATTACCTTTTTCAAGCTGGCTATTATTAGCTTCAATAACTTTTAGACGATCAACCACCTCTAAAAAGTTTGCCGGCGCCCCTTGGGGCCTTACTTGAATTGAGCCATCATCACTAAACTCCACCTTTTCCACTGGCAATGGCAAAATAATGGGACCACCGGCGCCAACTACTTGGCGTCCGTGGCTCGTTACTAACGCACCATCTGGCGTGATATTTAACGTCCCCACTTTAGTGTAGGCTTCATTGCCTGAAGCATCTTGAACGGTTAACCAACCTTTATCACTAAACGCAATATCAAGGTCTCGGCCAGTTTCAACAACGCCGCCCGAAGTCATGTTTGAACCTGGTCGTTCTTGCATAGAAAACACACGTGTAGGGAGGCCTTCACCAAATGCTTGCATTGACCTTGCTTGTGCAAAGTCGGCCTTGAAGCCTGTGGTGTTGGCATTTGCTAAGTTATTTGCTTTGAGCGCAAGGCCCCGCATACTCTGCTTAGCCCCTGACGCTGCAATGTAAACCATCTTATCCATAACATCGACTCGCGATAAAAATCTATATTAAGTATAAATGCAAAATAAGTGCCACAATAATTTGACACCCCCTTTATTAAATCTAAGATACAAAAAAGGCTGCCATAAAGGGCAGCCTCGGTGTCGGATTATTGCAATGCAGTAAAGCGCTAAGCTATTAACGAATCTGCAGGATATTTTGTTGTAGTGTAGAATTAACTTCTAGTGCACGTGAGTTTGCCTGGAAGTTACGCTGAGCACTAATTAGGTCTACTAGTTCATTAGTCAAATTAACATTTGATTGCTCTAGCGCTGATGAATTAATTGAACCTAACGTACCTGAACCTGGCTCACCAGCAATTGGCTCACCTGACGTTAAGCTTTTCTTCCATGCCGTGTCACCCACTTGTGCTAAACCTTGTGAGTTAGAAAAACGAACCATTGCCACTTGGCCTAAGAAAGAAGTGTCACCATTACTGTATGACGCAACAACCTTACCATCTGTACCAATATCAATACCTGCCAAGCGGCCAACTGTCGCACCATCTTGGTCAAGCGCTTTCACTTCAAAGTTACTCGCATACTGGGTAGGGATTTTATTCGCAGTACCCGCTTCATCACGCCAATTTACTTCAACGTCATCAGGGAAACTAGCACCGTTCGTCAATAAATCTGATAAACCCGCTACACCGCCACCGCCGCCAGGGATCGCTATCGGATTGAAAGTTGTATCTGTATTTGGTGTACCATCTGTGTTTAATGGTAAACCGCTGGCATCAAATTGGAAGGTAGAAATTGGTGTATATGGAGGGGCTGTTTCTTCAGCACCCGCTGGGTTAAACACTTTCTCATCGAGTGTTGCATGAACTTGCCACTCATTCTCGTTACCCGTCACTGCAGCATCGGTTTTCACGAAGAAAAACTGCAATACATGCGGCTCACCTAGTGAATCAAATACTGTTGTTGATGTTGAGCTGTTGTATGATGCACTCACCGTAGGGTCAAAAGTCGTAATTGATGGCGCAGTTGAACGCGAATCTAGATTGAATGAGCTGTAAACGTTTGTTGTTGCACGAGGTGAACCTGACGAATCTGGGATCTGTAGTGCAGAAGACGTACTTAAACTTACCGACGTCGTGTCACCCGTTGATTCATTAACAGGAAAACCCTGCAAAAAGTTACCTTTAGCATCAACGATAAAGTTATCTTGGTTTAACTTAAATGCACCCGCACGAGTGTAAGTAAAATCCTGTGCGCCTAAGTCTTCACTCATGGCAAAGTAACCTTCACCTGTAATCGCTAAATCAAGCGAGTTTTGAGTAAACTTAAGTGACCCTTGGTGAAATTGTTGCGCAACCATAGTGGTTTGAACACCATCACCATTTTTTGTTTTACCCGAACTAAATACAGATGATGCATACACATCTGCAAATTCAGCGCGCGACTCTTTAAAACCAGTTGTGTTAACGTTAGCAATATTATTTGCTGTTACGTCCAAATCTTTTTGAGCGGCTGCAATGCCTGTAAGTGCAATATTGAAGCTCATAATTCACCTCTAATTTATGAATGTGTAGCCGGAAGAAGGCTAACTAATAATTAATTTTTACGCGATTTCTGCTACGTCAGTTAGCCTAACCGCACCTTCTTTAGTATTAATAATGATCCCGTTGGCACCATTAACATTTACGCTTTCAATATTTTTGAAAGTTGCAATGGGTAAACTCGTGAAATCCCCTCCCATTTGGCCCTCTGCTTTTACGGTATATTCACCATCGGGTAATTCTTCACCCTCAGAGTTTTTACCATCCCATTCAAAGCGCACGGCACCAGGAGGTTGTGAACCAAATTCAATTGTACGAACTAATTGACCTGAGGAATCTTCAATCCGTAACGTTAAATTGTCTACCGGCTCTTGGGCAACGATAGTGCCTTTAGCATCTCTACCAGCTGCTAAATCTAGCGAATCAGATTCAAGTAATGCTTGCTTGCCTACTAAAGTTGAAGCCTGTAACGCCGAATTAGATGTCATCGATGCTGCAAGTGATTGGAAGTTACTATTAAGGTTTGAAATACCTTCTGCCATAGTAAAATTAGTCATTTGCGCAATCATTTGATCGTTGTCAGCTGGCTTGCTTGGATCTTGAAATGACAGCTGCTGTGTTAACAAGGAAAAGAAATCTTCTTGTGTTAACTCATCACTCTTTTCTTCAGTCGAAACTTGTTTATCTTGCCACTTTAACGAATCTAGATAAGTCGACGACGTTGCACTGATATCGTTACTCATAACTTTTCCTCAATTACCGCTGCCCAAGCAACAGTGTTTTACTTAACATTTGCTTTGCTGCATCTGCAACTTGCACATTTGTTTGATAAGAGCGTGAGGCAGAAATCATATTAGCCATTTCTTCTACTACGTTTACGTTAGGTTTGTAGATATAACCATTCTCATCCGCACTAGGATGATTAGGGTTATATTCAATCTGTAATGGTTTATCGCTCTCTACGACACCCAACACTTTAACGCCAACAGACGAACCCTGCATATTAATTTGCGATGCTGAAGCTTTTGTAAGCTCTGCAGCAAACACTGGGTGGCGTGCCCGGTAGGTTTTGTCTTGGCTTGAGCTAATAGTATTAGCATTCGAGATGTTACTGGCTGTTGTATTTAAGCGCACATTCTGTGCACTCATACCGGTACCTGAAATATCAAAAACGTTATATAAACTCATGCTTAAGCTCCTTGACTACCGAGGGCTTTTTTAAGGCCTTTAATTTTACCACTCATAAATTGTAGGCTTGCCTGATACTCTAATGAGTTCTGTGTATACAAGTTTCGTTCCACCTGTATATCTACTGAGTTACCATCACCCGTATCTGCTTGATTTGGCGAGCGAAACATTTCTGCGTTACCTACATAGCGGCTTCCACCAGCGATGTGCTTTGCATTGGTCGTTACCATGTTATTGCCGCCCTGCTGGTTGCTTTTTGCCGCTTTTAAGGCGGAGGCAAAATCGACATCTTTTGCTTTGTAGCCAGGCGTATCAGCATTGGCAATATTGGTTGCTAATAATTCGGCACGTTGAGAACGGATCAACATTGCATGGGGATGCACCCCAAATGCTTTATCAAAACTGATAGCCATAACCATCTCCAAAAATTTGACTTGAGTTGATTAATGCAAAAGATGAGCCAGTTTAATTGACAACATAAAGGAAGGAGTAAACTACTAATTTATAAAAAGAAAACGGCGCTGAAAGCGCCATTGTTTAGAATGTAACCATTGTCAAAAAGGTCAGTTTACTTTTTTTGATAAATAATACCGGGGTTACAACGCACCATATCAAACTCAGTACTTAAGCCAGACATAGATTCTGAGGCACCTAAGAAAAGGTACCCCTTCGGGTTCAGAGCTTGAGCAAATTGCGCAATAATTTTCGCTTTGACTTCAGGCGAAAAATAAATCAACACATTGCGGCAAAATATAATATCGAACTTGCCCATCAAAGCATAAGAATCAAGCAAGTTAAGGTGCCTAAAACTCGTTAGCTTTTTTATAGGATCAGTAACTTGAGCCATGCCATTGCCAGTGTCTTTAAAAAACTTTTTACGTCTTTCAGCAGAAAGCCCTCGTGCCAACGCAAGCGAGTCATACTCACCATGCTTGCACATATCAAGCATAGTGTTAGATATATCTGTACCAATGATTTGCGCGCCCATTTTCAATACACCAGGCTGCTTTGCTTGAAACTCAGCAACAGACATTGCTATAGAATAGGGTTCTTGACCAGAAGAACTCGCAGCAGACCATATTTTAAGCGGACGCCTAAGCTCTTTGTGCTCTGGAAACAATTTGCTTTGTAATAAATCAAATGGATACTGATCTCTAAACCACAGCGTTTCATTTGTGGTCATCGCATCAACCACGGCAGCTCTAAGCTGACGCTCATGAGGACTAAGTGTTTTACTCACAAGCTCAGAAAGAGACTCAACCTTAAAGCGCACCATTAAAGGTGCCAGCCTGCTTTTAACTAAATAAAGCTTATTATCACCTAAAACAATACCGCACTGCTGTTCTAAAAACGTGCGAAACTGATCATATTCGCCCTGCTGTAAATGCTTATTTTCCAAAGTAACACCACCTGTTCGAATTAGTCACAATGAACCCACTTTTTCACCGCAGTTGCTAATTCATCTGGATTGAACTTAGCAATAAAGTCATCGGCACCTACTTTTTCAATCATCGCCTGATTAAAAACACCACTCAAAGATGTATGAAGAATAACATGTAAAGGCGCAAGCTTTGGATCAGCCTTAATCTCTGCGGTTAAGGTGTAACCATCCATTTCAGGCATCTCAACATCAGAAATCAACAAACCAACACGTTCAGTAATATCATTTTTGCAATCAAGTTTAGCAATTTCTTTTAATCGAATAAGCGCTTCTTTACCATTTTTAGCTAGCTCTGTTTGAACACCTAACGGCTCAAGTGCACGCTTAACTTGATTACGCGCCACCGCAGAATCATCTGCGATAAACACAATACGTTCACCTAAGTCTTTTTGAATTTCGCCATCGTTAGCAATGTCTGCACTAACTTCTGTGTTAACCGGGCAAATTTCGTTTAAGATTTTTTCTACATCAAGAATTTCAACAAGTTCGTTTTCAATTTCAGTAACCGCTGTTAAATATGAATACCGACCAGCACCAGATGGCGGTGGCATAATTTTTTCCCAATTCATATTCACAATACGCTCAACGCCACCGACTAAAAAGCCCTGCACGGAGCGGTTATATTCAGCGATGATAATAAAACTGTCTTTAATATTTTCAATTGCAGGGCCGCCCACTGCCATTGATAAGTCAATTACCGAAATAGTTTGTCCACGAATATGCGCAACGCCTCGAATATACGAATTTGATTTAGGCATATTTGTTAAAGGAGGGCATTGCAGTACTTCTCTCACTTTAAACACGTTAATACCAAAGCGCTGCCGCCCTTTTAATTTGAATAATAATAATTCAAGACGGTTTTGCCCAACCAGCTGAGTTCGCTGGTTTACTGAGTCTAAAATGCCTGCCATTTCAATCTCCTAAAGAAAGCTTTTAATAAGCGGAACAATAATTGCTTTCTTCTAATAAAGCTACATAACATTGCGGGAGCGTCTAAAATTTGACGCTAAATATTTATACCCTGTTTTCAACAATAAGCATAGTCGAAACATTATGAGTTTGTTAAATAAAAGCCGAAGATACAATGTTTTTTATTTTCTTGCCAGCTTATGCGTGGTTTCACCTGCGTATGGGCAAATGTATAGCAAAGAAAAACTACAAACGTTAGCAGCTTCATACATTAAGCAGCAGCTTCCTGCAAAAAGTGATGAGTATACTCAAATAACTACACTTGAGTTAGACAGCCGTATTGCTGATAGGTACTGCGAAAACGCATTGCAATTAAATACTCCATCAGAGCCCCCATTTAATAGACAAGTTACTGTGCAGCTTAGCTGTGAAGATGTACAAGGTTGGAGCCAATACGTACATGTTAGAATAGTTGAATTGGCCCCCATGGTTGTTGCATCAGAGCACTTATCACGAGGTGAGGTCATTCAGGCGCACCACCTCAGTATAGAGATGAAGCCAAAACATTTTGTCAGAGTACAGCATGTACAAGACACACAGCACCTTATTGGCAGCCGCAGCAAAAGAAATATTCGCAGTGGTTTACCGATTGTTTTAAGCCAATTATGCATGGTGTGTAAAGGCGATAACGTCAGTATTGTTGCGACAATACGCGGTTTAAAAATAAAAACTTCCGGTTTAGCGCTCGAAGATGGTACATTAGGTGAGCAGGTAAGAGTTAAAAATGCGAAATCAGGGAAAGTTTTAAATGCCCGTGTCGACGGTGTTGAGTCTGTGCAGGTTAATATTTAAATTTTCAAATTTATGCTAAAGTATTAAACATAGATGCCGATAAATAGGCATGTGTTGGATTCTGTATAGGTTATAATCATGGTAAGCCAAGTAAATAAAGGTCAGCAACAGGCTAATGTGCTGGCTAACACTAAACAGCAAAAGGTTGATTTGCAAAACAATAATGCAAATACAGCTCAAACAACTGCGCCTAAGGCAACCGCAGACTCGGTTAGCTTAACGCCACAAGCTCAACAATTGAAATCACTCCAAGACAAAGCACAGCAATCTTCTGGTTTTGATAGCAATAAAGTTGCAGAGCTTAAAAAAGCGATCAGTGAAGGTAAATACCAAATTGATGCTGAAAAGTTAGCTAAGAATATTGCAGCGTTCGAGTTTGATGTATATGGCTGATCACAACAGTCTAATTGCATCAAAACTCACCATGCAGTTAAATTGCTTAGTGTCACTCATTGAAGTGCTTGACGATGAACTTACGGCAATTGCATCACGTCGTGGTAATGGCCTTAAAGACATTGCAAAGCAAAAGTTATCCTTTTTAAATACAATCCAGACTCTTGATAAAGAACTCAGTACGCTACTTAATTCAAATGATACTAAGTCAGATGAGGTAGAAGAACTAATCAGTTCTGTTCGCTCGCACCTAGAAACCTGTAAAAAGAAGAATGACATTAATGCCCATGCAGCTCATCAAGCGCAACTAAGCGTTAAGCAACTCAAGGATATATTAATTGGTGCTCCAACATCGATGACTTATGACCAAGGTGGTAGTGTTGTTCATGGCAGTAGTACGTTAGTTCACAACCTAAAAGCTTAAACCTCAGCGCTCACATTGAGCACGTTAACCCCCCTGTTAGCACTTTAGTTATTTACCGGATTTTTAATTTGCTTAATAGTAAGTCACTTTTTTTACTTCTCGTGGTTTGATCTCACCAATATATAAATCGTGTACGCGTTTCATATCCAGTCTCAGCTCAGTAGCATAACTGTCGCCAACTGGGTAACTTTTAATAACTTGCGCACCTTTGATAATGCCTTGGACTTGGCTTTGTAATTGATCGTTTTGCGCGATGCTACCCTTTACAGTCGTTCCTGCGGTAATCTTTTGCCCATACACTTGCTCAGCAAGCTCACGGTATGCTTCGAGTTTAGATGCTTTTAATGCCATTAATGAGCGCTGTGTATCATTGTCTCCAGGTTGAGCACTTATAGGCGCATAACCAATAGCCTTTAATACAGGGTAGCTATCAGGCTCAACGTATTTATACTGAATATGTTTATCAAAAACGCTACTACAACCAGCTAAGCTCACTGTTGCTATAAAAAAGAGTGTTGTACGCATAAGACCCACATTAAACTACAAAAATAATGACTTCTTTCAATGCATGATTAGTGCCATGATATATTCACACCTTGTAACTATTGGTATATTCCTTGCGTATGTAAGTTAATTAAAAAATACATTAGCGTGGAATCTAGCGATGAACAAACTTTTAAACTGTGCCCTTAGTGCGGCTACATGGCTTACCTTATGTGTAAGCTCAGCGTCCTATGCACAATGGTTTGAGTCTACAGGCCATGCAAACATTCAAAATGATGACATTTCACGAGCTAAGTCAGTTGCAATAAAAGATGCGATAACCCAAGCGTTGGTTTTTTCGGGAGCACGCGTAACCTCTATGCAAACCTTAGTCGATGGCGTTCTCACCCAAGACCAGTTAAAAATAAACAGCCATGGTGAAATTCAAAAAATTGAAATGATCAGTGAAGACCGCCGCGGCGACCAATTTGCAGTCACCCTTCGCTTAGACATATTCCCACAACAAGAACAGTGCCCAGCAAGCAGTTTTAATAAGTTTGTAGCCATCACCCAAACGCAACTTAAGCATCGTGAACAAGCCAAACTTGGTCAAATTTTTGACATTAGCAAAGCAAGCAGCGAAAACTTATATAAAACACTGAGTAACTCCCCTATTAGTACACGCCCAACTGCGTATTTTAACTTTCCAATTCGCGTTGGTGAGTTTTTTACACAACAATACGATTACAGCAATGCTTTACTTGAAGAGATTGCCACACGCAGCAACTCGCAATACGTATTACTAAGCCAGCTTGTAGATATATCGAATAGTGAAAAACTCAATAACGATTATGCCTTCTGGCAAGATGAAAGTTACCAACGCGCTTACAATATCGACTTTGTATTATTTGATGGCACCACATACGAACGCCTATGGCAAAAAAGCTATCGCGGAAAAGGTATTTGGCCATTTGAAAAAACAGACCGTATCGATGTATACAGCGAAAACTTTTGGGGATCTGACTACGGACAAACCATAACGGACATAAACCAAACACTCAGCTACGATTTACAAGCTGCCATGGCCTGCCTTGAGACCCAAGGCAAAATTCTACATATTGAAAACGATAAATTGGTTATTAATTTAGGCAAAGCACACGGAATAGAAAAGGGCCAAATACTAAACGTTGCGCACCACAATTACTTAACGGATGCCGCGGGTAATAAAATGCCAAACATGATCACCACACTCAATCAGGTTCAAATTCAGCAGGTTTACCAACAAAGCGCTATTGCACAAAGTATTGATAAACAACCACTGCCTAATATTCAAATAAATGACGTAGTAGAATTGGCTAATCTAGCGCTTTAGTTAGTTGCTGGCACAAACCAGGGTGTTCGCTTAGCCATTTAGCTAATAGTTCAACACCAGCCAAGTGCGGGTAGTGCTTACGTGATGCCATAACAACCGAACGTTGTTGAGTCGGAAATATGGGTAAGTAAATAATGCCTGTGCGCTCAACACATGCAAGCTTTGGCACAAACGTTACACCGTCATCCATCGCCACTAATGCCAGCAATGTTTCTAAACTATTGCCTTGATACTCACTAGAAACATCAACCCCAGCTGCAAAGCAAAATTGTTGCGCCTGATCTTTAAAGCAGTGCCCATCACTAAGCATTAATAAGTTACATGCTTTTAACTCATCCAATGCTATTTTACCGCGATTAGCCAACTTGTTTTGCAATGACAAAGCCACTAAAAAATCTTCTTTATATAAATTAACCGTATGATAAAGCTTAAGTTCAGGCACATCTGCTAATATCGCAATATCAACTTCACCACTATCAAGCGCGGCTAAGATAGTGTGAGTTTGCATTTCAACAAAAGTAAACTGGCTCTGGGTAAATGCTTCTTTCATTGAGGTAAGTAACGTGGGTAATAAATAAGGGGCAATAGTTGGGATTATCCCTATTTTTACCCTACCTTGTAATGGCGTATCAGATGTTGCCGCCTGCTCTTTTAAAATTTTAGCCTGCTCTAGCACTAACTCAACTTGTGGCAACAAACGTTCACCGTGAGTAGTTAGGGTAACTTGCTTGGTAGAACGGTCAAATAAGGTTACGCCAAGCTCTTGTTCTAGTTTTTTGATTTGCCCGCTTAACGTAGGCTGGCTAACAAAACATGCATCAGCCGCTTTACGAAAATGTTTAAAGTGAGCAACCGCTTTAACATATTCAAGATCTTTTAAATTCATAACACGCCTTAATGATAGTTAATACCTATCATATTAATACAAACAAACGATTGGAGCTATTGTAACTTTCACGACATAATGGCTATCAACAAATCAAGAGGAACTAAAAACATGTTAAACAATATTGAAGGTCAAACAATTCCACAAGTTACATTCGCAACTCGCGTAAACGATGAATGGAAATCAGTTACATCAGACGACGTTTTTAAAGGTAAAACTGTCGTTGTGTTTTCACTACCAGGTGCATTCACACCAACGTGTTCATCAACTCACTTACCACGCTATAACGAGCTTGCGGGTGTACTAAAGCAAAACGGCGTTGATGACATAGTATGTGTATCAGTAAACGACACCTTTGTAATGAACGCATGGGCTCAAAACCAAGAAGCACAAAACATTACCTTACTACCAGATGGTAACGGTGAATTTACTGACGGCATGGGCATGTTAGTAGACAAAAATGACCTAGGTTTTGGCAAACGTAGCTGGCGCTATTCGATGCTGGTTAAAGACGGCGTGATTGACAAAATGTTCATCGAGCCAGACTTACCAGGCGACCCGTTTGAAGTATCAGACGCTGACACCATGCTTGATTACATCAATCCTGAGCAAGTAAAACCAGAAGCGGTAAGCATATTTACTAAACCAGGTTGCCCGTTCTGCACAAAAGCAAAGGCATTACTTGAAGAAAAAGGCCTAGTATTTGAAGAAATCACTATGGGTGCAGGTGCATCACTAACAAGCCTTAAAGCTATTTCAGGCCGCGAGACCGTACCACAAGTATTTATCGGCGGAAAACACATTGGTGGCTCTGACGATTTAGAAAAATACTTTGCTTAATTAAGTAATCCTTTAAGCACATAATTAGGGGCATTCATGCCCCTACTTTCACCCTTTGACGTACCTATTTTATTAACTTATTTTGAAAGCCAGTTTTTTAATAAAATTGGTATTGAGGACATCACCATGAAAGAACTAAATACAGATGTTGTTGTAATTGGTGCTGGTACAGCAGGCTTAAGCGCATACCGTAACGCAAAACAACACACGCCTAACGTACTAATGATTGAAGCAGGCCAATATGGCACAACGTGTGCCCGTGTAGGTTGTATGCCTAGTAAACTATTAATTGCTGCAGCTGAGGCTGCTCACTCAATCGAAACCGCACCCGCTTTTGGTGTACACAGCTCAAAACCTACAATCAACGGCGTTGAGGTCATGGCACGCGTACGTAATGAACGTGACCGTTTTGTTGGCTTTGTTGTTGAGGCCGTCGATGACATCCCCAGTGAAGATAAAATTCGTGGCTACGCAAAGTTTTTGGATACCAACCGCGTTCAAATTGACGACCACACAATAATCACCGCTAAGCGTTTTGTTATTGCTACAGGTTCGCGCCCTGCATACCCAGGCGTCTTTAATAACTTTGGCGACAGGCTCATCATCAACGACGACGTATTTGATTGGCAAGACTTACCAGAATCCGTTGCCGTGTTCGGCCCTGGTGTTATTGGCCTTGAAATAGGCCAAGCATTACATCGCTTAGGCGTTAAGGTAAAACTATTTGGTGTAGGCGGCGCTATAGGCCCCATTACCGACCCTGTTATCAAAGATTATGCTAATACTGTATTTGCTGAAGAGTTCTTTGTTGATACCGACTCAAACGTATCTGACATGAAAAAAGTGGGCGATAAAGCACAGCTTACCTTTGAAGATAAAAACGGTCAAAAGCACACGGAACAATTTGATTATGTACTAGCCGCCACAGGCCGCATACCAAACACTGACAAGCTCGGACTTGAAAACACTGGGATTGAGCTTGATGAACGCGGCGTGCCTGTTGCTCACAAGTACACCATGCAATGTGGCGATTCAAACATATTTATTGCCGGGGACGCCAGTAACATGATCCCACTTTTACACGAGGCAAGCGACCAAGGTACTATCGCAGGGCAAAATGCGGGGCGTTTTCCTCATGTTCAAACGGGCCTGCGCCGCGCGCCTATCTCCGCCGTATTTAGCGACCCACAAATTGCCATGGTAGGTGAAAGTTATAAACAAATAACACAACGATTAGGTGATTGTGGGTGTTTTGAAGTCGGCGAAGTTAGCTTTGAAAACCAAGGCCGCAGCCGTGTAATGCTAAAAAACAAAGGTCATATGCGTGTATATGCAGAGCAAGGCACCGGTTTATTTATCGGCGCAGAGTTCATAGGCCCACAAGCAGAGCACATCGCCCACCTATTAGCATGGGCAGTACAAAACAAAATGACCGTACCGCAAATGCTTGATATGCCATTTTATCACCCAGTGATTGAAGAAGGCCTGCGCACTGCCCTTCGTGATTTAAACGCCAAACTTAAATTTGGCCCAGAAATCATCAACCACTGTATGGAATGTGGCCCAGGCGCTTAGGATTTAAATAGTTAAAATAGAATACGCACACCAAAAAGGAAGCCTCAGCTTCCTTTTTTATTTAACAGTACAGGACTTCCCATAAAATGTTAAACAAGCACCTTATCACCATGACTTGGCGGTGTTGAGGTAACAATAAACTCAAGATCAACATCGCCATAATTACATAGCTGATGAACAATTCCCGCGGGCACATGCAAACCTTGCTGAGCGTTTAATACATGAGTCACTGAGTCGACTACTAAAGTCGCCTGCCCACTTAATACAAAAAAGAACTGCTCAGCAAACTCATGTTTATGCGACTGCTCACACGCACCGCTTGGTACACGCTCCTGAATCACACTCAACTTTTCACTTTTAACCAAATGCCAACCATCGCAGTTATTATTCCATTTGTAATGCTCCGCGTTATCTATTGAAATAGGCCTTGTCATTTTTTCGCTATCCCTTAAAAAGCTACTGCGCAACAAGGTAAAACATCACCGTTAAAAATGGTAGTAAATTTAGTTCATACAACAGAACCGCAGATATTGCGCATAGAAATCTAAAACAGTGAAATTGAAGATAAAGAACAAAACTAAAATTGAACGAATTAGCTTCGTTTAATCAATGATTATAGGTCAACTAAAGTTATGATG